>DYJA01000002.1:423-107322 GCA_020723345.1 Candidatus Aquidulcis sp. | reverse complement strand
GGCAAGCGCGATGAGACCTTCGCGGTTTTGGGAAACCGCAAAAGTCTGCGAGTCGCGACGAACGCGATTAGCGGGCGCGGCAGATTAAGGCACGAGCAACAACTGAAAACGTGAGTGGAGGTAAGAATGAAAACACAATTGACACGACGCGAATTTTTGAGATTGAGTAGCGCGGCGGCATTGAGCGCTGCTCTTTCCGCCTGTGGCGCAAACCCAAAGCCAACGCCCGCGCCGACAAATACGCAACTTCCTATTGCGACGACATCGCCCACCGCAACTGTGACGCCGATGGCGACTAGCACGCCGATTCCAACTGCAACCACTATACCAACAGCAACAAGGACGCCGATTTCAACTGCTACTGCGACGCCAGCGGTTCCAACTCTCCGTGCATTGGCAGAAAAAATCGGGCTACAAATCGGTGTATGCTTTGGGCATACGTATGTTCCAGGAATGATGGACACATACAAAAGAGAATTCAACTTGGCTGTGATAGGATATGGTATTGATTGGGCGCAAGTGGAGGAGGAGCGTGGCAATGTTAAATTCACAAATCCCAAGAAGTACGTCTATACGGACGAGTACGTTGATTTCGCTATTAAGAACAACATGGATCTGAAAGGTGATCATTTGTTTTTTCAAGAACAATATCCACAATGGTTGCTCAAAGGTAATTTTTCTCGTGAAGATCTCATCCAACTTATGAAAGCACGTATCACTTTTGTAATGACATACTTCAAGGGGAAAATCAAGCAGTGGAGTGTTGTAAACGAGGCACATCCAGTTAGGTGGGGAAGAGACGACTTGCTGATGCGTGTTGTTGGCGAGGAATACGTGGACATTGCTTTTCAAACCGCGAGGGAGGTAGACCCATCAGCTATATTGATCTACAACGATGCCAATAATCATTCGCTTAATACAAATATAGATGACGGCAAAGTAACTTATAATACCCAAACTATCGTGCAACGACTAAAATCAAAAGGCTTGATAGATGGCGTAGGACTTCATATGCACATGAAGGGTGCAGTCTATCCTCCCAAAGATGATGTCATTGCAGCAATGCGAAGCTACAGGATACCAGTTTATGTGACTGAATTTGACGTGAACCTGAAAGATGTTCCTGGCACACAGGATGAGAGGTTCGCTCGTCAGGCGCAAATCTACAAGGAAATGCTTGAGGCAGCACTCGAATCTGGAGTATGCAAGAGTTTTGCGGTTTGGAATATTGGAGATAAATACTCTTGGATAGAAACAACTCCCAGTTACATACACTATTCCACAAAAGGCGATCCTACGCCTTTTGATGACAATCTTAAACCTAAGCCCGCATACTTTGCAATGCTCGAAGTTCTTCAGCGATTTGCAAAGTGATGCTACACTTCGCAATTCGCAAATCCTAAATCATAAATCCGAAATCATAAATGGAGTTACCATGCCATTCAAACCAGTACCCGCCAAAGTAGATTTCGTCGCGCAAGAGCGCGATGTGCTCCAATGGTGGAAAGAGACGCGCGCGTTTCAAAAGATGCGCGAACTGCGCAAAGGGCAACCCACGTGGTCGTTCATTGACGGACCGATCACCGCGAACAATCCAATGGGCGTGCACCACGCGTGGGGACGCACCTACAAGGATTTGTTCGGGCGCTATCGCACGATGCGCGGGCACGAACTGCGCTACCAAAACGGCTTCGACTGCCAGGGACTCTGGGTCGAGGTCAATGTCGAGAAAGACCTGGGTTTCCAAACGAAAAAAGACATTGAGAATTACGGACTCGCGCCGTTCGTGATTCTGTGCAAGCAGCGCGTCTTGAATTATGCCGCCGTGCAAACCGAGCAATCCATTCGTCTCGGAATGTGGATGGACTGGGACGATCCCGAAACGCTGCGCCTGCTGCGCGACAAACTCGGCGAGAATCCGAACGCGACGATCACGATCACCGCGCCAACGGGCGCGCAAGTCACTGGCACCGTCGAGCAAGTGATCAGTCAACTTGGTTTGCCGCAAAACGGCGGATCGTATTTCACGTTCAGCGATAAAAACAATTACGACATCTGGCGCATGTTGAAAAAGTGTTTCGACAGCGGCTGGCTCTACAAAGGCACCGACGTGATGCCGTGGTGTTGGCGCTGCGGCACAGGCATCAGCCAGCACGAAATCGTCACCGAAGGATACATCGAAAAATCGGATCCGAGTGTGACGCTGCGCTTTCCGCTCGTCGATCGCGCTGGGCAATCGTTGCTCGTGTGGACGACGACGCCGTGGACGCTCACGTCGAACGTCGCGGCGGCAGTCGGTTCCGATCTCACGTACGTCAAAGTGAAACAAGGAAACGACGTTTTGTATTTGTCGAAAGGCACAACCAAGATGCTCAAAGGTTCGTTCGAAGTTTTGGGCGAACTCAAGGGCGCGGAGATGCGCGGTTGGAAATACGCGGGTCCGTTCGACGATTTGCCTGCCGCGCAACAAACAGGCGGTTGGGCAGACGCAACGATGCGCCGATTGTTCGCGCACATCAAAGAGACTGCGATCGACGCGCACCGCGTCATCTTGTGGGACGAAGTCGGCGAAGCGGAAGGGACAGGCATCGTTCACATCGCGCCTGGCTGCGGCGAGGAAGATTTCGCGCTTGGCAAAGAAAATAATTTGCCCGTCGTCGCGCCGCTCGACGAAAATGGTTTTTACGGCGACGGCTTTGGCTGGCTTGCGGGCAAACACGTTTCCGAAGTCACCGATCCGATTCTCGACGATCTCAGAAAGAAAGGCGTGCTGTACAAATCGGAAAAATACACGCATCGCTATCCCGAATGTTGGCGCTGTCACACGCCACTCGTCTTTCGTCTCGTTGACGAATGGTTCATCGCGATGGATGGCATTCGCCCCGTGATGATGGACATTGCGAATCAAATCAAATGGATTCCCGATTTCGGCAAGGAGCGCGAACTCGATTGGCTCCGCAACATGCACGATTGGATGATCTCGAAGAAACGTTACTGGGGGCTCGCGCTGCCGATCTGGGAATGTGAGCACTGCGGACATTTTTCCGTCATCGGCAGTCAGGAAGAATTGGAAGAGCGCGCGGTCGAGGGCTGGGACAAATTCAAAGGACACACGCCGCATCGTCCGTACATTGACGAAGTCAAAATCAAATGCGACAAGTGCGGCGAAAAAACATCGCGCATCAAAGACGTGGGCAATCCCTGGCTTGACGCGGGCATCGTTTCACTTTCGACGATGGGTTATCGCACTCAGCATGACTACTGGCAAAAATGGTTCCCTGGCGATTTCATTTCCGAATCGTTCCCAGGTCAGTTCCGCAACTGGTTCTACGCGCTCTTGACGATGGCGGCGGTGCTGGAAGGCAAACCCGCGACGCGCACGATCCACGGTTACGAAACTTTGCTCGCCGAAGACGGCACCGACATGCACAAATCGCGCGGCAACATGATCGAGTTCAGCGAAGCCGCCGATAAAATCGGCGCGGACGTGATGCGCTGGATGTACTGCTGCCAACGCTACGAAACCGATATGCGCTTCGGTTATCACATCGCGGACGAAACGCGGCGGCGATTCTTCTTGCCACTGTGGAACGTGTACAATTTTTTTGTGACGTACGCGAATCTGGATAAATGGTCGCCGCACGTAGGGATGCAGTTAACTGCATCCCTACTGGATCGCTGGATTCTCGCGCGATTGCAGCAAGTCGTCGAAGAAGTGACGACGCAGATGGACGAGTATATGGCATACAAAGCGACCAAGCCCGTCGAAGAATTTCTCGATGACTTGTCGAACTGGTACGTCCGCCGCTCGCGCCGCCGCTTCTGGAAATCAGAAGCGGACGCGGACAAGGACGCCGCGTACGCGACGTTGTACGAAGTGCTCGTCACGCTGACGAAACTGCTCGCGCCGTTCATCCCGTTCGCAACCGAAGTGATGTACCAAAACCTCGTGCGCTCCGTGGACGCGAACGCGCGCGAAAGCGTGCATCACTGCGATTTCCCGCGCGCCGACGCGTCGAAATTGGACGCCGCGCTGCTCGCGGAAATGGACGCCGCGCGCAAAGTCGTGAACCTGGGTCACAGCGTTCGCGCTGAGAATGCCTTGAAAGTGCGTCAACCGCTTGGACGCGTGGTTGTCGTCGCGCCGCAGGAGCAGCGCGCGCGTCTCGCGCATATCGCCGCGCTCGTCACCGACGAGTTGAACGTCAAGACGATGCAGCTCGTCGAAAAAGATGTGGAACTCGTCACGTACAAACTCTTGCCGGACAATCGCTTGCTCGGACCGAAATTCGGCAAAGCGTTCCCGCAATTGCGCGCCGCGCTCAACGCGACCGATCCGTATGTCGCGGTTGCCACTTTGCGCGCGGGAAAAAATCTCGCACTCGAAGTGAATGGCGAACGCGTTGAACTCGCGCCGAACGAAGTGCTGATCACGCCGCAGCCGAAACCTGGGTTCGCGGTGAAGGCGGACGGCGATTACGTCGTCGCGCTCGATACGACCGTCACGCCCGAACTCAAAGCCGAAGGACTCGCGCGCGAATTCGTCCGCCGCGTCCAAGACCTCCGCAAGAGCGCGAATTTCGACATCGCGGATCACATTCGCGTGTACTACACCGCAACGCCAACACTCGCGAGCGCAATCGAAACGCACCGCGCGTACATCATGGGCGAAACGCTCGCGGACGAAATGCGCGCGTCCGCCGCGCCCGCGAACGCGGCATCGGTGGAAGACGCGTTTGATGGGGAGAAGGTGACGGTTGGAATCGTGAAACGTGATGCGTGAAACGTGACGGAACACGCAACACGCATCACGTCAGGTCAAATACAAGAGTGGCTTTCAACTTTTGTCCAAATTGCGGAACCAAATATCTTGCGCGCGCCAAGCCGTTCGCGCCGCAAAAATGCGCGCAGTGTGGACGCACGTCGTACCACAACTCCAAACCGTGCGCGGGCGCGTTGATCGTCAAAGACCAGCGCGTACTGCTCGTGTTGCGCGCGGTCGAGCCGTTCAAAGGATGCTGGGATATTCCTGGCGGCTTTCTTGAAGCGGGCGAACATCCGCGCGCTGGAATGTTGCGCGAGGTGAAAGAGGAAACTGGACTCGCCGTGCGCGTGATTGAATTGCTCGGCGTGTATATGGATCGGTACGCGCTTGATGGCGACGATTTTTTCACGCTGAATCATTACTACATCGTCGAGCCAATCGGCGGAACGCTGCGCGCGGCGGACGACGTGAGCGCGTATCGGTGGTTTTCAATCGACGCGCTGCCGCGTGAAAATGAAATCGCGTTCGAACACGCGAAGATCGTGTTGCGAGATCTGCGCGAAAGACAGAAGGGGTAGAGGGGATAAGAAGGCACAAGAAAGCGGAGAAGGCGGAGAGGGCAGGGAGGGCGCGCCTTCTTCCACGTCTTGCCTTCTCGCCCTCTCATGCCATCTCAAGCCCTCTTCCCCCTTTTACACAATTTGCATTAGAATCGAAAACCGTTTAGAATTGCAATAGTGCGATGAGCCAATGCCGACTCATCGCGCGGAGGCACGCAATGTCCAAGAATGGTGATTCTCAAAAAAAATCAGTGTCCAAAGTGATTGCGCACGGAGTGGCATCGGCTGCCCGAACCGCGAAAAAATCGGCGAAAGCCGTTTTGATCACGGGACGCACGCTGCCGCCGCCCGTCGAACTTGAGCCGCGCTTGCTCGATTCGCCCGCGCTGCGCGCGCTCCGCAAAGAGCGCCGCCGCTTGACTGAAGAATTGAAGCATCAGGAAATGCTCGCGCAAGAACGTCCGACCACGGGTAATCACATGGCGGACGACGCGAGCGAAGTCGAAGCGCAAGCGAAATCGCTCGCGCTGCGCCGCCATCTCGAAGGAATGATCAAGGAAATCGACCGCGCGATCGTGCGCGCCGAAAAAGGGACGTACGGCGTGTGCGAGCGCTGTCATCTCCCGATTTCGGAAGAACGCTTGAAAGTCATGCCGTCCGCCACTTTTTGTATCGAGTGCGCCAAACTCCAAATCCGTCCGTCGAAAGTAGCCACAGTAGCATGAAGTTACGCGATCTAGTTTTGTTCGTGATCGCTTTGATCGTGTTGATCGCGGATCAAGCGAGCAAAGCATGGGCAATCGAAAATATTCCGCTCAACACAACCTATAGTATTTTCCCTCCGCCTCTTGGCGATTGGTTCGTTCTCACGCACATTACGAATTCGGGCGCGGCGTTTGGACTTTTTCCGCAACTGAGTCTCGTCTTCACGTTCGTCGCGCTGATCGTGTCCGTCGTGATCGTCGCGTATTATCGCTCGATTCCCGCGGGACAATGGATCGTGCGACTGTCGCTGGGAATGCAACTCGGCGGCGCGATTGGCAACCTGATTGATCGTCTGCGTTTCGGCTCCGTGACCGATTTGTTGTATGTGCGACCGTTTCCTGTGTTCAACATCGCGGACGCGTCGATTGTGTTTGGTGTTGGGTTGCTGATGATTCACCTGTGGCGCACCACGCCGAAGACTGAAGCGCAACCTGCGCCGCTTGATTCGCCTGATGAGATTAAATCAGCGGGCAATGAATAGCCCCAGCCGCGTGCTGGGGTTTTGTTTTCACGCAGACCTTCGAGGTTTTTGGAAACCTCACAGGTCTCACCAACCCAAATGGAAACCACAATTGCCGTAACCGAATCAGGCACGCGCCTTGATCGTTACGTCGCGGAACATCTGCCTGATTTATCGCGCGCGGCAGTCCAGCGATTGATCGACGACGCGCAAATTCGCGTGGACAACATCGCGCGCAAAGCCAGTTACCGCGTCCAAATCGGCGAGACGATCACCGTGCGCGTGCCGCCGCCTGAACCCGTCCTGAGCGGAGTCGAAGGACCGCGCGCAGAAAAAATCCCGCTCGACATTTTGTATGAAGACGGCGATCTGCTCGTCGTCAACAAACGCGCAGGGATGGTCGTGCATCCCGCCGCCGGACATCGCGAAGGCACGCTCGTCAACGCGATTCTCGCGCATTGCTCCAATCTAAATGTCGGCGGCGTGGAACGACCTGGGATCGTGCATCGGCTTGACAGCGACACGAGTGGCATTATCATCGTCGCGAAAAACGATGCGGCGATGCGCGATTTGCAGGCGCAGTTCAAGGCGCGCCGCGTCCACAAGACATACCTCGCGCTCGTCGAAGGCATCGTGAAACCGCCGCGCGGCAAAATCGACGCGCCGATCGGTCGCGATTCGAAACATCGGCAGAAGATGGCGGTACTGCCGAGCGATCAATCGCTCGGCTCAAAAGGTGAAAGCCCGCTCAAGCGGGCTAGCGTACAGTCGGCTTCAGCCGACTTGAACCTGGATAGACGCCGAATTCATTCGGCGGGACGCGCGCGCGACGCGGTGACGGTTTATCGCACGCTCGCGTTCTTCGACTCCACTTCGTTCCGCTCAGGACGCTACACGCTCCTCCAAGTCGAGCCGCAGACGGGACGGACGCACCAGATTCGCGTGCATCTCGCGTTTCTGGGTTTTCCCGTCGTCGCAGACGCGATCTACGGCAAACGGAAAAACGCGCTCGGCTTGACGCGGCAGTTTTTGCACGCATGGAAAATCGCGCTCACGCTGCCGCGCGGTGGGCGCGAAGTTAGTTTTGTCGCGCCGTTGGCAGAGGATTTACGCGCGGCTTTAGCCGAACTCGGATTTGATCTTGGCACATTGAAATAATCGGTGGAACATTTTGCCAGCGCGCGTCGTCTGCTAATCGAGCAAGCATCGCTTGCAAGGAGGAGCAGATGTTCCACGCATTGGACGAACTCAAAAATTGGCTCGCGGGGTTGTTCGTGATTTTGCTTTTGACAGGAGGATGCAGTACGTCTCAAGTCAATTTGGATGACACGCACAACAACGCGCAGAAGGAAATCGCGCGCGGTCAGGAGTTGGTCGTCACACTCGCGTCGAATCCAACAACGGGTTATCGCTGGGAAATCGCCGAGGCGGACAAAGCGATCTTGCGCCAAGTTGGCGGCGCGGAATTCAAATCGTCTGCATCAGGCAACCCGCCGCTTGTCGGCGCGGGCGGTACCGAAACATTCCGCTTTGAGCCCATCGGCGCAGGCACGACAACGCTCAAACTCGTCTATCGCCGTTCCTGGGAAACAGGCGTGCCGCCGATCAAAACGTACACGATCCAAGTTGCCGTCCGCTGAAACAACGATGTATCAGCCCGAGAGATTCGGGCTGATGCGCTTTTCAAGAAAGGAAAAGTGGCGTATACTGTGGGTGTGAAATGGGATAGGGAGCAAATATGCTACAACAATTCAAAATTCTCGTTGAGAAACATCCCGACGGCTACGTTGCGTACCCCCTTGGACTGAAAGGGGTTGTCGTCGGTGAAGGCGATACGTACGAAGAAGCATTAGCCGACGTGAAATCGGCGATCAAGTTCCACATCGAAACATTCGGACACCAAGTCATCGAAAGCGAGCCAACTGTGTTGGAAGCATTCGTCGCGGAAGCAGGGATCGCGGTTTGATGCCAAAGTTTCCTGTGGACGCGCCGAAAGCACGAGTCGTCAAGACATTGGAAAAGTTGGGATTTCGCATGGTACGCGAACGCGAGCACATTGCGATGGAACGCGAGAATCCCGATGGCACGCGGATGCCGCTGACGATGCCGAATCATCGCACGCTGAAAAGCTCGACGTTGCGAACGATTCTCACGCAAACAGGAATTTCGCGCGACGATTTCCTGAAAGCATACGAGGAAGGGTAACTGCCGCCCGCCGAGATTTCCGATTTGCGATTGCCGATTTTCGATGTCTGTGTTGTCGTACCGCCTGTGAGAATCCACTCAAAGGAAACACGATGCCCGTCGTCCTCCGTCTCAAAGGTTACAAATTCTGGTTCTACGAAGCCGACCTTGATGAACCGCCGCACATTCACGCGGGCAAACAGGGTAAAGAAGCAAAATATTGGTTGAATCCGATCACTCCCGCGCGAATACACGGTTTTCGTCCACAAGAACTCGTCGAAATTGAACGCATCATCGCTGAACACAAACGCGAGATTCTGGACGCGTGGGAAAAGGAGCAAAGCAAACGTGTTAGCCGTTAAAGCGAAAATTTGGACGCGCGACGAATACGCACCGATCATCCCAATCGTCATTCCCGCTCTTGACGAGGTGCGCGCATTTGCCGCCAAGTTGCACACAGAAGGCAAAGCGTGGCAAGGCGAGGCGTTTGGATGGCAAGCGGAATACACTCCCGAAAATCCCGAACCGCCGCTCGATTCTAAAATGACCTTCACGCCCGCTGATTTCTGCATCGGCGAGAGCGGCATTTGGTTTTTCTCGTTGATGTGGGAACACGGCAAGGACAAAGCGCCTGTCGAATTTCTAGATGATCGCGGAATCCTGAAGAACGTCTCTGCCAATTGAACAACGGACAATCGCACCGAGATTTCCGATTTGCGATTGCCGATTTTCGATTTCCATTTCTACGTGATCGCACATGCCAGACATCGTCACATCTAAAAACGGAAAACCAATCCGCCTGACCGACGAACGTTGGGCGCACATTGCCGAAGAGCACAACGAACTTGCGGGGTGGCGATACAGCGTTCTCGAAGCGATTGCCGAACCGACGCGCATCTTGGCGGGCAATGCGGGCGAACTCTTGGCAATTCGTGAGATCGAAACTGGCAAATGGTTGGTTGTGATTTATCGTGAAGAAGAAACTGGCGGATTTATCATCACTGCGTTCTTGACGCGAAGAATTCGCTCACTCGACAAGAGGAGGCAACTATGGCCGTAATGGAATATCAAACGTATTTGAATCTTCTGCCTCAAGTCAAAGAATCGCCGCAAAAGACGATGTGGGTTTCTTACGACACCGAAGCCGATACTTTGTACGTCAATTTCAAGAAGCCAAGCCACGCAACTGACAGCGAATTAACGGATGACGATGTGATTGTACGCTACGAAGGCAAAGCAGTTGTCGGCTACACGATTCTGCACGCGAGCAAACGGTGATATGAGACAGATACTCGAACACGAGGTAACACGATGAAAGACAGAATCACCATCAACCCGAATGTCCATTTCGGCAAACCGTGCGTTGCACGTACGCGCATTCCTGTGCAGGACGTACTCGAATTGGTTCGGGAAGACATTCCGTTCGATACAATCATTCGCGACTATTACCCTGACCTTCAAGTCGCGGACACCCCAGCGTGCATCGAATACGCGATGGCGGTAATGTCGGCGGAAGACCTTCGCGTCGCGGCGGTCGCCGTATAGGAGTATAATCCAACGTGGTCAACTGGCATCGCTTTTCTCCAGCCGACTTTGAGTACGACTTTGAACGCGATAAACTCGCCGCGCACGGCGTTACGTATGACGAAGCCGTCGAGTGTTTCTTTGCCGACGAATTTATCGTACGGCGCAACAAGTCTTTCCGCGACCGTTGGCAGTGGATTGCAAGAACACCTGGCGGGCGCAGACTCAAGATCGTCTTCCAGCTCAAGCCAGGCAGGATTGTCCGCATCATTACAGGATGGGATGTATGAAAACAAACAACAAGATGAAACAGCATCTCTCGCAAGACGAAATTGACAGAGTTGTTATCGCGCATGCCGACGACGAATCCGCGTGGGAAAAACCGATTCGCGTGCGCCACAAGAAAGCGGCGTCGCTGGCGATTCCCGCCGACCTTGCCGCGCGCGCCGCGTTTCTCGCGCGGGTGCATCGGCAACCGAGCATCGAGGAATGGCTCACGCGCGTTATCCGCGAGCGCGTCGAGTTGGAAGAAGCCGCGTTCGCGGGCGCCAAGCGCGAGTTGGCGACGAAGCAAAATGCCTAATCCGCGCGGATGATTACAACGGACAAGCGAAATGAAGATCGAAGGCGTCATTTGGCTGCGCGACATTGTGGACAAACTTGCCCGCAAGCATCACGTCGAAACATACGAAGTCGAAGAGGCACTCGAGAACGATCCCAAGATTCGGTTTGTGGAAAAAGGCGAGCGCCAAGACTATGGCAAAAAATAAAATCAAACCGATGCCCAAGCAACGTTCACTCCGCGGGACGGTCGAATTCTTCGAGACGCACGATTTGGGCGATTATTTGGACGCGATGCCCGAGGCATATTTCACCATTGATCTCAAACGCAGAACGCACGTCATTGCGCTGGACGAAGACTTGGCGGACAAGGTAACCGCGATTGCGCGCGCACAACACGTCCCATCCCAAACGCTCATCAACGCGTGGTTGAGAGAAAAAGTTTTGGAGCAAGCGAGAGCATAGTCATTCACGCGAACGATTACAACGGACCGAATAGGATTGAACGGACAAGCACACAAGCACGCGTCCGTTGAATCCGATGACGTCCGTTGTCATCCCGCGATTTCTACGCCTGAAGGAGAACACAGTGAAACGCGCACACACCCTTGCCCGCGCTTGTCCATTTAATCCGATCCTGAGCGATAGCCGAAGGATGTCCGTTGTCCTCCTCCTTGCCGCCTACACACCCGCGCCCGCCGCGACGCGATTGCGCGCGCTGAGAATGGGACGCGGATGAACGCGGGCACACGCGGAGAAAAGAGAGCCGACGACGGTCGGCTTTGCGATGTTGTTGCCGCGAATTCATTCGCGAATTCATTCGCCCAATACCAATTTTCGATTTCACCTGGAGGTGACAAATGAACTTGACGCGACGCGACTTTTTGAAATTGTGTGGTTCATCATCCGTTGCTGCACTCCTTGCGGCATGTGGTGGCACGCCCACGCCTACTGCGACGCCCGCGCCCACGCTCACGTCTTTGCCGACCAGCACGCCACTGCCGACCGCAACGCCGACACTGATGAATACGCCCGCGCCAACACCATCGAGTACAGCAATGGCAACCGCTACCAAATCTTTGGAACAGTACACAGCTGAATTCAGGCAGTCAAAAGAATATCAGAGGGTCGTTACACAATATCTTGAGGTAATGGGATTACAGGATTCGGCAATTAGCACTGTAGATGAGGAAAAAGTCGTCGGCGGAAAGCCATATCGCTTTTTGGTAGCTGTTCCTGAGCCAGCCAAGTTGACTCCATCACAAAAAGAATACAGCGATATCTATATTCGAATCCCGCTCTTTATCTGGGAACAAAACGAAAAAGGAGAACGAGGGTGGAGAGAGGCAGTTCTCAAAGATTGCGGCGCTATCAACAATGTAGGGATTGCGAATACATACTACTGGGTAGGCAAAACTCAAGAGCTCTTTCTGAAACACCATACTCTTGGCTTTATGTGGTCTGATTGGGTGAAAGCCCAACCAACAAAAAATAGTAAGGTTAGTTTTGATTTTTTGCGAAGCGATACAAATTTCTCGACAACCAACCAAGTCCCCGTTATTGCATGGGGAATATGGCCACAAGCAATCCCCAATTGGGTGAAAGATATTAGGGATCCACGGGAAATGAGAACTGCTCTAACAAACTATGTTAACGAACTGGCGCAATACCTAAAAGCAACCGCAGTACGGGCAATCGTTTTGTTGAACGAAAAAGAACATTACCGATATCCAGATCCCCTAGAGGCAGTACTGGGAGATGATTATGATACATTGATATTTGATACCTTTACTAGCGTATATCCAGAATGCGTACTCATTTATAACGATTTTGAGAATCGGCAACCGAGCGAAAGAAGATATGATCACACAGTCCAAACAGCGAGAAAATTGAAAAGCCATGGCTTGAAAGCGATTGGTGTCCAATTTCATGATCCTGTAGATGATCCTGAAAAAGTCGCCCAGGGTCTGCAGTCTATAACTGGGC
This sequence comes from Candidatus Aquidulcis sp., assembly GCA_020723345.1. Lineage (GTDB taxonomy): Bacteria > Chloroflexota > Anaerolineae > UBA4142 > UBA4142 > VGOB01. Next base: position 94,517 of record DYJA01000002.1, on the reverse strand, counting down.
AAACAGGATTGCCAGTATGGGCAACAGAAATGGATACAAATATTTGGAATGACAATAGCTCCCAAAGGCTATTGAATCAAGCTCGCCAATATCAGAGGAAGATTAAGGCCGTTGTACAAGGAGGAGCAAAAGTACTGGTCTTTTGGGGACTCACAGACGAAACAAATCTTTACGAACTTCAGGCGGGCACAACAAGTTCTCCCATGTATTCAAGAGATGCCGATCCAATGTTGTTCTTTAACAATTCAAATCCCACACCCAAGCAATCATTTTACGTGGTTATGGGTACATTTTACGCGCTAGCACATTGACACCAAAAGTTGACGGTACGCCCAATCTTGCCTGCGATGTACTCGTCAATTATCTTCAACCTCAACTGCAATTCAAAAATCAAAAACGAGGTAACGCATGTCCTCTCCTAAAACTGCCCGACCACTCATTCTCATCGCGTTCGCCGCGCTGCTCCTACTCTGCCTCTGCGCGGTGCTCTTCCAATTTACCGAACTCGACGCGCCTGTGACGAGCGCGCTGCGCGGCTTGACGCCGTCCGTCGTTAAAGACGTACTGCGCCCGTTGCGCGCGCCGCAAGTCCTCGCGTTCGGTCCCGCGTTCAACGCGCAAGACGTCGCGCCCACATCGCCGATCACGATCACGTTCTTGACGCCGATGACCGCGAATGACGCCGCGATCAAAATGTCGCCACAAGTGCGCGGCGCGTGGACGTGGGGCGGTGCGAGCGCAACGTTCACGCCTGCCGAATCGTGGCCCCTCAGCACGACGGTCAGCATCACGGTGACGCGCGACGCGCGCAGTTGGCTCCAGCGCCGCGCGGAAAAAGAGTTCGCGTGGTCGTTCACCACGCTCGCACCGCCGATGGTTATCGAGACGACGCCGCGTCAGGGCGCGCAGTTCGCGTACATGCGCGATCGGCTCACGCTCACGTTCAACCGCGAGATGGATCAGCAATCGGTCGCGCAACGCTTGAAAGTTGAGCCGGCGATTTCGAATATGCAACTCGCGTGGCAGGGCAAGCAACTCATCATCGGCGGCAACCTGCGCCCTTCGATGACGTACAGAATATTTCTGCCGAGTGGCGCGAAAGACAGCAAGTACGGTTTGACGATTCAAAACGATTTCGCGTGGTCGTTCACGACGACGCAACAATATCCGTATCTCGCGATCATCAACATCGGTCGTTATGGCTTGACGGCGGCGGACAAAGCGACGACGCTGAAACTGCAATCGGTCAACGTGTCGAAGATGGACGCCGCGCTGTACAAATTCGACACCGAGACGTACATCAAATCGCTCGCGTTCTCGTACGACGCGTGGCGCAATTTCAAACCGAGCGGCGATCCGATCAAGACGTGGAGCATCACGCCAAGCGCAAAAATCGATCAGTACGTCACGCAGGATTTACAACTCGACGCGCTGCCCGCTGGCACGTACTTTCTCACCGTCAAATCGGCGGAGGGCGTGAACGACACCCAGGTTCTTGTCGCGACGAAAACCGCGCTGACGTTGAAGCGCACGACCGACCAGGTTCTCGTTTGGGCGACGAACATCGCGGACGGATCGCCCGTCAACAAATTGTTGCTCACGTTCTACAACTCGAAAGGCGAAAACGTCGGCACGGGCGCAACCGACGCGGACGGATTATTCCAAGGGACGATCAAAGCGACGAAAGGCGATCTCAATGTCGTCGGCATTCGCGAGAACGACATCGCGGCGGTGAGCGATACCTGGGAACAAGGCATCGAGCCGTGGCGATTCGACGGCGTGCAATATCAGTGGGAGCAAATGAAGCACACGTATCGCGTTTACGTGTACACCGACCGACCGTTGTATCGTCCTGGGCAAACGGTTTTCTTCAAAGCGATTGTGCGCGCGGACGACGACGGCGCGTACTCGCAACCGCCCGCTGGCACCGATGTCAAAATCAAAGTCGGCGATTGGCAAGAGCGCGTGTTGTACGAAAAAACTTTGAAGACGACGGCGTTCGGTTCGCTCGCCGATTCGTTCACGATCAATCCCGAAGCGGGACTCGGCACGTACCAAATCACCGCGTCCATCGGCGATGAATCGTACGAGAACACGATTCAAGTCGAAGAATATCGCAAGCCCGAATATTCGGTCAGCGTGAAAACGGATCGCGACGCGTACATCAATGGCGACACGATCACCGCGACGATTCGCGCGAATTACTTTTTCGGCGGCGCGGTGACGGGCGCACAAATGCGCTGGACGCTGTACCAGAACGATTACTATTTTTATTGGGCGGGCGGCGATCTCGATTTCGGCAACATCGCGGAACAACGATTCTGGGGATTCGGCAAAGAAGTTTCGTCGGGCGACGCGACGTTGAACGCGAACGGCGAATTCGCGATCAAGTTGCCCGCGAACATTTCGCAAGAAGAGCGCAGCCAGGTTTACACAATCGAAGCGACGGTGACCGATGAAGCGAACCAGCCACAGTCGGCAGTTACGCGCGCGATTGTGCATCGCGGCGATTTCTATATCGGGATGAAGCCGACGAATTACGTCGCGGACAAAGGCAAGGAAGCGCGCTTTGACGTGCAGACGCTCGACACGAACGGCAAAGCGCTGGGGCGCATCGCGGCGAGTTACGCGATCAATCTGATCAGCTGGAATTGCCAGATCCGCACGGATGAAAAATATCGGCGCTTGTGGAAATGCGACGAAGTGAAAACCGAAATCCTGCGCGGCGATCTGACGACGGACGCGAGCGGCAAATATCAACTCGCGTTCACGCCGCCACGCGGCGGATCGTACCGCGTCGACGCGCAAGGCAAAGACGCGCGCGGCAATCGGGTGATGGGACAAACGTGGCTCTGGGTCAGCGACCGCACGCAGTTCTTGTCGTGGCGGTTTGACAACAACGACCGCATCGAACTCGTCCTCGACAAAAAAGAGTACAAGATCGGCGACACCGCGAAGGTGCTGGTTCAATCGCCGTACGAAAAAGCGACCGCGCTCGTCACGCTCGAACGCGGCAAGATCATTTCCAAGCGACTCGTCGCGCTCGATTCGAACAGCGCGACCATCGAAATCCCAATTACGAATGACCAATTCCCAAATGTGTATGTCGGCGTTGTGTTGATTCCGCAAGGTGGTTTTGCCGACGGCATTCCCAGTTTCAAGATGGGGTTGGAAAATATCAAGGTTGTGTCGGACGCGAAAAATTTGAACGTGAGCGTCGCGGCGGCAAAGGAGAAATATTCGCCGCAAGACAAAGCGTCGTACAACATCAAGACAACCGATGCGACAGGCAAGCCCATCAGCGCGGAAGTGTCGCTTTCGGTCGTGGACAAGGCGGTGCTCGCGCTCGCGGGGGGTACGGGCGCAATTAATTGCGCCCCTACGTGCGATATCGTCGAAGCGTTTTACGGCAAGCGCGATCTCGCAGTCAAGACGTCGCAATCGCTCACCGTGTTTCTCGCGCGCGTCAACCAGCGCGAAGATTTCGGCGGCGGCGGCGGCGGCGAAGAGGAAGCGCGCAAAACATTTCCCGACATCGCGTACTGGAATCCGACCATCGTCACCGACGCGAATGGGAACGCGAACGTCGAGGTGAAACTGCCTGACAACTTGACGACATGGACGGCGATTGCGAACGGCGTCACCGCGCAAACCCAGGTTGGCAAAGCAACGGGCGACACCATCGTCACGAAAGATTTGATCGTGCGTCCCGTTCTGCCGCGATTCTTGAATGTCGGCGATCAGGCGACGCTTGGCGCAATCGTCCGCAACTCGACCGAGCGATCCCAGGTTGTCACAGTCACGCTCACCGCGACGAATCTTGTGTACGGCAAGCAGCCGAATCTTCCATCGCTCGACGCCGCGATCTACACGACAACCGTCGCGGCGGGACAATCGGCGACGGTGAATTGGAGTGTGACCGTACCGCAAGCCAACACGCTCGCGCGATCGTACTCGCCCACCGCGACGATTCCGCTTTCGACGACGATTATCATCGGCGCGCGCGGCGAGACAGCGCGCGACGCGGTGCAACTGACGATCCCGATTGAACCGTTCGGCGAAAAGCGCGTCGTCGCGAACGCGGGACAACTCGACGACAACGAAGCGCGATTCACGATCAATGTGCCGAACGACGCGACGTTCGCATCGGTCAAACTTTCGACATCGCCGTCGCTCGCGGCGGGACTGATTGATTCGCTCGAATATCTCACGGGCTATCCGTACGGCTGCGTCGAGCAAACGATGAGTCGTTTCCTGCCGACGGTGCTCGTCAAGCAATCGCTTGACAAATTACAAATTAAAAATGACAAATTGCAAATGGAAATTCCTAAACAAGTCGAAGATGGCTTGACGCGGCTGTACGCGTTCCAACACGGCGACGGCGGCTGGGGCTGGTGGGAATCGGATGACTCTATCCCGTACGAAACGGCGTACGTGCTGGACGGTTTGCTGCAAGCGAAAAAAGCGGGCTACAAGGTTGACGAGAACGCGATCAAGCGCGCGACGCAATTCTTGAAGCAACCGCTCGTCGACACGACCGATTACGATTTGAAAGTGTACATCGCCTACGTCCTCGCCGAAGCAGGACAGGGTGATCCCGCGCTCGCGCGCGCGATGATCGACAAGCAAGACAAAATGTCGCTGAACTCGCGCGCGCTCCTCGCGCTCCTGCTCAAGTCGGTGGGCGAAGACGCGAGCGCGAAAACAATCGTGACCGCGCTCGCTAAACTCGCGACCGAAACCGCGCAGACCGCGCACTGGGCAGAACCCGACGCGTCGCGCCGTCGCTGGGAGTACTTTGTTAGCAACGGGCGCACGACTGCGACGATCCTGCGCGCGCTGCTCGCGCTCGATCCGCAATCGCCGCTTGTCCCCAAGACGGTGCGCTACTTGATGCAGACGCGGCTCGGCGGCTACTGGCGCACGACGCAAGAAACCGCGCAGACGATCATCGCGCTCACCGATTATCTCGCGCAGTCGGGTGAACTCGACGCGAGTTTTTCGTACGAAGTGTTCGTGGATGGAAGGACGCAATTAATTGCGTCCGTACGGCGGGAAAATATCGCGCAACAACAAAGCGTCACGCTGCAACTCGCGGCGGGCAATCACGAGGTTCGCATCGTCAAGAACGGCACGGGGCGCGTGTACTACGCGAGCGCGCTGACGTACTACGCGGCAGTCGAAACTGTCGGCGCGGCGAAATCGCTCGATGGTCCGACGATCACGCGCGAGTACCTCGATCCGAAGACGAACAAGCCGCTCACGTCGTTCAAAGTCGGCGACATCGTGCGCGTCAAGTTGACGGTGGACGCGCCGCGCGAGAGTTGGTACATGATGATCACCGATCCGCTGCCTGCGGGCTTTGAAGCGATCAACTATTCGCTGAATACGAGCGGCATCGAACCGCGCGGCGCGCGCTCGTACTGGTCGCGTCCCGACTTGCGCGACAATCGCGCGGTTTTCTTCACGACGTACTGGTGGAAAGGCAAGCACACGTACGCGTACTTGATCCGCGCGACGACGAGCGGCACGTTCCGCGCGCTGCCTGCGGAAGTCGCGCCGATGTACGAGCCGGAGGTGTTCGGAAGAAGCGCGAGTGTGCATGTGGTGGTCAAGTGAACGGTGAACAGTAAACAGTCAACAGTGAACAGTGGGATAGTGACACAGTGAGACAGTAGGGGTAAGGGGACAACTCTTGCCCCTTTGACTTTCGGTTGGATTGAGATTATACTTTCGGTGCAAAAGTGAGCCAACCCAAACAAGGAAGTTTCAATGGGCGAACTACAACGAATTCAACAAGCCGTTCGCGAGCAACGCTATCGTATCAGTTCGCACGCCAACGAAGAAATGTCCGACGATGACCTCGAAGCGGAAGATGTCGAACAAGTTCTTCTCACTGGCGAAATCACCCAAAGATTCACACGCGATCCGCGTGGCGCTCGCTACGAAGTGACTGGCGACACGGTTGATTATCGCCGCGCGTGTGTAGTTTGCCGCTTTTTGCTGTCAGGCGTATTGCTGATTGTCACGGCTTTTGTTCCAGAAGAATGAAAGGTGATCCAAATGACAAAACATGATACGTGCGAGTTCTGCGAAGGAAACGTTGAACCGCGCGTCGTTCAAGCGCGATTCCACTTCAAAGGGCAAATCGTTTTCATTGACGGCGTGCCCGCGTGGGTTTGTGTCAAATGCGGTGAACAGTACTTTGACGCGCCTGTTTACAAACGACTCGAGGAAATCGCGAAGAACAGCAATCAGATCAAAAAGACGATTTGTTTTCCGCTTGCGCAGTACGATATGGCAGTGGCATCGTAGTCGCAATCATGCTCATCACGTGAACATTCGCGACAATACCCCCCTCATATCACCTGCCGCATTTTTGCATCCCGCGCCGCCCGTACTATAATATTGGCGTAAGTTCTCTTTGTCCCTGGGTGTACGGTTCGTTGGTTCTCACGTCATTGGAGAAGTGAGCAGATGAACAGCACAAGCACGCCGTTAGCCCGTTCATATTGCGATTACGTGCAAGTCAAAGCACCTGTCGTTTGACGCGCGTGCGCGCGCGTTGGCGGCGGGTGCTTTTTGCGCTCATAGCCCAGACGTTGACTCGCGTCTCAAAGATGTGAGAACCATTCGTTTATTCGTGAGAGATTCGTTGAAGCGGTGTTTGACGCGCGTGCGCGCGCGTTGAAGGCGGGTGCTTTTTGTTTTGGAGACGAAGTGCGGATTCGTAGTCATTCGCTCTGCTCCAGCGCCGATGCAACGATCCTAGCCCATCCAACGATAGACAGACCGGCCCACTTTGAACTGCAGATGCCCATTTTCAACACGGTTCACACAAACTATGTCTAGGTTCAACAAAGCCCGTTTGCTGCTCGCGTTCGTTGTAACAGGAATTGTAGTTTTCGTCAGTCTGATTTTGTTTCCCAATTGGCAAGGCGCTGGCTTTTTGGGAATACTAGCGCTTTTCGCACTGGCATTCGTCGGCGTGACGACTTGGCTTGCCAATTCGCGCAAAGCGTACTTTGACGACAACCCTGCCAGTGCGCCTACAGCGCCTACTGAATCTAGCAAGACAGCCACTGGTGCAGCCCTGACAGGAGAAATACATTCTTTTGGTGTAGTTTCGCCCAAATACAACAAGACCATTGACTGGCCAAAGGTGATCCAAACACTTCTTGACTTATGGAAGAGTGGCGGCACAGGCATGATACAGCTACCGAGACTCGCAACCTTGCCAACCGAAGTGCAACTCACGCCAGAAACGCTCTTGATTAAATGGGAAAGACGATACACAGAACCGAAAGTCTCTGCAAAAGCAAGGGAAACACAAGAACCGTCCTTGCCACAAGAATCAGACCACTTGCCCACTCGGCTCGATTTAGCATATCGAGAACGCATTCGAGAGGCGAACTCAGTTTCCCTGAGTATTCTGGTTTGGGGCCCATCAGAATCTGATTCCGACTTGTACAGAAAAAGAGTCCAGATACGCAATACTCTCCGCTTAATGGGACATGATGCACGTTTCAGCGAAGACTGGCAAATGCCTCCGCAGGAGTTGGGAACATTGACGCTTAAGCAGCAAGAGCTTATCCAAGCACAACTTGCAGATTTGATAATCATACTTTATGCTTCATTTGGATCGATTGCTGAAACTCATGACATGGGAAACCTCAACGATCTCAAAATGAAGTTGCTGGTACTCGTGGATCAACAGCACACAGGTAGCTACGGAGCCCAAGGATTACTCAGGAATCTACGCCGCTATGATCGAGTTTACCCATACACAACTGACGAATTAAGAACTTGCTCTTTGATGCGCCGAATTCTCGAAGAAGTTGACTATTGCCGTTGCGAAAAGTGGGAAAACATGCAGCGGGCCCAACCGAGTCGAATTACTTCGTCATGAGGAGGAAAAAGATGCAAATCGATATCCGCGCCAAATCATTTTCCAAAGACCAAGCGATTGCGATTCTACAGTCCATCTATGAGATCTATTTTGGACGCCCCATAGATCCGACGGGGGAGAAATCTTGGGCTCCAATTGCTGAAAGATACGGCTATCAAGGTCTTGCATTCGTCGTGTATCAAATGCTCCAATCTACCGAAATGAATGAACGTGTTCAGAAAGAGCTATCAAGAATATACCGCGAGAATCTTGGGAGAGAGGTAGATCCTGTCGGTAGACAAGCCTATGATCTTCCCTTGAGATTTTTCCGAGAGCGCGGTCAAGAGGAAGTGATCGAAAGCATAAGAAAATCCCCTGAATATGCCAAGCGAAGAATCGAACTGAAGCCCGACGAAGAAAAAATCGAAGCCATTTCGCTAAAGATCAGACAAGGCAACGTCTCAAGCGAGACTTATGCCGAGCTTGCTAAGGCGAATGCCGAAGTTCATCGGTACGAGGCTGCGGTTAAAGCATACACACAAGCGATCACGCTAGCCGAAGCCCCAATCTACTACTTCGAAAGGGGAAAAATCCGCTTCAACCTGGAGGAATACCCACAGGCGATTAATGACTTTAGGGCAGCCCTTTCAAAGGGATACCAACCTCAAGGTGATGCACATTTCTGGATCGCGCAAACCTTCGAGATGTTAGGCGACCTAAAGCAATCGGTGCAGGAATACGAAGCCGTAGCATCAAGTAACCCTCAGGATTTGGCTTTAGTCTGGTATCAATTGGGAATAGTTCAGCAGAAACTTGGAACCGTAGAGAAGGGCATTGAAAGTTTTACCAAAGCCCTAGATGCCCAACCTACCCCAGAATTGGAGGCGCGGATCTTTGTCGAGCGTGGGCGCGCGTACGTTCGAATTGGCAAGACGGAAGAAGCTAGAGACGATTTCGCCAAGTTCATCGGAAGAAGTCACGCTTGGAAGAGATTGATCCAGGCTAATACGCCGACGATCTACCTCGTCCGCGACGGAACCAAGTTTCCAATCCCAGATCCACCCACACTGAATTATGTCGCTTTGGAGGAGGAATTACAGCTTCTGGAACGTGTCTCAACAATTGAATTGACAGCCTATCCCGAGGGACAGGCAATCCCAAGTGTTTTGACTCTTCGAGTGGTGCAACATTCGAGAAACAAAGGAGAGGCTGCATTTCTAATTGATCGCGGAAGACTGCGATGGATACCTAACGCGGATACATTCATTACCCTTGGGCTTGACCTGGGAAAGATCGAAATACTTCCCCAAGATGGACTAGCAAGAATTCCCTTGGGTCCGCCGATTCGAAATGTGTTAGGAAAACAGCTGCTGAAACGAAGTGCACATACAGGGAACTACTTCATTATTGAGAAAGGAAAGCGAAGGGCAGTCCCTAATAGCCAGACTCTTGCTACTCTGGGATATTCGGAAGGAGAGGCAGAAGAACTTCCTGAGGAAACGATTATGGCTGTGGAAGAGGGAGACAGCATTCCTGATCTTTCGGAAGCTGCAAAGGAATAATCTTTCCCCACCACAACCCAAAACAGATCCGAAGGATTTCCAAAATCCTTCGGGTCTTTGCTATTTTCGCATTGCCCCCGCCTCCTATTCCATCGCCGCCCTAACACTCTTCCCCGTAAATGGCACCTCGCGCGCAAGCGCGCGCCCGTCGCGGCGAAAGAGAACGACGGACGACATCGGATTGAACTGGCAAACCACGCGCCCGAAAGCAAAACCCGAAGGGTGCGAACCCTTCGGGTCTTGCTATTCAACTACAATCAGCGATTCGATTTCTTTCAGCACACTTGCCAAGTCAGGTGGCGCTGCAGGAGCCACGCTTGATTCATCGCCCACGTGTTTGTGATGCGGAAAGCTGGGCAAGTCAGGAAAATGCGGCGAATTGTCGTAACGGAAGATCACTGTTCTGTCGGCGCTCTCATAGTGGAAGGCGTAACGGTATCGTCTTGCCAGCGCGCTCCCCTCGATGCGGACAAATTCTCGGAAATGCAAATGAGAATCATCGCTGAAAAATAAATCGCCGCGCAGATAGCCGACCTCGTCACCGCGGCGATCAAACGCAACATTCGACGTGTGGACGACCGACGATTCAGCGATGGCGGCGCGAATCTGATCAAAGTAGGAGTCAATCATCGCACCTGCGCGCTCCGCAGAGAACGCTGCTGGTTATGCAGAATTTGCAAAGTCTCAATCTCACCAAGCCACTCGATGAAATCCAGAGATTCCCCCAGTTCGCGCGCGTTGATTTTGCGTTCGAACTCCACCGAGGTCATCCCGAATTGTCGTTCAAACGCCTCCAGCCGTTCGCGTGTGCGATTGATTCCGTGTTGCAAATTCTTGAGTTTGCCAACAATCGCTGACTCCACCAGCGGCTTGATTGACTCAGTAGATTCGGTTGTGATCGTTACTTGTTGAATCATCTTTCGCTCCCTCGCTTTTGACAGCAAGTATAAAACCGTTTGCGAATCTTGGCAAGCGGCGGTGATTTACATCTACCCCCATCGCGCCTTTCATTCTCTTCGCACACCCGCGCGACCGTTGCGATGTCAGAGAACAACGGACGGAATGGGATGAAACGGACAGTACATTCGCGAGTCATCTGGTCTTGTCCGTTCAATCCGATCCAGTCCGTTGTCATCCTTCCACCACTCCCAACCCCGCGCCCTCCGGCAAAATCATCCGCGCGCCGTCGTACCGCACGCCAGAGAACAACGGCCAAGTGCGGATTAAACAGACAAACCTCAGCGCGCCTGAATCGTCGTTTAATCCGATCCTGAGCGATAGCCGAAGGATGTCCGTTGTCAAATCCCGCGGCCCAGAAATCATTTTTTGTTGTATAATAGCCGCAGAACGCGACAAACTCTTCGAGATCAGACGGCATCAGAGGAGAAAAGCACGATGGAAACATTTCGGATAGAAACCACCATCTCACCGAATCGAGTAATTACCGTTCGCGGCGTCCCTTTCCGCCCTGGCGAAAAAGTCGAGGTCATCATTGTCGCGCAACCCCAAGCATCAGCAAAGAACGGACGCTATCCCTTGCGCGGCAAGCCGATCCGCTACGATAGACCCTTCGACAGCGTGGCTGAAAACGAGTGGCAGGCACTACGATGATCGTTCTCGATACCCACACCTGGGTTTGGTGGGTGCACGAAGACGAACGACTCACCCAAGCCCAGCGCGAACTCATTTCCGCGAACGAGGCAGATTTGATCGGCGTCAGCGCGATTTCGTGTTGGGAAATTGCCAAACTAGTCGAGTATGGACGATTGGACCTATCATCCCCGCTCGAAGAATGGTTCAACCAAGCACTGAATTATCCTGGAGTGCAATTGCTGGCTCTCACTCCAGAAATCGCCATCGAGTCGACGCGGTTACCTGACGAATTTCATCGCGAGCCTGCCGATCAAATCATCGTCGCCACCGCGCGGGTGTACGAATGCCCACTTGTGACCTCGGATGACAAGATCCTGAACTATCCACACGTTGCAACGGTACGATAGCAATACTCTCCCAACGGCAAGACCCGAAGGATTTTAGAAATCCCTTGGGTCTCATCTATCCCGCCTCCACCACTCCCAACCCCGCGCCTTCCGGCAAAATCATCCGCGCGCCGTCGTAGCGCACGCCCTTGAAACGATCGTTGCGAATGAGCAAGGGGCCATCAAGATCGGCGAAATCGCACAGTGGCGCGAGATGCGCTGCCGCCGTGACGCCCACCGAACTCTCGACCATGCAACTCAGCATCACTTGCGTATCGAGCGCGCGCGCGGTGTGAATCGCGCGCAGCGCTTCGCGAATGCCGCCCGTCTTCATCAACTTGACGACGACGCCATCGACCGCGCCCGCGTGCGCCGCGACATCGCGCGCGGTTTTGACGGGCTCGTCCGCAAAAATCGGCACGCCGAATTTCTGCGCGCGCAGCCAGCGCAATCCTTCGATGTCGCCGACGGGCAGCGGCTGCTCGATGAATTCCAAATCGTACTGCGCGAGACGCGGAATCATCGCGGCGGCTTGCTCGCGCGTCCAGCCCGCGTTCGCGTCGACGCGCAGTTGCGCGTTCGTCGCGCGGCGAATCGCGGCGACCATCGCTTCGTCGTTTTCGCCGCCGACTTTGATCTTGATGATCGGCAATCCCGATTCCTTCGCGCGCTGCGCCATCAACGCGGGGTCGTCCATCGCGATCGTGAACGACGTGAGCGGCACGCGCGTCGGATCGAGTCCGAAGAGGCGATAGAGCGGCTGACCGAGTCGCTTGCCCCACACATCGTGCAACGCGAGATCAATCGCCGCGCGCGCGGCTTGCGACCCAGGCGGCAAACGATTCAGCACATCTTCGATCAAAAATGGATCGTCGCATTTGCCGATGTCGTCTGCAATGTGCGACAAGTACTCCATGATGCCCGCTTGCGTTTCGCCGTGATACGTCACTGCCGCGGCTTCGCCCAAGCCGTCGTCGAGACGCGCGAGCACGTTGTAGCGCCGATCATCCGCGCCGTGCGCGATGCGAAAAGTCGTGCGTAGTTCAAGTGTCAAAGGTTCCCAGGTTAGTTTCATAGGTCTCCGTGTTGCGTGATACGTGATGCGCGACTCTCAAACGGAACACGTATCACGCATCACGGCGAAATCTCCGCACGCCAACCAAATGCTCGCGCAACCACGCGCGATAATTCGGCGCGGCGGGATCGAAACTGTTGTACGACACGCCCCACGCCGCCGCGTTCGCGTGGATGATTTCGTCGCCGCCGAGCGAAAGCGCGACGTGCGTGATCCGTTCGTACCGTTCGCTCAATTCGGTCGCTTCGCCGAAGAAAAGCAAATCACCGGGCGACGCGACGCCTTCTACCGGCGTACCCGCGCGAAATTGCTGATCCGCGTCGCGCAGAATCGCAACGCCCATAAATCCCCAAAACGTCTGCGCGAGTCCCGAGCAATCGAATCCAAACAGCGTCCGCCCGCCCCACAAGTACGGCACGCCGACGAATCTGCGGATGAGCGACAACGTGAATGCGATCCCTGCTGCATCCGCGCGCGGACGCTGCGCGATGGGCAACAATGCGTCTTGTGTAACCCATACAACGCGCCCGTCGGGCAAACAGATTGCTGCGACATCGCCGCGCTGTTCGAGTACCGGCACCGCAATCGCAAATGGCAACTTGCCAATTTCGCGCGTGCGCGCCGCGTCGACGTACGCAGGCACGAGTTCGCCTTGCACGAGCGCGTTGCACGACGCGGCGTAGTCGCGCAAAACTTTTTCGTCCGCGCGGTGCAGCGTCGCCGCGCGCATCCAGCCGATATAGCCGTCAGATTCCAACTGCACGCGCACCCAATCGCCCTGCTCGTCCAAAACGCGCACGATTTCGCCGAGCCGCGCTTGCGTCACACGTTCGGCGAGCGGACGCGGTTCGCGGTTCACGTCCGCGACCGCGCGCTGGATAATCGCGCACGGCGTCGCGTCGGTGAGGAGCGTTTGCATTTCGTTGATGCAAAACTCGACCGAAGAAAACACCGACATCACTTCAAACACGGCTTGTTGTTGCTCGCGCGTCAGTACTTGTCCCGATAACGTGATCCGATTTTCGCAGCGCGTCGCCTTGACGTCGAAAACGGTTACGCGTGGATCGTACCGCGCGCGCCGCATCCGATAAAGCAAATCGTTTGCGTCGTCGCCGCGCCGCGCGAGAAAATCCAGCACGCGCGCGATCCAATCGAACAGCATTTCGTCGTGAACGTTATGCCCAATTCCTTTCGGCAACCAGTACTCGGCGTCGGGAATATTTTGCGCGATGAATTGCGCGTGGCGCATCGGCGCGTTGACGCGATCGTTCTCGCCTTGAATCACGAATGTCGGTCGCGACACGCGCGCCAAATCGTCGGGCGTGTAATTCGGCTCGGTGATGATCGCGTGCAACGTCAGCCGCACCAAATTGCGCCAGTACTCTTTGCCGTGCGTCGCGCCGTGCAGCGCGATCATTTCGTCCATCCACTCGGGACGTTCGCGCGCAATGCGTTCGGGATCGAAAACCGCTGGCTCTTTTTCGACAAGGTCAGGACTGACGTACGCGTTCGCGGCTTGCAGAATCGCGGTCTGGACGATTTCGGGATGCTCGACGAGCGTAACGAGCGCGACATTGCCGCCGTTGCTGTGTCCGACGATGTGCGCGCGTGGATAGCCGAGCGCGCGCACGAGTGCGGCGATGTCGTCCGCCATTTCTTTGAACGAGTACGAAAGATTTGGATTGCTGCTCTGTCCGTGCCCGCGACAATCGGGCACGATGACGCGATACTCGCGCGCGAGCAGCGGCGCGACGAGTCGCCAATTCGATTGCCCCGTTCCCGTCGAGCCGTGAATCAAAACGATGGGCGCGCGGTCGGCGCGTTCATCGCCGAACGTCTCATAGTAAATTTGCGCGCCGTTGATTTCGATGAAAGACAATGTTCCTCCTCGGAAAATGTAGGACAAATTTGCAAATTTGTCCTACGGCAACGCGCGGCGCAACAATCGAAACCAGTTGCCGCCAAGAATATTCGCAATGTCCGCGTCGCCGAATGACGCGGCAGCAAGCGCGTCGCCGATGCGATGCAAATCGGCAATCGTGTCAATTTCGCGCGGCACCGATTCCATGCCAAAGCCGCCGTCGAAATCCGAGCCGATGCCGACGTGACGCGCATCGCCTGCGAGATCACAAATGTGTTGAATGTGTTGCGCCGCGTCGGCAAGTGTCAGCGCGTCCTTCTTCGCCGATTTGTCCCAACCCGCTTTGAGAAATCCGCCGTACAACACGGCGCCGATCACACCGTCGCGTTCGACAATCGCGCGAATCATTTCATCGCTCAGTTGGCGATCTGGGTCTGCGCCTGCAAACACGCGGCAATTCGAATGACTCGCGATCACCGCGCCGCCGAACGATTCGAGCGCGTCGAAAAAACTTTGCTCTGCCATGTGCGACGCGTCGAGAATCATCCCCGCGCGTTCGAGGTGCGGCATCAGCGCGCGTCCCAGATCGGTGAGCGGACCCGGCGCGCGCGTTCCGCCCGAATAGCGCGTCTGACTCCACGCCGGTCCCACAATCCGCACGCCCGCCTCGAACCATTCCGGCGTTTGCGCGGGTTCGACAATCGGATCCGCGCCCTCCATCAAAATCACCAAGCCGACTTTGGGCTCCGGCGATTCCAGCACGCGGTCGAGATCGCCGCGCGTCGTGATGAGCGAGACGCGCGGATCCATCGCCAGCGCCGCATAGTACGCGATTTGTTCCATCGCTTGATCGTGCGCCTCTTGCGGCGTGGAGTACGTGCGCCCCCACTCTTTGCGATCGGGTCGCGCTTGCGCGACAAAAGTCGTCGCAAACACCACGCGCACGTTGCCCGCGATCAAATCGGGCAAACCGACGAGCGCGCTGCCTTCGTTATGCGCGGGGCGCGCGCCTTCACGCGCGCGCTTCTCTGCGACACTTTCGAGAAAATCGCGGTTGAGCGCGAATTTGTTCCACGCAATGTCCAGGTGCGCGTCGACGATGGGTAAGTTGGAGGTTGGAGCTTGGAGATTAGAGATTGGATGTGTCATTTGTCATTCGCCCTTTTGTCATTCTCATTCGCGATTATAACGCGCATCGGCAAGCGCGTCAACGCGCTGCCAACTTTGCATTGACAGCGCGTTGATCAGGGGGGTATATCCGCCAATCGCTTGGCGTTCTTCCAAGGAGGAGGAAGACCATAGGGATTGAGTTGGAGGATAGAGCGTGTCCCTCTGAACAGGGAATGCTCTGGCGTCGTTTGAGTCCACAGGTCCAGATATTCGCCGCCGTATGCTCCGCGACGTTGGGCATCCCCCAACTCTGCGTCGAGTATCGCATGGCGAGATTAGAGGGAAATGAGAAGAACTTGAGGAATTGATAAACGGGATCGGTCAACCAGTTGCCTGATTGACCGATTGCCTAATTACTTCACCCCACTTTTCTCAGAACGCTGTACAGATTCAACTCCGCATCCGCGTAATACTGTTTCACAACTTGAAACCCACTCGCTTCCGCCATCCGCATCATTTCCTCTTTCGTAATCAAATGACAGAAACGATAACCGACGCCGCCGCGTTTCCACGCGAGCAACGCATCGCCCGGTTCCAGCGCACGCTCGTCGAAACCCGCGTCCGTCCACGCGACGATGCGCTTGCGCTGACGTTCGTTGCGGTCGAACGCCCAGTTCGTCAGAATCAACCGCGCACCGGGTTTGAGGAGCGCGTGAATATCACGCAAGACGGTAACGCGCAAATCGAAACTCGGAATGTGGTGCAAAACCGCAAGCGCAATCGCGATGTCGAACGACGCATTCGCGAAGGACACGCTTTGTGTCCAACTCGCCTGCGCGATGTCGGCAACGAAAAAATCGGCGGCGACATTACGCCATTGCGCTTTGCGCGCCGACGCAATCGCGATCAACTGCGGCGACGCGTCCACGCCGACGTAACTTGCGCGCCTGCTCTCGCGCTCCAGCCGCTCCGCCAGTCGCCCGTTCCCGCAACCGACATCGAGTACCTTGCCAGCATCGCCAATGTACGCTACAATTCGGTCCAACCGCGTCTGCGCGCTCGAACGCGTTTCCGAAAACGCAGACGCGAATTCGGAATAGAATTTCTGATTGATCGCGATGAGTCGCGCGATTAGTTGTTGATCCATTTTCAAATTCAGAAGGGATAAGACGGCTTGAGAAGGCGAAATAGAAGGCACAAGAAGGCAAGAGAAGGCAACAACGGCAGAGAGGGCGCGCCTTCTCTCGCCTTCTGCCGACTTCTTCTCCCTTCTTCACCCTTCTGGGCTAGATTATACCATGAATAAGCCAGAACGAGAACGCGCGCGGCGCGCATGGCAAGCCAAACGCCGCGCCGAAATTGATCTCGACCAACATCAAGACGCGCTGCTCGCGCTCTTCGACGCGGTGCGCGCCGATGATCATTTGACGCGCCAGGAATTAAATCGCTTGATTATGCGGCACGTTACCGCGGGCGACCGCCCGGTGCCGCAAGAAAAAATCGTCGCGGCGTACCGCCAACTTGTCGCGCGCGGCGTGCTCGCGTTCGACCGCGCGCTGTTCGAACGACTGCAACTCAAGCCCGTGCGCACGATGTCGGGCGTAACCCCGGTCGCGGTGATGACGGGTCCGTACCCCTGCCCCGGCAAGTGCATCTTTTGTCCCGAGGCGGAAGGATTCCCGAAAAGTTACTTGCCGCTCGAACCCGGCGCGCAGCGCGCGGAAGAACATCATTTCGATCCGTTCGCGCAAACTGCCGCGCGCATCCACACACTCGAAACTATCGGGCACGCGACAGATAAAATCGAATTGCTGATCCTCGGCGGTACGTGGTCGGCGTATCCACACAAGTATCAAGAGTGGTTCGTCCAGCGCTGCCTCGACGCGATGAACGCGCGCGATTCGGCGTCGCTCGTCGAGGCGCAGCGCGCGAACGAAACCGCCGCGCATCGCAGCGTCGGCATGGTGATGGAAACGCGCCCCGATCACATCACGCTTGACGAGGTGCGCCGCTTGCGCTGGCTCGGCGCGACCAAAGCGCAAATGGGCGCGCAATCGCTCGACGACAGAATTCTGGAAGCGAATTGTCGCGGGCATACCGTCGCGGATACGCGGCGCGCGATGCGACTGCTGCGTCTCGCAGGTTTCAAGTTGCACTTGCACTGGATGCCGAATTTGTTCGGCGCGACGCCGGAAGCGGATCGCGTCGATTTCGCGCGGTTGTGGGATGATCCTGCGCTGCGACCCGACGAACTGAAAATTTATCCGTGCAGTTTGATCGAGGGAACGGAATTGTACGCGCGCTGGCAACGCGGCGAGTATCATCCGTACACCGAGCCAGAACTCGTGGACTTGCTCGTCGCATGCAAGCGCATTGTGCCGCCGTACTGCCGCATCAACCGCGTCGTGCGCGACCTTCCCGCGAGTTACATCGCCGCAGGCAATACGACATCTGACTTGCGCGTTGTCGTTCAGCGCGCGATGCGAGCGCGCGGTTTGCAATGCCAGTGCATTCGCTGCCGCGAAGTCCGCAACGAAAAAATCACCCCGGAGGAATTGCGGCTCGACACGCTGACATATCCGACCGACGCGACAATCGAGCACTTGCTCAGTTTCGTCACGCCGCACAATCGCCTCGCGGGATTTTTGCGCCTGTCGCTGCCATCGCCGGACGCGCCGCGCGATGAAATTTTGGACGAAGTGCGCGGGTGCGCGATGATCCGCGAAGTGCATATCTACGGTCGCGCGCTCGAAATCGGCGCGGAGAGCGACGGCGAAGCGCAGCACGCCGGGCTGGGCGCGCGACTGATCGAACACGCGATGCAAATCGCGCGCGCGGCAGAATTCAAACGGATCGCGGTGATCTCAGCCATCGGCACGCGCGCGTACTATCGCAAACATGGTTTCGCGTTGGGCGAATTGTATATGCGCAAGTCGGTGTGAGACCCGGAGGGAATCGAACCCCTCCGGGTCTTATTTTTTTCTTATGCGTTCTCGTCATTTTCTAATTCCTTCTAAAGGAAATTCCGCAATACTCAACATTGATTTTCAAACTTGCTCCGCAAAATGAAGGAGGAGAGTATGAGCCACAAGCCAGCCATCCCGCCGAGTGACACGACCGGCGGAGATGATTCCTTGCGAAATTACCTCGTCGAGGAATTTGTCGAAGATTATCAGGAAGGTCGTCTGACACGCCGCGCGGCGTTACAGAAACTCGCGGCGGTCTTTGGCAGTTTCGCGTTCGCCAGTAGTTTTCTTACCGCGTGCGCGCCCGCGCCTACCGCGACGCCAGTTCCGGCGACCCAGCCACCCGCCGCGCCGACAGCGACCTCTGCGCCACCGCCGACCACCGCGCCGACCACCACGTCCGCACCCACCGTCGTCGCGACTGCCACCGTCGTCGCAACACTTGCGACGACGCCGGTCGCGACCGTCAATCCGATCACGATTCGCCCGGATGATCCGGACATCGAAGCGAAGATGGTCGAGTTCGATTCCAAGGGCGCGAAAATTATGGCGTACCTCGCCAAGCCCAAAGGCAATGGAGCGTTCCCAATCGCGTTGATCTGCCACGAGAATCGCGGGCTCACCGAACATATCAAAGACGTCGCGCGGCGCGCAGCAAAAGCCGGTTACGCCGCGCTCGCGGTTGATTTGCTATCGCAAGAAGGCGGCACGGATAAAGTCGGCGCGAATGTGCCGGGCGTGTTGGGCAACGTTCCGCCGCAACGCTTCGTTGATGATTTCAAAGCGGGACTTGTCTACATGCAGAGCCAACCGTTCGTCGCAAAAGAGCGCGTCGGCATGTTTGGCTTTTGTTTCGGCGGCGGCGTGACGTGGCGCTGCGCGACGCAAATTCCCGAACTGCGCGCGGCGATTCCGTTCTACGGTCCCAATCCGCCATTGGCTGACGTGCCAAACATCCGAGCCGCCGTGCTCGCGATTTACGGCGGCACCGACACGCGCATCAACGCGGGCATTCCCGAAATCGAAGCCGCGCTGAAACAGAACAACAAGACCTTTGAAAAACGAGTGTACGACGGCGCGGCGCACGCGTTCCACAACGATACCGGCGCGAACTACAACGCGAACGCGGCAAAAGACGCCTGGGCAAAAACGCTCGCGTGGCTCGACAAGTACGTCAAATAGTCGCGCGGTATATAGTCGAATAGTCACGCGGTCGAATGGTCAGTTCGTCAAATGACTGCGCGACTATTCGACTAGACGACCACCGGACTATTTGACCCCCATCGGCACATCGAGTACAATCCGCGCAGTGGAGGTGTGCCGTGAAACTCAGAATCCTGGGAATTTTCTTTGTCGTTCTTGTTGTCGCGTGCGCGGCACCCACTGCGCCGCCCGCACCCACGTCGGTTCCTCTGGCGACTCCAACCCCTCCCGCATCAACTCGCGCGCCGATTCCAACGACTGTCGCGTTCGGCGTGCGCGAACGCGTCGCGCTCCGCGATTTGCCGGGCGTCGGGCGCAATCCGTACGCCATCGCTTCACTCGGCGACAGGTTCTACACGCTGAACAGCAGCACTGAGAATCTCGCGATCATTCAAAACGACCGCGTCGTCAAGTTCATTCCGCTCGGCAAAAAGGCGAACGCGCTCGCGGCAGACGCGGCGCAAAAACGATTGTACATCGGAAGCGCGGACAAAACGATCGCGCTCATCGCGAACGATCAAATCGCGTCGACGCAAACCATCGGCGAAGATCCCGCCGTGTTGTTGTTCCAGGAAAATCGTTTGTTCGTCGGCACAGCATCGAAGGCGAACGTCTACATCCTCGATCCCGCGACGCTCCAAATTCAGCGCACGATTACGATCCCGAACGCGTTCAGCGTCCTCAACCTCGTCGGCGATCCGGCGCGCCATCGCGTCTACGTGATGGCGTACGAAAAAATCGTCGTCCTCGATTCGACGACGGGACAAATTCTCGCGACGCACGCGACCAAGGGCAGTTACTTTACGCTCGCGGTCGCGTCCTCCGGCGAAAATCTTTTCCTCGCGCTGTACGATTCCGCGACGAACACGCAATACCTGACCGCGCTCGATCCGACGTCGGGCACGCTGCGCGGGCGCGTCAAGATCGGCGGCGATCCGCGCGGTGCGGTTGTCAATCCGGACGGCACGCGCGTGTACGTCGCCAATTCGTTTGCGAATAGCATTTCGGTAATCGACCCGCGCGCGATGAGTGAAATCGCGACGATTGCGGTTGGTCTGCGCCCCAACGCGCTCGCGCTCGACGACGCGGCGCGGCGACTCTATGTCGCGAACACGGACAGCGACAGCGTGAGCGTCATCGACACGCAATCCAACCAGGTTGTCGGAACGATTCCGCTTGGGATGAACGTCACCGCGCTCGTCGCGAACGAAAACGCCGGGCGCGTCTACGCTGCGAGCGCGTCGACCGATTCGGTCTTTGTGATCGAAGGCGCGCGCATCGTCAAAGAAATCGCCGCGGGACGCCATCCCAGCGATCTCGCGCGCGACGCGCAAGCCAATCGCGTCTTGGTCGCGAACTCCGCCGACGGCACGCTGGCGATCATCGACGAAACGACTCTGACTGCGCGCGTCACGCCGCCGATCACGCGCGCGCTGACGACTGTCGCCGTGGACAACGCGCGCGGGCGCATCTTTGCCGGCGGCGTGATCTTGGACGCGAACACGCTCGCGCCGGTCGGACTATTGACGATGCGCGGCAGCACTATCGGCTCGCAAATCAGTCCGCAATTCATCCGCATCAATCCAAACAACAATCGCATTTACGCAGTCGGCTGGAACGGCATCCCTGGTTCCAACTCGCGCAACGTGACGTACAGCGTCGACGGCGACACGCTGCAACAACGCAGCACGCTCGCGCACTATGGCAACCACGATCACATCGCGATTGATCCAAAGACGAATCGCGTCTTTGTCGCCGGCACTCACCCGATGGCATTCACGAACGAACTCGACGCGTTCGACGCCGACGACAAGAGGGCGTCCGCGCTGCCGCTCGTCGCGCGCGTCGCGGGAATGATTTTCAATCCCGACACCAATCACCTGTTTATTTCGCAAATCTCAAATTACACACGCAGCGGCGGTCCGACGCCCATACCAGCGGACAACACAATTCTTGTTCTCGACACGAATTCGTTCGGACAAGTCGCGCAACTGCAAGTAAACGCGCCGGGCAAGATGACGCGGCTCGGCAACACGATCTACGTCGCCAATCGCAACGATGGTTCGATCACACTCATTCAAGACGCGAGCGCGCCTACGCCGCCTTCGCCAACGCCGACGTTCACGCCATCACCTTATCCGACGCTGCCGCCATTGGCAACGCCGACGACGCGCGCCATTACCACGCCGCGCGCGACAAGCGCGCCGCCTGCCTGCGCGATTCCCGCGCTTGGCCTGCTCCGTTCGGCGACAGAAATAACCGCGCGTCTCGGCTGCCCAACGGAAAACGAGCGGACGACGAATTTCGCGTCGCAGAAATTTGAGCATGGCGCGATGTTTTGGCGCGACGACGAAAAACGCATCGTCGTCTTGTTCGACGACAAGACCTGGCTGCAATTCAACGACACCTGGACGAGCGCGCTGCCGGAAGATGGTTGCCCGACTGTCGGCGTCGCGGCGGGCTTGCTGAAACCCAAGCGCGGTTTTGGCAAACTGTGGTGCGATCAATCCGCGGTGCGCGCTAAACTCGGCGCGGCAACCGAAAACGAAATCGGCGGGTACGCCGCGCTCGCGCAGAAATTCGAGCGCGGGCAGGTTTTCGTCGGCGCGGATCGAACGCGCGTGTACGCGTTGTTTTCGGATGGGAAATGGGAATGACATCAAGTCAGAAGTCGGAAGGATAAAGTATGAAGAATTCGCAAAGTCAGATGCTTCATACTTCCTCCTTCATCCTTCATACTTTGCGGCGCGTTGCGGTTGTCGGTACAACTGGCTCAGGGAAAACGACGCTTGCGCGCGAATTGGCGCACCGGCTGGGCTATCCGCACGTCGAACTAGACGCGCTGCACTGGGAGCCGAACTGGGCTGAAGCGCCGCGCGATGTTTTTCGCGCGCGCGTGGATGCCGCGCTGCGCGGCGATTGCTGGGTGATTGACGGCAACTATGGCAAAGCGCGCGACATTATTTGGGCGCGCGCGGACACAATCATCTGGATGGATTATGCGCTGCCGGTGATTTTCTGGCGGCTGTGGTGGCGTACGCTCAAGCGCGTCGTCACGCGCGAAAAATTATGGGGCGGCAATCGCGAGCGCGCGCGCAACGCTTTTTTCAGCCGCGATTCGCTCTTCCTGTGGGTGCTCACGTCGCGCCCGCGCCATCGCCGCGATTATCCCGCGTTGCTGCAACAACCCGAGTACGCGCATCTGAAATTGATTCGATTGCGTTCGCCGCGCGAGACGGAGGAATGGCTTGCGGAAATCGGCAACAGTTTTGACCCGCAAGTGATTTCATAGTAAAATACGCGCAGATGATTGCCCCCGTAGCTCAAGTGGATAGAGCAATTGCCTTCTAAGCAAAAGGTTGTGGGTTCGAGTCCCGCCAGGGGCACTGGGAATGACAAATCGCCAATGGGCAAATGACAAATTGCCGACGCCAGATTGCGCTTGCTCAATTAGCATTTGAGGGTATATGACGCTGTCCATCACTGACCCCGCCCGCGCGCCCATCGCGAATCTGCGCGCATTCTCCACGCTGTCGCTCAACCGCGTCCTGTTTGCGATTTCCACGCTGATCATCTCTCTCACTTTTGTCTTGATCCCGTTTTTCGATCTCGAATGGGAGGAGACGCGCGCCTTTCTCGTTTTCATCATCATCGACATCGTGTATCTGCTCGGTTTGGCGCGCGCCCAGATGCGCCTGGGCTGGACGCGCCTCGCCCCAATCGCAGTCTCGATGAACGTCTTGCTCATCACGCTGATGGTCGCGTTTTTCTATCGCGCGCTTCCCTCGCTCTGGTTGTTCTATTTTAATTTGCCGATCATCGCCACGCTGCTTTTCGGATCGGGCTGGGCGTACTTGAGCGGCGCACTCTCCGCGTTTGGATATATCGGCGTGGCGAATCTGTTCGGCTTCGTCCGCGCAGCGCCGGCGCAGGAGATGTTGAACGCGGCTGTCCTCATCGTCTTCGCGCTGCTCACCGATGGCATCGGCACGAGCGTGCGCCGTCAATATCAACTGGTGCAGTCCAAGTTGAAAGAATCCGAAACTGAATTGCACCGCACCTACTTGCAAGCCGTGCTTGCGCTCGCTCAAGCCGTCGACGCCAAAGACACGTATACGAGCAAGCACTCACAACACATGGCGGAAATGGCAGTGGCAATCGGACGCGTTCTGGGAATGAACGAGACGGATCTGGAAGAACTCAAGTACGGCGCGATCTTGCACGACGTCGGTAAGATCGGAGTGGCAGATACCGTACTAAAAAAACCAGCCGCACTCGATCCCCAGGAATGGGAACAAATGCGGCGACACCCCGCGATTGGCGCACAGATTCTTTTGCCGATGCCGCGGTTGGCAGGCACCGCGCGCATCGTTGCGAACCATCACGAGCATTTCGACGGTACCGGTTATCCGAAGGGTTTGGCGGGCGAAGAAATTCCGTTAGGGGCGCGTATTCTCGCGGTCGTCGATTCGTACAGCGCGATCACCGATCGCCGCGATTACAAACCCGCGCGACCCAAAGCGGAAGCGCTCCAAGAAATTCGACGTTGCGCCGGAACCCATTTCGATCCGGCGGTGGTGCAAGTGTTCTTGCGCGTGATGGAATAATTTCCTCATTTGTCATTTGTCATTTGTTATTCCCGCTTGCCTTCCCCTGCTTTTCAAACATCTTTAGAATTTCCTTCACCGTCGTCGCGTCTTCCGCTTTGCGATCCGTACGAATGAATCCGACGACGCGCGGAAAGCGCAGCGCGTACCCCGGCTCGTCGCCGACTTTGCCTGCCGTGTGAATCGGCGAACGCGTAATCTCGTCCGCCTGCATTTCGATCACGTATTTTGGCTCCACCCAGACATCGGGCTGCATCAACGCGTCGACGCGCGCGGGCGGGTGATCCACCGCGATTTTGTCGAGGAGCGCGCGCATCTGGGGCCATTCCGCGTCGGAAAAGCCGGTGCCGATTTTCGCGATCGTCGCGAATTTGTCTTGCTTGTCGTCGTACACCGCGACGAGCAGCGCGCCGATGCCGAACCGCGCGCGCATCCCGCGCCCGCGCAAATAACCGACGACGACGCCGTCCACCGTGTCCGACAAGTGCCCCTGGTACGAACGTTTCAATTTGATCCAGTTGAAATTGCGCGCGCCCGCTTGATATTTGGAATCGAGCCGCTTTGCCATGATGCCTTCCAAGCCGCTCGTGATCGCGTCCATGAAATACTTTTCGATCTCTTTGGCGTCTTGGGTAACCAAATGCTTGGAGATTTCGACGCGTTCGCCCGGCGCGAGCGTCGATGCGAGCGTCGCGTGTCTTTTCGCGTACCCCTGCCCGGTAAAATCTTTGCCGTCGATGTACAACAGATCGAACGCGACGAGGCGCAGCGGATACTTGACCGTCATCTCTTCGAGATCGTACTTGCGTTTGCGCTGCATCGTCACCTGAAACGGATGAAACTCGCCGGTCTCTGGATCGTACGACAACGCTTCGCCTTCGAGAATCGCGGTCTTGGCTTTGATCTGTTTGCGAATTCCTTCCACGATGTCGGTGAACATCGTCGTCGTCTCTTCCAGATTGCGCGAGAAGATGCGTACTTCGTCGCCGCGTTTATGAACCTGACAACGAAAGCCGTCGTATTTATTTTCGATGGCGCACTTGCCGAG
The DNA here is from genome assembly GCA_020723345.1 of Candidatus Aquidulcis sp. Lineage (GTDB taxonomy): Bacteria > Chloroflexota > Anaerolineae > UBA4142 > UBA4142 > VGOB01. Next base: position 69,218 of record DYJA01000002.1, on the reverse strand, counting down.
CCGCGTCACAATGTCTTCCGCGCTTTTGGCGCGTTCCGCGAGCGCCATCCGCACCGGATTGCCGACTTGAACTTGAATCTTGGCGAGCGCGTCGACGCCTTCCGTTTTAAAAACGCGCGCCACCTGCCCCAAGTCCGAGCAGACGTTGTACGCGCGCTCGATCTGTGGGCGCAGCGATTTGTCGCCGGTCTTGGACCACGACAAGCCCTCCATCACCGTCGGATCGCCGATGCCGAGGCGCAAGCGTCCGAGCGGAATTCGCAGAAGATAGCGCGCTTCGCGCCCCGAAAGTTTCTGGAGTAAGTCGGAGAGCAAATCGGTTTTTTGCGCGACCGTCCCTTCGCCGCTCGTCGTCGCGATGGCTTTGAGACGCTCGAACACTTGCGCGACATTCAACTTCTTCGCCTCGTCGCCGATCAATTTTTCCGCGACGATGCCGTAATCGCCGTGCTGTTTGTACAGTTTCTTGATCGCATCCTTGTCTTTGCCTGACGCTTTCGCCAACGCTTCCGCCGCAAGCGCTTCGCCGATTCCAAAATCAATCGGCTCGAACGCGGGACCGAGACGTTCTTGCGTCAGATAAATGATCGGCGCGATATCTTCTTCGCTCGCGTCTTTGAACAATTCGCCGAGCGTCGCCGTCATCTCCAAGCGTTTCGTCGTCGCTTCGAGTTTCGCGAGATAGTCAACTAACTTGGAAAAGCGCATTGAAACCTCCGGGATTCGTGATGCGTGACCTGGTTTTCACGCATCACGTTTCACGTTTCACGTTCTACTCAATCGCGGATCCATCTTCGCGCCGCTCGCCGCCGCTTCCGCTCTGTTTCGCTCTTCCACGCCGCGCGCGTTTTGCCGCGCGAGGAAAAATTCCTGGCGCGCTTCCGTCGCGCGTTTGCCCTCGCGCAAGAGCAGCGCGAGATTGAGATGCGCGGTGGCAGAAAATGGATCGAGCGCGGCGGCGCGGCGGTACGCGCTTTCCGCTTCCGCGCGCTTGCCGCGCGTTTGCAACACGACGCCCAGATCGTTTTGCGCGTTTGGATTCGTCGCGTCGATTCGCACGACTTGGCGGTACAGATCAATCGCGCGCTCCAAGTCACCGCGCGAATGATACCGGCGCGCGAGCGCGTACCGCGCGTCCGCGTCCAGCGAATCGCTGGCGACGCGCTGTTCGAGCGCGCGAGTCGGCAAATCCCAAACCGCTTGCGCGGGCGCGCGGTCGTCCACAATCGGAGGCGCTGGCGGCGCGCTTGTTTCGCGGGGCTGCGCTGACTCGTCGGGCGACGTCGCCCAGGGCATTGCAACGGGCGGCGGCGCGTATGGATCGGGTTGCGGCGGCATGGCACGGCGTTGTGGCTGCGCCTCTTTGGTCGCGGCTTGATCCAAAATATCGCGCATCAACCGTCCGAACACCGTCGTCGTTGGTGTGCTGGGCGATGGCGCGGGCGCGCGCCCCGGCGGCTTGGCTTGCTCCGGCGCGGGCGGCGCGACCTTCTTGAGCAGGTCTCGGACGGCGGTGGGCAAGGAATATTCGGATTGCACCACCGGCGCGCCGGTCAACGCAGAAATTTTTTGGGCAAGGTCGTTCATTTCGCGTTGCGTGCCGCCCCAATTGAGCCGGAGACGTTCGCCTTTGCGACTGACGGCATCGACGAGCCAGGTGTCCGGACCTTCGTCGGTGCCGCGAACGGATTGCATTTCGATTTTCGCGAGATCGTTGAATGCGAACGTCGTCGCCGAAATCGGGATGAAGAACAACAAACGGATGGACGTCAACTTGCGCGCGCTTTGATCAATCGTCACCGTCGCGACAAAAATCGAGTTCAGGACCGAGACGCTGGCAGGGATGAACGCAAAAATCAACAGCATAATGACCGCGATCCAATCAACACGCCTTTCGCCAAACATCGGCAGCAAAAAGATGCCCACGCCCGCCAACCAGATCAAACTGAACGCGCAACCGCCCAAACGCGAGCCGAACGCGGGTTGCAGGATCAATCGTCCCGAATTTTTGTCCTCGCTCAATCGCAATGCCGCCATGTTTTCTCCTTGGCAACATTATATCACGCGTCGCGCCGCACTTCAAGCGACGTTTGACAAATCGCATCGCTTCACCTATTATGCGTCGCAATGCAAAACCGTCCGATCATTCTGGCATCCACCTCACCGCGCCGCCGCGAACTGGTCACATTGTTCGGCGCGGCGTTTCAATTTGTCGCCGCCGATGTAGACGAAGCCCCGCGCGATCACGAAGCGCCGGACGAACTCGTGCGCCGCCTCAGCCGCGCCAAAGCCGAAATTGGCGCGCGCGCTTTCCCGGAAGCGATCGTCGTCGGCGCAGATACGATTGTCTGGCTCGATCACACGATCATCGGCAAACCGCGCGACGCGGCGGACGCGACGCGGATGTTGAAGCAGTTGCGGGCGCGTCCGCACGTCGTTTATTCCGGCGTGACGGTAAACCAAGGCGCACGCGCGCTGACCCAGGTTGCGACGACGACGGTCACGATGCGCGATTATCCCGATGCGGAAATCGCGGCGTACGTCGCAACCGGCGATCCGCTCGACAAAGCCGCGGCGTACGCGATTCAGCACGATCACTTTCACCCGGTCGCGCGCATTGACGGCTGTCAAGCGAACGTGATGGGTTTGCCGCTGTGTCATTTGTATCGCGCGCTGAAAGCATTCGGCGTCGCGCTCGCGGAACCGGACCGCGTGTGTCAGGCACATTTGGGAATCGTGTGCCCGGTTGCGCGCGAAATCCTCAGTGTTCAGTATTCAGTGTCCAGTAGCAACTGAATACTGAAGACTGAATACCGAACACTTTTTTGCCAACATGGACACTCTTTCCTCCCTCAACCCCGCCCAACGCGAAGCCGTTGCTGCCGTTAATGGTCCCGTGCTCGTGCTCGCCGGACCCGGCAGCGGCAAGACGCGCGTGCTGACGCATCGCGTCGCGTATTTGATTCGCGAGTGCCGCGTGTCGCCCTTCAACATTCTCGCGGTCACGTTCACGAACAAAGCCGCGCGCGCAATGCGCGAACGCTTGATGCAGATCGTCGGCGAAGCGAGCGTCAACGATTTAACGATTGGCACGTTTCACGCGACCTGCGCGCGCTTTTTGCGGCGCGACGGCGAGCGCGTCGGCTTGGGGCGCGGCTTTGTGATCTACGACGAGGATGACCAGCAATCGCTCATCAAGCAAGTGCTCAAAGAAATGAACCTCGACGACAAGGTCTATCGCCCCGGCGCGGTGCTGGGCGCAATCGGCAAGGCGAAGAACGATCTGATTCCGCCGGACAAGTACGTCCCGCCGTCGTACTGGCACGAAGCGATTGGACGCGCGTACGCGCGTTATCAACAATTGCTCCTGGAAAACAACGCCGCCGATTTCGACGATCTGATCATGCAGACCGTCCGCCTCTTGCGCGAAAACCGCGATGTGCTGGAACGCTACCAAAATCGTTTCACGTATTTGCACGTGGACGAATTTCAAGACACCAACATGGCGCAGTATGTGTTGATGAAATTACTCGCGGACAAATATCAAAATCTGTTTTGCGTGGGCGATGAGGATCAATCGATCTACGGCTGGCGCGGCGCGGATTATCGCAACGTCCTCCGCTTTTCGCAGGATTTTCCGAACGCGCAAGTGAAACTGCTCGAACAGAATTATCGCTCGACGCAAACGATTCTCGACGTCGCGCAGGCGGTCATTCGCAAGAATCCGTCGCGCCACGCGAAACAATTGTGGACGGAAAACGCGCAAGGCGTTCCGATCAATCTCTTTGAAGCGTACGATCAAGACGAAGAAGCCGCGTTCGTCGTGGACGAGATCACGCGGCTGACGCACAGCGGCTATCGTCCGCGCGAAATCGCCGTGTTTTATCGCACGAACGCGCAATCGCGCGCAATCGAAGACGCGTTCGTCCGGCGCGGGATGCCGTACCAACTCGTCGGCGCGACGCGCTTTTATCAACGCCGCGAAGTCAAAGACTTGCTCGCGTACCTGCGGCTGATTCACAATCCCAACGACAGCGTCGCGTTCAATCGCGTCATCAACGTCCCGCCGCGCGGCATTGGGAAAACAACGCTGGACAATCTCGCGCGGTGGGCGGAGCGCTTGGGAGTGTCGCCGTGCAAAATTCTCGGAATACTGCGGGAGCAGGGGAGCAAGAAAGCAGAGACGCAAGAGAGAGACGATACGCAACACGCAACACGCAACACGTCACTCCCCGACGACGCTTTCGACGCCCGCGCGCGCAAATCGCTCGTCGCGTTCGCAAATTTGATCGACGAGTTCATCGCGGCGCGGTCGGAAAAGAAACTCGCCGAGTTATTCGAGCGCGTGGTGCTGAAAGTGGGCTACGAGCCGTACATCCGCGACGGCTCAGAGGAAGGCGAGGATCGTTGGGGCAACGTCGCCGAATTGCAGCGCGTGACGAGCAAGTACACGAGCGCGGCGGCGGATGTGACGCTCGCGCAATTCCTCGAAGAAGTCGCGCTCGTCGCCGACATCGATACGCTGCGCGACGACGTGGACGCGCCGACGTTGATGACGCTGCACACCGCGAAAGGACTGGAATTCAAAATCGTCTTTATGGTCGGGATGGAAGAGGGTTTGTTTCCACACTCGCGCTCGTTTGAGGATCCCGCGCAGATGGAAGAAGAACGCCGCTTGTGCTACGTCGGCATCACGCGCGCGCGCGAAAAATTGTACCTCGTTCGCGCGTTCCGCCGCTCGATCTATGGCAATTCGGAACCGGGCGAGCCGTCGCGGTACTTGAAAGACATTCCGCGCGATTTGATTGCGGACAGTCGCCAGTCGTCAGTCGCCAGTCGCCAGAAATCAGCATTCAGTAATCAGTATTCAGATTCGGGTCGGCGGTCGCGACGCGCGCCGGACGATTATGATTTCGACGACGACGATGAAACACCGACACGCTCACGGACCGCACATCACGCAACACGCAACACGCAACATCCTTCGACTTCGCTCAGGACAAGCTCTTCACACTCCACGCCGCCTGCATCGCGCCCGACGCGCTTTCGCCCCGGCGACAAAGTGCATCACGCGAAATTCGGCGAGGGCGTTGTCGTGTCCAGCACGGCGATTGGCGATGACGAAGAAGTCCAAGTCGCGTTCGTCGGCGCGGGTGTCAAACGCCTGAGCGCGCGTTTTGCGAATTTGAAGAAAAAGTAGGGGCGAACCTGCGTGTTCGCCCTGGCGGACGTGGGCAAACACACAAGTTTGCCCCTACGATTTGCACCCCCACTTTATCGTGCAAATTGATCGATCAATTCGCGGATGAATTCAATCCCCTCGAAATAATCCGCGAGGCGAACGCTTTCGTTCGGCGCGTGACTGCGCGAATCGTGCCAGCCAACTCCCGCGCCGACTGCCGGAATTCCCAATTGCTGACACAACGGATACATCGGACCGCTGCCCGCCATCGTCGGATAAACGACTGGCGCTTGCGGGTACACGCGCTTTGCCGCCTCAATCGCCGCGCGCACGACGGCGGAATCGAGCGGCGAGCGCGCAACTTCTTCACCGGTCTCCGTCAAAACAACTTCGATGTCGGCAAAGCCGCGCCGCGCGAGATGTTTCTTCAGCAAGTCCACCACCAAATCGGGCGATAGATCGGGGACGAGGCGGAAATCGATTTTCGCGAACGCGTGGTTTGGCAAAACAGTTTTCGATCCTTCGCCGATGTAGCCGGAGTACAAACCGCAAATCGTACAGGTCGGTTCGTACAAATATTTCTTGAGCAGTTCGATCCCGGTGAGGTTTCGAATAAACGACTTGATTCCCAAATCGGCTTTGACTTTATCCTCGTCGTACGGAATCGTTTCGAGCGCGTCCATTTCCGCGTCCGTCGGCGCGCGCACGTGCTTCATGAAATCGTCGACGAGAATGTTGTCGTCCGCATCCTTGAGCGTCGCGAGCGCCCAGGTCAAGCGCCACGCCGGGTTGACGACAATCGCGGCGTTCGCCGAATGTAGATCGCGATTCGCGCCGCGCGCGTGCAGTTCGACGTACGCGATCCCTTTGACGCCGCACGAAATGACCGGGCGTTCGTTCACGTCCTTGTACCCGGCTTCCCACAAACAACCGTCTGCGCCTTCGAGGAGCGCGCGATTTTCTTTGACGAATTGCGGCAAGTGAATGCTGCCGATTTCTTCCTCGCCCTCGACGACGAATTTGATCTTGAGTGGCAGCGCGCCCAGCGTCGCGCGATACGCTTCGACCGCTTGGATGCGGCACATCAAGTTGCCCTTGTTGTCCGCGACGCCGCGCGCGAATAATTTTCCATCGCGAATCGCGGCGTCCCAGGGTCCGCTCTCCCACAATTCGAGCGGCTCAGGCGGCTGCACGTCGTAGTGATCGTAAATCACGAGCGTGCGTTTGCCTTCCCCGATTTCCGCGTACACGACCGGCGCGCCATCGGCGACCGGAATGATTTGCGCGCGCGCGCCAAGTTTCTGCAAACGCGCGAGCACCTTGTCCGCCATCTCGGACATTCCCCAATTCTGCGCGGCGACGCTCGGCTGGCGGCAAAAGTCTTGCAGTTCCGCGATGAAACGATCTTGGTTCGCGTTTACGTACTGTTGGAATTTGTCCATCGTTTTCCTCCGTGTTGCGTATTCCGTGTTCCGTTCACGCAATACGCAACACGCATCACGCATCCTTCGACTCCATCTCCGCTTCGCTCCGATTCCGCTCAGGATGTCTCCAGCACCGCGCGCGCCTCCTGCTCGCGCGCGCGCGGCACCAGCACCTCCGCTTTGCCGATGCCGTCCACCGTCATCGGGATCACATTTTGCGATTCCGCGCGGATGATCGCGGGAATGCCGGCGCTCTCCAACTTGCCCTTGATGATTTCCGCGCGCAGCGCGCCATTCGTCGTGTACACGACGACGAGTTCACTCTGTTCCATCGCCAACCTCCTCTTCCTGATCCCTGATCTCCGATCCCTGATCGCCTTTTTTCACCGCGCGCGCGAACAACAAATACCCGGTGTGTGCGACCATCCGATCCTCCGGGCGCAAGCGTTCCGCGTTGGGTTTGTAATGCCGCATCAAAATTTCAATGACCTCGATGTCCGCCCAACCGCCCGCGCGCTCCATCTCCTGCAAAATGTCGCTGATCTGATTCGTCGTCGGGACGAGCGAGCCGAAAAAGCCGCCGCCTTTGAGCGCGGCGTGCGCCTGCGCGAGAAACAGCCACGGCTCGCGCACGTCGAGAAAGAGCGCGTCCGCGTCGCGCTCGTCGAACCCGGCGCGAATGTCGCGCTGTTTCAGTTCGACCACGTCGAGCGCGCCAAAACGTTCCAGGTTCTTGCGCGCGTTCGCCAGCATATCGTCGCGCTCTTCGTACGTGTAGATGCGCCCGTTGGGACGCACAAAGCGCGACAGCGCGAGCGTCAGCGCGCCGCTGCCGGTGCCACATTCGACGACGCGCGCGCCGGGGATGATATTCATCCGCAAAATGAGATAACCGATTTCTTTCGGATAGACGATTTGCGACGCGCGTTTGACGCGCATCACCAGATCGTACGTCGCGGGCTGGAGCAGCAAGTACGCGTACGCGAGTTGCGTTTTCACGCGGCAACCAAACGGCTGACCGATGATCGCGTCGTGCAAAATAAAACCGTGATGAGTATCCAGACGCTGCCCCGGTGTCAAACGCACCAAGTAGCGTTTGTCGTCAGGCGCGATTAACAGAACGAATTCATTCGGTTGGACGGTATTCACATTTCTCCTCAGAGATATTGCGTGATGCGTGTTGCGTGTTTGCTATTCGCCATACGCTATGTGCCATTCGCTATGCGCAGTTTCTTCGCGCGCGACATCTTTTTAATTTCGATTTCGCGGCGCATCGCCGTGCGACGCGAGGGCAAGCGTTCGCGGTAAATCAGTTCGACCGGTCGCCGCGCGCGCGTATAGCGCGCGCCGCGACCGTGTTGATGATCGCGCACGCGCCGCGCCACGTCGAAGGTCCAACCGGTGTAAATCGTTCCATCCGCGCAACGCAACAGATAAACGAACGCGGCGCGTCTCGTCGCTTTTCGCATCGTCGCCCCGATTATACCGCGATCATAGCATATAGCAAATGGCATATAGCGAATGGCATTTGCGTACCGAGGATGACCATTTGCCATTCGCCATTTGCTATTCGCCGTTCGTCATTCGCTATTCTTGACGCTCCCTCTATTTTGGTTTAGAATTAAATCGGCTAGATCGGAGGCAATTCGGATGATGATGCTTCAAATCAAACGTTGGTTCGCCCCGCCCGTTTTTCAGAATGATGAAGCCAAAACGCGCCGCGCGATGTTGCTCAACGCTGCTTTGATCAACGTTCTGGCGTTCGTGCCCGTACTCCTGATCGGCAATGTGATCGGCGGGAGAACCCCGCTCCCTGTGCTTGGAGCGAACGCGTTGGCGTTTGCCTTCTGCCTAGTCTTGCGCGCGTGGATGCGTCGCGGCAGAGTGCGCCTGGCGAGCATGGGACTGATGACAATGGGATTAGTTCTGATCACAGCCAGCGCGGCAAGTCTGGGTACCATTCGCGCGCCTACCACCGCGATGTACTTGTTGATGGTCATCACGGGGGGCTTGTTGTTCGACCTAAGCGGAATGGTGATCACTACCGCGCTCTGTTCGCTTTTGATCGGCGGATTGATTGGCGCGGAAAACGCCGGACTCTTGCCGCGTCCGGATTATTCGGTTACGATCACGCAATGGATCGCCTATACTGTGATCTTCGGCTGGACGGGCAGTCTGACTTTTTCCGCGCTCCAAGCGCTGCACCAAGCCCTTGCGCGCGCGCAAGCCGAAATCGCGGAACGCGCGCGGACAGAGAAGGCGTTGACGGAAAGCGAACAGCGCCTGCGCGGCATTCTCGCAAATTCACCCGACACTGTTTATACGATTGATCTGTCCTCCGGAAAAACGATCTTTCTCAACCGGGATGAGTTTTGCGGGTTTACGCGAAGCGAGTTGGAAGCACCGGGTTCTATCCTTTCGGCTGTTCATCCTGACGATCTCATGTTGGTCAAAGAAAGCTGGCAACAAGCCAGGAATAAAGGTGAGGCAAGCCCCGTCGAATACCGCTTGCGGAGGAAAGAGGGCGAATTTGAATGGATCGAACAACGCGTAACGGTTCTTGCGCGCAACCCAGATGGATCGCCGAGACAACTTTTGATCACCCTGAACTTGGTCACCGAACGCAAACGCGCGGAGCAAGCCCAACGCGAAGCCGAGTTGCGCTACCGCGCTCTTTTTGAACAAACCCACGATGCCGTCTTTATCCTGGATCCCCAAGGGCGGCACTTGGCGACAAATCAGCGCGCCACCGATTTGTTAGGATACTCATTCGAAGAGATGCAGAAACTTTCAGTCAGAGAGATTTCGGCGGAACTGACTGAAAGCGAAGCGGTATTGGCTCGCCTACTACGCGGGGAACATGTCCCCTTGTACGAGCGACGCTTTCGCAAGAAGAACGGCGATGTAGTGCCGGTCGAAATCGATGTAGGACTCGTACGCGATGCCAGCGGCAATCCCTTGCACGTTCAAAGTGTTGTACGCGACATCAGCGAGCGCAAACGCGCGGAAAAGGCGCTGCGCGAAAGTGAGCAACGTCTCGCGACCATCGTCGAGACAGTGCCCGATGGAATCGTGATTGTAAACCGCGAGGGTCGCGTTAGCTTCGCGAATGATTTTGCCCAGCGAACCCTAGGCTTGACGCGCAGCGCGTTGGCGCGGCGCACCTATGATGATCCACAATGGAAAATCACGACGACCGACGGTAAACCGTTTCCGCACGAGGAACTCCCCTTTGCTCGCGTGATGCAAACAGGCAAGACGGTTCTCGGCGTCGAACACGCCATCCAGCGCCCGGATGGAGTGCGCGTGATGCTGTCCGTCAATGCGTCGCCCATGCGCGATGACAATCATAACCTGGTAGGTATGCTCGCGTCGATCACCGACATTACCGAACGCACGCGCGCAGAAGAAGCATTGCGCGCAAGCGAGGAATGCTTTTCCGCGGCTTTTCGCCTAAGTCCAATCCCCATGGCTATCTATCGTCCTACGGATGGACACATTGTCGACATCAATGACGCTTTCATCAATACTTTTGGTTATACTCGCGCGGAGACTATTGAGCATACCACATACGAATTGCAGCTATTTGCCGATCCGAAAGATCGTGACACTATTCGGCGAATCCTTCAGGAGCACGGCTCGTTAGAAAACTTCGAATTCGACCTACGCAAGAAATCCGGTCAAATCGCGACGGTGCTGAACTCTGCCAAGTTGATTGATTTCGGAGGGGAAAAACACTTTTTGTCTCTGATCCTCGACATCACCGAGCGCAAACGCGCCGAGCAAGAACGCGAAACGCTGCTGCAGGAGATCCAACATTCGCGCGAGCAACTGCAAGTCCTCTCCCGTCAGTTGATCGAGGCGCAAGAAAACGAACGGCGCAACATCGCGCGCGAACTGCACGACGAAGTGGGTCAAGTGATGTTGGCAGTGAAAACCAATCTGGAAACGATCCAATTCGCGCCTGAGCCAGCCACACTCAACGCGCGGCTGGCGGAAAGCGTCGGGATCGTCGACCGCGCATTGGAACAACTCCGCGTGCTCGCGCTCAACCTGCGTCCCTCCTTGCTCGACGATTTCGGCTTGGCGCCCGCGCTCGAATGGTTTCTGGAACGTCAAGCGCGCGGCGCGCATTTCAAAATCATTTTTCATTCCGATTTGCCCGAGATGCGCTTGCCTGCGATCATCGAGACGACCGGCTTTCGGGTCGTGCAAGCCGCGCTTGCGAACGTCGCGCGACACGCGCAAGCCAAGCGCGTGGATGTGACACTGTGCTGGATGCCTGCCGCGCGCGAGTTGGAATTGCGCGTGCGCGACGACGGCATCGGCTTTGACGTACCCGCCGCGCTCGCGCGCGCGCGTCACGGCGCGAGTCTCGGTTTGCTCGGAATGCAAGAGCGCGTGCGCCTGGCAGGCGGCGCAATCGCGATTGAGTCCACGCCGGGACAAGGAACGGAGATTTGCGCGCGATTTCCAATCAAGGATGAAGGATGAAGGCAGAAATTTCTTCATCCATCATCCTTCTGCCTTCTGCCTTTGGCTCGAGGAGTCAACACTCATGAATCCCATCCGCGTTTTGCTTGCCGACGATCACGCGCTCGTGCGCGCGGGCTTTCGTTCGCTGTTAGAAAAACTCGGCGTCCAAGTCGTCGGTGAAGCGGAAAACGGCATTCAAGTGATCCACTTGGTCGAGACGCTCCAGCCCGACATCGTGTTGATGGACATCGCGATGCCGGAGTTGAATGGCTTGGAAGCGACGACGCGCCTCGTCCAACAATTTCCCGCCGTCCGCGTCGTCATCCTTTCGATGCACGCGACCGTCGAGTACGCGCGGCGCGCGGTGCGCGCGGGCGCGGCGGGCTATTTGCTGAAAGATTCGAGCGCGGCGGAACTCGACCTCGCGCTGCGCGCCGTCGCGCGCGGCGAAACATTCCTCAGCCCGCGGATCTCAAAGTTCATCGTCGCCGATTACGCCGCCAGCGTTCCGCCCGCCGCGACGCCGCTCGACAAACTGACCTCGCGTCAACGCGAAATTTTGCAACTGATCGCCGAGGGACATTCCCGCAAAGAAATCGCCGAGCGCTTGAACATTAGCGTCAAAACCTTCGACACGTACCGCGCCCAATTGATGGAGCAGTTAGACATTCACGACGTGGCTGGACTGGTGCGGTTTGCCGCCAGCGTCGGCTTGGTTTAGAAACCTTCCTGCCCGTTTATCGGAAATCTCCCGATTGTTTCCTCATCCGTTTGGAGGTAGAATATCGTAGGGCGAGTATCGCGATCCTTGTCCCGCGATTTTTCTTTTGCTCGGAGCAAGCCATGTCACCCATCCGCGTTCTACTCGTGGACGATAACCCAGAATTCTTGAAATCCGCCAGCGGCTTTTTGAAATTGCAGCCCGCGCTCCAATTGGTCGGCGGCGCGACGAGCGGCGCGGACGCGCTGATAGAAATTCTGCGCCTCGCGCCCCAACTCGTGTTGATGGATTGGGCGATGCCGGAAATGTCCGGCTTGGAAGCCACGCGCCTGATCAAAGCGCAGCCGGGCGCGCCGTACGTCGTGATTCTCACAATGCACGACATCCCGCAATACCGCGTCGCCGCGCACACCGCCGGCGCCGACGGTTTTATCAGCAAGAGCATTTGGAGCGCGCAACTGATGCCGCTCGTACAAAAACTCTTCCCTGAATCACGCACGCGGTCGAACGGCAATGGAGCCACTCTGTAAACAGAACACAGTATGAGTACACAACCGATCAACGTATTGCTAATTGAAGACAATCCAGATGTCGCGCAACTGATCCGCAAATTACTCCAGTCTCAGCGCAGAATGGCTTTCCACATGGAACATGCCAAACGACTGGCGACCGGTTTGGAGTACTTGAGCGCGAATCACGTTAACGCCGTCTTGCTCGATCTTTCGCTGCCCGACAGCACCGGCTTGGCGACGCTCACCCGCGCACGCACCCACGCGCCGTACACGCCGATCATCATTCTCACGAGTTTAGACAACGAGGAACTTGCTCTCGAATCGCTCCGACAGGGTGCGCAAGATTACCTGATCAAAGGACAAACCGACGGCGAGTTGCTCGCGCGCGCGCTGCGCTACGCCATCGAGCGCAAACGCGCGGAAGAAACCGTGCGACGTTCAGAAGCATTTCTGGATAGCATTATCGAACACAGCCCTCACGCGATGTGGATTTCCGACGATAAAGGAACCCTGCTTCGACTGAACCAGGCGTGTCGCGACCTGCTCCACATCACCGACGCCGAAGTGGTCGGCAAGTACAACGTGCTTCAGGATAACATCGTCGAAGAGCAGGGAGTCATGCCGCTGGTCAAGCGGGTATTTGAAGAGGGCAAAACAGCCAAATTCAGTCTGCGGTACGATAGTTCTCGGATCAAACATCTTGAACTTGAGAAAACGACGTTCTTGATCCTGGACGTGAAAATCTCGCCTGTCCTAGATGCCGGCGGACAAGTCACCAACGCGATCATCCAACATGTCGACATCACCGAACGGGTGCGCGCCGAGGAGGCATTGCGCACCAGCCAAGCCCAATTGTCCAACGCGATGAAGATCGCGCGCTTGGGTTATTGGGAGTACGACGTCGCCAGCGACTTGTTTACCTTCGACGATCACTTTTACGCGATTTTTCGCACGACCGCAGAACAAGTCGGCGGCTATACGATGACCTCCGCCGAGTACGCCCAACGCTTCGTGCATCCCGATGATCGAGCGCTTGTCGGCATCGAGGTGAGGAATGCGCTGGAGACCACCGATCCTCACTACAACCGCCAACTGGAGCACCGAATCATCTATGCCGATGGCGAGATCGGCTGCATCGCAGTTCGTTTCTTCGTCGTTAAAGACGGTCAAGGACGAACCATCAAGACGATTGGCGCGAATCAGGACATCACCGAACGCAAGCGCGCCGAAGAACAGATCCGCAAACGCAACGCCGAACTAACGACGCTGAACCAGATCGGTCAAGCGCTCAGCAAACTCGCCGCGCCCGCCGAAATCTACGAAACGATCTTTACGTTGGTCGGTCAAGTGCTGGACAACCGCAATCTCTACATCGCCCTGTACGATTCCACGAACCAGCAAATCACTTTTCCCGTCTACACGATGAACGGCACGCGGCATAAAATCGCGGGGCGTCGTTTCAGCAATGGCTTGACCGAGTACGTCATTCGCACCAACACACCATTGTTCATCCAACGCGATCTGCCCGGCGTAATGGTGGAGCGTGGAATCGCTCTCCTCGGCACACCCGCGCGCGCTTTCCTCGCAGTGCCCATGCGCGCCGGAGAAAAGATTCTCGGCGTCATCGCGCTTCAGGATTACGAGAAAGAGGATGTTTACGACGAACAACACCTCGAACTGCTGACGACGATTGCCGCGCAAGCCGCGACGGCATTGGAGAACGCGCGGTTGTTCAGCGAAACGCAACATCGCGCCGATGAATTGGCTGCCTTGAACCAAATCGCCACCGCCGTCAGTCAGTCGCTGAACCTGGATGATATTCTGAATGTTGCGCTGGACGAATTAACGCGCACCCTGCATCTGCCCAAAGCCTGGGTCTATCTCCTCGACGCGCAGACAGAGACCTTGAAGACACATGCCGAACACGGGTGGTTGCAGACGATTCCCGAGCACAATATCTTGCGCTTGGGGGAAGGCATCAGTGGAAAGGTCGCGCAAGATGGTCAACCGCGCGCCCTAAACATCGCGGATTCCGCTCTGACCACTCACGACAGACTACTCGCGGCGGGTTATCGCTCCATAGCCGCGGTACCTCTGCGATCCAAAGCGCATGTCGCCGGAGTACTCGGCGTCGCCAGCGAACAGCGGGATCGCTTCGGGGAAGCCGAAATGCGTTGGCTCGGCGCGGTAGGGAACACCATCACCGCCGCGCTGGAAAACGCGCGCCTGTTCGCCGAAACGACCGAGTACGCGCAGCGACAAAAAGTGTTGTACGACATCAGCACCGCGCTCGCCCGCGTCCACGACGTGCGCGAAATGTGCGCGGTGGTCGTGGCTGCCGCGCGCGAAAACCTGCGCTATCCTTTTATGGGAATCTTTCTCGTCGAGCCGGACACGGGCGATCGCGTGTTGGTCGCCCAATCGGGTTGGGACAACGCGCCGCCAAATTGGCGTCATCACCCCGGCGTCGGGCTATCGGAAAACGCGTTCCTCACCGGGAAATTGCAGTACACGCCCGACGTGACGCGCGAGCCCAAGTACGTCCCAGCGCGAACCGATTCGCGCTCTGAAATCGACGTGCCGATCAAAATTGGCGACACATCTCTGGGCATGATCGTCGTCGAAGATCCGCGCGTCGACGCGTACGGCGCGGCGGATTTCGATATTTTGCAAGCCATCGCGAATCAACTCGCGGTCGCGTTGGAAAACGCGCGCCTGTTCGAGGAACAACAGGCGTCGCTCGCCATGACGACGCGCCTGTACGAACTGAGCGCGCAAGTGCTCACCGCGACGACGGTCGAAGAAACCGCGCGCCTGGTCACCGAAACCGTGCGCGCGGGCTTTGCCGCCGACGCCTGTACGATCCAACTCTTCAGCCAAACCGACACCGCCGCTTTTCGCTTGAGCGCGGGCTTTGCGCCGGTGTTCGATCAGGAAGCGCAGGAACGCCCGGTGGGCTTGACCGAGCGCGCGCGTCTATCGAAAGAACCGATCGTCGCGCGCGGCGAGGAACTGAATCCGCGGGTGCGCGCCGAGGGTATCGAAGCCAATATCGCGCTGCCGCTTCCCGGCGAGCAAGACAACCTCGGCGTCCTCTTCATCGGCTATCGTCATCCGCGTCAATTCAGCGCGCGCGAGCGCAACTTGATGTCGCTGTTTGCGAATCACGCCGCGCTGGCGCTGCGCCGCGCGCGCTTGCACGACGAAACGCAACGCCGCGCCGCGCAGCAAACCGCGCTGAACGCGATTGTCAGCGCGGCAAACAAGATCGGCGCCGACATTCAAGCCATTCTGGAAATTGCTTTGGAGCACACGTTGAACGCGTTGGGTTTACCGCAAGGCGTGGTGTGGGTAAACCCTTCCCAAACCGGAGAACCTCTCTCAGCGCTGCACAGTGTGCCCCCCGGCGCCGCCAATGTCATCCGCGAGGCGCCGCTGACGGATCAGAGCCATTTCTCGCATACCCTCGTCATCAACGATTCGAGCGCCGCCTTGCCGGCGACGGCAAACCGAATGGAGCAGTTCGGCGCGCACGCGGCAATCGCCGTACCATTGGAAACCGAAGGCAAATGCATCGGCGGTTTGAGCGTCGGCTCACCCACACCGCGCGAATGGTCGCCCGAAGAAATCGCGCTGGTGGAGGCGGTCGGTCATCAACTCGCCATCGCCGCCGAACGCGCGCGCCTCTTTCGCGAAACGCGGCGGCGCCTTAACGAATTGGAAGCGGTCAACCAAGTTTCGACTGCGCTGCGCTCGGCGGCAACGGTCGAGGAAATTCTGCCGCGTCTCTTGGACGAAACCCTGCGCCTGTTCCATACCGACACCGGATTTCTCTCACTGTACGATCGCGAGAGCGGCGAGCTCCGGCGGCGGGTCGCGCGCGGCTGGTGGGCGGAGTCGCCGCCGCTGCCCCTGCACCCCGGCAAAGGAATCGTCGGGCATGTCTACGTCACCGGCGAACCGTATCTCTCGCGCGAACTTGCCAGCGACCCACACACCCGCGATACCGCGCGTGGGCGGATCCGCCCGGGCTGGGGCGGCGCGTGCATCCCGATCCGGACGACCGACGAAGTGATCGGCGTGATCGTGATTTTGGTGCCCCACCCACGCGAATTATCGCACGAAGAAGTACACGTCTTGACCACGCTCGCGGAAATCGCCGGTAACGCGATTCAACGCGCGGGCTTGCACGCCCAAACAGAGGAAAATCTCCAACGGCTCACCGTGCTGCGCACGATTGACAATGCGATCAACGCGAGTCTCGATCTGCGCGTGACTTTGAACGTCGTCCTGAGTCAAATCGTCGCGCAACTCGGCGTCGACGCGGCGGCGGTTTTGCTGCTCAATCCGCACACCCAAACGCTCGAACATATTGCCAGCCGCGGCTTCCGCAGCCCGCGCGCGCAGAAAATGTCAGTACGGCTCGGCGAAGGTTTTGCCGGTCGCGCCGCGCTGGAACGGCGCACGCTCTTCACCGCGGATCTGCCCGGCGAAGGCACGCGGTACGCGCGCGCGACCACACTCGCCGACGACAACTTTGTTACGTACTATGGCACGCCGCTGATCGCCAAAGGCACGGTCAAAGGGATTCTTGAAGTTTTCAATCGCGCGCCCCTCGCGCCGAATGTCGATTGGGTCGATTTCCTGGAGACGTTGAGCGGTCAGGTCGCGATTGCCATCGACAACGCGGAATTGTTCGACACCCTGCAGCACACGAACAGCGAACTCGTGATGGCATACGACGCGACGATTGAGGGCTGGTCGCGCGCGCTCGATCTGCGCGACCGCGAGACCGAAGGTCACACGCAACGCGTGACCGAACTGACGCTCCGGCTGGCGCGCGCGCTCGGCGTCGGCGAAACCGAACTGATCCACATTCGGCGCGGCGCGCTGTTGCACGACATCGGCAAAGTGGGAATCCCGGATGGGATCCTGCACAAGCCCGGCGCGCTCACCGACGCGGAATGGCACATCATGCGGCAACATCCGCTCTACGCGCGCGATTTGATCGCGCCCATTGCGTACTTGCGCCCGGCGACGGACATTCCGTACTGTCATCACGAAAAGTGGGATGGCTCGGGGTATCCGCGCGGATTAAAGGGAGAACAAATTCCACTCTCCGCGCGAATCTTTGCGATCGTCGACGTGTGGGATGCGCTTTCCTCCGACCGACCGTATCGCAAGGCATGGGGGGAAGAGCGTGTCCGCGAGCACATCCGCGCTCAAAGCGGCACCCACTTTGAACCGCGCGTGGTGGAGGCGTTTTTGGAAATGCTGGCTAGCAAATAGCGTATGGCGAATAGCAAATGGCGTATAGCCATAGCCGATTTGCCATACGCTATACGCCATTCGCCACGCGCGAGCGGGAGTGGATGGGAGTCGAACCCACCAGAGCCGCTTGACGCCTCTCAGCGGTTTTGAAGACCGTGGACCTCACCGGAGATCACCCACCCCCAGGTTGGGCAATCAGGAATCGGGCAATCGGGAATCAGTCAATCAGTTCCTGATTGCCCGATTGCCTAGTTGCCTGATCGCCTGATCACGCTGAATCTATCACGAGTACCCCGAATTGTCAAAACCGCGCGCTCACTCATCGTGCGCGTGATGGTCAACCTGGTTTTGCGTCCACGCGCCCGCGACCGCAGACAAGCGTTCGGGCTTGTGGATGAGCAGCGGGAAACACTGCGCGCAAATCCAGTGTTCACGTTCAGCATATTTCAAGCGAATCAGCGGCACCTGCGCGCTCGCGCGTTCGCAGTTCAAGCAGCGTTCGGTATGGTCGGTCATTTCTACTCCCAATCTAGGATTTATAGTATTCCTTCGCAGAAACTATCACGACCGCGAAGATTCTTGGGACACAGATGAACACAGATAAACACAGATAGAAAAATCAGTGTTCATCAGTGTTTATCAGTGTCCAAAAGATTTGGTTGCGGCTATGCTGCGCTATGATTTACGATTCATGATCTAGGATTTGAACATCGCGGACCAGCCAAATCTTAAATCATAATTCTGGAATCTGAAATTATTTCCGCGGCGGCACGCGCGGGCGCGGCATCGTTCCCGCGCCGCGTGACTCCGCGTCGTTATCTTCATTCACGCTGAACTCGTCGAGGTAGCGCTCCGCGCGCTGAACGTCGTGCTCGTGCTTGAGCAAAACCGTGAGCGTGTCCTGTAACATCTTCTCGTCAATGTGCTTCGCGTTGAGCATGACGAGCGCGCGCGCCCAGTCCAGCGTCTCGCTCACACTCGGCTGCTTTTTCAATTCGAGTTTGCGGAGCCGCTGCACCAATTCGACGGCTTGCTGCGCGAGTTGCGGCGCGAGGTCGGGCACTTTGATTTTGACAATGCGAAGTTCCGCATCCACTGTCGGGTAGTCGATGAAGAGATAGAGACAGCGCCGCTTCAACGCCTCCGATAGTTCGCGCGTGTTGTTGCTCGTCAGAATCACGAACGGCAGATGTTTCGCTTTGAGCGTGCCGAGTTCGGGAACGCTCACCTGAAAATCGCTCAACACTTCCAGGAGAAACGCCTCAAACTCCGCGTCCGCGCGGTCAATCTCGTCAATCAGCAACAGCGCGGGATTGTCCGCGAGAATCGCGCGCAAGAGCGGACGCGGCAAGAGAAAGCGATTCGAGAAGAAAACGTCTTCTTCTTCCGCCAAGCGGTCGGCGGCTTGCGCGAGCGTTTGCGTATCGCGCAAAATGTCTTGCAGTTTGTCGCGCAGCAGTTGCGTGTACAACATCTGCTTGGCGTACTCCCACTCGTACAGCGCTTTCGTTTCGTCCAGCCCTTCATAGCACTGCATCCGAATGAGCTCGCGCTGGATTGCCGCCGCCCACGCTTTCGCGAGTTCCGTCTTGCCAACGCCCGCAGGTCCTTCGACAAGCACGGGCTTGCCCAATTTGTCCGCGAGGAAAATCACGGTCGCGATTTCATCCGTCGCGATGTATTGTTGCGCGGCAAGCGCGCTTTTCACTTCCGATATGTTGTTGAACATTTGACTCCTGTTTGATGAGAAGGGATGAGAGGGGATAAGAGGGCGCAGAGGACGTAGAGGGCAGAGGGCGCGCCTTCTCCGCTTTCTTGCCTTCTCTGCCTTCTCATGCCTTCTTATGCCTTCTTCTCCCCTCTACGTCCCCATTCGTTTATTCGTTCCTCATTCGTTGACACCAACGCGCGCAGCAATTCCGCACGATCGGTGTCTGGAATATTCTTCGGCAGTTCGAGTTTCAGGTCGGGCATGTCAAATCTCCTGCATCAACTCACGTACTTGCTTCTCAAAGAAATTCTTCACCTGTCGCCAGTTCAGCCGCGCCAGCATCTTGGGCGCAGGGTCCTTCTCAGCATCGTCAAAATAGGTCAAGGCGCGCAGAAGATGATACGATGGGTAGGACAACGACGGATACTTTTCAGGAATTCGCCTGAGCAAATCATTCAGCGCGACTCTTTCTTCTTTGCAAATGAAAAACAAATCCACAAAATCACGTTTGCGCCCGCGTTGACTGATCGCCGTGATCTTCATCAGCGCGATATCGAGCAATGATGCGATTCGCACGCCGCGAAAGTCAGTTGGCGATTGCAGCAACGGATAGCCGTAGTAAAAGAAACTGATCTGAGTTTCCGCGAGCAAGCCGACAAATGTACCGCGGCTCTGTTGCTGAATGGTGACCTTGCCGATCTTTTCCAAACGCGATACTAGCCGCGCGGGCTCATACATTTCGGGCGCGAAAAAATCCAGGTCCACCGAAATACGATGCCCTAACTGCAACGCGCACGCAGAACCGCCTGCGAGATAAAACGGTCGAACTGATGGCTCGCGTCCTAACCGCGCGAAAATGCGCTGTGCGGAAGTAGGGAGGGTTTCGAAAAACATTCGATTTTGCCTCGCGGGATTTTCAGAATCAATGCCCACAGATTCGCCGTGTTCGGCGAAATCGCGCGACTAGCGCGCACGACGCGCGCGATTTGCGCGGGCGTGAAGTTCGCTTTGAGCCAATGAATCGCGCGGTCATCGCCGTACTCGATGACGCGCTCGATGATGTAAGACTCGTGTCGTTGCCGATTGATCCGCGCCAGATCAGTTTCCCAAAAGTACGGCTTGAGGAAATCGGGTAGACTTTTCCTTCTTTCCTCTTTCCTCTTTCCTCTCTCCTCTCTCATCTCTTCCCCTCCACCGTCACCGCAATCCCCAAATGATCCGACGCAGTGCTCCGCGGCATCACCAAATTGCGCACCGACAAATCGGACGAGTACCAGATGTAATCAATCCGCTGATTTGGCTTGGTCGAGGGCCACGTGAAGCCGTCGCCGGTACCAAGCGTTGCGAACGCGTCGCGCAAGCCTGCGTCGCGCAGCAGCGCGATTTCTGGCGCGTCGGGCTTCGCGTTCAAGTCGCCGAGTACAAGCGTGCGCGGACGCTGATTCCAAAACTTGACGATTTCGGGCGATTGCTGTTGGCGAATCGCGGAGCCATTTGCGGGATCGTGAAAGTGCGTCGCGATGAAAAGCAACTCTTCGCCGCCGCCGATGTCCACGCGCGCCCAGAGAAAACTGCGCTTGAGCGTCAGATCGCGCGGCGGCAGCGGCACGTTGCCCCATTCTTTGATCGGATAGCGCGAGAGAATCGCGTTGCCCCACACGCGATCCGCCGTCGGTCCAAACAGAAACGGCATATTCAAACGACGCGACAACCACTTCGCCAGATCGAGCGAACTATCAATGTACCAACCGCGCTCGACTTCTTGCAGCGCGATGAGGTCGGGATTGACTCGCTCGATGACTCGCGCGAGCGCTTCGGGATCGAGCCGCCCCTCGGTGTTGAAACCGTTGTGCAAATTGTACGTCATCACGCGCACGGGAAAACCATTGCCCGCGACGGGTTGCGGCGTGCGCCAAGTCGCGAGCGCGAGCAACGGCAGAATCACCAGCGCGAATGCGATCGTCGCCGAGGTCGCGCTGCTGGCAACGGGGAAATTCGGCATCACGCGTAGCGCGGCGAGCACGGCAATTCCGATCAAGATCACGGCAATCGACGGAAGCCAATTATTCGGCAGACCAATATTGATCTGATAACTGACGTAATAGAGCACGGTCAGCAGCGCCAAGAGAACCCAACCAATCCCATTCGCGATTGCCGAGCGCGCGATGCCTTTGTTGATTTCCTCGCGCGCACCCAAACCCGCAAAAATCAAGGTAACGAAGGGAAACATAAGCAAGTTGCCGAAAAAAAACATCACGTCGGCGGTGCCTGGCGCGGGATCGGGACGCGAGGTCAGCCACGCGAGAAAGAGCGTCGCGACCAAAACCGCGAACGAAGTCGCGCGCTCGGCGACAATCGGCAAGAGCGCGGCGGAAATGCCGATCACGTTGACGAGAATGATGAACGCGTACGCCAACGGCATCGGAAATCCCGTGAGCGCAGTGGCGCGCGCGGCGTTCTGAAAAATAACCTGGGTCACGAAAATAAAGGGACCGATCGCCGCGAGCGGCAGACTGCCGACGAAATTCGTCTCCGTCGGCTCGCCATCTCCTTGAATTAGAAAAATCGTCAAGCCGAGTTGCGCCAACACGAGCAGCACGACGATGATCGGCGCAAGCGGAGAGTGCTGCCAACTCAAATCGAGCGTGTGGAACGAACCGCGCAACGTCGTATCGAAAACGAGACCGAGCAGAAAACCGCGTCCAAATTTGCGCGGCGCCGCGCCGCCTTGCAGGCGCACATAGCCGAGATACAACGGAATAAAAAAAGTAAAGAGCACAACCACACACAGCGAAAAAATAAAATCAAGCGGTTGCTGCGCGATCACTTGCTCGAGCAATCGGAAAAGCCCGATGCCGATCAGGACGACGAACAGCGCGCGCCGCAAACCGAGCGCGCGATAGAACGGCGTCGCCAGAAACGATAACACAAAAATACCAATCGAAACCACTGCCAGGATCGCCGTGGAAGCATCCAGCGTGTCGCCGATGTACCAAACAATGGACGGCAACAACACGCGCAGCGCTTGCAAGCCAAACATGGTCGTCAGCGCAGGCAATGCGAGTTCAAAGAATGATTTCGTGTTCCATAGTTTGGGCAACGACATTGTTCCTCCAAAAGTCAGTGAACAGTAAACGGTAAACGGTAAACAGTCAACAGTCCACTGTTCACTGTTCACTGTTGACTGTTGACTGTTGACCGTTCACGGAATTGCGTGTGATACAACCGCGCGTACAAACCAGCCCGCGCGAGTAATTCCGCGTGCGTTCCCTGCTCCACCACTTGCCCTTCGTCAATCACCAGAATCACATCCGCCGCGAGAATCGTCGAAAGACGATGCGCGATGACGACACTCGTGCGCCCACGCATCAACGGCTTGAGCGCGGCTTGAATCAACGCCTCCGATTCCGAATCGAGATTCGACGTGGCTTCGTCCAACACGAGAATGCGCGGGTCTTTGAGAATCACGCGTGCGATCGCGACGCGCTGTTTTTCGCCGCCGCTGAGGCGATAACCACGCTCGCCCACGATTGTATCATACCCTTGCGGCAATTTCGTAATAAATTCGTGAATGTTTGCCGCGCGCGCCGCGCGCTCGATTTCGTCCTGGGTCGCATCGAGTTTGGCGTACACCAAATTCGCGCGCACGGTGTCGTGGAACAAATAGGTCTCTTGTGTAACCATGCCGATCTGTCGCGTCAGTGAATCCAGCGAGACCTCGCGCAGATCGTGACCATCGATCAGCATACGCCCTTCGGTTGGATCGTACAAGCGCGGGATGAGATACGTCACCGTCGTCTTGCCCGCGCCGCTGGGTCCGACGAGCGCGGCGAGTTGACCTGGCTGGATTTCAAAATTCACGCCGCGCAGCGCGTAACGACGCGTGGGGACGAGCGTGGGGAGAAAAACGTCATGTCCATCGCCACCAACATGACCGCTGACTGCCGACGGCAGACCGCTGTCATCCTGAGCGGAACGACGCGGAGTCGAAGGATCTGCGGCGGTCGGCGGTCGGTCGTCTGCAGTCTGCTCTTCAATGTACGAGAATGACACATTCTCAAACTGAATCGCGCCGCGCGCGCGCGTCAGTTCCAGCGCGTTCGCGCGGTCGGCGATTTCGACGGGGAGATCGAGCATCTGAAACACGCGCTCGAATGAAACCATCGAGGTTGCCAAATCGACGCGCGCGTTGACGAGCGACGCAATCGGCATGTAAAGTTGCATCAGGTACGCCGCGAACGCGACAATCGTGCCAACCGTGAACGCGCCTTGCAAGACGAGCATGCCGCCGACCCACCACACAATCGCCGTGCCGAGCGCACTCGCGAGACCAAGCAGCAAAAAGAACCATCGTCCGATCATCGCTTGTCGCACGCCGATATCGCGCACGCGGTTCGCGCGTTCGCCAAAGCGCGCCACTTCGTCGCGCTGCCGCCCGAACAATTTGACGAGAAGCGCGCCGCTGACGTTGAGTGTCTCGTTCATCAGCGTGTTCATCTGCGCGTTGAGATCGAGTTGTTGATTGACGATCTCGCGCAGCAATCGCCCAACGCGGCGCGACGGCAGAATGAACAGTGGCAAAATGACGAGCGCGAGCAGCGTCAGTCGCCAATCGAGCGAGAGCATGATCGCCAGCGTCGCGGCGACCTGGATCGCGCTCGTGATGATCGAGACGAGCGTGTTCGTGACCGCGCGCTGCGCGCCGACGACGTCGTTATTGAGCCGCGACATCAATTCGCCCGTTTTCGTATTCGTGAAAAAGCGGAGCGACATTTTTTGCATGTGCGCGTACAACGATTTCCGCAAATCGGCGATGATCCCTTCGCCGATGCGCGCGGTGAGCCAGCGCTGCCCCACGCCGATCAACCCGTCGAACAACGGAATGCCGATCATGCCAAGCGCGAGCAGATTCAAGCGCGCGAAATCTTTTTGCGGCAACGCATGATCAATCAAATCGCGATACAACAGCGGCGGGACAAGTCCCAGCAACGACGCGACCAGAATCGCGAAAAGCGTCAGCGCGATTTTGAACGCGTACGGTCGCGCGTACGCCGCGACGCGTACCAACAAATCTTTGGTGAGATGCGGCTGCGCGTCATCGTCACCGCGCATCATCCCCCACCAACCACCGCCTGGTCCATGAAACATTTCTGTAACCTCGCCATCATTCTACCACCAGTCACGACGCGGCGTCAAACGGGATCGGGGGTGTAGCAAATCGCGCGCTTGAGCAAATCGCCGCTTTCCGCTATAATCTGGCAAGCGCGTCGAACGAGCTTGCCACGTTTCTCCCATCTCCATTCACAATTGCTTCACAATTCAATGCGATACTCTCGTCAGAATCACAGGTAGGACAAATTTGGAAATTTGTCCCACAAAGGGGGAAACAATGTACGGGAGAATCGTTCTGGGAGTGTTGATCGCGGTGTTGTTGATCGCGGGCGCAATCGGGATTGGCGTGTACGCGTACGGCTGGGGCGTCGCGCAAGGAATGGCGGACAGCGGCAAGTTGGTTGCGCCCGCCATTGGCGCGGTGCCGTATCCGTACTTTCACCGACCATTCGGCTTTCACACGTTTGGCTTTGGCTTTTTGAATTGCCTGATCCCGCTGGTCTTCTTCTTCCTGCTCTTCGGTTTGTGCCGCGCGTTCATCTGGCGCGGGCATTGGGGCAGATGGCATCATCATCACTGGAACGACAAAGACATTCCGCCGATGGTGGAAGAGTGGCATCGCAAGATGCACGAGCAACCAACGACTCCAAAATAATGTGCAGCCCACGAAGAACACGAAGGACACAAAGAAAAACCTTCGTGTCCTTCGTGGATCAATTCAGGATGAAAACGATTCTCGTTGTGGACGACGAACCGAAAATCGTACAACTCGCCCGCGATTATCTCGAACACGCGGGCATGCGCGTTCTCACCGCGAACGACGGCAAATTCGCGCTGACCGCCGCACGCGCCGAAAAGCCCGATCTCATCGTCCTCGATCTCGGTCTGCCCGAGTTGGACGGACTCGACGTGACGCGCGCGCTCCGCAAAGAATCGGCGGTGCCGATCATCATGCTGACGGCGCGCGGCGAAGAGACCGATAAACTCGTCGGGCTTGAACTCGGCGCGGACGATTACATCGTCAAGCCGTTCAGTCCGAAAGAACTCGTCGCGCGCGTCCGCGCGGTACTGCGCCGATTCGAAAGCGCGAGCGCGGGCGCGGAAACGATCCGCGTCGCGGATATTGTACTCGATGTGCCCAAATTGCGCGCGACGATTGCAGGCAAAGCCGCCGACCTAACCCCAACTGAATTCCACTTGCTGGCGACGCTGGCGCGCGAACCCGGACGCATTTTCACGCGCGCGCAACTGCTCGACGCAGTGCGCGGCGTCGCGTTCGAATCGTACGAGCGCGCGATTGACGCGCACGTCAAGAATATCCGCCGCAAGATCGAACCGAATCCGCGCGAGCCGCGATACATTCTTTCGGTGTACGGCGTTGGGTATAAAATGAGTGACACGTGAGACATTTTCCACATCATCCGCCGCATGACTGGCGGCATCACTCCGAATGGCGCGCGATGCGCGGGCGATTCTTTTTGCGTTTTGGAATTCTGCTCGCGCTGATGTTGTTTTTCAGTTGCGCGATTTTCGCATTCATCGTCTCGCTCTTTTCGAACTGGCTCGGCGCGAGCGGCAGATTCCACCCTGCGGCGATCATCCCCGTCATTTTCATCGTCGCGGGATTGCTACTTGTCGGGCGCGCGTTCCGCGGCTTTGCGCTGCCGATTGGCGATCTCGTCGCGGCATCCGCGCGCATCGCCGACGGCGACTATTCCGCGCGCATCGCGGAACGCGGACCGCGCGAAGTGCGCGTCCTCGCGCGCGCGTTCAACCAAATGGCGGCGCGTCTGCAAACGACAGACGAACTGCGCCGCGCGTTGCTCGCCGACGTGACGCACGAACTTCGCACACCGCTCACCGTGATCCAAGGCAACCTCGAAGGATTGCTCGACGACGTGTATCCACGCGATGACGCGCACTTGCAATCGATTCTCGACGAGACGCGCGTGCTGTCGCGCTTGATTGACGATTTGCGAACGCTCGCGCTCGCGGAAAGCGGCGCGCTGCAACTGCAAAAAGAGCCAACCGACTTGGCGACGCTCATCGGCGAGACGGTCGCGTCGTTCCGCGCGCAAGCGGATGCCGCGCAAGTCGCATTGAGCATTGAGAGCGCGGCGAACCCGCCAACGCTCAATCTCGATCCCGCGCGGATTCGCCAAGTCCTGGAAAATCTCATTGCGAACGCGCTGCGGTACACGTCGAGCGGCGGGAAGATTAGTATTCAGTGTTCAGTGGACAGTATTCAGCCAAAGTCAGTGGTGGTCAGTGTGAGCGACACAGGCAGAGGGATCGCGCCTGAAGAATTGCCGCGCATTTTTGATCGTCTGTACAAATCGCGCGATTCGCGCGGCGCGGGCTTGGGGCTTGCCATCGCCAAGAATTTGATTGCGGCGCACGGCGGCAGCATCGCGGCGCAAAGCGAATTGGGCAAAGGAACGACCATTCGATTTACGCTGCCGATTGAGACATGATTGAAAATCATAGACCCGACGGGCTTTCAGAAAAGCATTGATATATATTGACTCACCCATACCACAATCACGAAACGGACGACGCCGGGCCGTTTGGGAGTTGTTGCTACATCTGTTCTAGGATGGCATTTGACACATAAGGAATTGATGGATAAGATATGGTCGATGTGACTACGTGCTTGATCTGAAGCATAGAAGGATATTGATGTGCCGCCCACACGTGGCTTTAGATGTGCGTCAAATCTGCGAGAGCATTTTGGTAAACATGGTGCAGAAGTAGGCGCACTAACAGAAGCAGAATATCTTTCTCTTGCCAAAAGATTTCTTGAAAGACCAATGGAGCGTGAGGACAAAGATTGCATTCGACCAAGAGACGGTGATTACATACGGTACAACACGAAAACACATGAGTTTGGAGTGATTGCGAACGATGGTTTCATTCGGACTTATGTGATACTTAATCCGGGCGACCACGCCTATTCAACGAACGCAGGATATTTCTTGGCGGAGTGTGCAAAAACATGAAAACCTACACTTGCCCTGTATGTGGGTATGACAATTTGGAAGAACCACCTTTCGATTATGCAATTTGCCCAAGTTGCGGGACAGAATTCGGATACACTGACGCTAAGAGATCCCACGAAATATTGCGTCAACTTTGGATTGCCCGCGGTAAAGTCTGGTATAGCCATGTTACTCCGCACCCACTCGATTGGGACCCGGATAAGCAATTGGAGAGCGTTTTGGCTCCATTATCAACAAGCATCGAGGTTGACTACGGGAACGCCGTTGTCTCAGGTGACAATACCATTTTCACAAGAAGTGCAGTCGGCTTCGATTTCCGAGGAGCATTTCTTCAAGTGAGTTCATTTTTTGCGTCCAAACCCAACTTTGTCCCTGCCACAGTTCAGGAATAATCAAAATGCCCAAACTAATATTTTTCCTTCCCTGCGAGAAAGCAATCATTAGCCAAGAAGACAATACCATTTCGCTCATCAATGTTATGCAGGGTATCAATGTTCCAAAACCATCTGTCGAAGACGCGGGCGCAGCAATAAGTTGGTTTGCAGTATCAGCCTGGCAGATGATTCCTGGCGACGCAAATAAGACATATGAACAGCGCACCAACCTGCAACTCCCAAACGGAAAAGAGACCGCTGAATCAATAACAAGATTTGATTTTTCAAAAGTGCCAAGCCACCGTAATATTGTTAGAATCAATGGGTTTCCAGTTGGGCAGGCAGGTGTTTGCACTCTGAATCTATTTCTTCGCGAGTTGGGGGGTGGACAGTGGGCACAAGTTGCGGACTATCAGATAACGGTGAATCACATTGTGCAACAGGTCGTGAAAGATAAAGAGTGATTCAACTGCTCAAACCGTTGAGTCTGACTCATTCAGAAGGTTTCGCGAACTCACGCGCCTTATCATCATCAAGTCCCGAAGTCAGGAGTGAGCAACCCACGAAAAGCGCGTATCCGCAAACACGCACAGAATAAGAAGCATAAGCAAGACTGACGAACGCCCAGTACTTGATACTGGGCGTTCGCCGCGACCATGGCTGGGTGAGCTAACTATATCAATATCTTCAGAAACCGGTCGGGTCTGATGTATCACGCCCGCCTAATTGTCTTGGGTAACCTATTCGCTACACCTCAAACACCCACTCACCGCCGCGCATCAGGGGCTCGCGCGCGCTGGCTTCGGTGATGCCATCCACATCCATCTTGTCCGAGCCGATCATCAAGTCAACGTGGACGAGACTGATGTTGCCGCCGACCTTCGCAAATTCCTCGTTCGACATCTTCTCGCCGCCCTGCAACGAGAATTTGAACGCCCTGCCCACCGCGATATGACTCGCCGCGTTTTCGTCGAACAACGTGTTGTAGAAAAGCAATCCCGATCGCGAAACGGGCGAACTGTACGGCACGAGCGCGATTTCACCCAGCCGCCCCGCGCCGTCGTCGGTCTCGATCAATTTACGGAGAAGCGTTTCGCCTTTTTCGGCGGTGACTTGTACGACGTGACCATTCTCAAACGTCAAACTGAAATTCTCGATCAGCGCACCGTTGTAATTCAACGGCTTGGACGAATGGACCACGCCTTCGGTGCGCGCGCGGTGCGGCAGCGTGAAAATTTCTTCCGTCGGTAGATTGGGCGTAAAGTCGATCCCATTCGCGGCGAGAGTGCGCCCGCCTTGCCACAAATGTCCCTTAGGTAACCCGATCGTCAGGTCGGTGCCGGGCGCGGTCAACTGGAGCGCGGCGTACTGCTTACGATTCAAATACCCGCCGCGTGCGACGAGATGCTTGACGTGCGTCTCCCACGCGGCAATCGGATCGGGTTGATCCATGCGACACGTTGCGAAAATCGCATTCCACAGTCCGGCTTGTTGCGCGTCGCGCGATAAGTTTGGAAATACTTTTCCCGCCCATTCCGGAATCGCAGCAGAAAGTACCAACCATGTTACCGCGCTGCGCGAGATATAGCCGGAGAATGGTTCCATGTGCCGCGCCGCCGTCTTGTTTGCAATCGTAATCAATTCCGGGTCTTGATCTCTGAGCAAATCGGGATCATTCGCCAGGATCGTCAAGATCGCGTCGCCGCGCTCGGCGCACTCCGCCAGCCCTTTGGCAACCCAACCCGGAAATTCCTCGAACGAATCGCGCGGCGCGTGTTGAAAACGAATCAACGCAAGTTGATCGTCGCCCCACAACACACTGACGAGCCGCGCGCCCATTTTGTACGCGTGCGCCGTCACCAAACGAACCAGCGGCGCGGTTTGAATCGGTGCGCGGATGAACAGCCGCTGACCCGGTTGGAAATTCAAACCGACCTTCAGCGCGAGTCCGGCGTACTTGGCGAGGGTTGATTCAAAATCGTTGGACAAGGCGATGCTCCTTTTTACAACTCGACGGTCATTCCTTCGCGTGCGAGCCGCGTCGCAGGAAAGATCGCGCGCGCTTCTTTTTCCACGTGCTCCAACATTTCGTCGCTGTGTTCGGGATCGTGATGGAACAACACCAACTGCTTGACTTGCGCCGCTTGTGCGACGTTGATCGCCATGCGCCACGTGCTGTGCCCCCAACCCTGTTTCGACGAAAACGTACTAGTGTATTCGGGTTCGGTGTACTGCGAATCGTGGATCAACAACGTCGCGTCGCGCGCGAAACGAATCAAGCGTTGATCGCCGCCGACGTATCCTTCCGTATCGGTTGCATACACAACGGCTTTGCCGTCGTACTCGATGCGGTAAACATAGACGCCCTGCGGATGCGCGTAGGATCGAAACGCGTGAATCAGAACATTCGTCGGTGCATGCAGCGCGGGCGGCAGTCGTCCGGCGATCACTTGCGGCTCGGAATTTTCCGCATTCAAGACGACCGTTTCGCTTTCGCCCAAATTGCGCATATTTCGCACACACGGCAATTGATCGAGCGTGATCGGAAAAACGGGCGGCAACATCGCGCGCGACAAAACTTCGTGCAAATCCTCTTCCAACGTCCGAGGTCCGAAAACCGACAGCGTCGTCGTCTGAAAATACAACGGCTTGAAAAAGGGAAAACCCTGGGTATGATCGTGGTGCGTGTGCGTGAACAAAAGCGTCGCGGTGATCGGAGTTTTGTCGGCTTGATGCTGCGTAACGAGCGCGTTTCCTAATTGAATGATGCCCGTCCCCGCGTCTAAAATGATCAAATGCTTACCCGCGCGCACTTCAACACAGGGCGTATTGCCGCCGATGCCTGCCGTTTTAGGTCCCGGCGACGGGTAACTGCCGCGCACTCCCCACAACGTAACCCGGAACGATTCACTCATTGGAAACCTCTTGCTCGACCGGCTCAGCGCGCGCGATGGGCAGAGTAAAACGAAACGTGCTGCCTTGTCCCGCGACGCTTTCCACCCAAATCTTGCCATCGTGCGCTTCGATAATGCCGCGCGAAATGGCAAGCCCCAAACCGCTGCCGCCGACGCGGCGCGTCGACGCGCCGTCGACCTGGAAAAATCGCTCGAATATTTTGCCGAGATATTCCTGCGGAATTCCTTCGCCCTGATCGGCGACGCTCACGACAACATACTCTTCTTCGATCTCACACGAGACGGTGATCTGCCCTTTTTGCGAATATTTGATCGCGTTGCTAATCAGATTCGTCAAGACCTGGCGAATGCGTCGCGGATCGATCAACACGCGCGGCAATTCCGCGGGCAAGTCGACGACGAAATAGTGCGCCTCGGTTCGCATCCGCAATTCGTCCACGACTTCGCGAATCAGTTGCCGCAGTTGCGTCGGCTCTTTGGCGACCCGCAGCGCGCCCGCTTCGATCTGCGACATATCGAGCAGGTTGTCGATGATTTCGGTGAGGCGGTCGGATTCCTCTTCGATGATGCGGAGAAAATCGCGCTGCGTCGCTTCGTCCCATTTCACATCCTGCCGCAAAAGTGTCGTCGCGAAACCTTTGATGGAGGCAAGCGGCGTTCGCAATTCGTGGGATACGGTGGACAACAATTGCGATTTCATCGCGTCGGCGGTGCGTTCGCGCGTCACGTCGCGCCAGACGATGCCCGCGCCGTCTGCGTCCTGCCAGGAGAAAACGCGCGCCGAAATGATCCGCGCCGCGTCTTTGTCGTCGGCGACGATTTCCATTTCGACGAAACGGTCGGGATCGCGGTCGATCAACGCGGCGCGCAATTGCGTCCGCGTAGTGTTGGGCGCGCTCGTCTGCGCGGCAACCCGCGCGATCACTCCATCGATCGGCTGCCCCAGGATCGCGTGGGCAGGCACGCTCAACAACGCTTCGGCGCGCGCATTCCAGAACACGACGCGCTGCTCGGCGTCAAGCAGGGTCAAACCGTCGGGCAAGTCGCGCGTCGCGCGCTCGATCAGGCGCGCGTCTATGCCTGTCGCGTCCGCGTTCGTCAACCCTAACTCCATGCCAAAATTATACCCATAAACGCGGATTTGTTCAACACCCCCCAGAAAACCAAAAAGCCAGGTCTCTGCCGGAAACCTGGCTTATTAAGCCGCAGTCAAATGATTGGGCGATCCTTGTCCAACGGCGCGGCAGGTGTTGAGAACAAATAGCCGCGCAGCCGCGCACACTGCGCCTCGACGCGCAATTTTTCAAGCGCGGTCTGCTCGATTTGGCGAATCCGTTCGCGGGTCAATCCCAATCGCTCGCCAACTTCTTCGAGCGTTTGATCCGCGCCGTCGCGCAAACCAAAGCGCAGCGTCAGAATCCGCGCTTCGCGCGGGGTCAACACTTCCAGCGCGTTCAGCACGTCGCATCGCAGTAATTCCTGCACCGCGGCGTTCCACGGCGTCGCCGTTTGCGCGTCTTCGATAAAATCGCCGAGCGTGGCTTCCTGTTCGCCGCCCAAGTCCATCTTGAGCGAAAGCGTGCCCGCGCTCGCTTCGAGCAAGCGCCGGACTTTGGACAGCGGCATCCGCATCCGCTCGGCAAGCTCCATTTCGTTGGGTTCGCGTCCGAGTTCTTGCGTCATGATCCGCGTCGCGCGTTCGAGCCGTCGCAACCATTGGCTCGTGTGCGCGGGCAAGCGCGGACACGTGCCGTAGGTGCCAATCGCGCGCGTGATCGCCTGGCGGATCCACCACGTCGCAACCGTCGAGAATTTGTGCCCGCGCCGATGATCGAACTTGTCTACGGCGCGCATCAAGCCGAGATTGCCTTCCTGGATCAAATCGAGCAAGGTCAATCCGCGCCCCAGATAATGCTTCGCCATATTGACGACGAGGCGCAGATTGGCTTCCATTAAACGTCGCCGCGCGGCGGTGCCTGCGCGCATCTGACTTTCTAATTGCTTTTTGCGCGCGCCGTCGTGTCCGTTGCTCTGCAGAAGGCGTTCCGCCGCGCGTCCTCGCCACATCGTCTTGGTCAGGTCGACTTCTTGCTGCCGATTGAGCAAGGGCGTTCGTCCGATCTCCCGCAAATATATATAGACCAGGTCATTCGCGTTGACGTTCGAGCGGTCGCTCTGCTTTGCGCTCCGACGCGGCTTGATCTGCGGCGCAGCCACATCGCTGCTTCGTTTCATCTATAAAAACCTCGGAGAGGATTTTACCGTTGGGGATATTGTCCAACCTGGCGAAGATTGAGAACCTTCGCGAGGGTCAACCGTTTAACGGCGTCTTTAGCGTACTCTCCGCAAGTTCAAATCCGGTCAAAAGGGAGTCGTGAACGCGTCCAAGTCAACGAATCAAAAACGAATAAACGAATGATGCCACGCACTATTCGTCTATTCGTTTTCCATTCGTTGACACTTACCACCCGGCGGGCAAGTACTGATGCGGACAACGAACGAGGACATTCGTCGCGAGGAAACTACCATCAGTCGCGCGCGCGCCTTCGACGATCGCGGTCACATCGTCGCGCAGCGCGTCCGGCGCGGGCGCGCGGTACGCCACGTCGATTCTGGCGTTGGCGCTCGCAATTTGAAAACGCAAAGTGCGCGCGGCACTATCCCATCGAATCGAACCCGGCACCACTTGACCGCCGACGCGCACCGGCGTATTCGCCGAACGCGCGACGTACTGATCGACCGTGATATAATAATTCGCCGTCGGCGAAACGGCGAACGCGTAAACGACGTGCGCGAGAATCGGTAATATGATAATCGCGCCGATAATAATTTTCCACTTCATCTTATTTCGTGTCAGTCTCCCTGAAATACGTAACCGAACCCGCGCTCGGTGAGAATGTGTTCGGGCTTGCGCGGATCGTCTTCGATTTTGCGGCGTAGGTACCAGATGTAACGCTTAACGTACCCGGTATCTTCGCCAAATTCATAGCCCCACACTTTATTCAACAGCTGTTCGTGCGACAAAACGCGTCCTGCATTTTCCGCGAGCGTCGCGAGCAAACGGTATTCCGTCGGCGTCAATTCGAGCACCTGACCATTCTTGGTCACGCGCCGTGAATCGGTGTCGATCACGAGCGTACCGCTCGCGTACCGCTTTGGCTTGTGGTCGGGCGGCACCTGACGCGCGCGATTCAACACCGCTTGCACGCGCGCGACGATTTCGGCGAAACTGAACGGCTTGGTCACGTAATCGTCCACGCCCGCCGCAAACCCTTTGAGTTTGTCGCTCTCTTCGTCCTTCGCGGTGAGCATGATGATCGGCACCTGGCTCATTTGCCGAATCCGCTGCGCGGTTTCCCAGCCGTCCATGCGCGGCATCATCACATCCAGCAAAACCAAATCGGGTTGCTTGGCGTACAATTCTTGCAGCGCGTCGATCCCATTCGCCGCGGTGATCACGTCGAATTCCGCTTTCGACAATGCTTCGCGCATCAAGCGCACGAGCGTCTTGTCGTCATCCACCACCAACACGCGACCTTTACTCATCGGCGTCCTCCCACTTGGCGTCTCGGGCTGACGATTGGCTCCAATTCACTCCGCCCTGCCAGGGGCAACGCAAAGCGAAATGTCGAACCCTCTCCCAAAACACTGTCCACTCCGATCTGCCCGCCTTGCGCTTCGACCAGCCGGCGGCAAATATACAAACCCAAACCATGTCCGTACGTCTCCGTGTTATCGCCGCGAGCGACACGATGGAACTTGTCGAAGATTTTGTCCACCTCGTCCGATGGAATGCCGACGCCGCGATCCGACACGGACACGGTAATGAACTTGTCATCCGCCGCCGCCTCGATGTGAATCGGCGCGCCTTCCGAAGAATATTTGATCGCGTTGTCGATCAGGTTGAACAACACTTCCTCGGTGCGATCTCGGTCCGCCCACACCGACGGCAAATTCTGCGCGGTCGGATGCTCGAACTGATTCGCGACGCCGCGCGATTCCCACACGCCGATCACTTTTTCGATCAGGGCGACCATGTTGAACGCCTGCGGCTGCAAAATCAACTGCCCCGCTTCGATGCGGCTGACATTGAGGATGCCTTGCACCAAACGCGTCAAGCGCGAACTCTGCTCGCCGACGATCTGCAAGAGATCGCGGTGGCTGCGGTCGTAGCACGGCGCGTCGCCGCTCAAGAGCAGTTCAATCGAGCCGTTGATGTTCGTCAGCGGGGCGCGCAATTCGTGCGACACCATCGAAACGAATTCGGATTTCAGTTCGTCCAGTTTTTGCAGATCCTGATTCGCTTTTTCCAATTCGCGATTGCGGCGGCGCAATTCGTCGGTCGCCGCGGCGAGTTGCGCGGTGCGTTCGGCGACCTTCGCTTCCAATTCCAAATTGAGTTGCTGAATCGCCTGCTCGGCGCGGACGCGCTCGGTAATGTCGCGCAGCACCGCCGAACTGCCGATGATTTCGCCTTGCTCGTTGTACAGCAACGTGCGCGTCAAATCAACGATGACGCGCCGACCATCTTTCGCGACGCGTTGGGTTTCATAGTTCCGAATGAATCCCTTTGCCTTGACCTGCTGCGATAACCATTCGACTTCGCCGCGCGCATCCACATCGGGCGGAATGATCAGGCGGAAATGTTTGCCGACAATCTCGTCGCCCGTGTATCCAAAAATCATCTCCGCGCCGCGATTCCAGGTTTTGATGATGCCGCCGTTGTCCAGCGTCAAGATCGCGTCCGCCGAATTCGAGCACACCGCCGCGAGCAAACGCTCTTGCTCGCGCGCGGCTTCGACGGCGCGTTGATGCTCGCGCTCCGCCTGATCCTTCGCCACGAGCGCGCGGTCGGCTTCTTCGATCCGTTGCGCGATCCAATTGACGGTGAACCCAATCGTGACGGGACCAACCGTGCCGTAGATGAGCAAGTCGGCGAGGATGTGGAACAGATCGGAGATCGTACGGAGAAAGAAGAAGCTGAAGGTTTCGTACACCGCAACGGCAAAGAACACCGCGATCGGCAATACACGGCGAATCCACAATAACCGCGCGGGTAAATCTGTTGAACTAAAAAACGACCGCGTCATCGTTTACTTCCCCAACATCAGGCAAGTTATTTCGTGCGCTAAATGATATTCGCAGATTGAAGGCAGCATCGTCAGCAAAAACAGTATAGCACATTTCGAGTTTACCGCAACCATCACAACGCCTGTCGCACGATAGTGGCATAACGATAATCAAACTCTGCCCAAGCCAATAAGAAATCCCCTATCGCGACGCTCTGTGACGCACGGCTGAAAGCCGGGTCATTGACCAGAATGTTTTCAGCTTGTATACCAACGACAACAACTGCATGTGGCGTGTCAATTGACCAGTACGGCAAATTTCCTGTCCACACAAAAACAATGGCGGGCACACCTGTCGCCAGCAAATTTTTCAAGATTGCCAATGAACCACTCTGGTATGCGACAAGATAACCCCATTCCGTTAATCGAAGAATCCGAGAAGCGATGCTGCCATACGGTTGCGTGTCGAATAGGCGCGCCAAGCGATCCGGCTCAGTCGGCGTTTGCAGGTACGCCAAGATCATTGCTGCACAAATCGGCAGGCAATCACCATCCGATGTTTGCTCAAGATGAGGCACCGGCAAGTAATCGGCGGGCATGTTCAGCGATATCCTTTAGCAATTCGTCGTCTGCCAACACTTCGCCAGTTTGCGCGTCAACTTGCACGACGCCTACCTGACCCATCAAGCCGCGATGCGGCGTAGAAAGCAACACCGGAACGCGCCACGAGAGCCGATCGGAAACCGCCAACTCCGGCTCACCACCGTGCAATAAATTTCCAACGCGGTCAAGCATCAGTACATTGACTTTTTGTCGGGCGATGAAAGGCGTAATATTCAACTGGGCAGAAACGCGCAATTGAATATCTACCTGAGCCGATCCGGGTGTCAAGCCCAAAGGTTTATCAATCACAGCCGACATATTTACACTCCTGACCCGATCTGGTCGAATCTGGCGACATTATAAACGGCATCCGAGCGCAAGTCAATCGCTCGTGGCGAACCACTCATTCATGCGCTAGACGATTTCTAAAAACGCTCCCACCACGCGCGGATCGAACAACGAGCCGCTGCTCGCGCCGATGTACTCGCGCGCGCGTTCTTCCGGCATCGCTTGGCGGTACGGACGATCCGACCGCAGCGCGTCCCACACGTCCACGACGGTGAACAGCCGCGCGCCGAGCGGAATTTCTTCGCCGCGCAAACCGCGCGGGTAACCGCTGCCGTCCCAATGTTCGTGGTGACAGTACGGAATATCGATCGCGGGTCGCAAGTACGCAATCGGCGACAACATTTCATACGCGTAGACCGGATGCTTGCGCATCACTGCCCATTCTTCGTTGACCAGCGCGCCGGGCTTGCGCAAGATCGCATCCGGCACGCCGATTTTGCCGATGTCGTGCAGCAGCGCGCCGCGCCGCAGATTACCCAACTCGCTTTCCGGAATCCCCAGCGCATTCGCAAGCCGGAGCGTCATGCCGACGACGCGCTGGGTATGCCCCTCCGTCACATTATCGCGCAGATCGAGCGCGCGCGACCATCCTTCCAGCGTCGCGTCGTACGACAACACCAATTCGGAATTGGAACGCTGCAAACCCTGGAACAGTTCGATGTTGTCAATCGCGATGGCTGCGCCGCGCGCGAGCAATTCCATAAAGTTCTGCCACTCGCGATCGGGCTGGAAGGGCGTGCGATGAAAAACTTCGAGGACGCCTTTGACGTGTCCTTTGGCGATCAACGGCGCGGCAAAGTACGCGCTAAAGTCTTTGCCGCTCAAACGCGGCACGCGTGTTGCCAACTCAGGCGATGCGGTGAGATCCGGCGCGCAGATCATTTCGCGCGTCGAGACCACGCGCCCGGCTCCGTCTTCGCTCAGACTCCGCGGCGTCCGCGACGTCAGTTCGCCGCGCAATCCGCGCCCCGCAAAAAATTGGAGCGTTTGCGTGGGCGCATTGTATAACAAAACGACTGCCGCGTCGACGCGCAGTTGCAACGTCACCTGATCGAGCAGAATGTTGAGCGTCACTTCGAGATCGAGACTGGAGGTGATCGCTTTGTCGATCATGCTCAACGCGTCGAGCCGGCGCAAGCGCAACTGGGTCTGTTCGTACAGGGCGGCGCGGTGCAGCGCGTTCGCGGCGATGTCGGCAACCGCGGTCAGCAAGCGCGTCTCGGCGTCGTTTAACGGCTTCATGCGGTCGAGCCACAGCGCGCCAATCGTCTGGTCTTGCGCGATCAGTGGCGCGCACGCGTTGACGCGGCGGCTGATGCTTTCGCCGGGCTGCAAACGCGTGCCGGTCGCCGAGGTGAGATAACCGCGCGCCAATTCGATGGTCGTTTCGCCGGTCTGCGCGTCGAGCATTGCCAACGCCGCGCCGTCGGCTTCCAGAATCGTCATCAAATGATCGAGAATGACCGGCGCCATTTCCGCGCGGGAGGGCGCGGCGCGTAATGATGCGCTGACGCGCGCGAGCGCCTGCAATTCGTTTTCGCGCTGATGCCGCGCCGTCACATCGCGCGAAGTCAGGATCGCGCCGGTCGGCTCGCCGTTTTCGTCGAACAGAAAACTGCCCATGGATTCGAGCCAGACGTAATGACCGTCGGCGTGCCGGTAGCGCAGTTCCATCCGCGCGCCGGAGCGCGTCTCGATCGCGTTTTGAATTTTCTCGACGACGAGCGGCAAATCGTCCGGATGGACCCAATCAAAAACACTCGCGCCGATCACGCGCTCTGGATCATAGCCCAGCACTTTGGCGATGGATGGACTGACGTACGAATGAATTCCCGTCAAATCCACCACGCTCACCACATCTAGCATATTGTTGGTGATCTGGCGCAGGCGCGCTTCGCTCGCGCGCAACGCCTCTTCGGTTGGCTCGCGTTCTGACGGCATCGTCCACCTCCCAACGCGCGTAGGACAAGTTTTGGAAACTTGTCCCAGCTCACCTTCCCACAAACTCACTCATCGCGTAATCGCTGCCCCGATTTTCAAACAGCAATCCGTTGGACAAGCTTTGGAAACTTGTCCTACTCACCTTCCCACAAACTCACTCATCGCGTAATCGCTGCCCCGATTTTCGAACAACAACCCTTTGAATTTTTTGACCAGTCCTTTGGGCGCGTGTTTGCCGATGCGCGCGACGAGCGCGTTATCGGGGTACCATGCGATGTTCGGCTCGTCGGTATCGTAAAACTGAAACCCGGCGCGCTGCATCGTGCGATGCAACACGTCGCGATACTCGCGCACACTCATTCCGGACGATTCGTAATCCCAGCACCAGCGATATCCGGTCGCGATGACGATCGCTTGATCGTACGAGCCGTCCGCAAAGAGCGCAGTCATCAACGCGCGACTGACGCCGCCGCTGCGCCAGTTGCGCGCGACTTCGATCCCGCCGAGTTCGTACAAACCGGCGATGCCATCGCGCCCCCACCGCGTATCCGCGTCCGGCGCGTACACCGTCACGTACCCGACGATGATGCGCGCGTGCGAATACGCCAGCGTGACATTTCCGTCCGGCAGCGCGGCAATTCTGACGAGCGCCTGATGCTGCAGATCGGATCGATTGCGCCAAAAAAATCCCAGTCCGTCGTCGATGCCGAGCCGCGCGATTTCTTCCGCCGGACAACGCGCGACGACCGTCACTACGCCGCGCGGAGTTTCCAATTGTTGCGGTTCGGCATTTATTTTCGGCGGACGAAGACAATGGGAAAGCATGGCTAGATGTAATTGTTCTGCTTGGCGTACTTTTCCAGTTCTTCGCGGAACTGCGGGGCGGCGATGGCGATCATCGCGCGCACGCGCTCGCGCAGCGATTTGCCGTACAGGTACGCGACGCCATGCTCGGTGACGACATAGTGCACGTCGCCGCGCGAAGTGACGACGCCCGCACCGGGCTTGAGTTGCGCGACGATGCGCGACAACTTGCCTTCTTTCGCCGACGCCGGCAGCGCGATGATCGGCTTGCCGCCGCGCGAACGCGCCGCGCCGCGCACAAAATCCAACTGCCCGCCGATGCCGCTGAAAATCGCGGGACCGATCGAATCCGCGCACACTTGCCCGGTGAGGTCCACCTCCAACGCGGAATTGATCGAGATCATATTGTCGTTCTGCGCGATGATGAATGGATCGTTCACGTAATCGCTGGGGTGCAGTTCGATGATCGCGTTGTCGTTCGCAAAATCGTACAGCCGCTGCGAACCAAACAAAAAGCCCGCGACGATTTTGCCGGGGTGCAGCGTCTTTTTCTCGTTCGTGATGACGCCGCGATTGACCAAGTCGATCACGCCGTCGGAGAAAAGTTCGGTGTGGACGCCCAGGTCTTTTTTGTGGCCGACCTGCGCGAGCACCGCGTCCGGAATCGAGCCGATGCCAAGTTGGAGCGTCGCGCCGTCGGGAATCATTTCCGCGATGTGCGTGCCAATCGTTTGATGGACGGGCGACGCGCCACCCTGCGGCGCTTCGGGCAACACGAAATCGGATTCAACGATGTGCGTAAGTTTGGAAAAGTGAATGAACGAATCGCCCAGCACGCGCGGCATTTTGCGATTCACTTCGGCGAGCACGATCTTTGCCGATTGCGCGGCGGGCTTGGTGCAGCCCACTTCGCAGCCGAACGAACAGAAACCGTGCTCGTCCGGCGGCGAAACCTGGATCAGCGCGACATCGAGCGGCAGCGCGCCGTTGCGAAACAAACCGGGAATCTCGGAAAGAAAAATCGGCATAAAGTCCGCGCGTCCCGACTGCACCGCCGCGCGCGCGTTTTCGCCGACAAACAACGCGCGGTGCCGAAAACTCGCCGCGTATTCGGGCTGGAGGTGCGGCGCGGGACCAAAGATCAAAACATGCACCATCTCAACATCGCGCAACTCGTTCGCGCGTTTGACGAGCGCGCCAAGTAACCCACGCGGCGCGCCTGAACCGCCGCCCGCGTAAACGCGCTGACCCGACTTGATCACTTTAACCGCTTGTTCTGCGGATACAACCTTGCTTCGATACATTATTCTACATCCATCCCCAGCGCGTCGGCGATCTGTTTGTTCACCAACTTGCCGTTCCACACATTGACCCCGCGCGCCAGCGAGGGATCGCGCTTGATCGCTTCGTCCACACCGTACGTACCAATTTCGTACAAGTACGGCAGCGCGGCGTTAAGCAGCGCGTGGCTCGCGGTACGCGCGACTTGCGCGAGCAAATTTGGCACACAATAGTGGATCACGCCTTCTGCGACAAACGTCGGATCGCGCAGCGTCGTGGGGCGACTCGTCTCGAAACAGCCGCCCTGATCAATCGAAAAATCCATGACGACCGCGCGCGCGCGCATTCGCTTGATCATCTCGCGCGTGACCAGAATCGGCGCGCGCTGTCCCGGTACCAACACCGCGCCGATCAGCACATCGGCAAATTCGATGACGCGCTGGATGTTGTACGCGGTCGCGTACATCGTCGTCACACGTCCGCCGAACATTTCGTCAATGCGATGCAGTTTGGCAGGGGTGCGATCCAGCACCGTCACTTGCGCGCCCAGCCCGATAAACGCGCGCGCGGCATTTTCGCCCAAGACGCCCGCGCCCAGAATGACGACCGCCGCGGCAGGCACGCCGGGCACGCCACTCAACAAAATGCCGCGCCCGCCGCGCGTGCTGGAAAGCAAATTGCCCGCGATC
Source organism: Candidatus Aquidulcis sp. (assembly GCA_020723345.1). Classification (GTDB taxonomy): domain Bacteria; phylum Chloroflexota; class Anaerolineae; order UBA4142; family UBA4142; genus VGOB01. Next base: position 27,786 of record DYJA01000002.1, on the reverse strand, counting down.
ACCGGCGCAAGTCGTCCGGCAACTTCGCTCGATGTGAGCAAGACCGGCAGCGCGCCGTCGTCCGTCTGGATCATTTCGTACGCAATTGCGGTGACGGAATGTTCCTGCAACGCTTCGACCAAATCGGGCGACGCGACGGCGAGATGCAAAAAGCACATGACGGTTTGACCATCGCGCAAGAGCGCGTGCTCTTTCGCGGCGAGACGCGTCATTTTCGCGATGACCTCGGCGCGACCGTACACTTCTTCCGCCGAGTACACGATCTCTGCGCCGGTCGCGCGATAATTTTCATCGCTGAAACCCGCGCCCGCGCCCGCGTTCCGTTCGACGTACACGCGGTGTCCAACTTCGACGAGCGCGTGGACGCCCGCGGGCGTCAACCCGACTCGATTTTCCAAATCGCGCACTTCTTTGGGCACTCCGAAATTCATAGATAACCTCGTAGTAGTCAATCGGTCAACTGGTCAATGGGTCAATCAGTTGATCCTATTATACCACAATCTCGCAGACAACACCTAGACAACGTAGGGCAAATTTGGAAATTTGCCCAACATCGTTTTTGACAAACGCGCCCTATCGGGATAGGATAGTAAAGGTATGTACTCAAACACCGGGACAAGGAGGTCGGGAGTGTACAAAATCCTAAAAAAGCAGGTCTTGAGCGATCTTGTAACGTTGATGGAGGTCTCCGCGCCGCAAGTCACGCGCAAAGCGCAAGCCGGACAGTTCGTCATCGTCCGCGCGTACGAAGAGAGCGAACGCATCCCGCTGACGATTGCCGATTTTGATCGCGCCGCCGAAAGCGTCACGCTCGTCATTCAGCAAGTCGGCAAGTCCACGATGCAAATGTGCCAGATGAACGCGGGCGATGAATTCGCCACCGTTGCGGGTCCCCTCGGTCATCCCACCGAAATCGAAAACTATGGCACGGTCGTCTGCGTCGGCGGTGGCGTCGGCATCGCGCCGGTTTATCCAATCGCGCGCGCGCTCAAGGAAGCGGGCAACCATGTGATCTCGATCATCGGCGCGCGCAACCAATCGCTTTTGTTTTGGGAAGACAAAATGCGCGCGGTCTCCGATGAACTGATCGTCTGCACGGACGATGGATCGTACAAACGCAAGGCACTCGTCACCGAACCACTCAAAGAGTTTCTCGAAACGCGAAAAGAGATCAGGCATATTTGGGCGATTGGTCCGGCGATCATGATGAAATTTGTCGCCACGACGACGAAACCGTATGACGCGCCAACTACCGTCAGTCTCAACACGATCATGATCGACGGCACCGGCATGTGCGGCGGCTGCCGCGTCCTGACAACCGACGGCGCGCAATTCGTCTGCGTGGACGGTCCTGAATTCGACGCGCACAAAGTGGACTGGGATGTCATGATGCAGCGAATGCAGTTCTATCGCGAAGAGGAAAAACTCGCGGTCGAGCAGTGGAAGCATCAGTGTCAATTGGCTATGGTAGGGTAAAATGGCGAAGAAAACAATCATCCCCAAGAAAACGCCGATGTCGGAACAATCGGCGGAGGAACGGATCCATAATTACAACGAAGTGCCATTCGGCTACACCGAAGAGCAAGCCATCGGGGAAGCCAAACGCTGCCTCGAATGCGCCAAGCCGTTGTGCATGGCGGGCTGCCCGGTCAACATCAACATTCCCGGTTTCATCAAACTCGTCGCAGAAGGCGACTTTCGCGGCGCGGTCAATCTGATCAAAGAAACGAACGCGCTCCCCGCGATCACCGGGCGCGTCTGCCCGCAAGAAACACAATGCGAAGGCGTATGCGCGCTTTGCAAGAAATTCGAGCCGGTTGGCGTTGGACGTTTAGAACGATTTGTCGCGGATTGGGAAGCCGCGCAAGGCGCGCTGCCGGTACCGCCACTACCGCCAGCGACCGGCAAAAAAGTCGCGGTCGTCGGATCGGGTCCGGCGGGACTCACGGTCGCGGCGGATCTCGCACGGCTGGGACATCACGTTACGATTTTTGAAGCGCTGCACGAGGCGGGCGGCGTGTTGGTCTACGGCATCCCGGAATTTCGTCTGCCGAAAGCGATTGTCAAACGCGAAGTCGAGTATGTCTGCTCGCTCGGTGTGAAACTCGTCAAAGATTTCGTCGTCGGCAACGCGGCGACGCTGGACGAATTGATGGAAGAATTCGACGCGATCTTTTTGGGTACGGGCGCGGGCTTGCCGTGGTTCCTGGGTATTCCCGGCGAAAATCTCGGCGGCGTGTACTCGGCGAACGAGTACCTCACGCGCTCGAACTTGATGAAGGCGTACCGCTTTCCCGAATACGACACGCCGATCGCGCGCGGTCAGCGCGTCATCACGATTGGCGGCGGCAATGTCGCGATGGATTCCGCGCGCACCGCGCTGCGCTTGGGCGCAAAAGAATCGATCATCGTCTACCGCCGTTCGCGCGATGAAATGCCGGCGCGCGCGGAAGAGATTCATCACGCCGAGCAAGAGGGCATTATCTTCAACTTGCTGACGACGCCGGTCGCGTTCCACGGTACGAACGGCCGCGTCGGCGAAGTCGAGTGCCTCCGGAACGAACTGGGCGAGCCGGACGCGTCCGGTCGCCGCCGCCCGGTGCCGATCAAAGATTCGAACTTTCGCATCGCGACCGACATTGTCGTGATCGCGGTCGGGCAAAGTCCCAGTCCGCTGATTCCAAAAACGACGCCGGATCTTAAAGTCGCGAAAGGTGGCGTCGTGACGGTGGATGAAAAAACGATGAAGACATCGAAGAAGGGTGTGTTCGCCGGAGGCGATGTGGCGACCGGCGGTGCGACGGTGATTCTCGCGATGGGGCAAGCAAAGATCGCGTCGAAGGCGATTGACGAGTACTTGAAGACAGGCGTGTGGTAAAAAATCGTAGGGGCGCAATTGAATTGCGCCCCTCGCGGCGGACGAATATCAAGATCGCGCGCGTGTGGTAAAAAATCGTAGGGACGCAATTGAATTGCGCCCCTCGCGGCGGACGAATATCAAGATCGCGCGCGTGTGGTAAAAAATCGTAGGGGCGCAATTCAATTGCGCCCCTACACATTTACGCAAACACAGACCGCATTTCGTTTTCAGACACCAGCAACCGGAAAATATCGGTTTCGGTGATGATGCCGACGAGCCGGTCGCCATCGCAGACCGGCAAGCCGCCGAATTTGTGCTCCAGCATCAAGCGCGCCGCCGCCTCAATCGACGTGTCCGGCGAAACGGTGATCGGATCGCGCGTCATGATCTCGCGGACAGTCAAGCGCGCGATCAGGTAATTCAATTCATAGAAACTGAGCGCGGTCGCGCCGGAGGGCGACGCTTCGCGAATATCGCCTATCGTCACAATGCCAACCAGACGGCAATCTTCCACGACGAGCAAGCGCCGAATGTTGCACTCTTTCATCAGGTGATTGGCTTCGGGCAGCGTCGTGTCGGGCCCAATCGTGATTGGGTCGGGGGTCATCCAATCTTTGACGAAATGTCTGCGTACTCCCATCACTCCGGCTCCTGAGAATCTGCCTCAAATATAAAGGAAACAAGTCAAAACGTTGTGTACGAGGGGTCAAAAAGCGGTCAAAAGAAAGGATGAAATATTTTTCCCTGATGCAACACAAACCAGTCGGGTTTCCGCAATCTTGACCGGTCCGGGCGGCTGAAATATTTCGCTCGATAAGTTTAGGGCTTTCAAAGTCGCGGACTGTCATCCTTCGACTGCGCTCAGGGCAGGTTTTCGAGGAGGCGTCCTGAGCGGAGCGTCAGCGGAGTCGAAGGATCGCCGACGAGAAATCTCGATTTCAGTGGAGGAGATTTCTCGCTCCGCTCGAAATGATAAGGGACGCTCGACGCTGAAAACCCTACGATAAGTTAGACAAGGATGCGCATCTGTAGTAAAATAACCCCCGATGATGAACTCAGCAAGTCAGGTCAGCCCATCTGATCTGTCATCGGATCTGCATATCGTAGATCTTTCTAACACGCAACGCCAACACCGCGGCGCCACAGCGTTGATTCGTGGCAAACTGATCGCCGATCTTGCTCTAATCGCGTTCCTCCTGTTCACCGCGCAACCAGCCCCCGATCCCATTCTCATCGGTCTGTTGCTCGCCGATTTGCTTTTTCTGATTCCTTATTCCCGCATCGTCCGGCAGAATCCGCGCGCGATCGCGTGGGCGACGTACCTTAGTTTTGCGATCACCCTCGCATTTATTTCCTGGCATCTCCACACGACCGGGAGTCTCATCTCCGATCAAGTCGCCTGGTATTTCGTGGTGGTGCCGCTGGCGGCGGTGATCATTCCGCGCGCGCAGACCGCGCGCGTCGTCGCGGGGCTCGCCATCGCGGCGTATCTGCTCATATCGCTTGCCGAAGTAACCGGCGTCGCGCCTGCGCCCAACCCCGAACCCGCACGGGCAGAGTATATTCCGATTCTTCACATGATCGTCGTGACGCTTGCCATTGCGGGCATCGGTTTCGTCGCCGCGCGCTTTTTTGCGTCCGTGGAAGAATACCGGGAATCATTCGCGCGCTTGGTGGAGCAAAATCGCTACGAACTACTTTGGGGCACGGTCGGCAAACAAGTGATCACCGCGCAGAGTTTGGACCAAGTCCTGACCGTCATCATTCAAACGATCAACAAAGACATCAACGTCGAGTCGGGATCGGTTTTGCTGCGCGAATGGGACAGCAATCAGTTGTTCTTCGCCAAGATTTTGCGGGGCGACGCGCAGCATTTTTCCTCGCTCCGCATCCGGGTCGGGCAAGGCATCGCGGGTTACGTTGCCGAGACCGGTCAATCGTTGATTGTCGAAGATGCAACCCGCGACCCGCGTTGGTATTCCGGCGTGGATCGCGTGACCGGGTTCGTCACGCGCTCGATTCTGTGCGTGCCGCTCATCGCCGAAGCCGAAACCATCGGCGTGATCGAATTGTTGAACAAAATGGATGGCTCGTTCACGCCAGACGATTTGCGTCTGCTCGAAGCGATGGCAACCCAGGTCGCGCCGACGATTCAGAACAAACGCCTGCAAGAACAGATGCGTAACGCGCAATTTCCTTCCGGCGAACTATTCCGCAAAATCGAACACGCCAAGCAGGAATGGGAAGACACGGTCGACGCGATTGACGAAGGGATCGCGCTCATCGACGAGCAATGCCGGATCCTGCGCGCGAACCGCGTCCTGGCGAATTGGATCAACACCACACCCGCGCAACTGATCGGCAGACATTGCTTTGAGATTTTTCACGGCGGCGACACACCGCCCCCCGATTGCCCCCACATGCGCCTGTTGGAGACCGGCACGCCCACCGAAGGCGAAGTAGAAAGTTCCGTGCTGGGCAGAACCCTGCACCTGAAAACGTATCCGCTGCACGACGAAACGGGAAATCATCTGGGCAGCGTGAATGTGTGGCAAGACATCACGGCGGAAAAACGATTGCGCGCGCAACTCATCCAGTCTGAAAAGATGGCAGCCACCGGTCGCCTCGCCGCGTCGATTGCGCACGAGATCAACAACCCTCTTCAAGCGATTCGCGGCTGCGTCGACTTGGCGCAAGCCACGAGCGACTTGGAAAAAAACAAACGCTATCTGGGCATGGCGAGCACCGAACTGGAACGCTTGACCGCCATTGTCCGCCGCATGCTCGACTTTTATCGCCCCGCGCGCGCCGAGCGCGCCCCGGTGGACGCGCGCGCGTTGGTCGAAGACGTGCTGCTGCTCAGCGCCAAACGGCTGCAACACGCGCGCGTGAGCATCCACACCGATTGGGCAGAAGAGATTCCCCTCATCAATGGCGCAGCCGATCAACTCAAACAAGTCTTTTTGAATTTCATCTTGAACGCGGCAGAAGCGATGCCGCAAGGCGGAACCCTTGAAATTCGCGGGCAGGTGATCCACGACGAGGGGACATGGCTCACCGTTTCGCTCGCCGACAGTGGTCATGGTATTCCACCGCAGGACTTGGACAAAATATTCGAACCGTTTTTTACTACGAAACCGGACGGGACCGGCTTGGGTTTAGCCGTCTGCCACAACATCATCACGCAACACGGCGGGCACGTCACGGTCGATAGCGCGCCGGGACACGGCACCACATTTACCGTTTGGTTGCCGGTGTGACGCTGGGCAAACCTGGCGAAGGTTGATCGCGCATTCGACTTGCGATTTGGGGTCAATCTTCGCAAGGTTAATGCCCCCACGGGAAAAACCATGTCTACTCAACCCGCATCCATTCTCGTCGTCGACGATGAGGAAACCATTCGCACGATCGTTGCCGAGGCGTTGACTTCGCAAGGGCATCACGTTCAAAGCGCCGCCACGGCAGAAGACGCCTTGCGCGTCTGCGCGAGCACATCCTTCGACTTGGTGTTGCTCGATCTGAAAATGCCAGGCGCGATGGATGGAATTGACTTGTTGACCGAAATCCGCCGCCGTTGGGCTTCCATAGTCGTCATCATGATGACCGGCTACGGCACGCTCGATTCCGCGATCAACGCGCTGCGCGCTGGCGCGTTCGACTATTTGACCAAACCCGCGAGCATCGCGCAGATCATCGAGAGCGCAGAGCGCGGGCTGGCTAAACAACGCGAGGAAGCGCGACGACGCCAAGTCATCGCGCAACTTGAGGCGACCCTGCACGAACTCAAGGTCGAAGACAAAGCACTGCCTGCCGATCCCCAAGTCACGCAGCGGTTCGCGCAAACTGCGACGCTCGTGATCGACCGCCAGAAACGTCTCGTCGTGCGCGGCAATGAACCGCTCGAACTGACCGCGACCGAATTCGACATCCTCGACTATCTGGCGCGTCACTCTGAACGCGTCATCACGGCGAACGAACTGATCAAAGCCATTCAAGGATACGACGTCGTCGAGACCGACGCGCGCCCCATCGTCCGCGTCCACATTCAACGGCTGCGGCAGAAATTGGGCGATGATCCCGATAATCCACGTTACATCTTGAACGTGCGCGGCAAGGGTTATCGCTTCGTCACGTAAACGCGTCGGCTGTGCCTATCACCCCGCAGGGTTCCTGGAAACCCTGCGGGTTTCTTTTTCCACGTTACGCAATCGTTATTAAACTGCAATCCTCTGTAACCCAATTTCTCGAATATCTCTGTTATACTGCGCTAGGGTTCAGGGCAAATAAAAGTAGAACCTCGGCGCTCTGGCTTTCTCGTATTGTCGAGGTGGTTTGCGATTTTTCACCCAGGGAGAAATGGATGACCAAACGCGTTTTGGTGGCAGAAGATGATGCGATGGTTGCTCTCTTGATCCGCGATGGATTGGCGGATCTCGGCGCGACGTTTCAAATCGAGACCGTCACCTCTGCCGAAGAGGCGCTCCGAAAATTCGAACAAGGGAATTGGGATCTCGTCGTCACCGATCAACGAATGCCCGGCATGAGCGGTCTGGATTTGATCGAAACACTCAAAGACAAAGACCCCGCCACGCTCACGATCTTGATCACGGCGTATGGCTCGGACGAAGTGCGGCAAGCCGCGCAACGACTCAACGTCTATCATTACATGACCAAGCCATTTCCATTGGCTGATCTCAAACGCGTGATCGAAGAAGCGCTCGCTTTTTCCCAAGACACTGATCCACCGCCCCCGTCTTGCGCGTCGGGACCCCAGGCGCTCAAAATCACACTCGGCGGCGAGGGCTGTGTTGGCAAAACGACGCTGATCCGCCGGTTGTGTACCGGTAAATTCGAAGCCGCGCGGATCATCACCATCGGCGTCGACTTTCACTTGTACGACATCCATCACGACGATCAAGCCGCGCGGCTGATCGTGTGGGACGTGAGCGGGCAAGAGCAGTTTGAATTTACGCGCCGCGCGTTCTATCGCGGCAGCAAAGCCGTCGGCTTGGTGTACGACGTGAGCCAGCGCGCGACGTTCGAACGGCTCCCCCGGTGGCGCGATGAAGTTCGCAGCATTTTGCCGGATATTCCATTGATCTTGGCAGGCAACAAAACCGATCTGACGCGCCAAGTCAGCACCGCCGAGGGCTTGGCGTTGGCAACCGCGTGGCACATTCCTTTCGTCGAGACGAGTTGCATGAACGGAGGCGGCGTGCGTGAACTCTTCCACGCCCTCGCTCACATTGCGATGGATCACGCGCGCGCGCCGGTCATCAGCCGCCGGAATGGAGAAGGATCGTAATGCCCCTAACGGGAACTTTGCGCGATCTGAGTTTGGCGAATCTCGTCCAAGTTCAATGCAGCGAGCAGCATCAAGCGCAAGTCACGTTGACACGCGGTTCGCACAAAGGGACGCTGATCTTTGCGGACGGCGAACTAATTTGCGCGCGCGCGGATGATCTCGCCGGAGAAAGCGCGGTCTACGAACTCTTGACATGGGAAGAAGCCGACTTTCGCGTGGAGACCGAAGTGGCTTCCGTCGAACGCAACGTGACGACACCCTGGAGCGCGCTCTTGATCGATGGACTCCATCGCGCCGACGAATCGCGCGCGGAACGCGACGGCGCGCTCGAAACGCACCTGCGAAATCTCAAAGGCAAACAGGGCGTCCGCGCCGCGCTCGTCGTTCGCCCGAATGGCGCGGTGCGCGCGGACGCGCGCGGCCAAGTCGTCACCGAAGAACCCGCGACAATTCTGCAAACCATCGCGAATATGGAAAGGATCAGCGCGCTGCTGGGACTGGGCGCGCCGCGCCACATCGTCCTGATCAGCCCGACCGAGAAAATTTTGATCCAAAAATTGAAGGACGATTTTCTCGCCTGCTGGCTCGATGGAAATACCTCCGTCGAAGCGCTCAAGCCCGCTATCCAGGCGTTCCACTCATAACAAACCCTTTCGAGGAAACCTCATGATTTTTCCGCACGGAAATGCGCTCTACGAAAATCTCAATACCTCTTTCACGCAATTGGAAGCGATGCTGGCGGAATTGCGCAGCAATCAATTCACCGGCTATGTGCAAATTGCCGGCTGGGAGTACAAAGGCATTCTCTTGTTCGACACGGGTCGCATCGTCAACGCGAGCGAGGAACTCAAAGATCAACGCCGGTCGGGACCCAGCGCGGCGGCAAGCATCGCCGTCAAAGGCAAAGAAAAAGACAACACGATCAGCGTCTACCGGCTCACTGCCGACGTGACACAGATCATCGCGAATCTTTTCGTCAGCGAGCCCATCTACAAGGATCTCAGCAACGATTTGACCGGACTCGACAAACTCATCGCGAAACTCCAAAGCGAAAAACACACCGGCGCAATCGACGCGCGTTCGACCGACACCCAGGACGCGGCGACCATTCTGCTCCGCGAAGGAGAAATTTTAGAGTGCGCCCTGGCGAGCCAAGGCGCCGTCACGTCAGGCGCGGTTTTGGACAAGATCGTCCAAACGATGACGAAACACCCCGCGCTCTTCACCGTGTATCGCACCGATCTGAGCCACGTCTACAGCGCCGATCTGGATCTGGCGGATAGTTTTGCGCGACCGGGAATGCTGGCATTGTGGCAAACAGTTCTGCAGGTGGTGGAACGCGGTGTGGATGATTCGGCGAAAACGAGCGCGTTCAATCCCGCCCTCCGTCGCGCGTGCATCGCCAAAGCGTCGACGTATCCCTTTCTCGATCCCTTTGCGGGGGAATTTGAATATCGCGACGGGAAAATCAAATTCGACGGGCAAGCCACGGTGGCGCAATTCAACGCGGGCTTGAGCCAATGCGTCGCGCAAGCCGTGCGTGAACTTGCGGCGCAACCGGCGACCCAGGATATTCCCGCGCAATTACGCGAAGCGACGACGCCGCTGCGCGCGGAACAATCTTTTCAATTGGAACAGATCGGTTTGACGACGACGCTGCCAGAAGTCTTTGCGTCTTGAGGGAAAAGCCCAACATGGCAAGCACCATTCTCCAAGAGCCAAACTCGTTTTGGTACGACGCACGCTTGACGACGCTGAACAAGCGCACTTTTGCGCTGCTCCAAGAAATGGATCAGGTGCCGGGCGCGCAACACGCGTTGATCTGCGACCAGCGAGGCACAACGCTCGCCGCCTGGGTCACCGGCGAACTGTCGCGCGAGACGCTCGAGCGCGTCGGCGCGTGCGTCGCGACGATTTTCGCGGCATTCAGCGGGCGTGCTTTCGCCGAGACGGAATTGGATTTTGCGGACCGCCAAATGTACGTCCGGTCGCTCGGTAACGCCTTTATCGCCGTCGTCAGCGCGCGCAGCGCGAGTCTCGCGCTCTTGCGGATGACCCTGAACGTCGCCGCGACGCCCTTTGTCGCCGACAAAGAATTGCAAAGATACCTGGCAGCCAACACAAAAACCGACATCGGTATGCGGCTGGGCTGAGTAGCGGGGCAAGTTATTCTGCCCATAGCGGGAGAGAAAACGCATGGACGCTCCAAATCAATCGGCGCAAGTCATCTTTAGATTATCGAGCAGCGAACTCAACGGCGAAGTCAATTTGAAGCCGGACGCGTGGCGCGTCCTGACTCAGGTGAACGGAGTTCGCTCCCTCGCCGAGATCGCCCAAAACCTCGGAATGCATGAGGCGACGGTCATCGGCATCGCCGACACACTTTTCAAAGCGCGCATCTTGGAAGCCGCGCCCGGCAGCGCGCCGCCGCCCAGCCCAAGCGTGAACAGCGCATTCTTCGACGAGATCGCGCGCGAACTGGCGCGCGCGATGGGACCACTCGCCAGCATCATTGTCGAAGACGAGATCGCCGCGCTCGGCGAAAAACGCGAGAGTTTCCCGCGCGACCGGCTCGCCGATCTGGTAGAACGGGTCAGCGCCGCCATCAAGGACGATCACCGGCGACTCAATTTCCAGCGGGTGATGCTGGAAGCCATTCGCAAATCGTAAGAAATCGCATACAAGGAGTAAACTATGACTACGCTTACAAATGTCGCCGCGCCAAGGGCGCCCTCACTGTCAGGATTTTTCCGAATCAGTGACTGGCGCATTCGGAATAAATTGCTGGCGCTCTTTCTCATCTTTGGTATTTTGCCGTCGGCTACGCTGGGTAACCTAACGTTTCGCGTGTTCTACGACGTCGTGTCGAGCCAAGCCGCCACCAATCTATCGGGTCATACTGTCGCGACTGGCAGCGCGGTGGATCAATACTTGGCGGACAAGCGCGAAGACATTATCGCGGCGAGCCAATTACCCGAACTCGCGAACTTTTTGGCAAATCGCACTGACGTGCTGAACCAGCAAGCCGCCTTGCGCGCGCTCCGCGCGTTGGCAAACCGGACGGACTATGAATCAATCGCCATTGTCGATCCGAGCGGCAAGATCGTTCTGTCTTCCGTGGAGGCGGACATCAACACCGACGTCTCGTTTCGTCCGTATTTTATCGAGCCGATGAAGGGAACGGCTTCTTTCATCTCCGATCCGTCTGTTTCCGTCATCACCAACCGCCCCGCCATCTTTTTCAGCGCGCCGATTCGGGATGTCAGCAACAAAGCCATCGGCGTTGTTCGTAGTCGTCTCGCGCTGAGTGGTATTTGGGGCTTGGTGGAGCGCGACAAAGACGTTGCCGGTAAAGGATCGTACGGCATGTTGTTGGACGAGAACGGAATTCGCTTGGCGAACAGTCTCAGTCTCGGTCGACGCGAGGAAATGCAAAACAGTCCGCTGCTCTACACCGCTGTTGCGCCGGTTGCGCCGGAAGAAGAAAAAGCCATCGTGAGCGAAAAGCGGTTTGGCACTGCAACTGCCACGAAGGTACAGGTCGTCGCCATTCCCGAAGTGGCAAATGCGCTCGTCAGTCCCGGTCTCAAGACGTTTGAGACTTCCTCCGACAGCAACGCAGAACGCAACTTTGCCGCGATCGCCAGTCTGAGCAGCAAACCGTGGCGGTACGTGATCATGTCGCCGTTCTCGTCGTTCTTCAGCGAGTTGAATCTCTGGCAAACGATCTATTTTGTGTCGATTGCGGTCTTACTCGCGATCATCATCGTCGTCGCCTACTTGGTGGCGCGCGGGTTCACCAATCCCATCAACCAGTTGACCCAGGTTGCCGACCGGATCAGTCTGGGCGAACTCGACGCGCGGGTTGACGTGAGCCGCAAAGATGAAATCGGCGAGTTGGCGGAAGCGGTCAGCCGGATGCAGGCATCGCTCCAAGCCGCAATTGAACGATTGCGCGCGCGGCGCGTGGCGTCATAGTCGGCATTCTACGATCGAGGAACATTATGACACACCCCATCATTTTGCCTCAAGCCCAAGTCGAACGGATCGAAAACACGTTGGACGAACTCCGCGCCAAAACGCGCGCGACCTACGTCTTTCTCGCCGACATCAGCGGTCAACTGATCAACGCGCGCGGCTCGACCGGCACAACTGACATTACCGCGCTGGCGGCGCTGACGGCGAGCAACATGGCAGCCACCGCGGAGATGGCGCGCAAGATGGGCGAGCAACAACCCTTCCATCTCATGTTCCATGAAGGGGCGAAGAGCAACATCTATTTGTCCCAAGTCGGCAACAGTTTTTTGCTGGCAGTCGTGTTCGCGACCGAAGTCCAGATCGGTCTCGTCCGGCTGTTCAGCAAACGCGCGGTCGATGAATTGCTGGTGTTGACGACGGAATACGAAAACGTCGTGAGTCAAACGCCCGCCATGATGGAATCGGGGTTCAGCAGCGCGCTCGACGACGCGCTCGACGCGCTGCTGCCTCCCAAGAGCAAGTTCTCCGGTGACCCGATTATCATTCGTTAGCGAACGGAGCATCGGCACACCATGTTTATCAACTGGAAACTGAAAGAGATCAAACTAAAGATCGTCTACTATGGCGCGTCGCTGTGCGGCAAGACGACGAACCTGGAATATTTGCACACCAGCATTCCGTCCGGCGCGCGCAGCGATCTCGTCTCGCTCAAGACGCGCGAGGATCGCACGATCTTTTTCGACTTTATGGAGATCCAACTTGGCGAGATCAAAGGACTCAAGCCCAAGTTCAGTTTGTACACGGTGCCGGGCCAAGTTTATTACCTCGCCAGCCGCAAGTTGGTGCTCCAGGGCGCGGACGGTGTGATCTTTGTCATCGACTCGGATCCGGAGCGCATGGAAGCCAATCTGGAAGCATGGCGCAATTTGCATACGAACTTGCGCGAGTTTGGGCAGGACCCCGCCCAATTCCCGATGATCATTCAATACAACAAACGCGACCTGCCTAACGCGCTCTCCATTGCAGACATCCGCGCCAAGTTGGCGATCAATGGACAACTCCAAGTGGAAGCGATCGCGACCAAAGGGGTTGGTGTTTTTGAAGCGCTGCGACCGGCGATCAAAGAGGTGATGCTCCAAGCGCAACACCATTGCTAGATTCGGTCGTACTCTATTCTGAGAGAATACCACATACCGAAGGAGAAATAATGAACGCCAAACATCCGCTTGTCATCGCAATTTTGACGATCCTTGTCATCGTGCTGACGAGTTGCGCTGGGGCATCTCCGGCACCGCAGATCAATCCCAGCAAGATCCTCAAGTTCAGTGTAACGGCGAACGAGACGAGCAGTTGGTTTACCTGCGGCTCCAAGTTTGCCGAGTTGGTCAAACAGCGCACGAACGGACGGATCGGCGTGAGTGTCTTTGCTAACGCTTCGCTCGCGGGCGGCGATCAAACCAGGGAAATCCAAATGCTCAAGGACGGCGGAATCGATATGGCTTTGATCCCCGACGCGGTTTATGACCGCTTCGATCCCCGCTTCGACGCATCGCTGTTGCCCTGGCTTTTGCCTTCCAACGCCGATGTGGACAAGGCATTCGCTGGACCGCTTGGTCAGGAACTGTTCCGCCTCTTGGAAGCCGGGAACATCGTCGGTTTGGCGTACGCCGAAAATGGGTTCCGTCAAATCACGAATTCGAAACGGGAAATCAAAACTCCGGCAGATGTCAAAGACCTCAAGATTCGCGTCGTGACCAACATGCACGGCTCAACGCTCACCTTGCTCGGCGCGACAACTCAAATCATGAATCTGACGGCGCTTTACGACGCGCTGAAGAATAATGTCGTGGACGGTCAGGAAAATTCAGTCTCTCTGATCGTCGGCAACAAATTCCACGAGGTTCAGAAATATGTTACTCTCTGGAATTATTCGTACGGCATGTTGATGGTCGGCATCAACAAAAACGTCTGGGATAGTTTTGATCCCGATACGCAAAAGATCATTCGCCAAGCCGCGCAAGATGCCGCCAAATTCCAAATCCAACAATCGCGCAGCGAAACCGACTCTCAAATCCAAATGCTCAAGGACAAGGGCGTGAAAGTAACCACGCTCACACCCGAACAGATTCAGGCATTCAAAGCATTGGTCGCTCCCATCTACGCCGATCAAGAAAAAATCGTCGGCAAGGAGTTCATGGACAAGTTCATCACTCCGTTGCGATAAGCACTTTATTTCCAGCCAGCGTGTCGCACATAGCCCACCCTGGCGAAGGTTGCGAAGATACTCACCATTTTCTCCATATCCACCCTGCTGACGATTATCCCCCCATGTGTCTTCGCACCTTCGCCAGGGTCGGCACAAAAACGCGGCGAAGGGACGCGCCATGAAACTGATCGATCCACTCACAGTGACTTTGTGTGCTGCGTTGAACGGAACCATCGCAGTGACCCGTTTCCTGGGTCTGATGCAAATCGGTAAAGCCATCGCGGCGACGCTCGAAGGCAATTCGACTTTGGAGAAACTAGCTCGGTTTGAATTGGGATCGGAAAATATGAAGGTTATCCCCGGAAAGCAAACCGACAGTCGGTATGTCGTGCTGAAACATTGTCCCTTTCGTGAAATCTATGCCAACACCCCGCCGTGGGACGAAGATGCGATGAAATTGGTTGCCAACTATAATCGCAACCCGACGGAAGGCGGCGGCGGGGCTTTGCATCCTTTGTGCATCGTACATCGCGGCGTCCGGGAAAATATGCCCGACAAGGTAATCAACCTGGGATGCCGCAGTGAAACGAGCGGGGCGATGGTCTTTTCGGAAACCAACTTGGAAAAGATGCCACTGACTATGCAAGAGGTAGAGAATATGCTAACCGGGAACGCTTGCCTGTATTACATCCAGACAAACAAGACTCAATTGTAACCTAAGAAAGATTCTCGCCTCAACCATTTTGGGGGAAGCCGATGACAGACAGCGAAACATATCGCACGCAATTTCTCGACGCGCTCCTCGCGCTCGATCAACCGCGCGCTCAGCGCGCGATTCAAGACGCGCTCGCCGAACATCTGCCCGCGCAAGAATTGATCGATCGCGTCGTCAATACCGCGCTGGAAGACGTGCGCGCCAAGCAAACGAATCTCGACATCACTCTTTCGCGCATGTACATCATGGCGCGCATCGTCGAGGACGCGTTGAATCGGTTGCTGCTCGCCGTCCCGCGCCCGCCGGAGCCGCTGGGCACGGTGGTCATCGGCACCGCGCGCGGCGATTATCACGGACTCGGCAGACGATTGGTCGCCACGTTCTTGCGCGTCGCCGGATTCAAGGTGGTCGATCTCGGGATCAGCATCGAGAACGCGCAGTTCGTGAATATGGCGGTATCGGTCAAGGCGCGCGCCATTCTCGTTTCCGCCCTGCTGATTCACACCGCCGAGGAACTGATCGGCATCCGCGAGATTTTGCGCGCGCGCGATTTGGATGATGAAATCAAGTTCATCGTCGGCGGCGCGCCGTTCAATTTCGATCCAGAGTTTTGGCAGCAGGTTGGCGCAGACGCGATGGCGCGCAACGCAACCGACGCCGTCGCCGTGGTGCGCCGGTTGATCGCTCAGCCGAATGGCTAAGGGGACACGATGACTTCACCCGAACGGCTACTCGCGACGGTCACACACAAGATCCCCGATCATCCACCGGTGATGCCGGTAATGTTGATGCAAGGCGCGCAGGAACTGGGACTGTCGCTCCAAGAATATTTTTCCAAAGGCGAACACTATGCGACCGGACAATTGCGCTTGCTCGAAAAATTCGGGCACGATGGCGTGATCGGCGTACCGCACGTCGTCGAAGACACGGTGGCGTTTGGCGCGACGCTGATGTACTTTCGCAACGGTCCCCCCAGTCTCGGCAAGATGGTCGTGCGTAGTTTCAATGAGATCAAAAAAATGCGCGCGGCGGATCCGAAAGCCGTGCCCGCCTTGCGCGAAACGCTCAAGGCAATCGAACTGCTCGCACAACAAGTCAAAGGCAAGGTGCCGATCATCGGCGCGGCAGTCGCGCCCTTTTCGCTGCCAAGCTTGTTGATGGGCGCGGAGAAATGGGTCGATTTGTTATTCAGCGAGCCAGCCGTGCGCGATCCGCTGCTCGCGCAATCGCTCGCGGTCGCGCGCGATTTTTGCGTCGCGTGGGCAAACGCGCAACTCCAAGCCGGGGCAGATGTGATCGTGCTGGCAGACGGGATGGCGTCGGCGACGATGATCACACGTGACGAGTTCAAACAATTCGCGCTGCCGGTGATTCGCGAGACGATTCCGCAGATCAAGGGTCCGGTCGTATGGGAAGGCGTGGGAAGCGCGTCGTCACTGATCGATTTGATCGCCGAGACAGGCGCGGTCGCGATGGTGCTGGACTGTCACGACGATCTCGCGCAAGCGCACAAAATCGCCGCCGGTAAAATCACATTGATGGGCAATCTGAATAACATCGCGATGCGGCGCTGGTCGCCGGAAAAGATGCGCGTGGAAACGCAAGCCGCGCTCGACGCGACCGGCGGCGTTGATTTCATCGTCGGCGCGCAAGGTCCCGAAATTCCGCTCGGCGTGTCCGACGACGCGATCCGCGCGCTGATCGAAACCACCAAAGAATGGAAACCCAAATAGAATTCACAGGAGTTTCACTATGCCAGAAACTGATTTGACGAGCCGACTCACCGACATACTCCGCACGTTCCAGGCATCCACGCCCGGCGCGCTGGGCGCTGGCGTGATTAGCGTCGACGGTTTTGCAATTGCATCTGAATTGCCGCAAAGCGTCGAAGAGCGACGCGTGGCGGCAATGGCGGCGGCGATGCTCGCGCTCGGCGAGCAAACGACGAGCGAGTTTGAACATGGTCACTTGGAGCGCGTGTTCGTCGAAGGCGCGACCGGCTATACGATCATCATCAGCGCGGGACCCGAAGCGGTCTTGAGCGCGGTCGCGCGCAAGGACGCCAAACTCGGTTTGGTCTTTTTGCAAATGGAACGCGCCGCCCAAGCCGTTCGCAAAGCTATGTCGTAGCAACCGATCAACCAAGCCAATAGAGCAAATGCAATTTCAAGATTCGAGGGCGCAAGGTGAATTATGAACAACAATGGATCACTTGATTTTGAACAAATTTTAGCGCAAATGAACGCAGAAGGTCATTTCATCACCGCCATCTTGGCAAGTAACGACGGTTTGCTCGTCGCGTCCGCGCCCTCGCCTTCCCCCTACGATCCAGATACGGTCGCGGCGATGGTGGCGCTGGTCAAGGATTTCATCAAACAAACCCAAACGCGCATCGGGCTGGCGGAGGTTGACGAAGTTTCGATGGTCGTGGGTGATCGCTCGCGGTTGATCTGCCGCTACTTTAACGCCGGCTCTACCCCCCTCGTCATGGCGATCCTCGCGCCGCCGAACCACAGTTACCGCCGCTTGACGACGCGCGCGGTTCGCGACATTCAATCCGCATGGCAGACCAGCGCGCGCTAAAACAGAAACCAGGTCTCTTCGAGAGACCTGGTTTCTTGTTTCACCCTTGCGCGAGCGCCGCGCCGCGCCGCAGCGCTTGTTTGTTCGCCTCCAACTTGTCGCGATGTCGCGCGCTGACGTGCTCGTCGAGCACTTGATCCAGCGTTTCGAATTTCACCATCCCGGTCGCCGCGACGAGCGCGCCGACCATGACGACGTTCGCCATTTGCGTCGCGCCCAGTTCCGCACCGATGTCGTTCGCCGGCGCGTAAATCGTGCGAATATCTGTCCGCCTGGACTGCGTTGACACCAGCGACGTGTTGACAATCAAAACGCCATCTTTTTTCACCGACGGCTCAAAGCGATCAAACGACGGCGGATTCAGCACGAGCGCGGCAGTCGGATGACGCGTCAGTGGCGAGCCGATCTCTTCGTCCGAAATGACGACGGTACAATTCGCGGTTCCGCCGCGCATCTCGGGTCCGTACGACGGAATCCACGTAACATGCCGACCTTCGGCGAGCGCGCCGTACGCGAGCAATTGCCCGGCAAACAACGCGCCTTGTCCACCGAATCCCGATATGATGATCTCGTGATGCATATTTGTCCTTTTGAGAAGGGGGTAGAAGGGATAAGAGGGCGTAGAGGGCTGAGAGGGAAAAGAGGGAAATAAGGGAACTGAGGATGTGCCTTCTTTGCCTTCTCTTCCTTCTTTGCCCTCTATGCCATCTTCTGCCCTCTTATCCCTTCTCATTCCCTCTATCCAACAAACGACTTGATGGAATCTGCAACTTTATAATCGCCGAGCGGAAAGTACGGAATCATTTGCTCTTTGACGAATTTGAGCGCGGCGGCGGGCGTGACGTTCCAGTTCGTCGGACACGACGACAAAACTTCGACAATCGAAAATCCGGCTTGATTGAGTTGCACCTGGAACGCGTTCTTGATCGCCTTTTTCGTTCGATTGATGTTCCCCGGATCGTGAACGGAACGTCGTACCGAGTACGACACGCCCGGCATCTGCGAAAGCAATTCCGCCATCTTCAGCGGAAATCCCTGCAATTCGACATCGCGACCGTTCGGCGAGGTCGTCGTCACCATTCCCGGCAATGTCGTCGGCGCCATTTGCCCGCTCGTCATGCCGTAGATCGCGTTGTTGACGAAAATCACGGTGATGTTTTCGCCGCGCGCCGCCGCGTGAACGATCTCTGCCGTGCCAATCGCCGCAAGATCGCCGTCGCCTTGATACGTGAACACGACGCGATCCGGCAGCGAACGCTTGATGCCAGTCGCCATCGCGGGCGCGCGCCCGTGCGCGGCTTCGGCGAAATCGGTGTCGAGATAGTTATAGATGAACACGGAGCAGCCGACTGGCGCAACGCCAATCGTTTTTTCGCGAATCCCCAATTCGTCAATCGTTTCGGCGATCAAGCGATGAATGACGCCGTGCGTGCAGCCCGGACAATAGTGCGAGACGACCTCGGTGAAAGAATCCGGGTAATCGAAGACAACCTGCATGTGTTCGTTGATCATTTTCCCCTCACCAATTTCTCGATTTCCGGCAACACGTCTTCCGGCAACGGTACCATCCCACCCATCATTCCGAAAAACTCGACCGGCACGCGACCCTGGACGGCGAGTCTCACATCCTCGATCATCTGCCCCGCATTCATTTCGACGACGAGGATGCCGCGCACGCGCTTGGCAATCTCGGCGACGCGGTCGTACGGAAAGGGATAGAGCGAGATCGGGCGGAACATGCCGGCGCGAATGCCGCGTGCGCGCGCTAGTTTTGCCGCGGATTGCGCGGCGCGCGCGGCGGAACCGAACGCGATGACGGCGTACTCCACGTCGTCCATCAGATATTCCGCGTAGCGCACCTCGTTCTTTTCGATTTCGCGCTGAATGTCTTGGAGATGCACGTTGTACTTGTGCAACACTTCGGGGACGAGATAGATCGAGGTGATGACGCGCCGCGGGCGTCCTTGCGCGCCGGTCAATTCCCAACCGCGATCGCGCTTGGCGACTTGGCGTGGCGGCGGCAGTTCAATCGGCTCCATCATTTGCCCGATGTTGCCGTCGGCGGCGACGATGACGATGTGCCGATATTTTTCGGCGAGATCGAACGCGCCGTACGTCAGGTCGACCGCTTCCTGCACCGACGCCGGCGCGAGGACGATGGGCTTGTAATCGCCGTGCCCGCCGCCTTTGGTGAGTTGGAAATAATCACTCTGCGACGGCGCGATGTTGCCTAAACCCGGACCGCCGCGCATAATGTCCACCAACACGACCGGCACTTCCGACCCGGCGATGTACGATAGACCTTCCTGCATCAACGAAATACCGGGACTGGACGACGAAGACATCGTTCGCACGCCCGCGCACGCCGCGCCGTACACCATGTTGATCGCGGCGAGTTCGCTTTCGGCTTGCACGAATGCTCTGCCCATTCCCGGCATTTTCCCCGACAGGTACTCGAGGAGTTCTGTTTGCGGCGTGATCGGATAACCGAAATATGCTTCCACTCCCGCGCGCAGGGCGGCTTCCGCAATCGCGCGGTTGCCTTCCCAAAGTTCTTTTGTCATTTTCTCTCCTTGCGTCTTTGCAAGTATTGTCGAAACGTGATGCGTGGTGCGTGATACACCCTGAGCGGAACGTAGTGGAGTCGAAGGGTCACGCCTCACGTTTCACGCATCACATCTTTATGCCGGTACCGGTTGCGCGAGAGTCGCCTTCGGTTTCATCTCACGATAAACGGTGATCGCGACGTCCGGACAAATCGTCGCGCAGAGCAAACAACCGGTGCACTGCTCGTTCGGATCCACGAGCGTCGCCGGGTGATAGCCGCGCGCGCTAAAACGCGTTGCCATGTGGATCAAATCCTTGGGACAAACCGTCGTGCAGAGTTCGCAGCCCTTACAACGCACTTCGTCTATTTTGATCGTGCCTTTTGCCATGGAACCTCCCTAGTCAATCAGCGATCGGTCAATCGGGCAATCAGGACTCGGTAACTGATTGACTGATTGCCCGATTACTGACTACCTAATAGATAAACTCTCTAATATCATAATAACTTACTTTTGGCGCACGGTCAAAATCGTGAAATTGGAATCCCGCGCGCATTAGCGTCATTTGATGTTCGATTTCGCCAATCGTCAGCGGGCGGATGTTGGCGTCGTGCAGCAGCGCGGAATGTTCCGCACGCGGATAATCGACGAGTTCGGAGAAATAAATCAGATCGTTTTGATCGAGCGGCAGCGCGTTGACGACAGCGACGGTGTGCCGCACATGTTGTGCCGCGTACTTGTCGCCGCCCGCGCCGACTAGGATGACGATAGCAACCGCGACACCGCCCGCTTTGACATCGGCGACCAAGCGCGCGACATCTTCCGGACTACTTGGCTTGCCGAGAAACGTCAACAATTCCGTGTCGCCGCTTTCCAAACCGATATAGACGCGTCGCAAACCGCGCGCGGCGAGTTCCGCGAAATCGCGCGCGCGCTTGCGCCGCGTGCTGAACGCGTCGATGAACGAGTAAATGCCGTCAAAGTGAATCGGGTGCTGCGCCTTCCACTCTTTCAGCGCGTCGCCCGCGCCCTTCGACTGCGCTCCGCTCCGCTCAGGATGCAGCGGAGGAATTGCAAACTCGGCATTGATCGCGTCGAAGAGTGGGAGCAATTGCGCTTGAGGAATGATCAGCGCGTTCGCGTCCGCGAGAAAAATCGATTTACGCAGACAGATTCCGCCGCCGAAGAACGCGCGCACGTCGCGAATGTGTTTTTGAAATTCGCCGACGCTCTTGACGTGAAACTTGCGGTCGCGATAAAACCCGCAGAACGCACATTGATTGTACGAGCAGCCCTCGGTCGCCTGCAGAACGAGCGCGAGATATTGATCGGGGGGCAAAATGTTGATCGGCTTGTAGATGATGTGAAACGTCGCACGGTCGCGTTCCAGTTGCGCCACATCACACGCCAGCACGCGCTCCAACGCGTCACGCGCGGTTTGCGCGTCGCCCGCGGAGGATTCGCTGACCACATGGGTGCCGGGATCGTTCAGCGCGGCGCGATAATTCACAACGCGCGCGTACGCGTCGGCGAGAAATTGGCGCGCCTGGTCGGGACTCAGTTCGCGGCGAACGCGATAAGAGAGTCCGGCATGCGGACCCTCCTGTTTTTCGAGCACGCGATTATCCAAGCCGCGCCGATAGTTGCGCCCGTCGATCCACGCGCTGTACAGACGACCTTCGCGATCATAGTTCAGCGTCAATTTCTGATCGACGAAAATTGAAGTGGCTTCGCGCCGCACGTTTATCAAAAGACGACTACCGGTCGCGGTTTCAAATTCTACAATCGGCATAGCGTCACCGGGTTCGTCCTACGCGTCATCCCATTCTTTTTGTCCAATGCCCGCCTGTTTGCGAATCTCGTTGACAAGTCCAACTGAAATATCGCCGCTGCCATGCGGATTGGGAATACGAACTTTGCGCTGTCCCTTTGCCATAAACTGATGCTTGCTTCCAGAAAAGGGACCGTCGAAACCCAAAGTCCTCAATTTACGAATCAGTTCGCGCCGCGCGAGACTGGTCGGCATTATGCCGCAACCTTTTCGCGAATATTAATTTGCAAACCATCTACAGCAGGGAGTGGATCTCCGTCTCTGATCTTTAACACAAGCCACTCCCCCAGAACTTCTTCCAATTCCTCGCGGCAATCCTCGACAGTGGCAGCATTCGCCCAAACTCCATCAAAACCTGGGATTGAGGCAAACCACGTCCCATCCTCAAGCGTTTTGTATTCGGCATGTCTCAACGCGTTATGGATATAGCGCACAACCATTTTCGACCTCCAAACCTACGCTCATTTAATCGCGATTTTACCCCTAGTGCTGTCTACTGTCAAAGCCCCGCGCCACAGAAATTTCCGCGCCCACTTGCGCCACCGCGCTCACGATTGCCAACACAGGCGCGATTGGAAAAAGATTCAGATCCGACCAGATGAGCGTGTCGGTATGAATTTCTCCCGCCGAACGGAAATCAACTTTCGTCGTAATGCTCGACGGCAGCGCGAGCAGCCACGCCAGCAAAGCGAGCGCGAGCGCGTTCACCGCGACGAGCACGATAACTTCCAACGCGACGCGCGAACGCGATGCACCTGCGCGCAAGCGCATTCTGGATCCCGCGATCAGCAAAACGATTGACGCGGCGATGTGCCACACGCCAAGCGCGCCGCCGATAGCGAAAATCGCGCGGAGCGTATCTTGCAGCGCGACCGTCGCGTATTCGACGGGAACGCGATAATCTGACGCGACGACGCTCGCGAGTTGAAACGCGGAATCGCCGCGCCAAAACGTGTGCCATTCCACAATCCGCCACGCCGCGAACGCGCCGCGCAGTTCGTACCACGGCGCGGCAAAGGTGGCGACAAGACCGAGGGCGGTGAAGAGAAAGACAAGATTGAGCACTGAGGATCTATCACTCAATTTTGGGGGGCAATCATTTCTATTTAGGTTGGTTTGCGCTTTCGCCGCTTGCTTCTTCCCAGCACATGTTCGCGTAATGCCTGGTAGCGCGTCACGAGTTCCGGTCGCTCGAGCGCTTGCGCGAACTGTTCAAGCCAATGCGCAATATAGGACTGATCCAGTTTGCCGCCTTGCCGGGCAAGCACTCCTTCAATATCGTTCCAATCTTTCTCGCGTTCGGAAATCGCCTTGTGAATGATCAAATCCTCTGCAGTACACGTTGGGAATTTGACGCCGCGATACGATACGACGATGGCATGTGCGACGGCTTGCTCTTCGTACGGGAAAAAACCGATTCCCAGATCAACCCCAATTTGGTTACTCGCGTTGATCGGCACGACGTAAGTTTGCTTGGCAAACGCAACCGGGTCAGGCACGCGGAATCTGAAACGTACGCCAACCAGCGCGACAAAATCACCGATCGTGCGGTCGCCGATCAACACTTTGAAATCGGCATCGCGCGTCGCGCGCGGTCTACCCCACACCGCGTTGGCGATTCCGCCGAAAACGAAATGCCGAATTCGGTTCCGGTCGAGAAACACTTTGACCTCGCGCAGCGCTTCGAGTTGTTCTTTCATTTCGCATGACCTTTGCTGCACGCTGCAGTTTCTTCCGCAACGCGATCCAGTGCGCCGTGTCCTGACGGAGAAAGATCCGCTCGGTGCTGGGTGACAAAGCGCGCGCCCAATCGCACAGCTCAAAGAATTGCGTCAAGGCGTTTTCCACAGTTAGATGTGATAATTCTCTACGCCGTTCTTCAAATTCCCAAGCATTGAACCGCTGGTATCCTTCCAAAACCTGACGCATTGATGGAATCATTGTACCTTCTCTCTCGCCAACCATTCTAGCACGAACGTATCAGCGCGTCAATCGAATCTCCACCATCACCTTGTCTTGCGCCGCGCGCACGAGCGATTCCGCGTTCGGCTCGCCGTTCGCGTCAACCGTCACGCCGGAATATTTCGCCCACTGCGGCACGCGGCGAAAATACGCGCGCAATCCTTCCGCTACCGCGTCCGCGTCTTCAATCGCTTGTGCCATGCCGGAGCAATCGCGACCTTGCAATCGAACAGTGACCGGCGCGCCGCCGCGTAAATTGCGCCACCACGTGCGCTGGCGAAAACTCGTCACGAGCAAACAATCAGCGTCGCGCACGTAGTTCGTCGGCACAGTCAACGCCTTGCCGCTCTTGCGACCGGTGTACGTGATCGACATCGTGTTGCCGCTAAGCAAGCCGTGAAACGGCGAACGCAAAATGAACAGCATGATCGGATTGAACCACATCGTCATTCCCCTTCGTTCATCTCGGCGTCCAACTGCGCGATAAACGCGTCGATGAACTTGAGCCGCTGCTCCGCGATCGCGCGTCCCGTCCGCGTTATTAGCCGCGCGACCGCGCGCTCAGCCGTCGCGCGATCGTACTTGGCGATCCGCGCGCGCGCCTCCTCGTACGACGGCGCTTCGATGCCGGTGTTCATCACCGTCCACACGATTCCCAGCGCGCCGAGTTCGTCCAAGCGATCCGCGTCGCGCAGAATGTAATCTTCCAACGGCAACCGGTCGCCCGGCTTGAGCGCGACGACGTGATTGACAATCGTCTGACACACGCGCGCGATCCAAGCGGCGGCGAACCCGGCGCGCGTCAAATAATCGCGCGCAATCGCCGCGCCGCGCTCGGCATGTTCGTCCTGATCGATGTCCAGCTTGGCAACGTCGTGAAAAATCGTGGCGACAATCACCACATCGTAATCCGCGCCTTCCGCGCGCGCAATTTGTTGCGCGGCGGCGAGGACGCGCAGCGTGTGCGCCCAACGCGCCGCGCCATTTCGTCGCCACGCGCTGTACCCTGCCGCGATGTTTGGTTCGCTGCGCGTCAAGTATTCGCGCACGAACGCTTTCATCGCGTCTGTATCTATGGCTGCGTCACCCATCGTTGTTTCTGAAAACTGACGCGGCGACACGGCGACGCGGAGATTCTTGTCGCCGTGTCACCGTATCTCCGCGTCTCCGTGTCTCATTTCTTCGCGCGCTTTTTCGCCGGTTTCTTCGCGCCCTTTTTCGCGGCTTTTTTCGCGACCTTGCGCGTGACTTTCGCGACCGCTTTGACAATCGGCACAAAGATTTCGGCGCGCAGTTCTTCGCCGGGTTGGCTGAGGTACACTTCGATTGGCGATCCGGCATCGCGATAACCTTGGGCGCGCAGCCAATCGTACACTTCATTGTACGCGCGCGTGATGTTCGCGTCGCCCTGGTACACAATCGTCGCGGCGTCAAACGCGGCGATGTCTTTCACCTGCACCTCGCCGGAACCCTGCGCCTCCGGCGCGACCGGCACGGACAACTCGCTCCGCAGTTTCTCGACGGGAACCTTGGCGGGATCGTCGTGGAAAATTCCGAGCGACGCGCCGAGCGGCTGTAGGTTTTGCGCGCCCAGCCACGCGAACAATTTCTGAAAACCGCGCGGAATCGCTTCTTGAAATGCTCCGACCTCCGTCACGGACGCGACGCGCGTTTTAGGAAAACGTTTCAACTCTGGCATTTTCTCCTCCTTGAATTTGGATTTTCGATCCAGGTATAGCAATCCCAAAGCCATCACCGCTTGCCACGCTAACACTTTGAACTCACCGCGCGCGATTGCCGCTGCGATCTCCGCGCGGTTGAGCAACAACAATTCTTGCTCTTCCAAATCGTCCGCGTTCCGATCTTGGACGCGCTGCGCGCCGCGCGCGAGAAAGAGATTGCCCTTGCCCGCGCCGCGATTCGCGTCGACGCGATAGGTTCCCAGCGCAATCCATTCGCGCGCGCGATAACCGGTCTCTTCCAACACTTCGCGCTGCGCTGCCGCGAGCGGATCTTCGCCCGGCTCCAAATACCCGCCGACCGGCGCGAGCGACATGCCCTCCAACGCGTACTTGGTTTGTCGAAAGACGACGAACTTGCCATCCTCTGTTTCGATCATCACGTTGATATAATCGGGCGTGACGATAAAGGGCCAATTCTCGATGACGCGTCCGTCGTGCAACTGGACAGTGTGATTCTCGACCGTCAACCATTTGTCGAAAGAGACGACGTGTGTCCGCGCGAGTGTCCGCCACGAATTCATTCCACGTCCTCTTTCGCTTCCGCGCCAATCAGCCGATCCACGAGCGCGCTGCCGACGCCCGCGAGCGCGTCGGTCGGCAAATAGTGACTCGCCGATTCGTCGAAGAGCACGTTCGCGGTCGCCGGGAAATCTTCGTCGCCCGCGTGGTACACCGCGGCGACGCGCACGCGCGGCAGCGCGTCGAACGCGAACGCGGCATCACCGAGCGCGAGTTTCATTCCGTCCAGATTTTTCGCCGCGCGCTCGAACACCCCGACGCGATTGTCAATCGCTTTGGCAAGACGATCCCCACTGTAACCCTGGTACGCTTGATGATAAAACATGCCGCCCGGCAAATCGCGGAACGCGACCCACTTGGCTTTCAACGGCGAACCGTCGGCGGTCTGCAAGTAGTACAAAAACATCGCGGCGCGATTCAAGCCACACGCTTTGTTCGTCGCGTCGACGCTCACTTCCAAATCGGGAAACGTAACGCGGTACGTTTCGCCGTAAAACTTGATGCGAAAGAATCCGTCGCTAAACTCCGCGCCACAACGAAAAGCCAAGTCGCGCGGATCGCGTTCGCGCAACGCCGCGCGCAACGCTTCAACTTGGGCGATCATTTTCTCACGAATCGGTGTCGTCAAAACATCCTCCAAAATGGCAAGTCAATCGAGCGATCGGGCAATCAGGCGATCAGGAATCAGGCAATCGGGCGACCAGTTGACTGATTACCGATTGACCAATCACTGATCGACCAATTGCCCGATCACTTTGAATGTCCAACCGGAATGAGATACAACGGCTGATGATCGCGCGGCAAACCAAGCGCTTGTTGAACCTGATCGTCCAGAAACGCGCCAATCGGTACCGCGCCTAGATCGAGCGCGACGGCTTGCAGCAAGACGTTCTGCGCCGCGTGTCCGGCTTCCAACGCGACGTAACGCGGCGTGCGCTCTTCACCGTATTTGCGCGACGTGCGCGCGTACACCGCCGCGATGACGATGGTCGTCGGCGCGTGCAAGATCGAATCTTGCATCAGCGCGACCGCGTGCAGCGCGGCGCGCGTATCGCCGCGCGCGTGAACGATCAAGCGATGCGCGGCTGGATCGTAGCGATAGACCGCGTCGCGCGT
>DYJA01000002.1:0-413 GCA_020723345.1 Candidatus Aquidulcis sp. | reverse complement strand
TACCGCATACACTTCAAGCGGATACAACGCCCCCGCCGATGGCGCGGTGCGCTGCCCCGCCGCGCTCGTGATCCCTTGCGCCGCCCAAAGCAATTGCCCCAACTCCGCCAACGTCAACGGCGTATTCGCAAACTCGCGCACGGAACGCCGCCGCGTCAACGTCTCTTCAAGCGTGACTGTACCTTTCGCGCGCGGCGTCGGTAGCGCGATGGCTTGCGCCGGCGCCCTCGTCATCTCAATCGCCGGCGTCGCAAGATTCGCCGGCGGATTGGCGACCGGCGCGCACGCGGCAAGCCACAGACAAATCCAAACCAGCAAACCTGGTTTCATACTATACTCATTTGGCGAATCAGTCAATCAGGCAATCGGGCAACCAGTCGACCAGTCGCCTGATCGCCCGATTGCCTGATCGC
>DYJA01000047.1 GCA_020723345.1 Candidatus Aquidulcis sp. | reverse complement strand
CAATCGCGTCTGGCACTCTGGTATTCGATTTTTAAGGTGCGGAAAACAGGCTTAGAAGCAGACCGGTGAACGCGAGCGCGCCGGTGACTGTGCGGTGGCGCAAGCCATAGACTGCCAATGCCGCCATGATCGCGGCGGAGGCGAGCATCGGCAGAAGGTAGGGAGTGAAATGATACGCGCCGAACACTTTCTATTTTCCCGCGTCTCCGTTTGCCGGATGCTCGCGTTGCCAGCGCTCGAAGAAGAAGACCGCCATCGCCCACAACACGCCCGCGACCGGAATGCCGAAGAACGCGCCCCAGAACCCGGCAATCTTGACGCTGATGAGCAGCGCGGCAAAGACGAGCAACGGATGCAAGCCGACTGCTTCGCTCATCACGCGCGGCATCAGCACGTTGACGATGATGAACTGGTAGATGAAGAGTGCGAGCACGAGCCACACAGTGAGTTCCGGCGTTTGCACGATGCAGACGAAAAATGGCGGCAGCAAAGCGAGGAACGGTCCCACGAGCGGAATCAGCATGAACAAACCCGCAAACAAACTCGCGACCAAAACGAAATTCAACTCGAGCACCGTCATCGCAATCGCGGTGCCGATGCCGACGATGAACGCTTGAACGATTTGCCCGCGAATGAATCCGCCAAACGTGCGGTCGACGCTCTCGACGAAAAAGCGGAATTCGTCGTGATATTGTTTGGGAATCAGATTGACGGAGATGATTCTGCGAATATTGGGACCATCGAGCGCGATGATGAAGCTGATAATCAGCACGAGGAACAAGTTGGCGAAGAAACCGAGCAGCCCGGTGAGAATCGTCAGCGCGTTCTTGACTGCTTCGGCGGCGTAACTTTGCAGTCCGCCGAGCGCGCTCTGGACGGCTTGCTCGACGTTCAGTCGGACACCCAGGTTCGCGATTTCCTCCTGCGCCCAACCGCTGATTTTCGGTATTTCCTTCATGTATTCCGGGAAATGACTCGCGATCTGCGACAACTGCATAATCGCCGGCGGAACGAGCAGCGCGATCGCGAGGATGATGGCGATCACGACGACGAGATAGACGACGACGACCGCCGCGCCGCGCGACAAACGGAGCGACAGCAATGCCTGCGCGCGCGTTTGTCCCACCGTCCTTTCGAAGAATGGACGCAACGCGCCGGGAAGGGGATGTTGGCTCAGTTGCACGACGAGCGGGTTTAGCACGAACGAAACCAACCAGCCGAGGATGAACAGCAAAATCAAATCGGCGTAACCGCTCAGGAGTTGCCACAACATCTGCGCGAGAAACAGCGCGGCGATGCAGATGAGGAGGATCAGCAGAACTCTGGTCAATGGAGATCTTTCCATACGATTTTCTATGTTACCCAGAGCAAAGAGGGGATAAGAGGGCGTGAGCAGGTGCAGAGGGCGAGAGAAGGCAGGGAGGGCAGAGATGGCGGAAGAAGGCGCGCACCTTCGTGTCCTCTCTGCCTTCTCAAGCCCTCTTATGCCTTCTTACTCCCTCTGATCCCTTCTTGCTCGCGACCAACTCCACGCGAATAATCCGCTTGCCGCGACGAACAACGCGCCCAATCCACCCGCGATTAGCCAAGGAAATTCCTGCTTGCCTTCGGCGGACACGACAAAGCCATCCAGCGCGACTTCGCCGGTTTGCCCGACGACGAGTTCGACGGTGTGCGTGCCGCGCATGATCTTTTTCGCGACCGGCACGCGTACTTGCCACTGCTCGTTCGGCGCGGACAGATCGACGTAACTGTTGCCGTTCGTGTCGAGCGGCAGCCCTTGCGCGGGACGACCGTCGAGCGTGATCCACGCGCGTCCTTCGGTCGGTCCGCGCCGCATGATGAATTCGAAACTATCGCCCCAGAATTTGACGATCGCGCGCGCGCCCGGCGCGCGCGTCACGGTTTCGCTGCCTCCGCTGGCGTTGGGATCAAGATGGGGCTGCCAAGCATTGGCTGCCAGCACATCGCGATCGTTGCGTAAGAGCATCGCGATGTCGGTCTCTTGATATGTCCCCGGTTGCGCGACTTGGGGAAAAGTCGCGGTTTCTTTCAAGCGCAAGTACACCAAGCGCGGCGTAAAGTCAACATCCACCATCCGAAAATAATAATCGGAGCGTTCGGGCGTAATGTCGCCGACCTGGCGAAAGTACCACACATTGAACACACCTGCCCATTGCCAATTTGCGTGCGCGTATTGGAGACCGCGCACGGTGTACTCGGCTTGTTGTTGCTCGGTGACGCGTCCCCACAGCAATTGCTCTTTGGTGAAATCCGGCGGCGAGGCGTTCCAGCCGTACTCGTTGATCCACACGGCTTTGTTCTTGTCGTTGTGTTTTTCCATGATTTGGCGCGCCAACACGACGCGCTGAAAATTCAATTGCTTGGGATCGGGCGGATCGTCCGGCGCGGCGCGCAAGCCGAACGCGTTCGCGGAGAGGATATCGAAATAATCTTTGGCTCCGGCTTTGTACAGCGCGTCGAGAAAATCCAGATCGTTCATGTGCCGCCAGAATTCGGAATTTGCCGACCATCCTTCGCCGAGGGTGATGGCGAGCGGCGCGGAGAGGACGCGCACGTTGGGGTTGGCGGCTTTGGCGCGCGTGTACGCGATTTCCAACATCGCCGCGTAACCGGTGGGATCGACCGGACGATTGCCCCATTCGGGGAAAATGTTCGGCTCGTTCCAAATCTGAATATAGTTGACGCGCCCGATGTACCGGCGCACGAACGCGTCGACGAAATCGCCGTAATCGTTGAGATCGTCCGGCGGCGCTTGCGGAATCGTCTTGTCTTTGTGCGACCATGCGGGCGGACGATCCAAACGCGCGATGATCTGCAAGCCGTACTTTTCGAACGTCGCGACGATTTGATCCGATTTGCTCCAGTCGAATTGTCCTTTGCGCTTTTCGATTTCTTCCCACGAGAATTGTTGTTTCGCCCACACGATGCCGGCTTCGCGCGCCATCCGCACCGTGCGGTCGCGTTTCCAATCTTCCACTTCGCGGTCGAGGAAAAAATTCGCGCCGTACGGATTTACGTCGGTATCCGGAATTGTGCGCGGCGGAACGGGCGCGGCGGGCAGCGTGTCGGCTTGCACCCAGGTCGCGACGGTGTACGACAAGCCGACGAGCGCGCCCAGCGCGACGAGCGCGAGGAAAAGACGAAAAGGACGCGATTTCAAAGGGAGACTCCTGATAGGGCAAGTTGGCAAACTTGTCCTACTTCATCATAACACAACGCGGCAGTCGCGTCAAAATTGTTACGCGCGATCCGCGATGACGGCGGTGCCATACGCGAGCACTTCGGTGATGCCTTCCATCACCTCGTTCGCGTCGTACCGCACGCCGATGATCGCGTTCGCGCCAAGTTCTTGCGCGTGTTGCACCATCAACGCGAACGCTTCGGCGCGCGCGTGCTCGCACAGTTCCGTGTAAATCGTGATGTTGCCGCCGAAGATCGCCTGGATGCCGCCCGCGAGATTGCCGAGCGCGCTGCGCGAACGAACCGTGATTCCGCGCACGACGCCAAATTGCCGGGTGACGCGGTAACCGGCTAACTCAAAACCGGTCGTCACCATCTCTGGGGAAATTGTTGTTGCCATAGATCCTCCTTGAGTCTATCGTTTGCATCGTGAGAAGGGAGAAGAGGGCATCAGAAGTCTCAGATGGCGGAGAAGGCACGGAGGGCGTAGAGGGCTATCGCGCCTTCGTCGCCTTCTTTGCCGTCTCCGTCCTCTTCTGCCTTTTCATCCCCTCTCATGCCTTCTTCTCCCGTCTCGTGTTCTTGTCACCTGGCTTGTCACAACGAAATTGACGCGGTGTTGGCGCGCGCGCGCGATCAGCATTTGGCGCGGCTTGAGCGGCGCGTCGGCGCGCGCGGGCGCGCGAGCGAGAATGATTTCGAGCGGCGCGTCGGCGGTGACCGTCAAGCGCAAAGGTTTTTCCGCGCATTTGGCTCGGACTAGAAATTTGCCCGCGTACCGTCGCCGCGCGTACGGGACGATAAAACGATACGCGCCGGTCTCGGCGAATTCGCCGAGGACAGGTTCTAGCACCAAGTCGGCGATTTCACATTCGTCGTCGAGGTGAACGATCCAATCGTAGGTGTGATCCGTGTCGGAATCGACGAGCGTCGATTCTTTGACGATGCCATTCGCCATCGTGATCAAGCGCGTCAGGCGCACGCCGGGATACGCCTCGTCTGCTGAAAGCCACAGAATCGTCGTGTCGGGCGTGACTTCAAAGTTGAGCAATTGCGCTTGGCACTCTGTTTGCGGTTGTCCATCCACGACGATGGTGTTGTGCGCGGCAGTTTGGCGATACCACTCGGCGCGCGCCGCGGTGCCGTACGGAGTGTTGCCCGGATCCGTCGACCAGGGAAAAACCTGGATCGCCGCGCGGTCGAGATGACTGTGCGCGCCGGCGTACGCGCCAAACGGAACGCAAACTTGTTGGGTGTTCGTATGATCGCGCAGAACCGCGATGCCGACGGAGGAAAAGCAAACCGATTTGCGCGCGGGCGTTGGCGCGTCGGCGAGGTCGCGTTCGGCGAAGAGCAGCGCCGTCCAGGCGTCGCGTGTGCGCGCTGTCATTGCGAGCGGTTGGTGCGAAGCGATCTCCGCGTCACTTGGGGATTGCTTCGTCGCGCGATCCTTCGACTGCGCTCCGCTCCGCTCAGGATGCGCTCCTCGCAATGACAAATCGTACGTACATTTGAGCAGCCACGCGAATTCAGGATCGTCCGTCCGCGCGAGCGCGACTTCGTACGTCTCGCAAATTTCCGCGGCGAACGTGCTGCCGCGCCAATACGCGCCGTCGCCGATCTGTGGAATCGTACCGTCGGGGAACGCGAGCGCGGCAAACGCGCGCCACATCGCTTCGATGGATTGTCCGCCGGGTCCGCGTTCGGCGTAAAGGTCGCGGTCATTCGCGCGCGCGGCTTGCGCGAGAATCGTGTAGCCGAGGGCTACGAAATTGTGATAGTAGGGCGTTCCTTCGTGTTCCCAGCCATCGGGCAGAATCGCGGCGGCAAGGTGCGCGCGAAAACCGGCGGGACTGTCAATCGCGTGTTCGACGAGAACGGGATCGCGCAGCGCGTAACCGAGCAGACCGAGCGCGGCAATCAACCACGCGTTGTAATTACTTTGGAGTTTCTTTTGCTGATTGACCAAATCGTCCTGCGCGATGCTGAGCGTGCCGACGATTGGACGCAAGAGCGCGTTGACGATCTGCGCGTCTTGTTCTTCGTACAGCGACATCCGAATGAGGTCGTACGCTTGCGCGATCGGAATCGTCCAAATCGCTTCGGTGAGGGCTTGCTGAAACACGCGTCCTTTGAGCATCCACCCCGGCGCGCTGTCTGCTCCGGCATAATTCGCGTACTGGTGCGCGTACTGCGATAGAATCTTGCACGCGGCATTTGCGTACGTGTGCTCATCGGTCAGCGCGAAAATCAGTGCGAGGTCGCGCGCGGCATTCGCGATGCGGCGATGCTCCAACACGCGCCACGCCGCGTCCAATTTGTCGCCCGCGCGCGTCTCGCCGTGCGGACACCGGTGCGCGTACGGCGACGCCGGATCGAACGCGAGCGCGCACCAGTGATCGGGGCAGGCGTAATCGTGGACCCAGCCCCCGGCGAGCGTGGGTACCTTGGCGGGATGCGCGAGCCAGTCGTCCGCGCGCGCGCGAATCGCGGCGAGGATTTTGGCAGACCAGGAATTTTCCTTGACGCGCTGACGCGCGCGGGCTAGATCGTTGGAATGGAAGATTGGCATAGTTTTGTCTCGGCGATATGATTATAACACATCTCGATCCGAATCAACAAAAAATCATGCGGGTCTCGTTGAGTTTGACAGATTCCTTCAAGCGCGATATACTTGAATCAAGTGAATAAACCTTCGGGGCAGGGTGCAATTCCCGATCGGTGGTAGGTTTGTGCAATCGCACTAAACAAGCCCACGAGCCGCGTCCGTTGTACGATGGACAAAGCACGAGTCGGTCCAAATCCGACGCCGACAGTATAGTCTGGATAGGAGAAGGTACAGCACAACGCGTCTTGCCGCGCTTGCGCGCGCGGCGACGTTTGTTGGCGTGCGCTTGCCCCGGAGAAATTGGCTTCGGGGTTTTTGTTTTGTTGGACAATTTTACAAAATTGTCCTACTGAGCGAAATGGATAATCACACTCTCATCGCCATCGAATCGGTCAGCAAGCAGTACGGACACGCGCGCGATAGCGTACTCGCGCTGCGCGACGTGTCGCTGAATATTCGCGCGGGCGAATTTCTTTCGATCATCGGCGCGTCGGGCTGCGGCAAATCCACTTTGCTGCGCATGATCGGCGATTTACTCGCGCCGAGCGCGGGGCGGATCGTCGTCAATGGCAAATCGCCCGACGCCGCGCGCCGCGCGCGCGAGTGCGGCATCGTTTTTCAAGCGCCGACTTTGATGGAGTGGCGCAACATCGCGCGCAACGTCGAACTGCCGCTGGAAGTCGTCGGCGCGCCGCGCGCGGAACGCCAACAGCGCACGCGCGACCTGCTCGACTTGATTCGCCTGCGCGATTTCGCCGCGCGCTATCCCGGCGAACTTTCGGCGGGAATGCAGATGCAAGTTTCGATT
Organism: Candidatus Aquidulcis sp.; assembly: GCA_020723345.1. Taxonomy (GTDB): domain Bacteria; phylum Chloroflexota; class Anaerolineae; order UBA4142; family UBA4142; genus VGOB01. Next base: position 42,452 of record DYJA01000047.1, on the reverse strand, counting down.
GCCCGCGCGCTCGCGTATCGCCCGACGATTTTGCTGATGGACGAGCCGTTCGGCGCGCTGGACGAAATCACGCGCGAGCGCTTAGGGCGCGAACTACTCGAGATTTGGGCGCGGACGCGCGTGACGATTGTGTTTGTCACACACAGCGTACCGGAAGCGGTGCGCTTGTCGGATCGCGTCGCGGTCATGTCGCCGCGTCCCGGGCGTATCGAGCGCGTGATCGAGATCGATCTGCCGCGCCCGCGCACGCCGGCGACGCGCGAACTCCCGCGCTATTGGGAATTGCTGCGCGAGGTGCGCGCGGTGTTGGGGTTGAATGAAGAGCAGAATGGCGTAAGATGAGAACATTGCACTGGAATTCCGAAATGCGCTTGCCGCGTTGGGTGCGCGCGAATATTCAATACCTGTTGATCCCATTTGTGCTGGGATTATTCTTGTTGCTGTGGGAAACGCTCATCGTTGTCAACCGCTATCCTGCGTTCATTTTGCCTACGCCTGCCCAAGTCGCGGAGAGTTTCGTCGAGTATTGGCAGAACGGAATCATCCCGCGCCATGTTTCGATTACGTTATTCGAAATCGGTTTGGGGTTCAGTATCGCGTTCGTGTTTGCGTCGAGCGTTGGCTATCTGCTGGCAAAGTCGCCGCTGCTCGAGAAAATCGTTTCGCCGTATCTGATCGCGACGCAGGCGATTCCAATTGTCGCGATCGCGCCGCTGATCATCATTTGGATCAACACCGGCTCGGCGCAAAACGCGCTCATCGCCGCGTTGATCACTTTTTTTCCGATGCTCGTCAACACGATTGTCGGCGTGCGCGGCGTGCGCGACGAATATCGCGCGCTGCTGCGCTCGTACGCGGCGAATCGTTGGCAAGTGTTTATGAAACTCGAAGTGCCTGCCGCGCTGCCGATTTTTCTCGGCGGCGTGCGCGTCGGCGTGACGCTGTCGGTGATCGGCGTGATCGTCGCCGAATTGATGTGGGCGGATCGCGGTTTGGGATTCTTGATCAATTTCGCGCAAGGTCATCTCGATACGCCGCTCCTTTTTGCAACCGTCGCGACTTTGTCGATCATGGCAATCGTTTTGTACCTGACGGTTGTCCTGATCGAAAAAATAATCTTACGATGGCGGAGGAACGTTCAATGAAAACTAAATGGTATCACGTCGTTTTCGTAGTATTGCTGGTTGTTCTGGTTGCGGCGTGTTCGATCGCGCCAACGCCTGAACCACCCGCGCCGACGCCCGCGCCTGCTCCAACCACCGCGTCGCCGAAGACAGCGCCCGCGCCGGGCGGCTTGACTGAAGTCAGCGTCGTGATGGGGTACATTCCGAACGTGCAGTTCGCGCCGTGGTACGTCGCGGAAAGCAAGGGTTATTTTGCGGAGGCGGGACTCAAGCCAAAATTCAATTGGGGCTTTGAGGTGGACGGCGTCAAATTGGTCGGCGCGAACCAATCGGATTTTGCGATGCTCGGTGGCGATATGGTGATTCAGGCGCGCGCGCAAAATATTCCGTTGGTCTACGTCGCGAATTATTACAACGGCTTTCCGATTGTCGTCGTTTCATTCAAGGACAAGAAAATCGAAAAGCCGCAAGACCTGGCAGGAAAGAAAGTTGGCTTGCCGGGATTTTTCGGCGCGACGTACACCGGTTGGCGCGCGTTGTTGTACGAGGCGAATCTCAAGGAGAGCGATGTCAAAGCGCAAGACATTGGTTTCGCGCAGGTTGCCGCGCTGACGCAAGGGATCGTGGACGCGGTCGCCGGGTACGCGAATAACGAACCGGTGCAGTTGCGTTTGCAGGGAAAAGAGATCAACGTGATTCGTGTCGCGGATTACAGCCGTTTGGTGGGAATTGGTTTGGTGACGAATGAAAAAACGATTGCCGAAAAGCCCCAAGTGGTCCGCGGTCTAGTGACCGCGTTGTTGCGCGGGGTTCAATACTCGATTGAAAAGCCGGAGGACGCGCTGGCGATCACGCTGAAAAATATTCCCGAAGCGGGCGGCACGAATCTCAAAACGACGGATGGGGTTCTCCGCGCGACGATTGATTTGTGGAAGAGTCCGCACCTGGGTTACGTCGATCCGACATCGTGGGCGGCGTCGTACAAATTTCTGAAAGACGCGGGGTTTATCAAGACGGAGTTCGACATCACCAAAGCGTACACGAATAAATTCGTGCCGTAACCTGTAGGGGCGCAATTAATTGCGCCCCTACAGGTTTATACCCACAACCCGCCGTGGACGTTGATGACTGCCCCGGTGATGTAGCGCGCTTTGTCGGATACCAGAAATGCAATCGTCTCCCCGATGTCCGCTGACGCGCCGAGCGAACCGAGCGGAACGAGACTGGGCAACTCGCGGCGATCCGCCTCCGTCGTCGCGTACGTTTCGATGAAACCTGGGTTGACCGCGTTGCACCGAATGCCGTACCGCGCCTCGCTCCGCGCGATGGATTTCGTCAAGACGATCACGCCCGATTTTGCCGCGTTGTACGCCGCGGTCGTCGGCGCGCCGCGCAGCGTCTCGACGTTGAGCGAGCCGATGTTCACGATGACGCCGCGCTTGCGCGCGCGCATCGAAGGCAGAACGTACTTGGCGCAGTAGAACGCGCTGGAAAGATTGCCATCAATCGTCCGTCGCCATTCGTCGATCTCGGTATCGAAAACAGATTTGACGAGGAACGGTCCCGTGTTGTTGACCACCACGTCCACATGTCCGAACACCGTTAGCGTTTCGTCAATCAAACGCTTCGCGCCTTCCGGCATCGAGACGTCGGCTTGAATCGAAAGCGAGCGTGGCGTGTGCGGCTGCGCGAGCGCGAGCGTTTCCTGCGCCGCGCCGGAATCGCGCAGATAATTGACGACGACAGTGTAGTCGTCTTGCGCGAGTCGCTGCGCGATCCCGCGCCCGATCCCCTTGGAACTTCCCGTAACGATTGCGATGCGTTCGTCTGCCATAGAATTCTCCGTATAGATGAAAGATGAGAGCCGAGAGATGAAAGCGTTTCTTGTCTTTCATCTTTCATCTTTCATCTTTCATCTTTCAGCTTCCTCTAACGCGATTTGTTCTTGCCGCAGCACGCGCTTGTCCACCGTGACGCGCGCCGCGCGCGGATTGAGAAACTCGTCGAAGAACGCGAGCGTGCGCGTGCTGAACAACTGCCAGCCCCAGCCCGCAAAAACGTGCCCTTGCCCCGGATAAGTGTACAGCACTGCTGTTTTGCCGCGCGCGCGCAACGCGTCGGCAAGATCGAGCGACCATTGCAGCGGCACCGTATCGTCGGCTTCGCCGTGATGAATGATCAGCGGCGTCGTCGAGTATTGCAGATGCCGACTCGGCGACGAGCGCGCGAAAATGTCGCGGAGACGTGCCATCGCGCTGTTCGATGCGCCTGGTGTTGGAAAGTACAGCCGCGCGTCCGCCTCCGCGTCTTGCAATGTGCGCGCGACCGGCGTCGGCAGCGATGCGACCTGACAGCCGTTCAGCCAGCAATAATGTACTTCGTCATCGCCGGTCAGCGCGCCGTACAGCGCGGCGACCTTGATGTCGTTTGTCACCGCGAGAACGCGCAGCGTAATGCCGCCGCCCATGCTGTGCCCCCAAATGCCGACGCGCGCGGGATCCGCGTCGGGCAGCGACGGAATTTGCGCGAGCAGATTCAGTACGTCAATCGCGTAGCCGACGTAGAGCGGATTCGCGCCGCACTGCGAACCGGCGTAGCAGCGATAGTCGGACGCAATCGTGAGATAGCCGCGCCGCGCGAACGCGTCCGCCGCGCGACTTGTTCCGTCGCCGGTCTTGTATTCCGCGGGCTTGAAATAGCCGTGATCGAGAATGACGACAGGAAAAGGACCGATGCCGCGCGGCACGTTCATCGTCCCCGTAATTCGCAAGCCGTCGGAAAAATATTCGATCAGGGCTTGCTGGTACGCCTCATTGCTCAGAACGACGCGCGTGATCTTGATGCCAGCGCCGTCGTACTTGCGTGCGCGCAGCGTTTCAATCGCCAGCGCGTTCGCGTCGAGCGGCAACGGATTGCGTGTCGGCGTTGGCGTGAGCGTCGCGCGCGTCGCGGTGATCGTGGCTGTCGTTGTCGGCGTCTGCGTCGCGCCATTCGTTGGCGTCGCGCGCGCGATCGTTGGAGTTACAGTTGTCGCGAATTCGGGAGACGCGGCGGTTGCCAAGCCGCGCAGACCGAGGAGCGCGAGCGCGCAACCCAACGCGCTGACCAGAACAATTCTCACGTGGGGCATTATAGTCGAAACGAGGGGGAAGGCAAGGGGGAGGGGAATTTCAGATTTATGATTTCTGATTTAGGAGCGATCCATCACGCGCCGCAATCGCCATAATCCAATCGCGATTGCGAGTGCCATCAACACAATCGCAAGCGCGACCGCCGCGTCGAGCACATTCACACCGAACCAAAGGTACGCGAACAGCGCGGGGTAGACAACGAGATACGATTTGATCGCGAACGGCAGCGGCGCGCGGTAATGGTTACACAAGAAGAGCGTAAGGTTGAACGCGGGGTACGTCACGCCGTACATTCCCGCGAGAAATGGGTTGAGCGCGCCGTGCCACGCGAGTCCGGCGATGATGGTCACTTCGCGAATGTGATCGCAATACTGATCGAACAGCGCGCCGAATTTGGTGACGCGGTTTGTCGCGCGCGCGAGCGCGCCGTCCAGTCCGTCGAGCGCGAGCGCGACGACGAATAGCGCGAACGCGACGCGCGGCTGCGTCGGCATCAGCGCGATGACAACCGCGCCGAGAATCACTTGCGCGAACGAGACCGCGTTCGGCGAGACGCGCAGCGCGGCAAGGACGCGCACAATCGGCGCGAACAACGCCCGCGCGACGCGCCGCGCGGGCGTGAGCAGTTTGCGTTCGAGCGTTGAGTAAGAATCATTCATCTCAGTGTTCTGTGTCAACTTGCGGTCTGAAAACTGAATACTGAACACTGTCTACTGTTCACTGTTCACCAATTTCGTACGCCGCGCGCGGATTCAAGAAGAACCGAATCCAACCATCGCCGCTTTCGATGGGCGCGATCTTGTCGCCGCGCTTGCCCTGTTCGTCCAACTTGTACCCTTCGATTTTCCCTTTGACGAGCCCGTTCAGCGCGAGTGTCGCCGCGACGCCGCCATTGCGGACGATCCACCGATTCGGCGCGACGCGTTCGACGAGGATGCCCAACGGCGCGGCGTCGCCGCCGGTGACAAGGGATTCCAAGTTGACCGACCAAGTCGCGCTGGCGAGTTGCGTTCCCGCGCCCAGATAAATTGCTTGCAGCGCGCTGTCCTTGTGCGTGAGCCACGCGACGCCGCCATCCAAAGTGTACTCGCCGATCTTTTTCGCGCCGCGCGTGTTCGAAAAGAGCAAAGTGTCGTTTGCCTTGCCGCGCGTGATTTGCAATCCAAACGCGTCGGACGCGACGAGCGGTGTGATCGCGCTAATTGCCGGCGCGGCAGAGTACGGCTCGATGATCGAAACGAAGGACGCGCTTTTCGCTTTGCGCCGCGCGATCACGAGCGGCACTTTTTCGAGCGACGTTTCATCGCCCACCGGAGCGGCAACCAATCCTTCCGCCGCGATCACTTGTGTGCCGGGCGCGCCTGCCATGAACAAGCGGACTTTTTGATCGGACGCGAGCAACCATTCCGCGCGCCACGCGTCGTCGGTTTTGATCGCGGTGGGATTGCTCAGGTACTCGTAACCATTTTTCTTGTTCAGCGTCGTCGGCGACAATTTCAGATCTGTCGCAAAGCGTCCGTAGTTGTGGTACGTCCAATCGAATGTCTCTTCCGCGATGCTGTCGGCTTGAAATACGTCGATCAGGTATTCGTCGTTCAACAAAAGCGTGCGCGCGAGGTTTACGCTGCCGTACGATTTCGTCGTCGCCGCGCGCGCGACTTGGGCGATGGTTCCGCTCGCGAAAACTTGGAGCGTGCCGACGGGTGCGCGCTGTTGCGATTTTTCGCCGACGACAATCAAGTTGTGCGACAACGATTGCTTGTACCAGCCGGTGTGTACCGGGTCTTCGTACTTGATCGAACCGGCGTCCGGCGCGAGCACGCGCCCCAAACCGGAAATGACGATGCCGAGTTGATCGGGATGACTGTGTCCGCCTTCGTACCCCATGAAATTTAGAACGACTTGCTTGGCGTTGAAATCTTTGCCCGCGCGCAAAACCGCCAAGCCCGATCTGGTGAAATCCGCGCTGCGCCACGGCGACGTTTGCGTGAGCGGCAATTCGCCGACGCCGTAGATCAGCGCTTCGAGCGAGACGCGGTCGCTCGCGCGCAATACATTTGCATATCGCGCGTCGTGCCATCGTTGATACGCCGCTTCGTAATAACGGCTGCGATCATTCGCGCCCAAGTACACTTCGCGTCCGTCGTTGATCACCGGCAAGCGCAGCGTCGCATCGGCATACACAATCGGAAAATCGAAGAGCGCTTTGTAGCCGGGCTCTTTGTAGAAATCGATTCCGGCGTGATACGCGGCTTGCGCGAGCGGACCCAATGCTTGCATCACGTAAAATTGGTAGTGCATTGAACCTTCGTACCACAAGCCATCGGGCGTGACGCTGTTTTTCATTTGATAGAAAAAGCCGCTGCCTTTTTTATTCAAGGCGTGGTCAACGTACTCTTTGTCGGCTAACACAAAACCGATGACGCCGATGCCGGCATTATACCACGATTGATGATTGTGGCGTCCCTCGTTGTTTGCCATCAAGAGTTCCGCCGCCGGGCGCAAAACGTTTTTCGCGATTTGGTCGCGTTCGGCTTGCGACAGTACATCGTAAATTAAATCGTACGCCCACGCGATTGGAATGACCCACGCCGCTTCGTTGATGCCCTGCGCGGTCGCGCGTCCGCCTGCGCGCGCCTTGTCGCCCATGTTGCCGTCTTTGTCGTGAATTTTATAACCAAGATACTTGTTTGCGTACGCCAGCAAAATTTCTTTCGATTTGTCGGCGTACTTGCGTTCGCCGGTCAACTGCCACGTCAACGCTAAATCGCGCGCGGCGTTCGATAGATCGTAATGCGCTTGCGTGATCGCGTAATCTTCGCCGCCAGCGTGATAATACCCGCCGCCGGTCTCCGGCAAAACGATCTTGCGCGTTGACCAGACGAACGCGTTCGCCGAAATATTTTGGAACGCGATCTTTGCCCACGCGTACTTGGCGATCTTTTCTTTGATCGCGGCGATTTCCGCGGCGTTCAGCAAAAGATTCGGATGCTTGTTCGGCAGTTCGATCTTCACCTCGGATTCGGTGCGCTGGTTCGACAATTTCATCGCGTCGAAATACAAAACGGTACCTGGGTTGGGGTTGTGGCTCCAGCCCGACGACGCGATTTTCACGTAATCAATTTTGTGCCAGCCAACCGGGTTGCGATTCGCGGTAAATTCTTTGAGCGGAATTTCGAATTTGCGCCAGCCCGTCCAGTCAATCACGACTTCGAGTTTGTAGTAATTGTCTTCGGCGGCGCGCTCGGGTTCCGAGTACGCGACGAGTTCAATCGCGACTTTGTTCGCGGCAACCGAGTACGCCCAGAACGTCAGATACTTGTACGCGCTCCAATCGTGTGGAATATTGCTCGCGACGAGGCGATCATTCTCGACGGTGTTTTCCCATTTGCCGGAGGTTTGTCCTTCTTTGACTTGATCCTTGCTCGCGACAAAACCCGGCATCGGCTTGACCCAGCGATCGGTATATTTCGCGTGGAACTTGCCCACGTTGATGTGCCCGGCAGGAGGCGTCTCGCCCGGCTTGACCTGGGTTTCAGTACTCTGCGCATAACCTTGCCAGATCGAAATATCTTTCTCGAAATTGCAGATGAGCAATTCTTCCGATTTGGATGGCGCGCTCTGAGTCGCGCTGGGTGTGACAGTGCTGGGTGTTGTGCATGCGACGAAAATAAAAAGGATGATTGCAGAAAGCGACACGAGCGCTGATCGAGAATGGTTTCGCATTGTGGCTCTCCGGTGTAGGGGCGCAATTCAATTGCGCCCCTACCAGGAATTCGTTACTTGACCTTCTTCAAAATCTCGTTGATCTTGGGCGTCAAGCGGCCGATGGCTTCTTTAGCGGTGGCTTTGCCGTTCCACACTTCGCCCAGTTCCGCGTTCTCGGCGGTTGCGATTTCGTCGTAGAGCGGATGAATCGGATCGTACATCGTGAAGAGATTTTCTTTGCCCGCCAAGAGTCCGGTCTTGTCCACGCCCGGCAATTTGTCCGGTTTGAGGAAGCGGTCGGATTTTTGATAGTCGATCAACGCGGGCGTCATCTGTTGCAAATCCAACAGCAAGCCGACGCCCATCGAATCGGGTCCCGACAAGAACTTGATGAACTTCCACGCTTCTTCGGGATTCTTGGATTGCGCGGTGATCGCAAAGCAACTGCCGTCCGCGCGATTGACTTGCGCCTTGCCCTTGGGTAGCGGCACGATGTCCCATTTGAAATCTTTGATCGTCATGTACTGCGGCACGCGCCAGTGTCCGATGATTTGCATGCCGGCTTTGCCCGCGAGGAACATATCGGCAATGTTCGCGCGCTCGGCGGTGCTGGGCATGACGTGATGCTTGTTGATCAGATCGCCCAGCCATTGGATCGCGTCGACCGCGGCGTCGTCCATCAAAAACTTGGTCGGCTTGCGCGGATCGTCAAACGTATTGTGCCCGGACATGCTCCAGACGATCACGGGCCAGTACGAGGTCCATACATCGGCGCCGAACACATCGGTCTTGCCGTCGTTGTTCGTGTCCTTGGTCAGTTTCTTTGCGATCGCGAGATAATCGTCCCACGTCCATCCGGCTTTGGGCAGGGGAATGCCCGCCGCTTCGAACATGTTCTTGTTGACGAAAACCGCGACGGCGGCGCTGTCAATCGGCAGGCAGTGGACTTTGTTGTTGTACTTGTACAGATCGAGTACGCCCGGCTCGTACTTTGCCAGATCGATCTTGTCGCGCTTGGCGAAATCTTCGACGAAGAGCAGCGCGCCGTTCGCGGCGAGCGCGTACGCGTTGTGCGTGGCGGGATAGATCACGTCCGGCGCGGTGCCGCCCGCGATCATCGTTTGCAGTTTGATCCAGTACTCGGTGCCGCTGCCGATGTTTTCGATTTCGATCTTGATGTTGGGATTTTCTTTTTCGAACGCGGCGATGACCGGCTTGGCGACGCCGTCGAGGCGCGCTTGATCCCAGCGCATAAACCAGCGCAAGGTCACTTGCTTCGCCGCGGGTGCGGTCGTCGGCGCGGCGGCGGGCGCGGTCGTCGGTGCTGGCGCGGGCGCAGTGGTTGGCGTCGCGCAAGCGGTGATGATAAGCGCGGCGAGCGCGAGCGCGACGACGATTCGCAATGCAGTCAGGTGTTTCATCTTCTAATCCTCCTCGAAAAGAATTGGGTGGTCAGGTCGTACTGATTTCGTATTTTTGCTTTCTCCGTTTTTCGTCGCCTCCTTTCGTTTGTCATTTTCCTTTTTGGGACACTGATTCACACTGATTCACACTGATTTCTATTTTTTGATCTGTGTTAATCTGTGTCAATCTGTGTCCAAAGTTGTTTTTGCCAATGCCTATTGAGTGTGTTTGGCTATTGTTTCAATCCGCCGGAGCCGGTGAGCGCGATGCCGCCGATGAAATATTTCTGCGCGATGAAAAAGATCACGAGCGGCAGCGCCATCGCGACGGCGGCGGCGGCCATGAACAAATTCCACTCCATAAAGTAATCGTTGCGGAACGCGTTCAAGCCGAGCGCGACGGTGTAATTCTTTTCGGAACTGATGTAGATCAGCGGTCCCAGAAAATCGTCCCACGATTCGAGAAACTCGAAGACCATCACCGCGCCGAGCGCGGGCTTGGAAAGCGGCAGAATGATGCGCCAGAAAATATCCCAATGCCCGCAGCCGTCAATCTTCGCCGCGTCGTCCAGTTCGGTGGGGATCGTCATGAAATATTGGCGCAGCAAAAACGTGTTGAACGCGCCGCCGAAAAAATTCGGCACGATCAAAGGGAGCAGCGTGTTGAGCCAGCCCAGCGTCTTGAACAAAACGAAACGCGGAATGATCAGCACCTGGAACGGAATCATCAGCGTGCTGAGCACGACGAGAAACAGAATGTCGCGCCCGGGAAAACGGAGCCGCGCGAAACCGTACGCGACGAGCGAGCAACTCAGCGTCTGCCCGATGATGTTCAACACGGCGATGAGCAAACTGTTGCGATAGAAGACGTCGAAGGGTTTCGCCGTCCACGCGGCGATGAAGTTTTCCCAGACAACCGGGTTCGGAATCCATTCGGGCGGATACATCAGCGCTTGGCGCGGCGTTTTGAGCGCGGTGCTGATCGTCCAGGCGAACGGAATGAAAATGACGAACGCGATCGCGGCGAGCGTAATGTAGATCAGGACGCGTCCGACCAAGCGCGATAGTGAAAACGCGGCGCGTCTTTTCGGCAAAGCATCTTTGCGCGTACGGGGCAAAATTATAGTTGAACGATCCATCGCGTCATCTCCCTTTCGCCAGCGTGCCTTCGTAATACACCCATGCTTTCGACGAGCGGAACACGAGCAAGGTAAATCCCATAATGATCAGGAAAAAGACCCACGCCATCGCGGACGCGTAACCCATGTGGAAACGTTGAAAGGCGTGTTGATACAAATAGTACACGTAGAAGAGCGACGCGTAGCGCGGTCCGCCGCCGGTCATCACGAATGCCTGCGTGAAAAGTTTGAACGAGTCCATCATTCCCATCACGAGATTGAAAAAGATGATCGGCGTCATCATCGGGATCGTGATCTTGAAAAATTTGTGCACGGCGTTCGCGCCGTCAATGTTCGCCGCTTCGTACAATTCCTGTGCGATGCTTTGCAAGCCGGAGAGATAGATGATCATGTATCGCCCCATCATTCCCCACACCGCCATCATCATCAGCGACGGCAGTACGGTGAACTCGTCTTGCAGCCACGCGGGTCCGTGAATCCCAAACAGCGTCCACAAAATGCCGTTGAGGATGCCGTAGTCCGGATTGAAAATCCACATCCACAACAACGAGACCGCGATCGGCGGCAAGACCACCGGCATATAGTACACCACGCGCCATAGCCCGACGAACTTGACTTTTTGATTCAAAAGGAGCGCGGCGGCAAGCCCGACGATGATTCCCAACGGCACGCGTCCGAGCGCGTACACTGTCGTCACTTTGAGCGATTGCCAGAAAAGCGGATCGCTCGCCAGCGCGACATAGTTGTCCAAGCCGATGAACTCGGGCGCTTTGACCAGATTCCATTCCATAAAACTCAGCGCGAGCGACGCGACGAAAGGTCCCAGCGTGAACACGGTAAAGCCGATGATCCACGGCGAGATGAACAAATAGCCGGTCAGCGCCTCCGCGATCCATCCGTTCAATCGGCGCGGCGCGTTCGCCGTTTGCTTGCGCGTCAATTGTCCTAGCATAAATTTCTCTCCTAAACACGACCGCCGACGGATGACCGCCGACCGCCGCCAATCTTTCGTGTGCTTTCGCGCTATTTCGCGTTCTTTCGCGTCGGCGGTGAAAATGCACGCGCCGCAAGATCCGGTCGCAGCAACTTGGTCAGCGTCTCGGCGAAATAGTAATCGCCGTAGATCAACGCGTGATCCGCAAGCCCATGCGCCGCCGAGCGCGTCCCGTGCAACAGGATCGCCGGCATGTTCGTGCCGCGCGACGAATAGTTTTGCCACAACGACAGCGCGATCTTTTCCGCGAACTCGCGCCAGCGCGCCGCGCGTGCCGCGTCCGGTTCGATCTCCACCAAATCGAGCAGCCCCGACGCTATCACCGCTGCCGCCGATGAATCGCGGTAGGTCTTTGGGATATCCGGCGAATTGTAATCCCAGAATGGAACATAGTCGGCGGGCGCATGGCGTATTACGTAATCCGCGAGGCGTTGCGCGACCGTGCGGAAGACCTCGTCGCCGGTGCGGCGGTACGTGTCGGCGAAACCGTACAGCGCCCACGCGTGTCCGCGCGACCAACACGAATCCGCGCTCAACCCTTGATGTGTCGCGTGCCGCAAAAACGCGCCCGTCTCCGGATCGAAATCGCCGACGTGTACCGTCGAATCATCAGGGCGCACGAGGACGAGGCGCGATGTACGCGCGTGCCGCGCGGCGACGCGCGCGCAGTACGGATCGCCGGTCTGTTCGCTCGCCCAGAACAACAGCGCGAGGTTCATCATCAAGTCAATGTTCGTGCGCCCGCGTTCCTCACGCGTGCCGTCAATCAAGCCCCACGCTTGCAAGTACTCGCCGCGCGCGTTGTAGCGGCGTGTCAACGTTCTCGCGGCTTGGAGCGCGTCCGGCAACAGCGATCCGTCGCCGGTCACGCGCGCGCCGAGAACGTTCGCGAGCCAGAAGATGAAGCCGAGATCGTGCGTGCGTGTTTCGTCTTTCAGCCACGCCAGCCGCTGCGCCCACGCGCGCGCGCCGCGCTCGAATTTGAGATCGCCGGTGTGCGCGAACGCCAGCCATAACAAGCTGACCCAGAATCCATCGTTCCAATGCGCGGGAATGCGGTTGCGATCAATCGTCGTCCAGCGTTCGCCTTCGCACCGTTCGGGAAAATCTTCGAGTGTCGCGAGATTGCGTTCCGTGATCTTGATGCTGTATTCGAGCGCGGCTTGGAATTCTTGTTTCATTGATCGTCTTGTAGGGGCGAAGCATTTTTCGCTCCCCGTCAATTTCGCTATGCTTCGGTCAAGATGCGAAAAATGCTTCGCCCTTACCGCTCGCAGAAAACGGGTTTCTGCGATTCAAAACGCACTTGCCCGCCGATCACAACGCGCGTCGCGTCGCCTGCCGCGAAATGTTGCAATGCGTCGCCGCGAAAATTCGCGACGAGCCAGCGCGCGTCCGTTTCGATAGGTCCGGCGATTTTGATGCCGCGTGCGTCACGCGCAAACGCGACGATAATGCGCGTCTCCGCGTCCGCGAGCGCGAGCGCGCTGCCTGTTTCACACACGACCGGCTCGACGCGCGTTGGCGCGGCAGTTGGATGTTCGATGTTGAGCGCGACGACGAAACGCGTCGCGCGCGTGCGTTCCGGCGTCAGCATCAGCGTGTGTTGCGTGTGCCGCAGCACCCATTCCGGCGTCGACGACGACGGATACGCGACGATTTCTTGCTCGACGTTTTTTACCGCGACTTGGTGCGGTTCGCAAACGGAAACGCGTAAACGCGTGCTACCGAACAGCGTTTCAAAATTGCGAATTGCGAACACCTGCCCTGGCGGGCGGTGCCAGGGTTGCGAATTGCGCGTTTCGCCTTCTGTGATTTGCAATTCGCAATTCGCAATTCCTAATTGGGAATCTGTCTGCAACAGCCACGTAAACTCGCGCGGCTCGCGCGACGCAAGATCGTCGCAAATCACAACGTACTTGCTACCGACGAACAGCATTTGCCGCGTAAAATGTTCGAGCGTCAGCGCGGGATCGTATGCGCGCGCCGCTTCGCCGCGCGCGTAGACGACGCGTTGTCCCACGAAATGCGCTTCGAGTTTGCCGCCCCATTCCTCGCCCAGTCCGTCGGCGACGTTGTAGACGCCTTCGTGGTATTGTCCCTTGCCGTCCATCAGAATCGTGTTGTGATGACGCGATTGTTTTTTCTGGCTGTACCCTTCGTCTACTGCGAGATAGTCGCTGCCGCGCGCAAGGATGAACGAGTTTTCGTCCGGGTGCGCGTGTCCGGTCTTGATGATCTTTTGCCCGCGTTCGCGTTCGAGCGCGTGACCGAGTGCCCATGCCTTTTCGCCGTTCGGCTTGGCGCACTTGAACGCGATGTACGTTGCGTTGGGCGACCAGTTGCTGCGCGCGCTGACCAAGCCGAGATCGGGAAAGACGCGCGCGGTCGGCAAATCGGCAAGCGGCGTTGGCGCGACCGTCGGATCGTACCAAAGGAATTCGAGAAACGCGTGAGCGGCGGAACTGGGGCGCAGCAAACCTTGTTTGCGTTCGCGTTCCCATTCACCGATCTGTTCGAAATGTTCCGCGAGCCATTGCGCGTGTCCGTTGCGGTATACACTCGCCAGCCGATAGTAGATCATCGCCGCGTGCGCGGAACGCCGGTCGTGGCAATCGCCAAAATTCGCAGTGTCGACGAGATTCGGCGCGGATGCGTAAAGCCGATAGTAGAACGTGTTGCGGAGAAATTCGGACGAGTGCAGATCAATTCCAGTTTGCTGCTGAATCAAATCGGCGGCGATGAGCAGCCATGGAAAACCGTAGCACCAGTAGACGACGCCTTCGTAATCCGAGCCGTCCTCCGGGAGCAACTCGAACACCTTGCGGAAATTTTCGGTCGCGTTTTGCGACCACGCTTTGGTTTCGGGATGATCGCGCTCCAGCGCGTACGCGACGGTTGCGAGCCCGGCAAAGCAAATCCAGTTGTGGTTTTGCCAGTACGCGGGTCCCCACCAATTCTCTTTGGAAATTGCAAACTCGTACAAGCGCGTGCCTTGCAAAAGCAATTTCGCGCGGAGCGCGTCGCGTTCGGCGCCCGGCAGCGCGTCGCCAATCCAAGCGTGCGCGAGTCCCAAGCCGAACGAGAGCCAGCCCGCGTCGAGATCGTGATCGGGCAGGTTGGCTTTGCCCCAATGCGGATAGCCAATCGCGATCTTGATCCATTCACGCGCGCGGTCGAGATAGCGCGCGTCGTCGCTCAAGCGAAACGCGAACGCGAGATTCGCGCTTGCCATGCCGATGTACGTGATCGTCTCGCGCGGATGCTCGACCGGCGGCAGGTACGTGAGGTACGAATCGGCTTGATCGATCAAACGCGCGAATCGCGCGCGATGCGTCGTTTGCGCGGCGGCGCGCCATTCGGCGAAGGTTTTGTTTCCGAGAAAGAGGGAGCCGGTCATTCGTTCTACCAGGTTGTCATTGCGAGGCGTGCTTTGCCGAAGCAGTCTCCAACGAGCGGATTGGGGATTGCTTCGTCGCGAAAAACGCTCCTCGCAATGACAAACGCGTCACGCAAAGTACACGCCGCCGTTGATCTCGATGATTTCGCCGGTCACGAAACTTGCCAGATCGGAAACCAAGTACAGCGCCGCGCCTGCCACATCTTCGGGAGTCCCCGCGCGTCCGACCGGAATGCTGGCGATGATTTTCTGCTGCACTTCGGGTTTGGTGAATGTTGCATGGAACGGAGTACCCAGGATCAGTCCGGGCGCAAGCGCGTTTACGGTGATTCCTTTTGAGGCGTATTCTTTCGCCAGCGCGCGCGTCAACCCTGCGACCCCGGCTTTTGCCGCCGAATATGCCGCCGCGCCCGCGCCGCCGCCATCGCGTCCGGCGAGCGATGACATGTTGATGATGCGTCCCCAACCGGTGTTCATGTATGGAATCACCGCGCGCGAACAATAGAACGCGGTCGTCATGTTGACGTCGATAACCTTGCGCCAAAATTCATCTGGCATTTCCGCGATCGGCACGCGCCCGACGAGATGCCCGGCGTTGTTGACGAGGATGTCGACATGTCCGCCAAATTCTTTCGCGACCTGCGCGAAAACCTGGTTGACCTCCGCGCTGTTCGTCGCGTCGAGATGGAGGTACGGACAGTGGCATCCCATCGCGCGAATGGTCTGCGCGGCGGCTTGGTCGTGATCAAAGTACGTGATCGCGACGTCCGCGCCGCAGCGGGCGAGCGTGAGCGAAATCGCGCGACCGATGCCGATGTTTCCGCCTGTGACAAGCGCGGTCTTGCCTTTGAGATTGATTTCCATAGATGCTCCTGGGGTATTGGAGATTAGAGATTTGAGGTTGTTGATTTTCTGACGATCAACTCCGGCTTCATCGTCAAGTGCTGCGGCGCGCCGTTCGTCTTGCCTTCGATGCGCCGGATGATGATGTCGACCGCGGCTTGCGTCATTTCGCACAGCGGTTGTCGAACGGTCGTCAGCGGCGGATCGACGACTTCGGCAAGCACACCGTCGTCGATGCCGACAACCGAAACGTCGGTCGGGACGCGCAGACCCAGATCGCGCGCGCCCGCGTACGCGCCGAACGCGTACATATCGTTGATCGCGATCAGCGCGGTCGGACGATTCGGTTTGCCGAGCAGCTCGCGCGCGCCGCAGCGACCCAGTTCCACACCTTCAGTATCGCCGAATCCTTGGTCGAGCGATTTTTCCCATATCAGCTCGCGGTCGAGCGCGATCCCGAATTCGCGCAGCGCGTGTTCGTATCCTTCGAGACGATTGAGGCGATTGACGGTGCGGAGCGGACCCGTCACAAAACCGATCCGACGGTGTCCCAGTTTGAGAAGATGATCGGTCGCGAGCCGCGCGGCGAGGACGTTGTCCACACTGACGCTGTCAATCGGCAGAGCGTCTGCCGCTTGCGCTTGGCGGTCGAACGCGACGATGCTCAATCCATGTTCGACTAAATTCGCGAGGTGGGTGAGCGCGAGCAGCGACGATCCAAAAATCATCCCGCGAATGCCGTGACTCCATAGTTCTTCCGCGTAACGCCGTTCGCGTTCCGGATCGCGCTCGCTGTTGCCGAGGAGAATTTGGTAACCGGCTTTCAGCGCGGCGCGCTCGACGTGCGATGCGAACGCGCCGTAAAATGGATTGGCGACCGACGGCACGATGACGCCGATCATTTCGACGCGACCGGTCTTGAGGTGGCGCGCGGTGCGATTGGGCGAATAGCCGAGTTGCGCGATCGCGCGCTGTACACGTTCGAGCGTTTCGGGGCGCATCCGCTCGGTTCGACCGTTCAGCAAATTGGAAACGGTGCTTGGGGAGACTCCGGCGCGTCGCGCGACATCTTGAATTGTGATTTCCGCTACCATATTCCCTCCGCGAAATCGATATTGGTGTATCGAAACACAAATATAGTATAACGATTTACTGTATCGTTATACTATCACACAAGTCGCGATTTGTCAATATCGACTAAATTTCCAACAACAGGGGCAAGATTAACATACAAAGGCGAGAACGCCCCATTTTTCAACGTGAAAACCTGGGGGGTGTTTTTGGAGTCGTTCCGACGGGACTTGAAAGAAAAAGCCCGAAGATCAATCTTCGGGCTGAGTAGCCGAAGGACGCTTTAGCGTCCTTGTTTCGTTCAGCTCTGTCGTCCACGATGGGCTATTTTCAAGCGACGGTCTTTTGGTTTACTTGCCTGCCGGTGCCGGCGCGGGCTTGGCTTCCGACTCCACCCGCGGCGCGCCAAACCGCGCGCCCCAGCGTCCTAGCAGACTGTCCATGATGCTGTACGCGACCGGGACGAACACCAGCGTCAACAGCGTCGAGGTGATCAAGCCGCCGATCACCGCGATCGCCATCGACGCGCGGAAACTCCCACCCGCGCCGATGCCCAATGCCACGGGCAACATACCCAGGATGAGCGCCATCGTCGTCATCAAGATCGGACGCAGTCGAATCGGTCCGGCGGTGAGCAGCGCTTCGTCGCGACTCATGCCGCGATCGCGCAAGCGATTCGCAAAGTCCACCAGCAGAATCGAGTTCTTGGTGACCAAGCCCATCAGCAAAATGAGTCCGATCATCGCCATCATGTCGAACGCAAAATGCGTGACGAGCAACGCGAGAAACGCGCCGATGAACGACAGCGGCAGCGCGAGCATCAACACGACCGGCTGTGTGAACGAACCGAACTGCGACGCGAGGACCATGTAGACAAAGATGATGGAGAGAATCATCGAGAACAAGAGCGAGGAGAACGACTCTTCCATCATTTCGGCTTCACCGCCGAACGCAACGGTCACGCCGGCCGGCAGTATCAACTTGTCTACGCGCGCGCGGACGTCTTCCATGACCGCGCCTTGGGTTCGTCCAACAAAGTTCGAGCCGACGACGACTTCGGGTTGACGATTGACGCGCCGGATCGATGTGGGCCCCGTGCTGGACGAAACGGTCGCGACGTTGCGCAGCGGCACTTGCTGTCCCGTCGCCGATGGAATCGTCAGCGATAGGATGTCGTCGAGGCGCGAGCGGTCTTCGGGACGCAGTCGCACGACGATATCGGCTTCGCGTCCGCTCTCGCGATAGCGCGACGCGGTTTGACCGTTGACGAGCGTGCGCACCGTTGCGCCCACCGTCGCCGTGTTCAATCCCACGCGCGAGGCGCGCTGTCGATCGACGGCGATGTGCATTTCCGGCTTGCCCGGTCGCGTGGTGCGATCCAGATCGACGAGACCCGGCACATCGGCGATCGCGTTCTGCGCCATGAGCGCGGCTTGGTCTAGTTCTTCCAGTGAGCCGCTCGATCGCACATTCAGCAAGATGGGTCGCGAGGTCACGCCGCCGCCGCCTTCGCCGAACGAGTCGGAGAAACTGAAGGTGAGTCCGGGCACATTCGCAAAACGCCGGCGAATTTCCGGTTCGGCTTTGCCGAGCAAGCCGCTTTCGTGCATCTTGATCGTAAAGTTCGCGACTTCGGGCGCGCTCGTGCTTCCCACACTTGCAAAGACATCTTCCACATTCGGCAATTCTTTCAGACTCGTCTCGATCTGTCGCGCCAGCGCATCGGTTTGCGCTAACGGCGTGCCGGGCTTGAGTTGCAAACGCGCGGTGAAGGTGTCACTGTCGAAATTCGGCATGAATGCCATCTCGACCAAAGTCGACAGCCCGAAGATTGCCAAGAACACGAGCACGGCAATGAGCGACGTCACGATCTTGTGACGCAGCGCCCACGCGAGGATCCGCCGATAGATCCGGTCGAGCCAGCCCAGACTCGCGGCGGCGCCTTCGTCGTGTGCGTGCCCCGGCTTGGGTTTCATCTGTTTGAAAAAGTACGCCGAAAGCATAGGCGCGAGGGTGAATGCCTCGATCAGTGAGATCGCTACGGCGAATGCGATGCTCAACCCGAACTCGCGGAAGAAAATGCCGATGATGCCGCGCGTGAACGCGACCGGCAAAAACACCGAGAGGACGGTGAACGTCATCGCCATGACCGCGAGCGAAACTTCGTTCGTGCCATTGCGCGCGGCGTCTTTCGGCATTTCGCCGCGCTCCATGTGGCGGAAAATATTCTCGCGCACGACAATCGCATCGTCGATCACCAAGCCCACCGCGAGCGCCAACGCCATCAGCGTGATCATGTTCAAGGTCAGCCCGATCGCATTCATCGCGGCGAACGTGCCGATCATGATGACCGGCAAGCCGATGACGGTGACGATGGTGTTGCGCAGATCGCGGAAGAAAAAGAGCACGACGAGCGCGGCAAATACGCCGCCCAGGATCAAATCTGTGATCGAATCTTCGACCGAACTCTTGACGAACTCGGATTGATCGTTCGCCATGGTCAAGTTGAGCTCGGGAAAATCTTTTTTGATGCGCGTCAATTCTTGCTTGACGTCGTCGGCGACGCGCACGGTGTTCGTGCCCGACTGCTTGATGATCGAAACCGCAACCGTGTCCTTGCCATTGAGCCGGCTGTAATTCACGACTTCGGCAAAGCTGTCTTTCACCATCGCGACATCTTTGAGGTACACCGGCACGCCGCGCGGATTGGCGACGATGACATCGCCGATTTCGGCGACGCGCTGAAAGGTGCCGGGTGTACGCACGAGGATGTCGGTGCCGCTGTCGGTGATGCGACCGCCCGGCAGATTCAGGTTTTCCGTTTGTATCGCGGCGACGACCTGCTGCGGCGCGATGCGGCGCACGCGCATTTCGTCGAGATTGAGATTGATCTGAATTTGACGCACCAAACCGCCGGTGATGTTGATGTCGGCGACGCCGCTGACGCGATTGAGGCGCGGTTTGAGTTTGTCTTCGACGAGGCGGCGCAGTTCATCGGGCGGCATTTTGCCCGCTTGATCGACGACCGCAAACGTAAGGATGGGCGCCGCCCCCGGATCGATGCGTTGGATGACCGGGTCTTGCACATCGGTTGGAAATTGACCACGCACCGCCGCAACTTTTTCGCGGACATCTTCGGCGGCGCGCACGGCGGAAAATGAAATTTCGTATTCGACGAAAATCGTCGAGACATTCTCGCTCGAATTCGAAGTGACATTCTTGACGCCGTTGAGTGTACTGAGCGCTTCCTCCAGGCGTTCGCTCACTTCACGCTGGACCTCCTGGGGACTGGCGCCGGGATAAACCGTCGTCACGAGGACGTACGGAATGTTCATGTCCGGGATCAAGTTGACCGGCATTTGCGAATAGCCAATAAAGCCGACGACGATCAGCGCGAGCATCAGCATCGCGATAAACACCGGCTGACGGATCGACAAGTTCACGATATTCATTCGAGCGTCCTTTCGTTGGTAGTCTGAGACCTTCCAGGTTTCCAAAACCTGGAAGGTCTGCGTTCGTTACGGCTTGGTCAGAAACTCGATCGTCGCGCTCAAGCCGGGATAGATCAGCCCATCCGTTGGATCGATGTCGATGGTAACGGGCACGCTGACGACGCCCGTCGCCGATGTCGCCAGCAAGCCGATCTTGCGGACTTTGCCGGTGAGCGGTTTTCCGTTGAGTACATCCAGCGTCAACGCGACCGGTTGCCCGACCTTGACCGATGCAAGCGACGTCTCGTCGAGATTAACCAGCGCTTGCATTTTCGAAAGATCGGCGACGACCGCCATGGGCGCACCGGGACTCGCCGATTCCCCGGCTTTGGCGGTGATCGACAAGACGGTGCCGCTAATCGGGGCGATCAATTTTGCGTTGACGAGCGTTTGTTTGGCTGAATCGAGCGCGAGTTGCGCTTGCGCGACTTGGGCGGCGGCGGCGGCGAGTTCGGATGCCGTCGGATGTTTCACCGTGAGATTGTATTGCGCCAGCGCGCCTTGATACGCGCTCGTCGCTTGTTGCAGCGCAAGCGATTGCGGCGTCATCGCGATGAACGGCGCCGTCGCGCCGCCGATGCGATCGTACGCGGCTTGCGCTTGATCGACCGCGGCTTTGGCGCGATCCAGGTTCGACCGCGCGAGCGCGATATCATCTGCCGTCGGGCCGGCTTTGACTTTGTCGAAAGTTGTTATCGCGGCATCGAACAGCGCCTGGGCTTGCATGACCTGGGTTTCGAGCGTACCGGTGTCGAGCGTCGAAAGGATCGCGCCGGCTTTGACCCGATCACCTTCTTTGATGGAAACTTCTTTGATGCGTCCGCTAATTTGAAACGAGAGCGTGACTTGATTCTCCGAGATCAGATTGCCGGTCGCTTTGATCACATTCACAGCGGTTCGCTCTGAACCACGCACGGCGGCAAGCGTCGGGGTCGGCGGTAGGGGCAATTCAGTGGGGCGAACGACGACGACGGGCGTCGTCGTCGCGCTCGCCGTCGTCGCGGTCGGACGAGAGGCGCTGCAGCCGACGATCAGTGTCACACCGATGACGAGCACGGCGAAAGCGATTACAAACGTGGTTTTCTTTCGGGCACACATGCGGGTCTCCTTGAAGGTTTACATTTTCGATTCTGAAGGGGCTTAATATATGATTTCGAATGTATCTACGTATCGCCAGCGACCGGGTTACACCGGGTTTGTCTCTGCTGCTTTTGCCCGTGTCTGGTTTTTTGCCAATCCGCGCGCGATCTTGCGCAGTAAAGAGATGCACTGGCGACGTTCCTTGGGAGTAAGCAAACGCAAGACCTGTTCGAGTCGTTGCGCCATCAGGTTATTGACTTCTTGGTACGTTTCGCGTCCCATTTGGGTCATACCGACTCGAACTACGCGGCGGTCTTTGGGATCGCGCAGCCGCTCGGCGAAATCGCGCGCGACCAACCAATCGACCATGCGCGTCGCCGTGCTGAGTGGAATGTCCAACTCCTTACCGATTTCACCCATGGTCATCGGTTGATCGTGTTCGTAAAGAACAACGCCCAACCGAAAGAAAAGACCGGAAACTTCGATGTGATCGGCTTCCGTTTGCGCGTGCAATGCCTTCAAATGTCGCGTCGCGCGCAAGGACTTGGCGGTCGGGGGTTCTTCGAGAAGAGGTTTCAAGCGGATGAATCCACGCAGGATCTCACTCACTTGACTGACTTGAAGTTGGAGGTGAGTGTTTGGCATAATATTTCCGCAATGGAATATTTCCACTGCGGAACAATTGTACTGAATTTGAGATGCTTGTCAAATTCTCGGATTTTTCTGCTTTCCTTCAGTTCGTGCGTGTCGCAATTTCGACTGTTGCGCTCCAGCCGGGCGAAAGCGCGACATCCGTCTTGTCAATGTCGATCCACACCGGCACGGTCACGATGTTGCCAGTCGACGTGGCGTACATACCGATCCGCTTGACGCGTCCGGTCAACACTTTGTCCGGCGCTGCATCGACGTAAATATTTGCGGTTTGCCCAACCTTGACGCTGGCGAGCGTCGTTTCGTCGATGTTGGCGAGCGCTTGCATCTGCGTCAGATCGGCAAAGAGCAGCACGGGCGAGTTCGCGTTGATCGACTCGCCGATTTTGGGCGTGATCGAAACGAGCGTCCCGCCGTACGGTGCGACGATGCGCGCGTTGTTCAAACTCTGTTTTGCCGTGTCGTAGGCGGCTTGGGCTTGCGCGAATTGCGCCAGTCCAATCGCGCGTTCCGAATCGGTGGGATGGTTCACCGCGAGGTTGTATTGCGCGGCAGCAGTTTGGTACGAGAGTGTGGCTTGTTGCAAGGTGGTGCTTTGGGATGTCATCGCGATACGCGGATTCCGCAATCCGCCAATCGCGTCGTACGCGGCTTGCGCCTGATCCACCGCTGCCTTGGCGCGATCCACATTCGACTTGGCGAGCGCGATGTCATCCGCCGACGGTCCCGCTTGAATTTTATTCCAGTTTGCCGTCGCGAGATCGAACGCGGCTTTGGCTTGCGCGACTTGCGCTTCGAGCACGGACGTATCGAGCGCGGCGAGCAGGGTGCCGGCTTGTACGCGCGTCCCTTCCGCTACCGGTAATTCTTTAAGCCGACCGCCGGTCGCGAAAGTGAGCGACGCCTGATTCGCTGCGACGATGTTTCCGGCGACTTTGGCTTTGGTCACGACGATCTGGATCGCGCGCGTCGGCGTTGGCGTGACCAGCGCGCGCGTCGGTTGCGCGCCGCCGGGTTTCCCCGAGGGCGTCTGCGCCCCGGCGGGTGCGGAACCTTCTTTTGGAGCAGCGGCAGGCGACGCGGTACCCGGTTGATTTGCGCCACAGCCAGCGACGAAAAAGTGTCCGAGCAAAAGAATCACGATCCCGATGAAAGCGAGTTTGTTTTGAGAGGGCATCAATGTCTCCTTCATTCCGATATGGGCGCGGACGCGGGTTCCGCCGCTGGCGCAGTTTCTGGCACGGGCGCGGGTTGCTTGGCGCGTCCCAATTGTTTCACGCGTTCCTGCGCCGCGTCGAGCAGCAGGTAAAAGACCGGGACGACGACGAGCGTCAACAGCGTCGAGGTGATCAAGCCGCCGATCACCGCGATTGCCATCGGCGCGCGGAAACTGCCGCCTGCGCCCAAGCCGAGCGCGACCGGCGTCATCCCCAGGATCAGCGACATCGTCGTCATCAAGATCGGACGCAGACGCGTCGGCCCCGCGACGAGCAGCGCTTCTTGCGCGCTCATTCCTTGCGCGCGGAGCCGATTGGAAAAATCCACGAGCAAGATCGAGTTCTTGACGGCGAGACCCATCAACAGAATCAACCCGATCACCGCCGTCATGTCCGCGCCGGTGCGCGTGAGCAAGAGCGCGCCAAACGCGCCGATGATCGCGAGCGGCAGCGCCAGCATCAACACGATTGGCTGGGTGTACGATCCGAACTGCGACGCGAGCACCATGTACATGAAGATCACGGAAAGCGTCAGCGTTCCGATCAGCGTATTCATCGACGATTCGGTTTGCTGCACCTGTCCGCCAAAGCGCACGGTCACATCGGGCGGCAAGTTCAGTTGAGGAATCCGCGCGCGCATATCGGCGACGACCTGGGTTTGGGAACGCCCCACGGTGTTCGCGCCAATTGTGATCTGCGTTTGGCGATTTTGGCGCGAGATGACCGAAGGTCCCGAACTACTGACGATGTGGGCGACGTTGCGCAGCGGGATGGCTTGCCCACCCGAGCCCTGAATCGTCAACGACAAAATGTCGTCGAGCCGCGAGCGGTCTTCCGCTTTCAAACGCACGATGATATCGGCTTCTTTCCCCGCTTCGCGATAACGGGATGCGGTTTCGCCGGAGATCAAGCCGCGAATCGTCGAGCCGAGCGTGGAGGTGCTCAAGCCCAAGGGCGCGGCGCGGTTGCGATCCACGACGATGCGTAATTCCGGTTTGCCCGGTTCGTTGCTGCGATCGATATCCGCCAAACCCGGAATGCCCGCCATGCCTTTGATCACATCTTGCGCGAGCAGGTCCAAATCCTCCGGTGAACCTGGCGAAAGCAGAACGATCTGGATCGGGCGGCGATCCACGGTCGTGCCGCCGCCGCCAAAGCCGCCTTGGAAATTGAAACCCAAACCTGGGATCCCCGCGAGTTTCGCGCGGACTTCGGGTTCCACGCGTCGTAGCGATTGCAGGTCTTTCATCCTGCCGTTAAAATTGGCGCGCTCGGGCGAACTGCCGCCGCCAACACTTGCAAATATATTGTCTATTCCTCCGATCGATAAGAGCGCGGCTTCGATCTTTTTCGCTTGCGCGTCGGTGACGGCGAGCGTCGTGCCGGGTGGCAGCGTCAAGCCAACCTGAAAGTTCGCGTTGTCTAGGCGCGGCATAAACGATAGTTCCATCCGGGGCGCGACGTAAACGAGGAGCGCGAAGATCGCGAGCGTGAGGGCGACCATCGTCCGCGAGTGCGCGAGCGTCCAATGGAGGATGCGGCGGTAACCCCGGTCGAGCCAGCCGAGATGCGTGCCGCTCGTTTCCTTTTCGTGACCGGCTCTGGGTTTTTGTTGTTTGAACGCGTACGCCGAAAGCATCGGCGCGAGCGTGAATGCTTCAAAGAGCGAGATGAGCACAGCGGTGGTGACCGCGAGACCGAACTCGCGATAAAAACGCCCAATCGCGCCGGTCGTGAACGCGATCGGGAAAAAGACGGAGACGATAGTGAGCGTCATCGCGACGACCGACAGCGCGACTTCGTTCGTCCCTTTGGCGGCGGCTTCTTTGGGGTGCAAGCCGCGTTCCATGTGACGGAAAATATTTTCGCGTACGACAATCGCGTCGTCCAACACCAAGCCGACCGCGAGCGACAGCGCGAGCAGCGTCATCATGTTCAGCGACAAGCCCATCGCGGTCATCGCCGCAAAAGTCCCGATCATAATCACCGGCAAACCGGCAATCGTCACGAGCGTGTTGCGGATATTGCGGAAAAAGAACAACACGACGAGCGACGCGAAAATGCCGCCCAGCACTAGATCGCCCAGCGAATCCTCAACCGACTTTTTGATAAAGTCCGAGTCATCGTTCGAGATGACGATGTCCAAGTTGGTGAAATCGCGCCTGATTCTGGCGATTTCGGCTTTGGCGTTTTCGGCGACGCCGACGGTGTTCGCGCCGGATTGTTTGCGGATTTGCACCGCGACGCTTTCTTTGCCGTTCAGTCGGTTGTACGAGGTTGGTTCGGCAGTCGTGTCCCGGATCGTCGCAATGTCTTTAATTCGCAAGGCGGCGCCGCGCGCGGACGCGATCGTCAAATTGCCAATCTCGTCCAGCGAGGTAAATTCGCCCGGCGTTCGCAGAAGCAGATCGGTGCCATCCTGCGTGATCTTGCCGCTCGGCACGCTCTGGTTCTCGCCGCGAATTGCGGCAGAGACTTGCGAAAGCGAAATACGGTGCAGGCGCAGCGCGTCGAGATCTAGATCGACTGCGATCTGGCGTTGCTGTCCGCCGGAAACGCTCGCATCCGCGACGCCATCAACGCGTTGGACGCGCGGCAAGATTTGATTTTCCACCAGGTTGCGCAGTTCCCATGATTTCATCTTGCCCGATGTGTCCGCGACGGTGAACGTGAGAATGGCTTGCGACGAAAAATCAAACCGTTGAACGACCGGCGCGTCCGCCCCGCTCGGCAAACTGCGCTGCGCCCGCGCGACGCGCTCGCGCACCGCGTCGAACGCCGCTTTGATATCGGTTTCGAGTGAGAACTCGACGTTAATCTGGGACGAGTTTTCGCGCGAAGTCGAGCGAATATTGACGACGCCGTTCAACGTGCTGAGCGCGTCTTCTAGCGGCTGGGTGATCTGGCGTTGCACTTCGGAAGGACCCGCGCCAGAATACGTCGTCGATACCGAAACCATCGGATTCGAGGTTTCTGGAAACAGGTCCACGGACAAACGCTGATAGCCCATATAGCCGACGACGACGAACACCGCCATCATCATCGTGACGAAAACCGGTTGTTTGATCGAAAGATTAGCGAGGTTCATAGAATCGTTCCTTTCGCGAGAGCAAGGGAACTGATGGGACGGAAGGGAATTTCCTCAGTTCCCTTATTTCTTTCTGTTCCCTATGATTCAGTTCCTCATGGTTCTTACCACAATTTCCACCGTCGCGCTCAATCCTGGGTAGAGCGGGGTTTCCGTCTTGTCAATATCAATCCACACCGGGACGCTGACGATGTTAGTCGCCGTCGTACCGAGCAAGCCGATTTTCTTGACGCGTCCGGTGAACGATTTATCCGGGAACGCATCGATCGTGAGCGTCGCGGTCTGATTTGCCTGAATGATTCCCAGGGTCGACTCGTCGACATTGATCAAGACCTGCATTTGCGTCAAATCGGCAAAGATGAGCGCGGGCGTATTCGAGATCGCGGATTCGCCGATCTTGGGCACGATGGAGACGACCGTGCCGTCGAACGGCGCGATGAGGCGCGCATTGTTCAAATTTTGTCGAGCGAGTTCGTACGCGGCTTGCGCTTGCGCGAGCGATGCTTGTCCGGCTTCGCGTTCCGCCTGCGTCGGGCGTTTGATGGTGATGTTGTACTGTGCGATCGCGCCTTGATAGGAAGCGATCGCCTGCTGCAAAGTGAGCGCAGTCGATGTGGTCGAGATCGTCGGATTGCTACGACCGCCGATGCGGTCGTACGCGCTCTGGGCTTGATCGACCGCGCTCTTGGCGCGTTCGAGATTCGCGCGCGCGATGACGACATCTTCCGTGGTAGGACCTTGCATCGTCTTTGCGAATGTCGCCGTCGCCAGATCGAGCGCGGCTTTGGCTTGCGCCAGTTGGGTTTCCAGCATGCCCGTATCCAGCGCGGCGAGGAGCGTACCGGCTCTGACGCGTGTGCCTTCCGGCACCGGCAATTCCTTCACGCGTCCGGTCGTCGAAAAGGAGAGCGACGCCTGGTTTGCCGCGACCAGGTTGCCGACGACTCTGATCTTGGGCGCAGTGCGCGCGGAAGGCGCCGTGGTTGCAGTCGGTGGCGGAATCGGCGTCGGGGGGCGCGTCGCGGTTGCCGTCGGCGTCGCGGTCGCAAAAAAGTTGAGCGGGCTGTTTGTCCCGCAAGCCGGCGTCAGCGCGAGACCGAATAGCAGGATGGCGAGCACAAGCGGAATCGAAAACCTTGTTAACATTGCGCGGTTCTTCTCCTGAAATGGTATCAAGTCATGGCGACTTGTGAACCGAATGCGATTTGTCACGCCGTTTCTATGCGGGCAGAGTCGCCAGTGCGGCAATCGCCTTTTGCAGTAATGCGACCAACTGTTTGCGTTCTTGTGTCGAAAAACGATCCAGCGCGCTGAGGACGCGTTGTTGGGCAAAGTCATGGATCGTTTGGTAGAGTCGTTTCCCTTCGACGGTCAACATGATGCGAACGACGCGGTGATCGTCGGGATCGGTTAACCGCTCGACGTACCCGCCGCGCTCAAGCCGATTGGCGAGCCGGGTCGCGGTACTGAGCGGGACGCCGAGCGCGCTGCTCAATTCACCCATCGTCGCGGAGCCGTCGCGCCGCGCGAGAACCACACAGATCCGATAGAAGAGAAATGGTCGTTCGGATGAGCGGCGCGCTTTGCCGGCGGAGGAGAGTTTGGCAAGGCGCTTTTTGGCGCGCAGCAAGTCGGCGGGGATCAGCGACTTTTGAAAAGCGTGGAGGCAGACCGCGTCTTCCCAGAGCGACACGATTTCAAGCGATTGGGAATAAAGTTTGGCATCCGGCATTGCAGTTGCTCCGATATTTCCAGGTTGGAAACATTATATAGAAATGGAAAGGGGTGTCAAATTGGCAGTCCGCTTCCTTGCCGCGTCGCTTGATCTGAGTATAATAGAATCATGTCTCCCGTCTCCAACGCGCACGCGCTCGATCTGATCAGTCATAGCGTCGCGCAGACGCAGCGCCTCGGCGCGCGCGTGGGCGAACTCGCGCGCGCCGGTGACGTGTTCTGTCTCGAAGGTGATTTAGGTTCCGGCAAGACCTGTTTCGCGCAGGGACTCGGTCGCGGGCTTGGCGTCGTCGACGACATCACCAGCCCCACGTTCATTTTGGCAAACGAACATCGCGGCGGACGTTTGACGTTGTATCATCTCGACGTGTACCGCATGAGCAGCGCGCGCGAAGCGTGGGGAATCGGTTTGGACGATTATCTCTCCGGCGACGGCGTCTGCGTAGTCGAATGGGCGGAGAAAATTCGCGCGGTGTTGCCGGAGGAACGCTTGTGGATCACCTTTCGACATTTGGGCGAATCCAAGCGCGGGCTGCTGCTCAAAGCGACCGGCGCGCGCTACGAGGAATTGCTGCGCGAATTCAAGGCAAGCGCATTTGGGTGAGTGATGTTACTCGCACTTGACACGGCGACGCGACGGGCAAGCATCGCGCTGTACACCGCCGACGGTGTGCAAGCCGAACTGACTTGGCGGACGCGCGAAAATCACACCGTCGAATTGATGGCGCAAATCGTTCGCTTGCTCGACCTGAGCCGCGCGACGAAAGAGGATTTGCGCGCGATTGGCGTCGCGCGCGGTCCCGGTTCGTTCACCGGCTTGCGCGTCGGCATGAGCGTTGCCAAAGGGCTGGCGTACGCGCGCCAGATTCCTTTGTTAGGAATTCCCACGCTCGACGCGGTCGCGCACGCGCACGCGCATCAGTCGCTGCCGATTTGGGCGGCGCTCGCGGCGGGACGCGGACGCTATTCCGTCGCGCAGTACGCGGTCAAGCGCGGCGCGGTCAAGCGCGTGAGCGATTACGCGCTCGTCGACGCGGCGGGCTTGATCGATCTTGTCGCGCGCGAAAAAGACGCCGAGGGCAAATTGCCGCGCGCGTACTTTTGCGGCGATGTCGATGCCGCGCTCGCGCGCGTGTTGACGGAACGCTGCGGCGCGCGCATTGTGATCGCTTCGCCCGCGGCGAACGCGCGGCGCGCTGGCGCGCTGGCGGAACTCGCGTGGGCGCGGTTCCAGCGCGGTGAATCCGACGATCCCAAATCGCTCGCGCCGATGTATATGCCGCACGAGTCTGTGGAAGGCAAGCGTGATGCGTGATGCGTGTTGCGTGAGTCGAATATACTAGTCCTCAATCTCTACTCCGATGATTGACTATTCCAACCTTCTTTTTCGCGTCGAACCGATGACGCTGCAAGACATTTCCCCGGTGATGGAAATTGAAGATGTTGCGTTCTCGCTGCCCTGGTCGGCGCGAGCGTACGATTACGAGTTGCGCTATAACGAGATGGCGTACTATTTCGTCGCGCGCCAGCAGTATAGGGATGTTCAATCGAATGTCCCTGCGCCTCGATTGTGGTGGCAGCGTTTATTCGCGCTGCGGCGATTGAAACTGATTCCGCCGAAGCCAATTGTCGGCTACGCGGGGTTTTGGGTGATGGTCGATGAAGCGCACATCAGCACGTTGGCGACGCATCCGCAGTGGCGACGGCAAGGCATCGCGGAGTTGTTGATCATCGCGATGCTCGAGCGCGCGGCGGAAATCGGCGCGCGCCTGATGACTTTGGAAGTGCGCGTGTCGAATGTCGACGCGCAGGCGCTGTATCGCAAGTACGGGTTCGACGTGGTCGGTCGGCGTCCGCAGTACTATAGTGACAATCGCGAGGATGCGCTGATCATGACCACGCCGTCGATCGCGTCGGCGGAATATCAACGCGTTTTTCAAGAGAGAAAAACCGCGCGGCTTGCCCTCTTGTCGCGCTAGAGTAAATATGCTAGAATGACGACAACGCTAGGAGGAATCGATGGTCAATCCAGAACTGCTAGAGATTTTGCGCTGCCCCGCCTGTGTCCGCAACGGACCGAATGCGGGTTTGCTCGATTTTGTGAAAGAGACTTGGCTCGTCTGCCGCGATTGCAGCCGCAAATATCCGGTCAAGAATGATATTCCGGTTATGCTGATTGAAGAAGGGGACAAGTATACGAGTACGCCGGTCGAGCAATTGGGCGTACCGCAGTGAGCAGTCAACAGTGAACAGTTTCAGTTGGCGACTGTTCACTGTTCACCGTTTACTGTTTACTGGGCTTATGATGCGTTGTGTTTCGATTTTGTTCGTCGTCGCGCTTGCGCTGATCGGCGTTGCCGCGCCGGTTGCGGCGGACAGTCCGATCACGATCACGTCGACCCGGTTCGTTAACAATTTCCGCACGAGTCTATCGTTTCAGATTGACGCGTCAAGTCGCGCGGCGCAGATCACGCGCGCGGACTTGCTCGTCCAAGTGGAGGGGATTCCTGCGATTGCGCGAGTGAGAGGCGTATTTGCGCCGGGCACTACGACGCGCGCGACGTACGAATGGAACTTGTACCGCGATTATTTGCCGCCCGGCGCGACCGGGCAATATTGGTGGGAAATTCAGGACGCGGCGGGCAATCAGTCACGATCATCGCCGCAGTCTTTCCGCGTGGAAGATGAGGCGCACGCGTGGAAGCAAGCGGCGGATTCAAAACTCGCGGTGTACTGGTACATGGGTGCGGATACTCTCGTTGCGACATCCACTAGCGATTCCACGAATGTGATCGGGTTGTTTTTTGCAGTGATGTGCGCGCTCATCGCGTTGACCAGCATTTCACTCGCGTTGATTTTTCGCAAACGGCGCGCGCGGCTGAGTGTGTTTCTGCTGGTTGCGCTTTGCGCGGGCGCGCTGCCGCTTTGGGTATTTCGTTACTTGGGTGAAGCGAATTCGCGCGGCGACGCGCGACCGATTGGTTTCGGGCAGGCATTGTTCGAGCACGGCATCAACGCGTTGGCGTTCCTCGAGCGCGATACCGGCGTCACCGTCGAGCGGCAGATTCAAGTCTACGTGTACGGCGACCGCGGCGATTTTTTCAACGCGCTGGAACCGGGCGCGAAGGAATGGACAGGCGGGCGCGCGTTTCCTGAATACAACGTCGTGTTGATCGACATCGCGCCGTCGGAGTTGGAGTGGGGCAAGGGCGCGCTCGCGCACGAACTGACGCACCAAGTCATCCATCAAAAGATTCGCAGCCCGTTGGGCGAATTATCGCTTCCGCCATTGATCGATGAAGGTCTCGCCGTGTATTACGAATCGCCCGGCGCGCCCGACCCGCAACGCGTGATTCCGCTCAAGCGCGCGATTCAAAATGACGCGCTCATTCCACTGCGCTCGCTCACCAAAGCGTTCGCTGCCGATTCAACCGTCGCCACACTTTCGTACGCGCAGAGTTTGAGTGTGGTAGATTTTATTTTTCGACGGTACGGTCGCGACAAGATGGCGCAGTTGTTACAAGTGTTCAAACAGGGCGGTTTACCCGACGATGTTTTTGTTCAAGTGCTCGGCGTGAACATTGACGGCTTGGAAGTCGAGTGGCGCAAAGACATCGGCGCAAAACCGCGCGCCGTACCGTCGCGTTCGTTGGTAACGCCAACGGCGTTTCCGACGTTCAGTCTTTCGACGGAAGCGACGCCGACGCCGTCGCGATAGCACGTTGGACAAATTTGCAAATTTGTCCTACCAGGAGTATCACATATGAAACGCGTTATAGTTTTTCTCATGCTCGCTCTCGGGCTGATCGTGTCTGTCGCGCCAGTTGCGGCAGACGATGCGATCACCGTCACGACGAGCCAGTTCACCTGCAACTTTAACAAGAATATGTTGTTCCAGGTCGAAACGCAAAGCCGCGCGGAAATATCCAAAGTCGAACTCGTGATGCAGTTCGATGGCTTGCCCAGCCCATTTCGCGCCGATGCCAAATTCGATGTAGGCAACAAGATTCAGGCGACGTACGACTGGAACCTCCAGCAGAAATATTTGCCGACCGGCGTCGCCGGGCAATTCTGGTGGGAAATCGAAGATCGCGCGGGAAACAAGAAAACGAGCGACAAAAAAACCTTCCGTGTTGAAGATAGTCGTTTCAAGTGGCAAACACTTGCTGAGCCGCGTTTCGCGCTATACTGGTACGGCGGCGGAGCAGATTTCGGCAAAGCGATTTTTGCGCGCGCGATTCAGGCGATGGACGCGCTCCAAAAGGATACCGGCGTAGTAGTCGAGCGGCAATTGCAGATTTTTCTGTACGACAAGCGCGCCGATTTCCTCGGTGCGATGGAACCCAATGTCAACGATTGGGTAGGCGGGCGCGCGTACTCAGACTATGGCATCACGTTGATCCACGTCGGCGCGACGGATCTGGCGTATGGTTTGGTGGCAACACCGCACGAACTCACCCATTTGATCATTCACCGAAAATTGGGTGACATCGGTACGGTGGGTTTTCCGCGTTGGGTGGATGAAGGGCTGGCGATGTATTACGAATTTGTGCCCCCTGCGCTCGAGCCCGAGTACGAAACGCTGCTCAAACGCGCGATTCAAAATGATACGCTCTTGCCTCTGCGGACTTTGAGCGGCAATTTCGCGACCGATGCGCGTCAGGCATCACTTTCTTACGCGCAAAGTTTCAGCGTGGTTGATTTTATCTATCGCCGCTACGGCAAAGAGAAAATAGCGCAGTTGCTTGCCGAGTTCAGGCAAAGTGGCGCATCCGATGATATTTTCCGCAAAGTGCTCGGCGTGGACACCGAGGGCTTGGAAGCCGCGTGGCGCCAAGACATCGGCGCGAAACCGCGCGTGATTCCGACGCGCTCTGGCGCGCCGACGCCGTTCCCAACATTCGGTCTTTCGACCGATGCAACCTCGACGCCCGCGCCGCGCGTCGCGAGCGCGGCGACGCCGGTGCCTGCGCCCACCACCGCGCCGCGCGCGTCCAGTAATCCGATTTCGCAATTGTGCGGCGGCGCGTTCAGTCTGATCGCCGTCGGCATTTTCGCGCCGATTCTGTACCGGCGCGCGAGGAGAATTTAGCGATGATTCATCCCTGGCATGACGTTTCACCCGGCTCGAACGTTCCGTACGATTTCAACGCGGTGATCGAAATCCCGGCGGGCAGCAGCGTCAAGTACGAGTTGGATAAGACGAGCGGCTTGCTGAAAATGGATCGCGTGTTGTACTCGGCAGTGTACTATCCCGCGAACTATGGTTTCATTCCGCAATCGCTCGCCGAAGACGGCGATCCGCTCGATGTGCTGGTCTTTTGCCAGGAGCCGGTCGTGCCATTGACGATCATGCGCGCGCGCTGCATCGGCTTGATGTCGATGATCGATGCAGGCAAAGTGGATTACAAAATCATCGCAATCGCGATTGACGATCCGTCATTCAATTCATACTGCCAGGCGAGCGAAATGCCGTCGCATCAATTGATGATGCTGAAACGCTTTTTCCAGGATTACAAACAACTCGAAGAAAAGACCGTCGAGGTCGGCGAGTTTCAGCCCGCCGAAGCCGGATATCCCGTGATCGAAAACGCGTTGGTGACGTACAGCAAACAGCGGCGAACGGGGTTTCACGAGTTCAAGGCGTAGCCCCAGACAGACTTGCAAAGTTTTCCAAAATTTTGCAGGTCTATTTTTTGCGTCTCGCCGCTTCCATGCTATAATGCGCCCCGTGAAATTTTTGTATCCGCTGTTGGTGATTCTCCTCGCGGTCTTTGCGATTGCGCCGCTGGAATACCCCGGCGCGTTTCAATCCCACACTGGCTTGCTCGCCTACTACAACCTGATTGATCTCGACCGGAACCCGGCGCAGATCTTCGCGTGGGCACCGGTCGTCGGGCGCGCGTTCGATCTATTCCGCACCGATGGCGCGCTGCCGTACCTCGTTGCGGAAATTTTCCACCTGATCGGTTTCAGTTATCTCGACGCGATCAAACTCGTCTACGCGCTCGCGTGGATTGCAAGCGGCTTGACGATGTACGCGCTCGCGCGCCGCTGGCTCAGCGCGAACGGCGCGCTCCTCGCGGCGACGGTGTACGTTTATTTGCCGTACCACATCGCGACCGTGTACGTGCGCGGCGCGTTCGCGGAAGCGGTGGGGTGGAGCTTGTTCCCGCTTGTGTTGCTCGTCCTCACGCGACCGCCGACCGCCGACCGCCGACCGCGCGATGTTGCGTTTTCACTTTTGCCATTTGCTTTTTTGTTTCTTACCCAGCCGGGTCTTGCGATTTTGTTCTCGCTTACCGCGTTTGGAATCGTCACCGCGCTGCGCGGACGCGAGGGTTTCGGCAGTCTGTCGGCGGCGGTCGGCGGTCTTGTCGTCGGCGCGTTCTTGTATCTCCCAACCGTTTTGCGCTATGGCGCGAATATCGCGCGCGATGGCTTTTCCGCGAATTTCGTTTTGCCTTTTCAACTTTTCTCGGCGTTGTGGGGATTCGGCGCGAGCACCGGCAGTTATCTCGATCAATTTCCATTTCAACTTGGCGTCGTACCGGTGGGCTTGGCAATTGTCGCGGTGGTGTTGGCGTGGCGCGGCGCCGTCGAATCAAATTCGACGGCTAGATCAGATGCAAGTCGGCTTCAAGCCGACTTGAACCTTTCTGAGGCGGTCGTTTCAAACGACCGACGTCGCGTCGTCGCGGTCTTTCTTGGCGCGGCAATCGTGTTGGTGGTGCTCACGTTTGAAATTGCCGCGCCGGTGTGGCGCGTGTTCGATCTGTTCGCCGCGTATCCGTGGCAGTTGTTGATGTTCGTCGGACTCGCGCTCGCCATCGTCGCGGGCGCGGCAATCGAATTTGACGCGCGGTTGGCGCGCCCGACGATGTTCGCGTTTTTCATCGCGCTGCCGGTCGTCGCAAGTTACGGCTATCTCGCGCCGCGTTTTCTCGATGCCAACCCGGCGCGTCCGCCGATCGCGATTTTCGGCGATAATGAAATCGCGCTGCTGGACTATCGCATCATCGGACCGTTGCGGCATGGCGCGACGGTGCGTCTGCGGTTGACGTGGCAGGCGCTGCGTCCGGTGGATCATGATTATACGGTCTTTGTCCACGCCGTTCACGAGAATGGTGGATATTACGCGCAAGACGATTCCAAGCCGCAAGATGGCGCGCTGCCGACGATCAAATGGCAGCCGGGGCAAGTGATCTCCGACACGCACACAATTCAAATTGATGTGGACGGACCTTCCGAGGGGTATCACATTGAATTTGGACTGTACGTCGCCGCGACCGGCAGACGCGCGCTCACTGACACCGGCGCGGATCATGTGAGTGTACCGCGCCCCGGCGATCCCGATCCGATCATCAGCGAGCAACTTTTACCAAAGCAAATTCGCTGAGCGCATATCACGCAACACGTAACACGCATCACGTATTACGCTTCCCATGAAACGACTCGATCCCTATCTTATCCTTCTGATTCTCTTTTCTCTTTTTGCGATCAGTCCACTGCTCGCGCCCGGCTATTTTTGGGGCGCGCACGATGGGCGTCATTCGGTTTACTTTTTGTTCGAGTTCGACCGCTCGATTCAGGACGGCATCTACTATCCGCGCTGGGCGCCCGATTACACGTTTGGCTACGGCTATCCGATGTTCAACATCTACGCGCCGGGCGCGTTGTACGTCAGCGAAGCGTTCCACCTGCTCGGTTTCGATTTCGTGACCGCGACGAAAATCGTTTTCGCGTTGGCAATCGTGTTATCCGGCGTTGCGATGTTCGCGTTCATCAAACGCTTGACCGGATCGAGCCAAGCCGCGTTTCTCTCCGGATTGGCGTACGTCTACATTCCGTACCATATCGCCGACGTGTACGTGCGCGCCGCGCTCGCCGAATCGGTCGCGCTGATTTTTTTGCCGCTGACGTTGTGGGGTTTCTATGAAACCGTCGTCCGCTCAAATCGTATCGCAATTGTCGCCGCCGCGTTCGCGTACGCCGCGATGATGTTTTCGCACAACGGCGTCGCGATGCTCTTCACCGTCGTCCTGGGTGCCTGGGTTCTGTTCCTGATCCTCGGTGAGATGCAGACGCTCGAACGGAACACGCATCACGCATCACGTTTCATCCGTCTCGGTCTGCCCTCCCTCGCCGCGCTCGCGCTCGGTCTTGGCATCGTCGCCGTGTTTTTCATCCCCGCCGTGCTCGAATATCAATTCGTCCGCACCGATCAATGGTTGGGAAATTACTACGATTACACCAACCACTTTGCCTATTTTTTCCAACTCTTCAGCCCGGCGTGGGGCTTTGGCATCAGCAATCCCGGCCCCCGCGACGACATGTCGTTTCAACTCGGCGTCGTCCCGGTGCTCCTCGCGATTTTTTCCATCCTCGCGATTGCGCGCAATCCGCGCAACACGCGCCGCTTTTGGGTGTTCTTTCTCGCGATGGCGGTGATCGTCGCCGCGCTCATGCTTGCGATTTCGCTGCCGTTGTGGAGCGTGCTGCGCCCGATTCTTTCTTTCGCGCAATTTCCCTGGCGGCTGCTGACGCTGACGATGCTCCCGCTTGCCGCGCTCGCGGGCGCGATTGTTTTGACTGACGAACCGGACAACGCCGCGCACCATTTTCCCTTGCCGACGATCTTGCTCGGTTTGCTGATCGTGCTCGGCAGTTTCCCATATCTCACCGCGCAAATGATCCTTGAACCGCAAGAGGGACCGGTCAGTATCCTGGGATTGTTTCGCTTTCAGCAGAGCGCGGGTGAAATGACCGGTTCGACCTCGACGGTCAAGGAGATTCCCGATTGGTCGCCGATGGCGGATGTGTACTTTGCCGGGAAACGCTTGAGATCAAAAATCGATTATACGCACATTGACACGGACAAAGTTTGGATCGGCGTCCTGCCCGATTTCGCCGGGTTGCACGCGAACGGTGAGCAGATCGTCTATCACGCGCAAGAAGATGCGGTGATTTCGTTCAACACCTTTTACTATCCCGGCTGGCGCGCGTATTTGACAAAGCCCAAGACGACCGAGATTATTCGCGAATTGCCGCTTGACGTTGACCCGGACGATCCGTTGGGACGGATCCGCGTTCACATTCCGCAAGGGCAAGAACAGTGGTTGTTGCTGCGTTTCGACGACACGCCGCCGCGCATCGCTGGACATTGGATTTCGGCGGCAAGCATTTTGCTCGCGCTCGGGTTGGTGATCTGGGACATACGCGACAAAGGCAGAAGGCGGAAGGATAAAGGATGAAAAATAACCTTGCGCAGAAAATTTCATCCTGGCTGTGGCGAACTGCGCCACAGTCAATCCTTCATCCTGCCGCCCTGATTCTCGCCTTCTGCGCGTTCGCGCTCGCGCCATTGACCGCGCCGGGGTATTTCATCGACGCGCACGACGCGCGGCACTCGGTTTACTTTTTGCAAATGTTCGACGCGACGCTGCGCGACGGCGCGTGGTATCCGCGTTGGGCAGCCGATATGACGTTCGGCTACGGCTATCCCTTGTGGCTCATTCTCGCGCCGCTCCCTTTTTTCGTCGGCGAGGCGTTCCATCTCGTCGGATTCGATTTTGTCAGCGCGGTCAAATTGGTAGATGGACTCGCGGTATTTTGTTCTGCGCTGACGATGTATCTTTTTGCCTCGCGCGTGCTAGGCAGAAACGCCGGATTCGTCGCGGCGATTGCGTATGTTTACATTCCGTACCACCTTGTCGATCTGTACGTTCGCGCCGCGCAAGCCGAATTGACCGCGTTCGTTTTTCCGCCGCTGATCTGTTGGGCGTTTTACGAACTCGCGATGACGCGCCAACCACGCTATATCGCCGCCGCCGCGCTCTCGTACGCGCTGCTGATCCTCGCGCATATTTCGATGGCGGTGTTGTTCACGCCGATTATCGGTTTGTACATTTTGTTTTTGCTCGCCGCATCGAGACCACCGACCGCCGACCGCCGACCGCCGGACGCGTCAGGCATCACGCAACACATTTCACACAGCACGCAGCACGCATCACGCGTCACGTTTTCTCTTCCATCGATCATCTTTCCGCTTTTATCTATTCTTCTCGCGCTTGGTATCGCCGCCGTCTTTCTGCTCCCGGTTTTGTTTGAGCAAAAATATTTGACAAGCGATCCGCTCATCGGCGGTTTTTTCAACTATCGCAAACATTTTCTCAACGCGAATCAACTCTTGTCGCCGTTTTGGGGCTATGGCTATGCGGGCGAAAGCGGCGGCGATCAATTCTCGCTGCAACTCGGTTTGATCCCGACGCTGCTTGCCCTCCTCGCCGTTGGCGCAATCGCCAAAACGCGCGGCGCGCTCCGCGCGCATATCGGGCTGTTCGCGGCGATTGTCGGCGCGATGGTGTTCGCGATGCTGCCGATTTCCGCGCCGTTGTGGGAACCGTTCGCGGCGGTGATCGGGTTTGCGCAATTCCCGTGGCGCTTGCTGATCATCGCGGCGTTCGCGCTTGCGTTCTTGTCTGGCGCGGCGTTGTACGCGTTTGCCGAGGACGCGCGCGAACTTGCGCCCGCGCTCGCAGTCGCTTTGCTTTTTGTCGTCGCGAATTACGCGTACACGCAACCGCAACACACTGACGCGATTTTCAATTATCAAACGCAAATGGAATTTGAAACCAAGTACGGCGAATTGCTCGGCGACACGATTTGGATGACGGGTGATCGTCCCAAAGATTCGCCGTTGGTCGCGCAATATATCGCCGGAGAGAAATTGCATAAAGCCATCGCGCTGGACGAAGGCGCGACGGTCGAGACGCTGCGGTACGGCGGGCAATCGACTGAGTTGCGCGTCACCGCGAGCGCGCCGACGCGCGTGTTGGTGTACACGCGCTATTTTCCCGGCTGGGTCGCGACGATGGATGAGCGGCGCGTCGAACCGGAACCGTACGGCGAGCAAGGATTGATTCTTTTGCGCGTGCCCGCCGGAGCGCACAGCGTCCGATTACGTTTTGAAGATACGCCGATTCGCCAGATTGGCGCGGTGATTTCTGTCGCAAGTTTGTGCGTTGTGGGCTTTGTTTCCTTGTTGGCAAAATTCAAAAGGTTTGCTATAATAGGATCAGAAATTGGACGATGAGATTGGGTTGAGCAGGAATCCTTTATGACATCTGGGCGATCAACACCCCCTCCTCCCTCACGACCAGGACGATCAGAACCGTGGCGCCACGAACGTATGGTGCAACGCGTGCCGGCGCATCTTGGCGAAACGACGAATGATTCGCTACCACCTTGGCTCGTGATTGGAGGTATTGTGTTACTCATCGTCGTTGTCGTGGCTGCCGCGTTCGTGCTGTTGGGTGGTCCGGCGCGCCTGGGTTTCGGCGCGGTCGTTGCTACGCCGACGCCGACGCGCACACCATCCGCGGTAGCGCCGATCATCACGGTCATTTTGGCGACGAGTGTACCCACGCCATCGGTGGGACCAACGCCGGTGACGATCAAGTATCGGGTCAAGCCCGGCGATTCGCTCATCGAAATCGCGGCGCGCTACAAAGTGTCGGTTCAGGCGATCAAAAACGCGAATGGCTTGAAGGATGACACGATCCGGATCGGCGAGGATTTGATCATTCCGTTGCCGACTCCCACACCGCCGCCCGGTTCGAATCCAACATCGCCGGGAGGCACACCTACTCCACTTTCGTTTCAATCACCCCCGACATCGGCGACCTCCGCCGGTTCTGCGGGGGTGATTCGTCATATCGTCCAGCGCGGCGATACCTTGATCACCATCGCCGCGAGTTATGGCTCGACGGTGGACGCGATTCGATTGGCGAATCAATTGGACAGCGATTTTCTTTCGATTGGTCAGGTGTTGCTCGTGCCGACGGGCGCGTGGTCGCCGACGCCTCCGCCCGCGCCGGTCGTGAATGTTTCGCCGACGCCGCCCGCGCCGTTCGCGTACGCCGCGCCGAATTTACTGTGGCCCCCCGAAGGTCAAGTGTTTCGCGGCAGCAAAGAAATTCCAACGCTGGGTTGGGAATCGCCGGGAACACTCAAGCCCGAAGAATTTTACGTACTGCGCATCGATTACGCGTGGAACGGCGAAAAGAAATCGATCGTGCGCCAGGTCCGGCAGGGAACAAGCGTCAAACTCGATGCGGCGGATTATCCCGGCGCAAACTCGAGCGGCACGCAGTTTGCGTGGTACGTGATGGTGGTAAGCCAGAAAACGCCGCGTGCGCCGGTTGTGGCGACAAGTCCGCCCAGCATGACGCGCGCGTTCGTGTGGTATTGACAAAAAGACCTTCCAGGTTTCTAAAAACCTGGAAGGTCTTTGATTGAGCACAATCTCCGTTCGCTGCTGTGACCGGGAAAGACTTTGGCTTGCGGATTGATGTGCGTCACCGCTACGTTGACGGCGAGCGTCGCTTGGGCAAACCCGGTCGCGATCAAGTTGACCGGTTCAACAGCGGGCTGCGCGGCGATGTCTCCGGCGGCGTAAACGCCGGGCAAATTCGTCTCCATGCGCGCGTTGACTTTGATGTAGCGCGTACCCTGCAATTCCAGTCCCCATTTCTTGATGGGACCGAGATCGGCTTTGAATCCCAGATTCAGCAAAACCGCATCCACATCGAGAGCCGTTTCTTCTTTCGTGCGATTGTCGCAGATGACCGCGCGCTCGATCTGACTTTCACCCGAAATACGTTTGAGTTCGTGAAAGGTTCGCACGTTCACCGGCGAATTGCTCAGTTCGGTGATGCTTGCCGGCGCGGCGCGGAACTGATCGCGGCGATGAATCAACGTGATGGACTTGGCGTAATCCTTGAGATTGAGCGCCCAATCGACCGCGCTGTCGCCGCCGCCGACGATGAGCAGGCGTTTGCCTCGAAAAACCATCTTATCCTGGACAAAATAGTAGACGCCGCGCCCTTCGAACCTGCCGATATTTTCCAGCGTCAGTTTGTTCGCGGTGAACGCGCCAACCCCGGCGGTGATGAGCACGGTTTTCGAGAGATGCGTCATCCCTCCGGCGTCCAATTCGAGAATACCGTCGGCGCGCCGCCGCAAGTCGGTTACGCGATTGCCGAGGCACAGCGTCGGTTTCCACTGCATCGCTTGCTCTTGCAATAGTTTGACCAAATCCTTGGCAAGAATCTTGGGATGCCCCGGCACGTCGTAAATAAATTTCTCCGGGTACAGCACTGCGAGTTGTCCGCCGACTTCGGGCAGCACGTCGAATATTTTGGTGCACAACTCGCGCAGACCGGCGTAGAACGAGCCAAACAGTCCCGAGGGTCCCGCGCCGATGATTGTCAAATCGCAAATATCGTTTGAATTTTCGTTCGCCATGGGTTGATTGCTCCGATAAAAGAATTGCGCGAATTATACCGCAAAACATTTGTCAGCGAAAGACCCCTGGGAAAACGCTGGTCACGACGAGAAGCGCGGTCAGCGCGATCAGCGCGATCACCATCGCCCACGCGATCACGTTGAAGACGCGCCCGTTGATGTACTTGCCCATCAAGCGTTCGTCGTTGATCAACTTTAGCATCGTGATCAAAATGATCGGCAGCAGCACGCCGTTCAGTGTTTGACTTGCGAGCATCGTCTCGACGAGCGAGCGGATCGGCAGCAGAATGATCGCCGCGCCCAGCACGATCAGCGCGGTATACACACCGAAAAAGACCGGCGCGTCTTTCCAATCGTGACTCACGCCCATCTCCCAGCCAAACGCTTCACACACGACGTACGCGGTCGAAAGCGGCAGGATCGCGGCGGAGAAAACGGACGCGTTGAGCAAGCCGAGCGCGAACAGCGTCGCCGCGTAATTGCCTGCCAGTGGTTTCAGCGCGAGCGCGGCATCCTGCGCGGTTTCGATGCGGACGCCGTTCGCGAACAAGGTCGCCGCGCACGCAATCGTGATGAACGCCGCGACGAGCACCGCGAAGAGTGAGCCGACGATCACGTCGATCCGTTCGTACCCCAGTTCGTCGACTTTGAGTCCTTTGTCCACGATCGACGCTTGCTGATAAAATTGCATCCACGGCGCAATCGTCGTGCCGATGACCGTTACAAAAATCGTCACGTAGCCGACTTGGAAATGAAACGTCGGCGTGTGGACGGCTTGGAGGACTGTGCCCCAGGGTGGGTTCGCCAAGATTCCTGACAACACATACGCGAAATAGATCGCGCTCGCGATCAAAAAGATCCGCTCGACGAATTTGTAATTTGCCTTGACGATCAACAACCACACGCCAAGCGCGACGAGCGGCACCGAGATGTACTTGCTGACGCCGAAAATTTCCATGCTCGCGGCGACACCGGCAAATTCGCTCACTAGACATTATCGGAAATAAACCCAATCCAGGGTAGCACTCCAGAACAAGGTGGAGTCACGCGCGCTTCGGTCTGAAGCGTAA
>DYJA01000046.1 GCA_020723345.1 Candidatus Aquidulcis sp. | reverse complement strand
GTGTGCTTTGCAATACAAATTCGATTCAAGTTCGGTCATGGCTGAGTAGTAACCAAGTACTACTATTTTGGCGGCAAGCGCGTCGCGATGCGCGCCCCAAGCGGCGCGGTCACCTACCTGCACGGCGACCATCCTTCGACTTCGCTCAGGACAGGCACTGGGCAGCACCACCGCGACGAGCGGCGCGACGACCAGCGCGCAAGCGTACTTCCCGTACGGCGCGGTGCGCGCGACGAGCGGCACGTTGCCAACCGACTACACCCTCACCGGGCTGTGGATCGTGGCTGATGAGCTTGCGTTGAACATGGCGCAAGCGAATATTCTTTTGAGCACGCGCCGCAGATGTTCGCGACTGATGGCTTTAAATAAACGACGTTGGTGAATCAAGTAATCGCGCAACTTCGCGAGCGACCAACGTCCATACGGCAACCCGAATTCCGGCGGGGATTGTTCAGCAATTCGAGCAATTTCATCTACCTGTGCTGTGGTGATACGCGATGGTGCACCTTGACGTGGAAGACGCTGAAGGAATGCAGTCCCCATGCGCGCAAAGCGATGCGGGCAGATGTAGATCGTGTTGACGTGTACCGCCAATGCGTCTGCGATAAGCTGGGCATCCAAGCCAGCGCCATAGAACAGCAAGGCTTCTGCCCATCGGCAGAGACGCGCGTTGGTACTTTCCTCCAGCGTCTGACGGAGCTGGCGCATTTCAGTCGTGTTTGGTTTACGAACTTTCGATTGGCGAGACATGGTTGAACCTCCTGTGCCTGATTCATAACATAGTTCAACCATTCTCACAATCTTTATGTGACAAATTCTAACAACATTTATGTGACGATACGGTTAACTGTTCACTGTTCACTGTTTACTTTATCGTGAGATACTTCCCCACAGATTCAACAAATACCTGCGAATGAGAAATATGAAAATCAGCGCGGGGACGATCATGAAAAAGCCACCCGCGTAGCGATAGTACAATGGCGAGTCGTTCAGCGAACTCAGCACCTGCGCGGGGAGCGTGCGATTCCGCAGCGTCAGAATCGTCGCGGCGAAAACTTCGTTCCACGAAATCACGAACGTGAAGATCGCCGCCGCTGCCAGCCCCGGCAGCGCGAGCGGCATGACGACGCGCAGGAACGCTTGCAGGCGATTGCAGCCGAGCGTTTGCGCGGCTTCCTCCAAATCGCGCGGCACGCCGACGAAAATCCCGGCAGTCACGATGATGACGAACGGCAGCGCCATCGCGGTGTGAACGAGCGCGACGCCCCAGATCGTATCGTACAGATCCATTTGGATGAACGCGACCGCGAGCGAGATGGCGCGGATCGCGGTGGGAAACATTTTGCTGATCAGCAGCCCCATCGAAATCGCTTCCTTGCCGCGAAAGCGAAAGCGCGCGAGCGCGTACCCGCCGGGCGCGCCGAGCAGCAGACTGGCTACGATCGTCAGCAGCGCGACGACAACGCTATTCCCGACCGAGCCCATCACCCCGCGCGTGTTCGCGAAAAACTCCATCGTGTCCGTCGAAAAGTCGGTTGGCAGGAGCGGCTTGGGCCATTGAAAGGTGGCTTGGCGCGCGCTGAATGCCGCGAGCGCAACGAGGTAAAGCGGCGCGAGCGTCCAGAGCGCGAGCAAGATCGCCGCGCCGTACAGCAGCACGCGGTTGAAAACATAGCGGCGTGAAACTGAAGACCGCATAAATACCTCATTCCGTATTCCGTGTTGCGTGTTGCGTAGGGACAGACGGAACACACAATAC
This sequence comes from Candidatus Aquidulcis sp., assembly GCA_020723345.1. Classification (GTDB taxonomy): domain Bacteria; phylum Chloroflexota; class Anaerolineae; order UBA4142; family UBA4142; genus VGOB01. The sequence goes on along the minus strand of DYJA01000046.1, from coordinate 47,819 downwards.
GCAACACGGCGTCAATCGTACCCCGCTTCCGCCGCGCTGGTCTTCAACACTCGGAAGTAGAACCAGGTCGCGATCACGGTGAAGACGAGCACGAGCACGGCATACGCCGCGGCGACGCCCGGATTGCGATTCGTCGCGTACCAGTTGTACGATTCGCCGGCGAGCACTGGGATGACGCGCCCGGCGAGCGCGAAGACGACGGCAAACGTCTGGAACGCGAATATCGTCCGGATGATGAGCGCGTTCTGCAAACTGGGTCGCAAGAGCGGCAGGACGACGAACAAGGTGCGCTTGAGCGTGGTCGCGCCGAAGACATCGGCGGCTTCGAAATAATCGCGCGGGATGACCTGAAGCCCCGCGAGCAAAATCACCATCACGATCGCGGTCGCGCGCCACGATTCCGCGACGACGATCGTGCCGAACATCGCGGGCAGGTTTTGATAGGAGAGAAACAAGAATGGTCGTTCGAGAAATCCAAGTTGAAACAAAATCGAATTGAGATAGCCGCGCTCGGTGAAGATGGACAACCACGCGATCCCGGCGGCGAGATCGGAAATGGCGAGCGGGATCGCGTAAATGTAGAGGAAGAAGGTGTGCCCCTTGAAACGCGTGTGAATCAGCAGCGCCATCACGAGCGCAAGGACGACTTGCATCGGCACGATGAAAATCAGCAGGAGAAAGGTAAACTTGAGCGCGTCCGCAAAAGCGGTATCGTTCGCCATCTTTTGGAAATTGGCGAGCGTGAAGGAACCGTCCGCGCCTTGGAACGCAAGCAAGAACGCTTGAACGATGGGTACGACGATGAGCAGCGTGACAAATGCGAGCGTCGGCAGCAGCAAACTGTACGGCAATGCAGAATCGAGTTTGGCGCGCATGAGAACCTCGCGGATAGACCTGTCAGGTTTTGGGAAACCTGACAGGTCTGATAGATCACTTTGCCAGGCACGCTCCGGTGCTCAGCGGATCAGGGGACCAGCACGGCGCTTTGAGTTCGGTCATCAACGCGTTGAGCGCAGTGGCTTGTTCATCCAGAACTTTTTTGATGTCTTCGCCTTTCAACACGATGCGCGTCAACGTGTCTTGTTGAATCTTGTTAAAGTCGCCGCCTTTTGCGCCAAGACCGATCGGCAAGAGCGCGACTTTGGCGTCGGGCGCCTTGGACTGCTTGACAACGCCTTCCGCTTCGAGACGAACGAACGGGGGCAGATCGGTCGGCAGCGCGGATTCCACGATCGGGTAGAAACTCACTTCACGCAGGGTGACCGCTTGCGTCGCGGGACGCGTCAAGTACTCGATCAGCGCTTCCGCCCCGGCTTTGTTCGGCGCGCCTTTGGCAATGCCCAACCCGGCGATCACGCTCATGTAGTAGCGCCCCTTGGGTCCGGCGGGCGCGGGCGCGCCCACGAAATCGTCCGGCTTGTTCTTGAACGCATTGACCATGCGCGCAGTGTGATCGATCGTGATCCCGACCTCTTCGGACAGCAGCGGGTCTTGCATGTTGTTGTACGTTGTGGATTGCGGATTGGTGTACTCCCAGATCGCTTTGAAATCCGTCCACATCTTGACCGCGTCTTCGCTGCGATACGTCGTCACCAAGCCGCCGGTGTACGATGGATAGAGGTAGCCCTGGGTCAAGCGGTGCATCAAGCCCGAAGGACCGGCGGGAAAGCCGATCTTTTTCTCTTTCGTCTTTTCGGTAATGTTCTTGCCCCACGCGGCGAGTTGTTGATAGGTGAGCGAATCGACATTTGCCCCCGCGGGTAAGTACTGCAACGCTTTTTTGTTGACGACCATAATGTACGTCGCTTGCATCCAGGGGATGTAGTACTGTTTGTCGGTCCCCAGCTTGCCCAACGTCATGAATTCTTTGACGATCGGGCGATCGCTGAGTTTGGCGACGAGCGGGGTCAGGTCTTCGAGCGCGTTCGCCGCGAGCAGATTCGGAAACGTCCCGTGCAAGACGCCGATCGCGCCGCTCACAACCTTGTTGGCTTTCTGTTCCGCCAGAATGCGATCGACGACTACGCCTTCGGCGTCAGAGATGAAATCAGTCTTCGCGCTTGTAAAGCCCTTGAGGATGATGTTGCGCATCTTCTCTTGTTCTTCGACGGGCGTCAACTGCGTTGAGAGGAAAACCACCGGCTGCGGCGTGGGTGTGGCAGTTGGCACGGGGGTCGGCGTAGGGGCGGGCGCGCACGCCGCGAGAAGGACGAAAATCGTCGCGACCAAGACGAGAGTGTAGAAACGCTTGTTCATTTGAATCTCTTCTTCGAGTCAAAACGTTTTTGTTTCGTTCCGCGGTGAAATCGAGTTGTGGCTGGGGATCACCTCCTCGCTGGATTTGATCGCGCGTCAAGAGGAAAAATCGAAAGTAGTAGATTCGCGAACGATCAATTCGGGTTGAAGGATCACGTGCGGTTCGACGATTGGTTTTCCCGCAACGCGGTCGAGGAGCATTTCGACCAGGCGCTGCGCGGTGTCGTAGATCGGCTGGCGAAGCGTGGTGAGCGGTGGGTCGGTGTGCTCCGAGTCTTCCGTGCCGTCGTACCCCGCGATCGCGAGAGCGCGCCCGACGACGATGCCGCGTTCGCGCGCCGCGCGCATCGCGCCGATGGCGGTGAGATCGTTGACGCAGATGAGCGCGGTGGGGCGCGCGTTCAAATCGAGCAGGCGCTGCGCGGCTTGATAGCCGCCCGTGCGCGTCAAATCGCTTTCGGCGACGAGCGTCGCGTCGAACGCGAGGTGGGCGTCCGCGAGACCTTGTTGGTATCCGGCAAAACGTTCGGCTTGGAGCGTGAACTTTGCCGGCGCGCCGATGTACGCGATGCGCCGATGTCCGCGCGCGCTGAGATGCTGGACGAGTTGCACGAAACCCGCGCGTGAATCCATTTCGATGTACGGAAAATCGAGGCGCAGGCGCGCGTGCCCGTGCGCGACGAAGGGGAAATCGTTTTGCGCGAGATATTTCGCGCGCCAATCTTTCAAGCGCAGTCGACTCAAGACGATGCCGTCGACCGGGCGGCTCTGCGTCCAGCGCGCGTAAATGTGATGTTCCGCGTCTGAATCCGGCGAAGCCGTCGAAATCAGGAGATCGAGGTTGTGGGAAGTGGCGGCGTCGCCCAACCCGGCAATGAATTCGGAGGAAAAAGGATCGGTGAAGTAGGGCGCTTGCCCTGGAATGACGTAGCCGATAGCGTCGGCGCGCTGACGGCGGAGTTGGCGCGCGGCGCGGCTGGGCACATAGCCCATGGCGCGCGCCGTGCGGATCACGCGCGCGCGGGTTTTCCCAGATACGTCGTTATAGCCATCCAGGGCGCGCGAGACGGTTGTGATGGAAAGGCGCAGCCGTTTCGCCACGTCGCGGATCGTAACTGCCACGTTACTCTCCCAAAACGTTTTTGGTGTCAAGTCCGAATTTTACTGGAAGCCGGGTTTCCCACTGGTTACGGTATGACTTTTTTCATCGTTGTTATTCCACTGCACCGTTTCACCGCGCACAACTGTGAGTCGGGGTGGACTGAATGAGGAATTGTGCATGATCACATAAATACTCTTCACCACCGATTTTCCACCGGGGGTACTTGCTAACCAAATTGGTCGCTGGATCGGTACGAATGTCCATGAAAGCCACGCCTGCGTCGCACTCGCCGTGGTATACAGACATCGCGGCTTTCGTGTCCACCCGCGTATGCACTCTTGAGGTCCCTGCCTGGGTCAATCCCCAGCGCTTTGAATATCGCGCGCGGAGTGATTCCACCCGAAGTAGAACTCGCGGTGGTAAAGCAAAAGTTCCTCCCCTTGACATCCGCCAGCGACTCGATGCCCGACCCAGCCCTGGTAAAGTATTCGGATTTGTGGAACGAAGCCATTTGTCCAGCAAGCCCTCTGTCGGGATCGCGGTCGAACGCCGCATACGCGCCATCAGGTTTCTGGACGCCGTATCTACGTTGCGCGATCAGGGCAACGTCCACGTCGTACTTTTGTTTCGCGAGAAGAATCGCAAAAGTATTGAGGAAACCCATCTGGGCCGCGTTGCCACCCATTGCCTCAACCGACGCAGTTTCGTTCGTGCCGACTTCGACCCAAGACCTCTTGTGGACAAGGATGGAGTACGGCGCAAATTATTGTGTGGCGTTTGGGAAATGTCAAAATACGCGCGTTGACGCACCTTGCTTTTCCCATTATACTTGCGCGGTGCGATTAAACATATCGGAAACAAGTTCATTATTCACGCAGGACACAGAATTTTTCCTTCGTGTCTCTCCGTGTCCTTCGTGGACGATTTGGATGCGAAAGGAAATAATTTTGAAACGCAACTGGCTTGATTCGACCGATGAAAACTTGTACGACGTGACGACGCACGCGCGCGGTCCCGCCGGACGATTGCCGCTACAACCTGAATGGCTCCGCGATTCGGTGAGCGGCGACTTGTTCGGCTGGACGATGGACGCGGCGATGGGCTGGACGCCGGAGCGATTGGGCGCGAAAGAGTTTTTGATTTTGAGTACGGCGGGCGGCATGCGCGCGCCCGACGGCAAACCGATCGCGCTCGGGTATCATACCGGGCATTGGGAAATTGGAATGTTGGCGCAAGCCGCCGCCGAAGAAATCGCGCGGCTTGGCGCGATTCCGTTCGCCGGATTTGTCAGCGATATGTGCGACGGTCGCACGCAAGGCACGCCGGGCATGATGGACAGTCTCGCGTATCGCAACGACGCGGCGACAGTTTTCCGTCGGCTCATTCGCTCGCTGCCGACGCGGCGCGGCGTGCTGGGTGTCGCGACGTGCGACAAAGGTTTGCCCGCGATGATGATGGCGCTGTCCGCGCAAAAAACAACCGCGTGCATCGTCGTTCCCGGTGGCGTGACGCTTTTGCCGGAACAAGGCGAAGACGCGGGCAAAGTCCAATCGCTTGGCGCGCGGTTCGCGCACGGATTGATCTCGCTCGACCAAGCCGCCGAACTCGCGTGCCGCGCGTGCGCGTCGCCCGGCGGCGGCTGTCAATTTCTCGGCACCGCCGCGACAAGTCAGGTCGTCGCGGAAGCGTTGGGAATCGCGGTCACGCACTCCGCGCTTGCGCCGTCGGGTCAACCGATCTGGTTCGATCTCGCGCGGCGTTCGGCGCGCGCGCTGATCGAAATGCAAGCGCGCGGGATCACGATGGGCGACATTTTGACGGAGGACTCGATTCACAACGCGATGGTCACGCACGCGGCGTTCGGCGGCAGTACGAATTTGCTGCTGCACATTCCGGCGATTGCGTACGCCGCGCATTTGCCGCGCCCAACCGTCGCCGATTGGACGCGCATCAACCAGCAAACGCCGCGCCTCGTAGATGTTTTGCCGAATGGACCGATTGGCTTTGGCACAGTCCAGGTTTTTCTCGCGGGCGGCGTCCCCGAAGTGATGCTGCATCTGCGCGACCTGGGTTTGCTGCGCTTGAACGCGCGAACGGTGAACGGTTGCGCGTTGGGTGACGCGCTCGACGAGTGGGAACGGAGCGAACGCCGCCGCCGACTGCGCGAGCGACTTGCCAATCTCGACGGCGTATCGCCGGACGATGTGATTATGAGTCCACAGCGCGCGCGCGAGCGCGGCGTAACCGGCACGCTTACGTTTCTGACCGGCAACCTCGCGCCGGATGGCGCGGTCGTCAAAAGCACCGCGATTGATCCGAGCGTCGTGGACGCGGATGGCGTGTACCGCAAAATCGGACCCGCGCGTGTGTTTGGATCCGAACATGCCGCGATCCTCGCGGTGAAAGGGTTGAGTGACCGCGCGGTCAAGCCGGGCGATGTGATCGTTTTGATCGGCGCCGGTCCGATGGGAACGGGAATGGAAGAAACGTTGCAATTGACCGGCGCGCTGCGCTATCTGCCGGAAGGCAAACAGATCGCGCTGATCACCGACGCGCGTTTCAGCGGCGTGAGCGCGGGCGCGTGCATCGGTCACGTCGGACCCGAAGCGCTGGCAGGCGGACCGCTGGGGCGTGTGCGCGACGGCGATTCGATTCAAATCGTGATCGATTGCGTCCATCTCGTCGGCAGTATCGATATGATCGGCGAAGGCGAACGGCGCTTTGACGCGAACGAAGGCGCGCGCATTTTGGTGGCGCGTTCGCCGCATCCCGATTTGCAACCGCATGCGAATTTGCCCGACGACACGCGTTTGTGGGCGGCGCTGCAAAACAGCGGCGGCGGAACCTGGGGCGGCTGCGTGTACGACGTGGACGAGATCATCCGACGATTGTCGGACGCGGATGCACCGTAGCGGGCAAATTGGAAATTTGCCCTACGTTTTCAGAGGAAAAGTATGTTGCTAACACGACATCAAACAAACCAAGGCGCGCGCTGGGCGGTGGACGGATTTTTTGTATGGCGAGATTTCACACTCAGCGCGTTGCTTGAATCGCGCCGCGACGCGATGTTGCAAACATTGGCGATGATGCCGCGCTCAGAACCGGCGAGTGGCGAATTGCTCGCGCCGATTGAGCCGCTGCAAGAAGTGTGGGCGGCGGGCGTCACGTACTTGCAGAGTCGCGACGCGCGCCGCGCGGAATCCAAGGTCGCCGACGTGTACGATCGCGTGTACGACGCTGCGCGTCCCGAACTTTTTTTCAAGTCACTCGGCTCGCGCGTCGTCGCGCCGAAGATGCCGATTCGCATCCGCGCCGATAGTCGGTGGAATGTGCCGGAGCCGGAGTTGGTCATCGTCGTCAATCGCCACCGCGAAATCGTCGGCTATTGTGCAGGCAACGACGTTTCGTCGCGCGACATCGAAGGCGAAAATCCGCTGTATCTGCCGCAAGCCAAAGTTTACAACGGATCGTGCGCGCTCGGTCACGGCATTTTGTTGTGCGAATCGGATCAGATCGGCGAATTGAAAATCCGATTGCATGTCCGGCGCAATAATCGAATCGTGTTTGAAGGCGAGGCGACAACCGCGCAGATGAAGCGCACGCTGCCGGAGTTAGTCGGCTATCTCACGCGCGAACTCGATTTTCCGAGTGGCGTGTTTCTGATGACGGGAACGTGCATCGTGCCGGGCGAGGATTTTACTTTGCAGCCGGACGATCTTGTTCGCATCGAGGTTGGCGCGCTGACAATCGACAATCGCGTTTCCGCGTAACCTATTCTTTCACGTACGACAACTTTTCCGCGATGCGTCCGTCGCGAATCGCGTAAATGTCCACGCCGCGAACGTGTCCTGGTTTTGCATCCGCGCTTTGCCAGCGATAGACCCAGCGCATCACGCAGCGATTGCCGGTCGCAAAGATTTCTTCGATCTCAATCGTTTGCTGCTGTGCGTCGCGGAAAAATTCTTCCCAGAACGTGCGCACCGCGCGCTGACCTGCGTACCGCGCGCCGTCGGGCGGCGGATCGGTGTTTTCAAAGACGCAGTCTTCGGTCATGCGCTGCATCATCGCGTCGACATCGTGACGATTCAGCGCGTCGTTGAACTGGGTTACGAGTTGGATGATTTCTTCGGAAGTCGCTTCACTCATGCCCATCCTCCACTTTCGAATTAGCGCGCCCGCAAATAATCGCCGACGTGTTCGAGCGCCTGCGCGAAATTTCTTCTCCCCAAGCCCAAGCGAAAATGGTTGCCGGGAAACTCAAAGATGCTGCCGGGCACGATCATCACTTGTTTCTGTTCGAGAACATCCCGGCAAAATTGTTCCACCGGAGTTCCCGCCATCCATTGCGGAAACGCAATCGAACCGGCGTGAGGTCTGAGCCACGCAAAGCGATTGGCGTGCGCGGCGAAGAATTGATCTGCCACGCGCAGGTTTTCTTGAATGATGCTGAAGTTGCGCGCGACGATCGTTTCGCGCGACTGCAACGCGATCATGCCGAGAATTTCGCTGGGCGCGCTGTTGCAGATCGTCGTGTAATCTTTAAAGCCGAGCCAGCGTTCGATCAACGCCGATTCTTGGGTGGCGAGCCAACCGAGGCGCAAACCAGGCAAGCCGTATGCCTTCGACAAGCCGGAGAGCGAAATGCCTTTCTCGTACAGATCGCACAGCGCGGGCAGACGACGCGCGGGTTCATACTCCAGCCCGCGGTACATCTCGTCGCCGAAAATGTAAATGTCGCGCTTGCGCGCGAGTTGTATGATCGCGTCCAATTCATCGCGCGAAGGCAGATAACCGGTGGGGTTGTGCGGAAAATTGAGGACGAGCAGCCGCGTTCGATCGGTCAGCAGATCCTCCAGCCGATCGAGATCGAGTCGCCAGCCATTTGCGCCCAAGTCGAATTGCCATTGCGTCACGTCGCAGCCGATCGCGCGCGGAATTTCGTACAGCGATTGGTACGCGGGAAAAAGGACGACGACCTGATCGCCCGGCTTGAGCAGCGTGTGCAGCGCGATCAGGATCGCTTCTTCCGGCGCGGCGATCACCACGGCGTCGGGCGTGATCGTTTGATATTGGCGCGCCACCCGCGCTCTGAGGGTCGGATGCCCCGGCGATTCGGTATAACCCAATCGCAGTTGATCCCACAACGCCAGCGCCTCCGCGTCCGCCATCACCAGCAATTCGCGCAGCGAGAAACTTTCGCAATCGGAAGGACTCAGCAAGTACTTGGTCTTGAATTCGTATTTGGCGAAATAGCGTTCTAGTTTGAACGGAGCAATCCGCATATCTATCTCCGCTAACCAAAATATCCAAGTCGTTTCCAGAACTCCGCCCAGGACGGCTTCATCCCGCGACAAACGTAGATGTTGGGATGATAGCGTGTCTCTTCGTTCAGCACGTTGTACTTGTTCGTGACGCGACCCGCCAACGCGCACGACTCAAAACTGGCAGACAAGTCCGACATCTGAAATCCGACGACGACGAGCGTTTCCGGCGGCGGAGTGCCGTACCCGCGCAGCCAGTACGAATTGATGCCGCTGATCGCGCGCGGCAAGCCGTACGCGCCGCCGTACAAATTGATCGCGCCCGCCTCGCCGTAATTTCCCGCGAGAATGCCCGCGCGCGCTTTTTCGTTTGCGGGCAGCCCGTTGTAAATCCCCGCGATCGTTTCGGTTAGTTCCATCCAACCGATTTGTTCGCGGAACTCGCCGTTGACATCGTTGATTGTTTCCCATAGCGCGGAATTGACCGGTGTGATCGGCACCGCGATCAATACGACGATTACGGTCCCGATTGCCAGCGCGCTCCACGTGATTCCCGCGACGACGCGCGCGCGGACGCGCGACACCGAACTGAGCCAGCGTTCCAACACGACCGCGCCCGCCGCGAGCAGCATCGGATAGATCGGTCCAGTGTAATAACCGCGACCTTGCGCGAGCCAGAAGATCGCGAAGGGCACAATCGCCATCCAGCCGATCATGCGAAAGCGCGCGTTTGTAGTGAGGCGCGCAGCAAAGCGGAGTGCCGTGCCCGGCGGACGCGACTCCGCTTCGCTCCGTCGCTGACTACGAACGCCGAAAAAGTAAAACGCCAAACCCGCGATCCACAGCGGAAGCGTGAGTGGATTCGTCGTGAGGAGTTGATCGGGCAGAAAATCCTTCGTGCGTCCGATCCGAACGTCACGTTCGTGGATGCTGCCGAGGAATTCGAGCGAAACGAAATTGTGTTGAATCTGCCAAATGATATTTGGCAGAAAGATCAAGAGCGACAACGCGACGCCGCCCCACAGCCACGGACTGGTCAGGTGCCGCCGCGTCGACGTGAGCAGCGTGCCTGCGACAATTCCCACGACGTAGAACGCCATCGTGGACTTGGTCATCATTCCAATGCCGATCACCGCGCCGATGCCGAGCCACCCGCGCGCATCGTCCGATTTCAGGAGGCGGATCGTCAGGTATGCGATCAGCACCCACCACAGATAATCGAGCGAAACGTACATCAGCATCGAACTCGACACCATCGAGACCGGCGTGATCGCGACGGCGACCGCCGCGAGGAGTTGCGCGTGCCGCTTGCCGCCCAGCTCGCGCGCGATCAGCCCGGCGAGCACGATCGCGATGCTCTGCGACAGCGCGGCAAACAAGCGCACGCCGACGAGCGACGCGCCGAACAATTCCAGCGCGACGCGCGCGATGAACGGCGTCACGGGCGGAAACTCGACATAGCCCCAATCGAGATAGCGCGCGTCGTCGAGCAACTGCAGTTCGTCGCGATGAAAACCGTACGCGTCGTTCGTAAAAATGTGGAAGACAAGTTTAGCCAGCGCGAGGAGAATGAGAATACCGACGTCGCTAAAAATAATTTCGCGCCAGGTACGGGAGTGGTTCATGGAATCCTCCTCATCTGCGGAAAGATGATCGCTTGTCCAGCTACTGCTAGGGATTGGACTGGCTCTTGATCATCTCGTTTGCCATCGTCAGAAACACATCCAGGTTGGGAATCTGGCGAACCTGCGCGCTCGCTCCGCCGAACAGTCCGCCTTTTTTCGGATTGACAATCACGTTGCCTTGCTCCACCGAAATCTTGCCAACGTCCTGCCACGCAAATTTTTTCTTGCCGATTTGGATCCCCTGCAACGCGCCGAGCGCGCACGCACCGAACCGAACCAGATCGCCGGAATCGAATGCTTGGCAACTGCGAACCAGAATCGGCTGAAACGATTGCCGACGGATGTGATCGAACAGGTCTTCGACTTTGTTGAACGTGTCGTCGAGAACGATTTTCTTGCCGTTCAAATGCGTAATCGTATACTCGTGCGATTTGGCGACGGGAATAAAAGTGTAATAGGTTCGAACCACGTGCATCGTGAGCGACGCAATCTCGTTCCACTTGAAGACGAGAATCGTTCTGCCGTTAAAGTACGCGAGACCGTCGGTATAAACTACTGCGATGTGATTCCATCGTCGCAAACCGATGTACGATCCGTACACGACGCCGATCAGAAAGAGGCAGCCCGCCGCAATTGACATGATGGGCGTTACCTTGACGGAGCGATCGAACGCGGCGGCGAAACACACGATGGCGAGCAGAAGACAAATCGCCACAAAAAAAAGAAAAAGGCAGCCCCGCTTTAGTTTCGCGGCTTGGTGAACGCGCTCCGGCTTGCCCAAGCCAATGACATTTTGGAACAGCGGTGGAACTTCGAGGTCAGGCATTGTCCCTCCGGCGCAGATGGGGTGGATGAATTGTCAGCGGCGAATCCGGGCGCTGGCAGGGTAGAATATAGCACAGGAATTCGGCGCGGTCAAAACTCACACACTTTTGTCATTTCGAGCGCAGCGAGAAATCTGCGACGGCGATCACGAGATTTCTCGTCGACAAAAAAACGTCTCCTCGAAATGACACAAAACTCGCACTATGCCGCGCTCGTCTGGCGATGCTGCTGCGCGAGATTGGTGATCCACTTTTTCGAAAGCATCCGCCAGCCCGCGAGCGAACACTTGACCGCTTCGTCGCTCAACGTCAACAGGTACACCCAGTACACCGGCAAGCCGAACACGAACGCGCCGATTGCCGCCAACGGAATGCCAATCAACCACAATGGCGCAACGTCGATGATCGCGCTGACGCGCGCGTCGCCGCCCGCGCGCAACACGCCGACGATGAGCACGATGTTCGACGCTTTGATCCACAGCCCGCCCGCCATCACCGTCAAAATGTTGCGCGCGAACGAATGTGTCGCCGCGTCGATCTTGTAGAAACCCAGGATGCTGTCCGCGCTCACGAAAATAATTCCGCCGATGCCAATCGCGAGCAGCACGACGATTTGCCAGAGTCGTTTGGCGTACGCGAACGCTTTGTGTTCTTCGTCCGCGCCGATGCGATTGCCGATCATCACCGCCGCGGCGTTCGCCAGCCCGACGAATGGCACGTACGCGAGATTTTCGATTGTCCCCGCGATGCTTACTGCCGCGACCGCTTCGGTGCCGATTCTGCCGTAGATCAAATTGTACGTCGAGATGCCGGTCGACCACACGATCTCGTTGACCATCACCGGCAAAATTGTTTTGAGCACGCGGCGCGTGAACGCCGCGTCGAACGCGAACATTTCGCGCGCGCTCGCGGCGGCGACGGACGCGCGCGTGTAAATCATCGCGAGCAGCCACGCGCACTCCAGCCACCGCGCGATGAGCGTGCCAATCGCGCTGCCCCGAATGCCCAGCGCGGGCAAACCAAATTGTCCAAAGATCAGCGCGTAGTTGAGCGCGACGCCCAGCCCCAGCGAAATCACGCTGATCGTGACCGGTAGGCGGACGTTGCCCGTACTGCGGAGCGTCACCGCGTAACTCGTCGTGATCGCAATCGCCGGATAGCCGACGCCGACAATCCGCAGATATTCGCTGCCCAGCGCGATCACCGCGCGATCCGTCGAATAGATGCCGAGCGCGAATTCCGGGATCGCGAGCGCGACGAAAGCAAAGAACGCCGCGCCGATCAGCCCCAGCGTCAGCGAGACGCCCAACACGCGGCGAATATTTTTTACATCGTGCTTGCCCCAGAACTGCGCGACAAAGATTGCGGAGCCGCTGCTGACGCCGAACAAAAACAGTTGGAACAAAAAGCCGATCTGCGCGGCAAGTCCGAATGCCGCGACGGTTGTATCGCCCAACTGCCCGATCATCATCATGCTCAACAAATTGAGCAGCGAAAAGATCAATTGTTGCAGCGCAATCGGAAACCAAAGTTTGAGCAGAGTGCCGAGAAATTCTTCGTCGTGGAGAAAGGTTCGCATTGTTTGTGGAGAGGGGTTGAGAGGGGAGCAGAGGGGAGAAGGAGGCACAAGAGGGCTGGAGAAGGCGAAGAAGGCGCGCACCCTCTTCGCCCTCTTTGCCTCTTTGCCTTCTGATGCCTTCTGCGTCTTCTTATCCCTTCTTTGCCTTCTGCTCCCTTCTGTTCATCACCGCGCGCGCCTGCGCGATTTGCGCGCGCACCGCGTTCGGTCCCGTGCCGCCGCCGATTTCGTGCGACGCGACCGAGCGCGCAAAATCGAAAATAGTTTTCACGTCCGCGCCAAACTCAGGCGCGATTTTTTGATACTCGTCCAGCGACAGATCGGCAAGCGCGACGCCGCGCGCTTCCGCGGTCTTGACCGCCGCGCCGACCAAGCGATGCGCTTCGCGGAACGGCACACCGCGCCGGACAAGATAGTCGGCGAGATCGGTTGCGAGCATTGCCGCGTCGAGCGCGGCGCGCATTTTGTCCGCGTTCACGCGCATCGTACGAATGACACCCGCAACCACCGGCAGCAGCGCGCCGAGCGTGTCCACCGCGTCGAACAACGGCTCCTTGTCCTCTTGCAAATCTTTGTCGTAGGACGACGGCAGTCCTTTCAGCACGGTCAGCAGCGTAACCAGATCGCCGATGACGCGCCCGGCTTTGCCGCGCGCCAATTCCATCGCGTCCGGGTTTTTCTTTTGCGGCATGATGCTCGACCCGGTCGCGTACGCGTCGTCCATGGTAACGAAACCAAATTCCGCCGACGAGTACAGCACCAAGTCTTCGCCCAAGCGCGAGAGATGCACGCCAAGCAGCGCGGCGTCGAACAAAAACTCGGCGATAAAATCGCGGTCGCTCACCGCGTCGATGCTGTTTTCGCCGACGCGCGCAAAGCCAAGTTCGCGCGCGAGAAATTCGCGGTCAATCGCCAGCGCGTTTCCCGCGAGCGCACCCGAACCGAGTGGCAAAACGGAGACGCGGGTGATGCAATCGGTCAGGCGCGCGTAATCGCGCTCGAACATCCAAAAGTACGACATGAGCCAGTGCGCGAACAAAATCGGCTGCGCGCGCTGAAGATGCGTATAGCCAGGCATCAACACGTCGAGGTGCTGCTCGGATTTTTCGATCAAGGCGTGTTGCGCATTGAGTATTGCGTGTTGCGTGTTGCGTATTGCGTCGAGTGTGAACAAGCGCGTGTCGGTGGCAATCTGATCGTTGCGGCTGCGCCCGGTGTGCAATTTCCCGGCAACGGAGCCGACGAGTTCGCCGAGGCGTCGCTCGACGGCGGTGTGAATGTCTTCGTCGCTGGGTTGCGCGGTGAACGTTCCGTTGTAGAATTCTTGCTTCACCTGAACCAAGCCGTCGATCAGCGCGTCGCGTTCGGCGTCGCGGATGACTTGGGCGCGCGCGAGCGCGCGCGCGTACGCGATGCTGCCGCGAATATCCGCGTCATACAAGCGCCAATCGAAACGAAACGAGGCGTTGAGTTGCGCGAACTGGTCGTCCAGCGTTTTTGAAAATCGTCCGCCCCACATAATTCCTCCGGCAATCTGAAACCAGGTTTCTCAGCAAGGTCGAAACCTGGTTTCTGGGGATCCCCCCTTGTCAAAGTTGGAAATTGTGTTATACTAAAGATGAAGGAGGTTCCAATGGCAAAACCAAGCAAGCACGGCAAACCCTGGTCGAAGCAAGAGATCGCGTCGCTGAAAGAGCACTATCGCAAAGGCACGCTGCATCGCGTCATTGCCGCCCAGTTGAAACGCACGCTGGTCGCCGTCGAGTCCAAGGCGATGGAATTGGGACTATCGAGCCGGCGCAGAAGGAAATAGCCGGTCAAGAACCTTCCAGGTTTCAAAAAACCTGGAAGGTTTTTTTTGCCCTTGTCATTTCGAACAAAGTGAGAAATCTCGTCAGTTCGAATAACGAGATTTCTCGCGGCAAAAACCGCCGCTCGAAATGACATGCGACTACAAGTGCGGTACGAAATCAGCGAGTACCGAGCCGCCGATGAATTCGCGCAGAATCGAATCTTCGGGCACGAAGGTCGCATCGGCGGGTTCGAACCATTCGAGAAACGTCAACAGGCGGCGCGCTTCGATGTACTGCGGCGTCCCTGGCTCCACCTGGCGCAGCAGCGGTTCCGTCAGCGGTTTCAGCACCGACATTTCGTACACGAGCGCGGAGTTGAACATGACGTCGGCTTGTTCTTGGTATGGAAAAATATTGCGGTCTTCGCCGCGCCGGACGCTTTCCCAGCGCGTGATCGTTTGCCCGGCGGAGTAGCCGCGCGCGCGCGCGTCGCGGACGATGCGCCGCACCAAACGCGTATCGCTCGTCGCGACGCGATTGAGCCGGTCGAGTTTGAGTTGCGTCAGCGCGGAAACGTAAATGCGAAAGATGTGATCGCGCGGAATTTGCGTGACCAGGTTCGGATTCAAGCCGTGAATCCCTTCGATCAAAAGCACATGGTGCGCCGTGAGTTGCACGGTGGGACCCGTTTCGCGTTCGCCGGTCTCGAAATTGTAGCGCGGCAGGGTGACGCGTTCGCCGTTGACGAGCGCGACCAATTGTTGATTGAACAGCTCCAAATCGAGCGCGCGCAGATTTTCGAAATCGTATTCGCCGTTGGCGTCACGCGGCGTGTCTTCGCGCGAAAGAAAATAATCGTCCAGCCCGATGGGAAATGGGCGCAAGCCGTTCGCCAAAAGTTGGATCGTCAGCCGCCGCGCAAACGTCGTCTTGCCGGACGACGAAGGACCGGCAATCGTGACGAGGCGCGCGCGCTCGCGTCGCGCGGCAATCGTCGACGCGATTTCGGCGATGCGTTGCGCGTGCAGCGCTTCGGCGACCAGGACGATTTCGCGCGCGTGCCCTTCGAGAATATCCTGGTTCAGCGCGCCGGTGTCGGAAATGCCGAGCCGCGCGAGCCAGTCGCCGTACTCGCGAAAGACCGCGGTGATTTTCGGCGAGTGCTGAATCGGGTCGAGTCCCATCGGGCGGTCGCGGCGCGGAAATTGGAGGACAAAGCCCGGCGGGTAACTTTGCACGCGAAAGTGTTTGAGATAGCCGGTCGAGGGCGCCATGATGCGACCGAGGAAATAGTGCTTGACGCCGCGCAGGACATGGACGCGCGCTTCCTGGCGTTCGGTTTGGCGGAGCAACAACACCTGGGAATCGTCGCCCTGCGCGCGTGCGTTCGCGATCACCTGCGCGATCGGCATGGTCTCGCGTGTGATCGGCAAGTTTTCGGCGATGAGGACGCGCATCCGGTCTTCGATCTGCGCGATCTCTTTTTCGGTGAACGGTTCGCGGTCGAGGACGCGGCAAAAGATTCCGCCGAAGGTGAGCGAATGATCGACCGCGATGTGCGCGTGGAACAATTCGCGCGCGACGACTTCGAGCAATAACGTGAGCGCGCGATGGTACATCCGCATCCCGTCTTCGGTCGCGAGCGAAATCGGTTCGACATCCACGTCGGCGATCAGCGGTTCGCTCAGTTCGGCGATGCGCCCGTTGACGACCGCGCCGACGACGGGCACGCCGTTGGGGGGAAATGCTTTTTTGACGAAGGATTCGAGGCGCGTGCCGCCCGGCGCGCAAAAGACGCGCCCGTCGCTGAAACGCACCTGCACATCTTGGCGATGTTCACATTCTTGGACGAGGTGATTGTGGTTGTTGTTCTCTACCATGCAGGCATCCTTGCTGGCTGCAAACAGTCAGAGACTCAGAGACCAGGTTTCACTGCGAAACCTGGTCTCCTCCGATCCGTGATTTTCAGTCGAGCACTCGCTTGTTCTATTCGGGTGTTTTAGGGATCTTAAAGCGGCATGATTCTGCGCCGAGATTCGCGCAGGTGACTTCCTGCACGGCAAAGTTTTTATCCGTCAGCCATTTCATCCCCTCCATCAGAATGCCCACCGTAATATAGCAGCAGGGGTTCTGATGTTTGGGGCGATACTGACACATGCAAACACTGTAGACCAGGTAGAACGCGTCGGCGTCCTCCTCCAGCGTAACCGGCTGATTGACGGTTTTATTTCCGGCGGCTGCCATTTGTTCGAGGAGCAATTTCATTTTGGCGGTCATCGGCACGGGCATCAATTTCAGGGCTTGCCCCGCCAGACCGAGGACGGTGGATTGCTCTTTCATGCCATAGTTGAACAGCGCGCGTCCCACGCGGAGGAGCATCGCGCGCGCGCCGCGCGCCCCATAAAAGTCCTCGACGGCTTGCTCCGCCAAACCATATTCGCTCATGGAGACGCCCAATTCCAAATTCTTGGGAGGATAATTGTCAATGTACTTGTCGAGTTTCGCGCCGTGCAGTGCCGCGCGCATTCCGTCTTTTCCCATCACCTCTTCGATGGCGAGAAAAAACAGACGTAACGCGTCATTCGGCATCTTGCGGTCTTCAGGCATGAGTTTCTCCTTTATCCTCCGCTATTTCTTGCGGCTGCGCGGCGATGGTTCTTCTGCGGCGTTTTCCAGAATCACATAGAGCAACTCGAGCAGGATGCTCTTGACGCTTTCTCTTTGCGTGGCGACGCACGGCAGCACGCGCGTGTTTTGATCCAAGCCGAGCGCGATCTTCAAATCTTCGGGGGGCCAGGCGTCTTCGTCGTCTTGCTTGTTCGCGCCGATGACGTACGGCGTATTGCTGTAACTGCGGAAGGTATCCAGAATGCGCCGCGCTTCGCGAAAAGTTTCCGGGCGCGCGCTGTCGACCAGTACGACAAAGCCCAGCATCCCTTCGGACAAAATCTCCCACATAAAGTCAAAGCGCTTTTGTCCCGGCGTGCCGAAAAGATACAAAGACAAATCTTTGTCCACCGTGATGCGACCAAAGTCCATCGCGACGGTAGTTTGTTCTTTGACGCTGCGTGTCCCATCGGTGACTTTGCGCTCGGTGCGGACAACCGGAATTTCGCTCACGCTGCCGATGAACGCGGTCTTGCCGGAACTAAAGGGACCCGTCACGACCATTTTAACAGTTTGCATGATGACCTACAGTTACCTATCGAGCAAAATAAGTTCAGCCCAACCTTGCGGTCGCCTAAATTTTCCGGATTCGATCAATGACGCGCATCAACACGCCGCGTCCGACCGGCGGCGCTGCCGGCGGCGGCAGGGGCACCGCGGCGGTCGCGCCGGGCGGCAAAGTAGAAGGCAGCACGTCAACCAAGCCCGCGGTCTGCAAGCCGTACACGATCCGCCGGATTTGAAATTCGTCCACCTTGAGAAAACTAGCGATCTGGCGAATGGTATTGCGCGCATTGATAAACGAAATGACTTTCCACTGTTCGACGCTGAGATTGATATTGCGAATATTCACGTCGGGGCGTTCGGCAAACTTGAGCGGCACGTCGAGGTCGGGCAATTCGTCGCGCAAATGTTCCCACTCTTGAACGCGGCGGCTGCCTTCGATAATGAGATGATCGAGACTGACGGCGACGGTGATGCGCTCTTCGGGCGGCAAAACATTAGGATCGAAGCGAAATGTGCCGGTGTGCCAAGTGAAGAGGGTGTACACCGATTCGAGGAGATAATTCTTGACGCCCTGCACAATGTCGGTTTGATTCAGCACGTTGTTCTGAATCATCAACAAACCGAGTTCTTTGTCGGTGTCCACTTTGGAGCGCGCGCGAATCGCTTTGGCTTGATCGGCAGTTAATTTGCCGACTTGCACCATAATATCGGTCAGACGCGCGGTTTGACCATCCATCGCGGCTTGAATGAGTTTCCCTTCGCGGAAATACAAGCGCGCGGCGGTGCCTCCGCCGTCGCGTTGAATCGTGAGGGCGCCGGTCTTGTGCGCCAGGTAGATGAGGTTGAGCAGTTGGTTTAGACCAACGTCTTTGAGGTTTCCTTTGAGTGCCATGCCACCAACCTAACGGGACTGTCGAAATTATACCCTTAATCTTGTGTTAAGTCAATTGCCCCGTTGTCCCCAGGGTTCTGGGCGCGGGGCGCTCGGCGCGAGCGCGCGTTCGCGCCACCACATTACGCCACCGGGCAGACTCATCAGCACGACGATCAGATGAAAGATCAGGGACATCGAGAACGCGACTTCGCCCGACATGCCGACTAAGCCGAAAAAGAAAACCACCGCGATTTCTTTGGTTCCCAAACCGTTGAACGAAATTGGAATCAACAGGACGAACACGAGGAGCGGGTTGAACAGAAAAAAGTAAAAGATCGGGATGGATTCGCCGAGCGCGCGCGCGACGAGGTACCACACCAGCGTCGTGACGACGACGATGCCGGCGGAGAGCGCGACGTTCAGCGCGAGCGCGCGGTAACTTTGCCGGTAGACTTGCAAGGCGTGGTACACGCGTTGCGCGATCGGTTGCAGCGGGCGCAGGGGCGCAAAATCGAAAATGCGCTTGACGCGCTGGGAGATGCGGCGGCTGAACATCAACGCGGCGGCGAAAAGGAACAGCGCGGCGACGACCATCGTCGCGATTTCGATCTGCTCCAACTCCGAGCCGCGCGTCAGAGTCGCCGTAGCGAGAATTGCCATCACGACGGCTGCGCCGAACCACGCGACCAAGCCCATCAGTCGATCCACCAGCACGGAAATCGCGGCGGCTTCAGCGCGGGCAAAGCCGCTCGCGCGCACGAGACCGTACGCGCGCACCACGTCGCCGCCGACGTTGCTGGGCAGCAAATTGCCGAAGAACAAGCCGACGAAATAGTAGACGAGCAAATCGCCAAACGCCGCGGGAATGTTTTGCGCGCGGACGAGGATTTGCCACTTGACCACGCTCAACGCAATCGCGACGAAATACAGCGCGAGCGCGGCGAGCAGCAGCGCGACATTCGCGCGGGCGAGATGCTGCGCCATGACCTGCAAATCGACGCGCATGAAAAGAAACGCGATGATCGCAACGGTCACGACGATTTTGATGAGATTGAGGAGGTGGTTTTTCATTATCGGGCGGTGAACGGCGGAGAGTATTCAGTATTCAGTGTTCGGTAGCAACTTGCAATCTGAAAACTGAATACTGCCTCACTGTTGACTGTTGACTGTTGACTGTTTGCCGTTCTCAACTTTCTTCGTCGTCCAGGCGATATCCCAGACGACGTGCTTGTCGCCTTTGACGTAGTAATCGTACGTGCCAAGCAAGCGCGCGAACGCTTCGACGAGCGCGAGCGAGACCAGTGTGACGATCAAGCGAATCGCTTTGCTGATCTCGTCCGCCGCGATGCGTGCGACGCGCCCCGTCTCCAAACTCGACACGCGATAGCCGTATTTGCGAACGAGGTGCAAATGTCCGGCATAGTTGCGACGGCGCTGCATGATAAATTCGCCGAGCGTTTCGGGACCCATGTTGTAGACGACTGCATCCGGCGCGTAACGCACTTGCAAGCCGCGTCGAATCACAAGCGCCTCGACGAACGCTTCGTCCATCGCGACATCCGGCGGCAACTGATCGAAGACTTTGCGAAACGCGATCAGTTCGCCCAAGCGCGGAATTTCCAGACAGAGTTGATGCTCCAGTTGCAAACGCAAATGCGACATGTAGCCGATCACGTGTTCGGGCACATTGACCGGGATTTTTTGCGCGCCGGTCATCCCCACGGTCGGATCTTCAAACAACTTGACCATGTTTTCGATGCTGTCGGCGCGCGGCAGCGTGTCGCCGCTTTCCAAAACGCAAATCTCTTCACGCGCGTTTCGCAAGAACTGATTGATCGCCGACGTCTTGCCTTCGCGGTTCTCTTGCGCGATCAATTTGATGCGCGGATCTTTGGCGGCGTACTCCTGAATGATTGGCAACGTGCCGTCGTCGCATCCACTCGCGACGACGATGATCTCGGTAATTTCGACTCTGTGTAATTCTTGCGCGAGCATCGCGGCAAGCAGTTTGCCGATGTTCGCTTCCTCATTATGCGCGGTAATGCCCACACTGCAGCGAATCGTCATTCACACTCCCAATAATTTCAGCGCGATTTCAAAAATCGCGGTGGTTTCTTTCGTCAGAGTATAAACCGAAAAGAACAATGGCGCAAAAATCAAAACGCTGCTTCCGGCGGCGATAATTGTGCGCGCGCCGGTCAGTCGCGCTAAAGCGCGTACGACGAACAGCGCGCCGATCGCCAATCCGATCAGCGCGGCGAGCGTGACGAGCGCGTTTACTTCCATGCCCGGCGCGACGAGCGGCGCGCGAATCGGGCTGCCGTTGTTCGGCAAGAGCGGCTGCAACCACGCGGCAATCGTCGCCGTCGCGAACAAGCCAAGCGAGAGCACGACCGCCGACCGCAGACGGCTGACCGCCGCATCCTTCGACTCCCGCTTCGACTCGCTCTGCTCGCTCAGCGTCCGCTCAGGATGCGGTCGGCGGTCGGCGATCAGTTGCGCGAACAACCATACAAAAAACAAACTGTTCGCCGTTCCAAGAATTGCGTACACCCACCAATGCGCGTGATTCGTCCACGCGGCGTAGTACGGCGCAAGCGCGATGTACGATGTCACGACCAGCGTGATCAGCGCAAGATCGAATCGGCGTTTGGGCAAAACCTCCGCGAGTAGAAACGGCAAGAGCATCACGTAGTAATAGCCCATCACTTTTTTCGACGTGAGGAAAAACGCGACGGCGATCAGCGTCGCGGCGAGATACAAACTCCAGCCGCGGCGCGCGCCGATAAACGCGATGACGACCGCCGCGAGCATCGTCACGACGGCTTGATAACGCAGCAAAAAGAAATCGCTCGTCAGCGCGTCCGGCGCGGCGCGCGTGACGCCCAAGAGTGCGATGATCCACGACGCGGTTTGCACCGGCACGTCCTCGACGTAAGTCAAGTTCATGAATACAAAGTCGTTGGAGTACAGAAGGAAGGGCAGGCAAACCGCGCCGATGATGATCGCGAAAAGGAATGGATGAAGGATGAAGGATGAAGGATGAAGAACTCCATCCTTTGTCCTTCTAACTTCTCCCTTTATCATTTCTGCCCATAGCGGAATCGCAAATACAAGCGCGGTTTGCTTGAACAAGACCGCCAGCGCAAGCGCGATGGCTGGCAGCGCAACGTGTCGCGCGTCTTCGTGCCACGTGTACGCGAGCAAAACAAAAACCAGCCACTCGCTTTCGAAATGACCTTGCACTGCCGTATCGTAAAACGTGATCGGATTGAACAGCCACACCAGCGCCGCCGCGCGCGCAATCGTTTCGTCGTTCGATTTTTGCAGGACGACGCGGAATAGCACGAGCGCGACGCCGATGTCGGCGGCAATTACCGGCGCGCGCGCCCAGACGTAATCGGGCAGGACGCGCGTCAGGTCGCCGATGAAGAGCGCGAGCGCGACGACGAACGCGTGGAGCGGTGGATACGCGTAGGGCCAGGTTTGCGCGGCGCGCGTTTGCGCGTACAAATCGAACGGACTGCCGTCGGACAAAGTGCGCGCCGCGTGGATGAACGTGTTCACGTCCCACGTTTGCGAAAAGTACGGATTGAGCGTCAGCGTGGCGGAAACAATCGCGGCGGTGTAAACGAGGGCGCTGGTAGTGAAAAAGACCGCGCGGGAGGAAATCGCCGCGCGGCGTGAGAGTGCAAACCCATTATGGCGCGTGTTCGACAACGACATCGTCGCCATTATAGCAGAGAATCGGGAAAAGCATAAATAAAGGATGACAACGGACGAGATCGGATTTGACGGACAAACCGCGCTTTGTCTGCGTCCGTCCGCCGAATCTGTTTCTAGTCCGTCGTCATCCTTTCTACAATCTCATCCACGCGCCCGCGGGTCAATTCCAAAAGCGTTTTCGTGGAAATTGCAAAGAGCGCGTTCGGCGCGCCGGCGGCTGCCCACACCGTTTCAAAGCGCAAGAGCGTGTCGTCGATCAGCGTTTCGAGTGGTGTTACATGCGCGACGGGCGGCACGCCGCCAATCGCGTACGACGTGCGCGCGCGTACTTCTTCGCCGGTCGCGATGCGCGCGGTTTGCGCGCCGACGCGCCGCGCGATTTTCGCCGGATCGGCGCGCTGATCGCCCGCGACGAGCGCGAGAATCGTGCGATCGTCGTCGGCGATAAAGATCAGCGACTTGACGATGCTGCCAAGCGGCGCGCCCACCGCGTCGGCGGCAAGTTGCGCGGTGCGCGTGCTCGCCGCCAACTCTTTTACTTCAATCGTCAAGTCACGCTGGGCAAAAAATTCGCGCACGCGATCGACGGAACGCATCAATCGCTCGTCATGATGAACAGCGGGCGCATTTCGAAACTGCTAAAGTTCGGGCGCAGGCGTTCCTTGTTGTAGTAGATATCGACGTTGACTTTTTTCTTGGTGCTGGTCACCACGTCGACCGGCACGTTATCGTAGCGTCCGTTTTTCAGCACGACCAGGCGTCCGTGAATTTTGTCCAAGATCAAATCGAGCGCGAGGTTGCCATAAGCCATCGGCACGATTGAATCAATCGCGTCCGGCTCGCCGCCGCGCACGAGATACCCCAGACGTTGATTGATGACGTTGATCGTCTTGCCCTGGTTGTATTTGGCGGAAAGCACGGCGAGTTGCGCGGAGACCATGTCGCCGATGCCGCCCAATTTCGCGTGACCGTACGCGTCCGTCGTCGAACTCTCAAAGACCATTTCGCCGCCTTCGAACATCGCGCCTTCGGAGACGATGACGACGGAGTACTTGCTGGGATTGCGCGCGCGATCAGCCGAAGCCAATTCGGCGAGGCGCTCGATGTTGAATTTGTATTCCGGAATCACGCAGCGATTTGCCGCGCCTGCCATCGTCGGCAGCATCGCGGTAAAACCCGCGTAACGCCCAAAGACTTCGATGACGAGAAAGCGTTCGTGCGAGCCAGCCGTGGTGCGGAGGCGATTGGCGAGTTCGATAGTGCGACTGACGCACGTGCTAAAACCGATGCAGTAATCGGTGCCGGGCACGTCGTTGTCCATTGTCTTGGGAATCGCGATGACTCTGACGCCTTGTTTGTACAAGCGCACCGCGAAAGAGAGCGTATCATCGCCGCCAATCGGAATCAAATAATCAATGCCGAGCCAGTCCAAGTTCTTGATCACTTCGGCAGTCAAGTCGTTCTTCTCCGCGTTGTACGTGCCCTGCAAATGCGCGGGCACATCGGCTTTCTTGACGTTGATCGGATTCGTGCGCGAGGTGTGCAAAAAAGTGCCGCCGGTGCGTCCCGCGCGATTGACAACTTCTTCGGTGAGGATCTGATAGTTGTCGCTGTTGTCTACTTTTTCATCGCGGATGATCCCGACCGCGCCGCCCCAGCCGTGGCGAATGCCGATGACTTGATAGCCCTCGCGCAGCGCGCGAAACGTCACCGCGCGAATCGCCGGATTGAGACCGGGCACATCGCCGCCGCCGGTGAGAATACCGATGGTGCCTTTTTTGGTGCTGACATTAGCCATAATATCATCTCCTTTGGGGTTTTCGGTTTACACTCCAAGCGCCTTTCGCACTACCGGCAGTTGTCCTGCCGCGCCAAGTTTTTGCGATTTGTGGACGATGAACTTGGCGTACTCTTTGACAAAGACTTCGCCGGGTTTGCGGAAATCGAATTCCGCGGGATAATCGCGAAAATATTCGCGATGCACGCGCGT
This sequence comes from Candidatus Aquidulcis sp., assembly GCA_020723345.1. Taxonomy (GTDB): domain Bacteria; phylum Chloroflexota; class Anaerolineae; order UBA4142; family UBA4142; genus VGOB01. The sequence continues at coordinate 23,615 of DYJA01000046.1, read as the reverse complement.
CCACACCAGGCGACCGTCGGTATCGATGTTGATCTTGGTGACGCCGAGTTTCGCCGCGCGCAAAAGTTCGTCCACGTCCACGCCGCGCGCCGACGGATCGAGTTTGCCTCCGGCGGCGTTGATGCGCTGGACTTCTTCTTGCGGCACGGAACTGGAACCGTGCATCACCAGCGGGAAACCGGGCAAAAGTTTTTGGATCGTTTCGACGCGGTCGAACGCGAGCGATTGATGCCCTTTGAATTTGTACGCGCCGTGGCTTGTCCCAATCGCGACGGCGAGACTATCGCAGCCGGACTGCTTGACGAACGCGACGGCTTCCTGCGGATCAGTCAGGTTCGCGTGTTTTTCGTCCACCGCGACGTGCTCCTCGACGCCGCCGAGTCGCCCGAGTTCCGCTTCGACCGAGAGACCTTTGGCATACGCGCGCTCGACGATGCGCTTTGTGATCTCGACGTTCTTTTCGAACGGCTCGTGCGACGCGTCGATCATCACCGACGAATAGAATCCCGAGTCGATGCAATCGTAGCAAGTTTTCTCGTCGCCGTGATCGAGGTGAACGGCGAAGATCGCTTGCGGGTACTGTTTTTCCGCCGCGCGCAGGATCCCTTCGAGCATCGGAACCCCCGCGTACTTGCGCGCGCCTTTGGAAATTTGAACGATAAACGGCGCATCGGCTTCGACGTTGCCGCTGAACAGACCCAGAGCTTGCTCGGCGTTGTTGATGTTGTACGCGCCGATGGCGAATTTTCCGTACGCGACTTTGAATAGTTGAGAAGTTGTGACAATCATAGGATACTCCGAATAATTGTGATTCTGCTGCGCTGCAGTCACGGTCTATTATACTCCTATTCGCGCAAGCGTAAAATTCTGGTTCACACGCGTTTCCCTTTTCGTTTTAACGTCACTCTAACTTTTGCTTTTGGATTTCTCGCGCTTGTCTAACAAGTTTGCTGATATAATCGGATGATGATATAATGGAAAAAGTAATGTGCTAGAAAAACTCCAGCGAGGGAGAAGATATGTCGGAAGAAAAACCGCAAACGTCATCGTTGCAAGTCGCGAACAGCGAACAGGAATGGATTGACGAACAAGTGCGCCGCACGGTTTGGACGGGGCCGTGGAACAAATTGCTCGACTTGCTCGATCCGATTTACAATTGGGGGCGTCGCAATTCCGTTTGGCCCATGGGCTTTGGGCTGGCGTGCTGCGCGATCGAAATGATCTGCACCAGCGCGACCCGCTTCGACATCGCGCGTTTCGGCATGGAATTGTTTCGCGCGTCGCCGCGCCAAGCCGATCTGATGCTCGTCTCCGGCACCGTCACCAAAAAAATCGCGCCCGCCATCGTCCGTCTCTACAACCAAATGGCGGAACCCAAGTACGTCCTCGCGATGGGCGCGTGCGCGACGGGCGGTGGCCCCTTCAAAGAGGGCTACAGCGTCGTCTCGGGGGTTGACAAACTGCTCCCCGTCGATGTGTACGTTCCTGGCTGTCCGCCGACTCCGCAAGCGTTACTCTACGGTTTGATGCAACTCCAGAAAAAAATTGACAAGCAGTCGCTGCGCGATGCGCCCTGGTATCGCAAAGGCGTTGCGGAAGGCGTGCCCGAACCGATCCTCGGTCCCGATTTGATCGACGCGCGCCGCCTCGAAGAAATCACCGCGCTCTCTGGCGATCCAGAGAAACTCGCCGCGCGCGCGGTGAAATTCCAGAAACCCGCGAAAGCCGAGAAAAAAGAATAATCAGGAGTCCGACAATGGCTGTCAACGCACCAGTGGTACCGGAAACACAACTCAACTTGAACGATCCGCAAGTTGTCGCGGAGCAAATCAAGACGCAGCATCCCGACGCGGTCGAGTCGGTCAGCGCGCAAGGGATTGTCGTCAAGAACGACAAACTGCTCGACGTGGCGCGCTATTTGCGCGATTCACTTGCCTTCGATTATTTGAACAACGTGACGAGCGTGGATTGGCAAGACCGATTCGAGGTTGTCTACAATTTGACCTCGATGGATCGCGGCGGCGCGCCGATTACGTTGAAGGTGAACGCCGCGCGCGACAATCCGTCCGTGCCATCGCTCGTCCCGGTTTATCGCGGCGCGGATTTTCAAGAGCGCGAAGTGTACGACTTGATGGGCATTCGCTTTGCGGGGCATCCCAACTTGCGCCGCATTTTGCTGTGGGATGGTTTCGAGGGGTATCCGCTTCGCAAAGATTACAAAGAGCCGTACTACGAAGAAGAGAAAAAGCCGTTCGGCTCGCGGTGGGATCAGGGGTATCACGTCATCGCGGAAGATCGCAATCCGTGGCACGATAATGTTCAGTACCCCGCGAACTTTGACGCCGTCGCGTACAAACCGCCGCGCGATCACATTCAACCGATCAGCGTCGAAGAAGCGACGGCATCGCGCATCCACACCGACAAAATCGTTTTGAACGTCGGCCCGCAGCATCCGTCGACGCACGGCGTTTTGCGCTTGCGCGTCACGCTCGAAGGCGAAGTCGTGCGCGGCGTCGAGCCGATTCTGGGTTATCTGCATCGCAACCACGACAAGATCGGCGAGCGCAACACGTACCTCGGCAATATGCCGTTCACGGATCGCCTTGATTATTTCAGTTCGATGGCGAACAATCTTGCGTACGCGCTCGCGGTCGAAAAGTTGATGGGCGTCAAGCCGCCCGAACGCGCGGAATATATTCGCGTGATCATGGCGGAACTGACGCGTTGGCAAAATCATGCCATCGCGCTGGGTTTTATTTACAACGATCTCGGCGCGTTCTACACACCGTTGATTTACGCGATGGAAGAACGCGAACTGGTTCTGGATTTATTCGAAGCGACTTCTGGCTCGCGCATGATGTGCAATTATATGCGCTTTGGCGGCGTCGCGCGCGACGTGACCGACGATTTCATCGAGAAGTGCAAGTACCTCGTCGACGAACGTTTGCCGCGCCGCACCGACGAACTGGAAGCGTACATGGTCGGAAACGAACTGTTCCATGCGCGCGCCAAGAACGTCGGCATCTTGCCGCGCGATCTCGCGATCAACTACAGCACTGCGGGACCCGTCCTGCGCGCGTCCGGCGTCAAGTATGACATCCGTCGCGCCGAACCGTACTCGATCTATGATCGCTTCGACTTTGACATTCCCACCGGCACCGTCGGCGATTTGTACGATCGTTTTGTCGTCCGCGTGGCGGAGATGCGCCAGAGTCTCAAGATTCTCAAACAGGCGCTCGCTCAAATTCCGGCGGGCGAAATTCAGACCGGCAAAAAGAATTACCAGGTTCGCGTGCCGAAAGGCGAAGCATACGGTCGCGCCGAGAACCCGAAAGGCGAACTGGGATTTTACGTCGTCAGCGATGGCACGCCAAATCCGTATCGTTATCACGTGCGCGGGCCGTCGTTTATCAACCTGACTGCGCTGAACGATATGTGCGTCGGCTACAAGATCGCGGATATGGTCGTGATTCTCGGCTCGATCGACATCGTGATGGGCGAAGTGGATCGCTAACTGACCGCCGACCACCGACCGCTGACCGCTGATCCTTCTCAGGAAAGCAGCGGCGGTCTGCGGTCTGCCGCCGGCGGGCGACAAGACCTCATAGCAGAGGAGTTAAAATGGCATACGGACTCGGATTACTCAACGGATTACGCATAACGGCGACCCGCGTATTCAAAACCTACGTGGGCGATTTCAAACATCTCGGTCGGCGGTACAACGACAAGTTGTTCATGGAACGCCAGAGCGTCAAAGGGAGCGGCATTTTCACGGTGCAATATCCCGAAGAGAAATTGCCGGTGCCGGAGAATTTTCGCTTCATTCCATTTCTGGTGTACGAACCCGCGCTCGATGCGGATGGCAAACCGGTCATCGATCCCAAGACGGGCAAAGAAGCGATTGGCAAACAAAAGTGTACCGCGTGCGGCATTTGCGCCAAAGTGTGTCCGCCGCAGTGCATCTGGATCGTGCGCGCGACAACGCCCGAAGGCAAACCGAAACCGCAACCCGCCGAATTTTACATTGACATTGACGTGTGTATGAACTGCGGTCTTTGCGCCGAATTCTGCCCGTTCGATTCGATCAAGATGGATCACGATTACGAACTCTCGAATTACGAGCGGCACGTCAGCCACATTTACGACATCAACGTTTTGTCCAAGCCCGCGGCGTACCACGCGAAGATTCACCCGACCGATTGGGCACACGAGGAAGAAGAACGCAAAGCGAAAGAAGCGAAGAAGAAAGCGTAGTACGGGAGCCATCTATATGGCTATTCGGAACGTTCGCTACCACATCGATCCAGAAACGGGCTTGCCACACATCTACCGTCATAACGTCAACGAGAATGAGGTGGAAGAAGTATTGGCGAGACCCGGTGAGGATCGTCAAGGAGAAGAAGGATCGCGAGTAGCCATTGGGCAGACTAAGACGGGACGCTATCTTCGAGTCATATACGTACCTGATCCAGAGCCAGGCAGCGTCTTTGTGATAACGTCGTATGATTTGCGTGGGAAGGCATTGACCGCTTATCGTCGCAGGCGCAGGAGGTAGAAATGAGAAACAAACATTTTCCCCCAGGATGGAATGAAAAACGAGTGCGACGAGTTCTGTCCCACTACGAAAAGCAAACTGATGAACAAGCCGCCGCCGAGGACGACGCGGCATTCAAGAGCAGGAAACGAGCGGTTATTGAAGTGCCTGTCGAATTGATGCCTGTCATCCGTGAGATAATTGCTCAATACAAAGTGGCAGCCAGAGCATAGAAGAACAAAGTGAAACACGCGCACCACGACAACGGCGAGACGGCTGGCAATTGGAAATAACTTTCTGTTCGTCCGCCGTTGCGCTGTGTGATGGGGAATTAGGAAATGGCGACTCTCTCCGTCGGCAAGACTGCGCCCGCGTTTTCGTTGTGCGGGATTGACGGCAAATCGTACGCATTGAACGCCAGCGGCGCGCGGCTAACGCTCGCCGCATTTTTCAAGACGACGTGCCCGGTTTGCGCGCTGGCGTGGCTCTATATCGAAAAGATTTATCAAACGTACAAAGACGCGGGGCTTGATGTGTGGGGCGTTTCGCAGCACGAACGCGACGCTTCTGAAAAATTCGCATCTAAATACGGCAGTACGTTTCCGATTTTGATTGATGCGGATTGGCGCGTCTCCAAACAGTACGATCCCGAAGTCGTGCCGACATTGTTCTTGATCGACGCCGATAACAAAATCGTCGAGCGCGTCGTCTCATTCGACAAAGCGGGGCTGAATCGCATATCGGACACGATTGCCGCGCGGTTGGGTGTCGGCGCGTCGATCATCGCGCGCGACGACGATGGCAACCCGCCGTTTCGTCCGGGTTGAGGCGCGGAGCATCGCCACTAGGTCAGTGGGAGATAGCGTTCAGTATTCGGTGTACTGAGCACTGCATACTGAATACTGAACACTGAATACTGAATACCGATACAATGGCTATCAAAGAAATACTCACCTCGGAGCATCCGGTGCTCCGGCAAAAAGCAAAAAAGATCAAGCGCGTCGACGCGGCGATAGAAAAACTGATTGACGACATGTTCGATTCGATGCACGAAGCGCACGGACTCGGGCTTGCCGCGCCGCAAATCGGCGTGGGGTTGCGCGTCTTTATCGTCGAAATGCCGAAGGACGATACGGACGACACAGTCGAGGCGCAGCCGCGCGAGAAACGCCGCGTCGCGTACAGCGGTCAACCGATCGCGTTGATCAATCCCGAAATCGTCAAAGCGGAAGGTGAGCAGTTTGGCGAAGAAGGTTGCCTTTCGATTCCGGGTTACGTCGGAATGGTGCGGCGCGCGGAAAAAGTGATCGTCAAGGGCTTGAATCGCAAAGGCAAAGAAGTCAAACTGACCGGTGAAGGATTGCTCGCGCGCGCGTTTCAGCACGAGATCGATCACCTCGATGGGATTTTATTCACCGACCGGTTGGAAAAGCCGGAGGACTTGTACCGCGTCACGGAAGAAGGACGCGTGCCCGCGTTTCAAGGCGACGCGACGCAGGCGGCGAAGAAGAAAGAACTTGCGTAGGGATGTGGCTTGTCCTGACCGTACGAAATTGTATTGGATAACGGGACACGGGTATCAAGCAACAGGTCGCACGTCACGCAAGGTGTCTGCGACCTGTTTGCATAACGTCGCAAAACCGAGTAAAATGAGCGCAGGAAAGAAAGAGATAGGAGTATCGAATGCCAACGTACGAATATGTTTGTTCGGATTGCAGCACGCGGTTCGAACTGCGCCGCTCGATCAAACAGATTGACGATCCCGCGCATTGTCCGCATTGTCGCGGCAGTCGCGTCGCGCGCCAGATTTCCCAAGTGATCGCGTTCAGTCACGGCGAAGGGGGAAGCGTCAGCGCGTTAGGCAGTGGCGGGGGCTGTGGTTCGTGCAGCAGTACGGCTTGTAGTACGTGCGCGAGTCGGAATTGAAACGCGCCAGGTTTTCTCTCGGGAGATGGATTGGGTAGCGCCGCACCGTAATCAACCTTTGACTATGGAGGATTTGGAATGTCGAGTAACACGTTAACTGTTCGTGTCGGCGGCGATTCCGCCGCCGGTGGGATCGTCACCACCGGCGAAGTGTTCGCGCGCATCGCCGCGTATGCCGGGCTGGAGGTGTACACCACGCGCACGATTCCCGCCGAAATCAAAGGCGGGCACGTCATGTTCCAGATGCGCATCGCGCCGACGCAAGTCTGGTCGCAAGGCGATGAGTTGGACATGCTCGTCGCGTTCGATCAGGAATCCATCGACCGTTATTTCGCGATGGTTCGTTCCGGCGGAATCTTGGTGTACAATTCCAACGATAGCAAACCGTCGATGCCGGACGGCATCACGCAGTACGCCTTGCCCCTGAACGAACTCGCCAAGGGCATCAATTTCCAGCGCGGGCGCAACATTATCACGATTGGCGCGCTTGTCAAACTGTTCGGATTGTCCTTTGAGACCGCGACCGACGTCGTCGAAAGACAACTCGGACGCAAGAAAGAACTGCTCGATCAAAACTTGCTCGCGCTCAAGACCGGCTATGAGTACGTCGAACAAAACATTACCCAGACCGCGCCGTACCATCTGCAAGCGCGCGCCGGCGCGACAAAGGAAGAGCGCCTTGTCCTGAGCGGCAATCAAGCGCTCTCCGTCGGCGCGATTGCCGCGGGCTGCCGCTTTTTTGCCGGTTATCCGATCACGCCCGCATCCGACATCATGGAATTTCTCGCGGCGGAATTGCCGCGCGTCGGCGGGACGATGATCCAAGCCGAAGACGAAATGGCGGCGCTGGCGATGGTGCTGGGCGCGGCGTACGGCGGCGCGCGCGCGATGACCTCGACCTCCGGTCCCGGCTTGGCGTTGATGCAAGAACTGATCGGACACGCGGCGATGACCGAATTGCCGGTCGTGATCGTCGATGTGCAACGCGCGGGACCTTCGACCGGCATGCCGACCAAAGTGACCCAAGGCGATCTGCGCATGTCGGTCTTTGGCACGAACGACGACGCGCCGCACATCGTCCTCGCGCCGGTTTCCGTCGAAGATAATTTCTATCAAATTATCCACGCCTTCAATCTCGCGGAAAAATATCAGGTGCCGGTCATCTTCCTGAGCGATCAGGATATGTCCGTCCGGATGCAGACGATTCCCGCGTTCGATCTCTCGCGCGTGAAACTCGAGCCGCGCTTGCTGTGGGATCCGGACGGCGGCGAAAAATACCAACGCTACAAGGACACGCCCAATGGTGTGTCGCCGATGTCGCTGCCGGGAATGAAGGGCGGGCAGTACGTCGCCGAAGGATTGGAGCACAATGCCGAGGGCGAACCGAACTATGATCTGGAGTGGCGCACGACGAACATGGAAAAGCGCGCGCGCAAAGTTCGCCTCGCGGTGCAAGAGGTGGAAGCGCTCAAATTGTACGAGCGGTTTGGCGACCCGGACGCGGAGATCTGCATTCTCGGCTGGGGCTCGACGATTGGTCCCGTGATGGAAGCGGTCGAGCGCGCGCAAGCCGAAGGGATCAAGGTCGCCGTTTTGTACATCAAGATGATATATCCCTTGCACCACGCCTTGATCGAAGAATTTATCGCCAAGCGCAAAGCGATCATCGTGCCGGAGTTGAACTACGTTGGGCAACTCGCGCGGATGATCCAAGCCGAGTTTTGGCGCGAGGTGATCAGTCTGCGTAAATTCGGCGGCACGCCGTTCAAGACGCGCGAAGTGTACGACGAGATCATGCGCGTGCATGCGGAACTGAAAAAATCCGCAAAGAAACCGGTCGCGAAAAAAGTGACCGCGAAAAAAGGCGCGCCGCAGAAAAAGGCGCGGAGGTGATCGAAATGGTAATGACACTTGAACCACCCAAATTCAAATTCGAACCGGCGACGCTTGCGCCGAATGAATACAAAAGCGGTTTGCCGCCCGTCTGGTGCCCCGGTTGCGGCGACTATGGCGTGCTCGCCAGTTTCTTGCGCGCGATTTCTGAACTGCGCATCCCGCGCGAACAATTGGCAATCGTGTCCGGCATCGGTTGTTCCAGCCGCTTTCCGGCGTTCGTCGAAGCGTATGGTTTTCACGGTACCCACGGACGCGCGCTGCCGATTGCCGCCGGGATCAAAATGGCGCGCCCGGACTTGGTCGTCGTCACCGTCGGCGGCGACGGCGACGCGTTCAGTATCGGCATGGGACACATTCCGCACGCGATTCGGCGGAATATGGACATTGCGTACATCGTGATGGACAACGAGATCTACGGCTTGACCAAAGGTCAACCGTCGCCGACGAGCCCGGTCGGCATCGAAAAGAAAGCATCGCCGTACGGCACCGTCGAACGTCCGATCAACCCGCTGCAACTCGCGATCTCGTGCGGCGCAACCTGGGTCGCGCGCGGTTTTTCGAGCAAGCCGAAAGAACTGGGCGAGTTGATCAAGGCGGCGATTCAGCACAAGGGCTTTTCGCTCTTGCAAGTGTTGTCGCCGTGCGTGACGTTCTACGATACGTACGATCACTTTAAATCGATCGCCAAACCTTTGCCCGCCGAGCACAACCCGCACGACCGGCTAAGCGCGCTCAAGTACGCGATGGAAGAAGAAACGCAATACCTGGGTTTATTCTACCAAGAGGAGAGCGCGACGTTCGACGATGGTTATGCCGCGATGCGCGCGCGGGTAACCAAGCCCGACTACGGCGTGCGCGAGATCATGGAAAAATACATGCGATAGGAAAGGCAGAAGGCGGAAGGATGAAGGATGAAGTTCTTTCCGCCTTCATCCTTCATCCCGCTGTCTTGATTTGAAATGGAAGAACTTGCTACTCCGACCATCACGCGCCCGCGCCACCCGGACTGGATTCGCGTGCGCGCGCCGATTGGCGAAAAATATACGCATCTCAAAGGACTCGTGCGCGGTTTGCAGTTGCGCACCGTTTGCGAAGAAGCGCTCTGCCCGAACATCGGCGAGTGCTGGGGCGCGGGCACCGCGACGATCATGATCCTCGGCGACGTGTGTACGCGCGCGTGCCGCTTTTGCGCGGTCAAGACCGGCAACCCGCGCGGTGTGGTGGACGCCGCCGAACCCGCGCGCGTCGCGGATGCGATTGCCGATCTGCAATTGAACTACGTCGTCGTCACGTCGGTGGACCGCGATGATTTGCCGGATGGCGGCGCGGCGATTTTTGCGGAGACGATTCGCCAGATCAAAACGAAATCGCCGCGCACACGAGTCGAAGTGCTGACGGGCGATTTTCGCGGCGCGCGCGCATGCGTGCGAACCGTGATCGATGCCAAGCCGGATGTGTTCGGACAAAATGTCGAAACGGTACGCCGGTTGACGCACGTCGTCCGCGACCGCCGCGCCGGGTACGAACAAACGCTCGACGTTTTGCGAATCGCAAAAGAGATCGATCCGCGTCAACGCACCAAGAGTTCGATCCTCGTCGGCATGGGCGAAACGCCGGACGAAGTGATCGAGACGATGCGCGATCTGCGCGCGGTCAATGTGGATTTGCTCGCCGTCGGTCAGTACCTGCAGCCGACGCGCAACAAGCGCAACTTGCCGCTCGTCGAGTACGTAACGCCGGAGCAATTCGCGCGTTATCGCGAAGCGGGAATGAATCTCGGCTTCAAGTACGTCGCGTCCGGTCCGCTCGTGCGAAGTTCGTACAAGGCGTGGGAGGCGGCAGTCGGAATGACAAATGACAAATGACAAACCCTGGCACTTGCGTTCCCGCCAGGGCAAGTGTGAACAAATGACAAAGGTGGGTGACCAATGGGTGCGCTGAGTGTGAAGACTAGGCGTTCAACCCCTCGCTTTTCTTGGGCTGAAGCGGAACAACGAATGCGCGCGATTGCGCGTAAAGTGTTGCGCGAAGAAATTCAAGCAGTGCATTTGGATTCGCGCGGATACTTGATCTTTCCGAATGAAGCCGAGTACGTGGTGTACCTGAAGACGCAACCGGACAAGTTGCCGAGCCAAGTCAAAGCGATCTTTATTGATCCGCAAGGTTTTCGCGTCCGGTACAGCGACTATGAGCCAACGCCGAAAAAGGCGCGGGAGCTAGACGCGGCGCAAAAAGAGCAACGCGTCTCGCACGAAGCAGTCCGCGAGGTGTTGCGGTCGCGCGGAGTGCGCGTCTGATGTTCCGGGTTGAGTGGAGTAATCGCGCCAAAAACCAGCTTGAGAAATTAACGCGGCGGAATCCGGAAATTGCGCGAGACATTTTCGAGAAGGTAGAGTGGCTTGCCCGAAACGCGGAGACTGTGGCTCACGAGCGTTTGGTGGGGCGGCTCGAGTCCAGTTTGCATTCTGGGCAGTATCGAATTCCGTACATGGTTGATCGCACCAATCAGACGATCTTCGTCGAAGACGTTGACAAACACGACGCGGCGTACCGCAAACTCAAACGGCGTTAGGATCCAATTTCCAATCTCCAACCTCCAAATTCCCCATGTCTTCCGTTTACACCGACGAGCAACTGATAATCGCGTTGACGCGCGGCGAAACGTGGGCGATGACGGCGCTGTACGATCGTTACGCTCGCCTCGTCTATTCGCTCGCGCTCAGAATGTTGAACGACCGCGCCGCCGCCGAAGAAGTGGCGCAAGAGGTGTTTGTCAAGGTGTGGCGGCGTGCGCGCGAGTTCGACGCGCAGCGCGGCAAGTTTTCCGCGTGGCTCACCGGCATCACGCACCATCACGCGATTGACGAACTGCGCCGCCGCCGCGCGCGTCCGGTGGCGTCCGACGATGAAGACGCGCTCGCCAATATCGCCACGACGGCACCCTCGCCGGACGATGCCGCGCAAACCAGTCTCGAACGCCGGCGCATTTTGGATGCGCTGCAAGACATTCCCGTCGAGCAACGTCGCTGCATCGAGATGGCGTACTTTGAAGGATACACGCAGGAGGAAATATCGGAACGCTTGGGCGAACCGCTCGGCACCGTCAAGACGCGGATGCGCTTGGGCATGCAAAAGTTGAAAGTGTTGTTGGCGGAAGAACGAATCTAAAACCGGATGCTTTCCGTATGTTAGGTGGACAAGGATTTTTGTTGAAATGTCGCTCTGTAATGAATTAGAAGAATTGATTCCGGCGTTTGCGCTCGACGCGGTGAGCGAACGCGACCGCGCGCGCATCGAGGCGCACGTGGCGCGCTGTCCGGCGTGCGCCGAACTTGTCGCGCGCTATCGTCCCGTCGTTGCGGCGTTGGCGTACGCGCCGCCGCAAATCGAGCCACCGGCTAGTTTGAAATATCGCGTTCTCGCCGCCGCGCTGCTCAAAGCCAAACCGGCGCAAGCGCGCAAATCGCTAATCTCGAATCTCCAATCTCAGATCGGTTCTTTCTTTCGCGCGCCCGCGTTCGCCGCCGCGATGTTCGTGCTCGTCGCCGCGCTGGGCGTGTGGAATTTCGCGCTGCAAAACGAAATCGCGCAACTCGCCGCGTCCAATCGGCAGATGCAGTCCGACATGGGGCGGCAACGCGCGCTTGTCAGCACGATTGCGTACGCCGAAACGCAGCCCAAGCGCTTGCAGGCGACGGAGGTTGCGCCGCAAGCCATCGGACGATTGTTTGCCGCACCGGAACTGAACGCGCTCGCGCTGATTGTGTACGACATGCCCGTGCTGGAGCCCGCGCGCGTCTATCAGATTTGGCTGATCGATCCGGTCGGCGAGCGGACGAGCGGCGGCACATTCACCGTGGATGAACACGGACGCGCGTGGGTGTACATCTGGTCGCCGAAGCCGTTGAACACTTATCAAGGCATTGGCATCACGAATGAGCCGGAGGGCGGCAGCCCCAAGCCGACCGGACCCAAAATGATGGGGACAAATCTGTAGGGGCTTGACAATTTTCCGCAATTGATTACTATTCAATTGGATTGGGGAGTAGCCACTCGCATCCGCGAGCCGCTCAATCGTCATTCCGGAGTTTTGCTCCCGGTTGAGCGTATGTGATCGAACACTACTGGCGAGACCAACACGACATTCATTGTCGCGGCGGTCTCGTTTCTTGTTTCCGCCGCGGCGAACGCGAGAGAGGAAAGACAATGAGTTTTGACATGGTCGGTTTGTGGATCGGCTTTAATCTCTTGGTGATCGCGCTGCTCGCGATCGATCTGGGAGTGTTTCATCGCCGGGCGCACGCGGTTTCGATCAAAGAAGCCGCGCTGTGGAGTATCGTCTGGATTGCGCTCGCGCTGTCGTTCAACTTGGCGGTGTACTTTTGGCAGGGCGCCGAAACCGCGCTCGAATTTTTCACCGGTTACCTGCTGGAAAAATCGCTCAGCGTGGACAACCTGTTCGTGTTCGTCCTGATTTTTTCCGCGTTCAAAGTGCCGGCGCTCTATCAACACCGCGTTCTCTTCTGGGGCGTGCTGGGCGCGCTCGTGATGCGCGGTCTCTTTATCGTCATCGGCGCGGCGCTGCTCGAACAATTTCACTGGATCATCTACCTGTTCGGGGCGTTTCTGATTTTCACCGGAATTCGCATGGCAGTTCATCGCGATGAGGGATTGCGCCCGGAACACAATCCGGTGGTCAAATGGGCGCGGCGTTTTCTGCCGATGACCGCGGATTATGAAGGCACGCGCTTTTTCGTGCGCCGCGCCGGCAAGTTGTTCGCGACGCCTTTGCTGCTCGTGCTGCTCGTCGTCGAGACGACCGACGTGGTGTTTGCGGTGGACTCGATCCCGGCGATCTTTGCGATCACGCGCGATCCGTTCATCGTCTACACGTCGAATGTCTTTGCGATTCTCGGGCTGCGCGCGCTGTACTTTGTGCTAGCAGGCGCGGTCGCCCAATTCTACTACCTCAAATTGGGGCTGTCGGCAATCCTCGTTTTCGTCGGCGCGAAAATGGCGTTGATCGAGGTCTACAAAATTCCCGTCGCGTTTTCGTTGAGCGTGATCGCGACGATCCTCATCGCCGCCGTGCTGGCTTCGCTGTGGCGCGCGCGGCGCATCAAGCCGGGGAGCGTTTCCGCACAGGGCGAATGACAAAATTGCAAAGATGGAGTAAAATTGCGGGCAAGGATTTCTTGCCCGCAATTCTTTCTAGGAGTGATTGCCCCATGGAAACAGAACAACCGACGAACGCCACTGCGTCTTCCCCGCGCGCGCGCGCGTGGAGCGCGGAGACGCGCCGCTGGATCATTATCGGCTTGATCGGCTTGGGCGCGCTGTTGATCTTTCAGTTGCGCGAAATTCTGCCGCCGCTTGTGCTCGCGCTGCTTATCGCGTACTTGCTCAACCCGCTCGTCGTCGCGCTGCAACACCGCGCGCGCTGGTCGCGTCCGTTGGCGACTGTCGCCGTCTATCTCGCGTTGATCGTGTTGCTGATCGCGGTGTTCAGCGCGGGCGTGCCGGTGCTGGTGCGTCAAGCGCGCACGTTGACGGTCGACTTGGATCAAGTGCTCGATCAGACGGGCGCGCTGCTGCGCCAAATGCCGTGGCTTGAATCGCTCGGCATTCGCGCGGACGCGAATTCGCTCGCGAGTCAATTCGGCGCGGAACTGCGGACGCTGTTCGCCGCGATGCCGCGCGTCGTGGTGGGCGCGGCATCGGGCGTCTTGAGCGCGGTGCTCGCGCTCGTCCTGTCGTTCTACCTGCTGCTCGAAGCCGAAACGATCAGCCGCAACATCGACAACGCGATTCCGGAAGAATATCGCGAGGAATGGCAGCGCATCAAGACGGAATTCAATCGCATCTGGTCGAGTTTTTTGCGCGGGCAAGTGATCCTCGCCATCGTCATCGGTGTGGTGGTCTTTGTCGTGCTGGCGATTTTGGGCGTGCCGAATGCGCTCTTGTTAGGTATCCTCGCCGGCATCCTCGAAGTCGTTCCGAATTTGGGTCCGCTGCTGGCGATGATTCCTGCGGTGCTGATCGCGCTGTTGCAAGGATCGACGCACTGGGCGATTGACCGCGTCGCGTTCGCGTTGATCGTGATCGCCGCGTATTTCGTGATTCAGCAATTGGAAAATCACATCATCGTTCCCAAGGTCATCGGCTCGAGCGTCGATTTGCCGCCGGTCGTGATCTTGATCGGCGCGTTGGCGGGCGCAAGCATCGCCGGCGTACTCGGCATTTTTCTCGCCGCGCCGGTCTTGGCGACGGGGCGCGTCGTCGCGCAATTCTTGCTGCGGAAATTGCTGGAATAGGAGTCACCGCGTTGTCTAATGTTTGTCAATAGTTTGGGCGCGCGAATCGCCGGGGGAGTGGCGGCGGATCCGACGCTCGCGGCGGCGCATTAGTGTTTTCTCAGGTTTCCCGCCGTACCTTGCATTTGAAGCGATTTCGGTATATTCTATATGTGTACCAAAGCGTCTATTCCCAGGTCGAATTCCGCACGATTGGCGAGGTGGAGACCCCAGGAGGTCAAAATGTTGCGTGTCTATTCGATTCGCTTTGTTCTGATTCTGGTTGCGTTGACCGTGCTCTTTACCTTTGCGCCGATGGCGAACGCCAGTCCGCCGGCGCGACCGGCATGGCAAGGCGCCTTGACGAATTGCACCGGCGAATATTTCAACAACACGACGATCACGGGTACGCCGGTGCTCACGCGCACGGATGCCAGTATCAATTTCTTTTGGGGCGAAAACGTCGCGCCCGCGTCGGGCTTGCCCACGAACAATTATTCCGTGCGCTGGACGTGCTCGATCAACGTCACCTCGGACAGCAACATCACATTCTACGTCACGACTGACGATGGGATGAATGTGCTGGTGGATAACAATCTGATCCTCTGGGCGTTTTGGGATCAAGGTCCGACGGCGTATTCCGCGACGACGTGGCTCACGACCGGCACGCACACCGTGCGCGTCGAGTACTACAATCGTTGGAACGCCGGCACCGCGGTCGTTTCGTCCACGGCTTCGCCCGGACCAATCCCCGGACCGATCACACCAATTCCGCCGGTTCCGCCGATTCCGCCGGTTCCACCGGTTCCGCCTTTCCCAACAAGTGGATGGTACGGTCAATATTTCAACAACATGACCTTGTCCGGTTCGCCGGTGTACGTCCGTACCGATCCGGCGCTCAATTTCAACTGGGGCGAGACAATCCGACCTGCGCCCGGCGTGCCGCACAATTATTTCTCGGCAAAGTGGGACTCAACGCAGAACCTGCCGGTCACCGCGGATTATACGATCACCGCGACTTCGGATGATGGCGTGCGCGTGTGGATCGACGGCGCGCTCGTCATCGACGGGTGGGGGAATCATCCGCCGATTACGTACACGGCGGTGCGGACGCTTGCCGCGGGCGCGCACGCGTTTCACGTCGAGTACTATCAACTCGATTACGGCGCGCTGATCAGTATTTCGATCACGCAAGGCGGCGTCGCGCCGGGTCCGTCGACCATGGGTGTGTGGCGCGGATATTATTTCAACAACATTTCGTTCTCCGGCTCGCCGGCGTATGTGCGTGACGATTCGGTGATCAGTTTCAATTGGGGCGAGGCAGCCCTGCCCGCGCCGGGTGTGCCGCACGACAATTTTTCGGTGCGTTGGGACTCGATTCAAAATATTCCGGTCTCGCGCGATTACGTCATCAGCGCAACTTCGGACGATGGCGTGCGCGTGTGGGTGGACGGCGCGCTCGTGGTCGACGGTTTTTACGATCACGGACCCGCGACTTTTAGCACGGTGCGCCATCTGACCGCGGGCGCGCACAGTTTCACGGTCGAGTACTACAATCGCTACTTGGGCGCGATGGTCGTCGTGCAGATTTACTAGCGCGCCCACATCAGTTCGCTCAAAATCAACCGCGCAGTCGCTACTGACTGCGCGGTTGTTTGCGTAACTTGGCTACGAAAAATCCTTCCAACAGTTCGGAGGGAAGAATCCGAATCGTCGCGCGCACCTGCGGCGAAAATTCTTCGCGTTCCCAACGCGGGATGCCCGGCAAAAGATTGTCAATCGCCAGATTGATCGGCTCGATCTCGACGACGCCGGGTTCTTTGTTCAGCACCCAATCGATCACGCGCTCGTTTTCCTCCGGCGACAGCGTACACGTCGAGTAGACGATCACGCCGCCGGGTTTCGTCATCGTCACCGCCGAGCGCAAAAGATGGCATTGGATCGCGCTGAGAAATTCCACTTTGCGGAGCGACCAATCGCCAAACGATTTGGGATTCCCCGCTTCAAAGCGTCCTTCCAAACTGCACGGCGCGTCGACCAAAACCTTGTCGAAGTATTCCGGGAAGCGTTTCCACAAATCTTCGCCGGACGATAGACGCGTCCGCGCGTTCGTCACGCCTTGCAGTTTCAAATTCGCGACCAGTTTACTCAATCGAATTTTGCTGCGATCGTTTGCGACGATTTCGCCGGTGTTGTTCATCCGCGCGGCGATTTGCGTCGTCTTGCTGCCGGGCGCGGCGGTGAGATCGCAGATGCGCTCACCGGGCTGCGGGTCGAGAATGAGCGGCGGCAGCATACTCGACAAACTCTGCACGTAGATTTCGCCGTTCGCGTACAGCGAGGTCGCGAGTAGTTCGCGCTTGGACTTGTTGCGAAGAATGAACGCGTCGGCGTACCACGGCACGTCGTCCACCTGAAAACCGAGCGCGGACAATTGCGACTGCGCCGCGTCGCGCGTCGTCTTGAGCGTGTTGACGCGGAACGTCGTCGGGCGACGCGCGAATGCGCGCGTCACCGCGTCGAGTTGATCGGCGGGGACGAGGCGCGGCAGGCGGGCGAGGAAGGGCAGCGGGAGATTTTTCTCATTCATCGGCGTCATTATATTCCGGGTGAGAAAATCGGCAAGCACGCGGTTAAAGAATTTTTACCTTTCGCGCGGCTCTTTTTTGACTTTGGAAAAAAATTGACTATATTGCCGATGAATCCTGTTTCGCGTGAATTGGTACCGTGAGTACTTCGTGAGTACCCGTGTGGTATATTTCAGAGTGATGATGCCCGCTATCCCTGATTTTGTTATCAAGTTTGCGTTCACATTTTCGTGTCGCACGTTTCGAGGGCTAGTACATCCACTACATGGAGGAAGAGCGATGGGGAATGCCAGATTGACAGAGCGAGAACGGAAAGTGATCAATTTGTTGGTGGCAGCCAAGACCAACAGGGAGGTTGCGCACGAACTAGGTATTGCAGAGAGAACAGTCGAGTTCCACCTCGGCAATGTGTTCAAAAAACTGGGTTTTGCTTCCCGAATTCAAGTGGCAGTGTGGGCGGTGAACAGTGGATGGATCGACAGCCAAAGTCATCGGGAAGAATCGGGCTGGCAAGATAGATGAGTGTGGCTTGGTGTTATTCGTATACCTGCGGAAATCCACAGGTTGAAATATTGACATTGTTGCTTTATATTGTTCGCAATGTATACACGCCACCGAGATATGGCAGGTGATGAGCACTTGCCGTGATCCGGTCGCGGCAGGCACTTTCTTTCTTTGACCCCGGGCACTACTGAACGTGGCACTACCTCAAACTGAACGCTCTCGATCTTGCTGTACATTCTTTACGGGAGATTCGCGATGTCGCGTCCAAATGCCACCCCACGTCCCGCTCATGCGCATTGGGGTATTCTGCTCGTCTGCGGTATTTTTCTCATCAGCGGCTTGACTGCCTTTGCCATCGTTCCCAATGAGGATGGCGTCTCACCGGTGCTTGCAAACATCCTCGCGGGCACATCCACCAACACGCTGACGCCCCCTTCGACTGCCGCTCAGGGCGCAACGTGGACCCCCAACGTCACTTCTACGCGCGTGCTCACGTCGACGACCTCAACCCCCACGCCGACGAGCACGGCGTCGAAGACGGCGACGAACACCTTGGTCAAGACCGCGGCGAGTTCCGCTACGCCCGCAGCGTCCGCGACCGCCAGCGCGACGCGCGCGACATCCGCGACCCAATCACCAACGCCGACGAGTTCGCGAACCGTGACCGCGACTCTCTCTCGAACGCCCACGCTCTCAACCACCGCGACGATCACACGCACGCCGAGCGTGACGACAACCGCGACGATTACCGTCACGCCGACGCTCACCTTCACCGCGACGATTACGCGCACGCCGACCTTCACCCCGACCACTACCGTGACCGCGACGCGTAGTTTAACCGCGACGGTTCAAGAACTCGACGTCGAGCCAGATCGCGACGTGAACATGTCGATCCGCAATGGCGAGATCACCGTGCGCTTTCCGGCGGGGACGTTCAACGTTCAACACCGGGTCCGGTTCGAGCGTCTGGGACCCAATGGAGCATCTTCTTTGTCTGCGCCATTGTCGAGCGCGACGACAGCGCCAACAATACGCCCCAGCGCAACAGCCACACCCAGTCCGCGTTCGAGCGCGACTCTTGTTCCCACGTTGCGCGCCACTGCGACTTTGACCCCGACAGTTTCTCCCAACGCGCCGGCTACTTCCACAACGCGTCCAGCGGCAACCCTAACGCCGACGGTACGTTCGACCGCGACCGGGATACCCACTCCGCGCGCGGAAATGTTCATACAACTCGCGAGTTGGGATATGGCACCCGCCAATACCTCGACTGCGACGCCGCGACTGCGCGCAACCCCGACGACCAATCCGCGTGCTCGGACAACGCCCACGGCGACTCCGCGCACCATCGCCAATCCTCCTGCTGCGCGTCCTAATGCAATAATGCTCCCGGACGAACGTTCGCGGCGGTTGGTGCTGAATCAATTCTCGCTGCGCGCTTTCGAACGCGCCAATCTGACCAAAGAGACCAAGCAATTCAAAAAGCCCGTGACGATCACGATCCGCTACGATCCAAATACGCTGCGCGGCGTACGCGAACAAGACCTGGCGCTCGCCTATTGGGACGCGAGCAAAAAAGATTGGATTCTGATTCCCAGCCAAGTCGATCGGACTCTACATACGGTGACCGCGCAGACGAATCACTTTACCGACTTTGGTTTGGTCTCCGCGCCGGCGATTCAAGATTACTTGCCCAGGTTGGAGGCAACCGAACCGAATCTCTTCTTGGGCTCCGCTGCGACAGACTACCCGATTGAAGCGCCACCGGGACGCAACGGCTTGGCGCCCAAATTGGGCTTGTCCTACTCCAGCGCGGCAACCGACATGATGGGACATCTTCAGCAAGCCTCCTTCGTCGGCGCGGGCTGGTCGTTCAGTACGAGTTACATCGCACGCGATGTGCGCGACACGTATGATTCGAGCGACGATGTGTTTACCTTGGTCTTGAATGGCGCGGGGAACGCTTTGGTGCAAGACAGCCAAGATGCGACCATCTATCATACTTGGAGCGAGCAGTACTGGCGGATTAAGTACGAGTCGGCGATTGATCGCTGGACCGTCACGACAACGGACGGAACGCAATACCAATTTGGCTACACCTCCGCCAGCCGCGCGAAATTGTGGCGCCGCGATAGCGGTATACAAACAAAAGAAGAAACCTACACCTGGTGGTTGGAAAAGGTCATCGACACGCACAACAACGAAATCAAGTACGACTACCTGCGCGACCGCATGGAGGATAATTGCAACCTGGACGGCAATAGTCATCCGTTCGATGCCGCGCTCTATCCGCAATCCATTCGCTACAACAATGTCGGTTCAACCTACCTCACCGAGATCGCCTTGACCTACACTTTGCGCGGCGATTATGCGCTCGTGCGGACCAACACCCAGTGCGCCGCGCCGTCGCAGCGCTACAAATTGGATCGCGTCGACGTGCGGACGAAGGACAACTACGACACGATGCAATTGACGCGCGCCTACACCTTCGCGTACGACTACTCGACCTATCCCGGAGAATGGTGGGGTCCGGGCACCAATCAGTGGGGGCGGCTGACGCTAAAAAGCGTTACGCGTTTTGGCAAAGACAACACGCAATTTCCACCGATCACAACTTTTTTCTACAGCGGCAATCGCCTGGCGCAGATCGCGAATGGCATTGGCGGGACGGTATCGCTCACCTACGAAAACGCGTGGTTCGCCAATTTCCAGGCATTGCGCGACACAGCCAGTTGGGATTATACCGGCTGCGCCGGCGGTTCGGGGGGATGCTATGGCAGTTATGGTTCGGGAACTGCCAGCGTGGGATTCGGTCAAAATGGTGACGGTATCGACGCGATGTACATTACGACCACGTCGAGCGGTCAGTATGCGTACTTGAATGCGTTCAATTTGACGCCCGGCGCGTACCACACCTTCTGTCCCGCGCTCGATGGCACGGTGCGCCTCGCCGTCTCGTTCGACGGCAGTTCGGAAACCGGCATTTCCGATTGGACGAACCCAGGTTTTGGCGGTGGGAGTTGTTACTGGTTTCAACTGCCCGCTGGGAGCACCTCGCTCCAAATGCGCATCTACGTCGACAATGGAACTGCCGCGTTGCGCTACGCGACTCTGAAACTCGCGCCGACGTACACGCGCGTGACGAGCCGGACGCTCCTCAACGGATTGGGCAGTTCCGCGACTTGGACATACACCTACGAAGGCGCGACGCTCAACGACCCCGCCCATTCCACCGCCAGCACATGGACCTCGCGTCACCCGTGGTACACCCAGTTCTGGGGTCATTCAAAAGTCACCGTGACCGACCCGCTGAGCGGAAAAACCGAATCGAGTTTCAAACAGGAGGACGTGTATTTGGGACGGTTGTGGAAAACGATTCAACTCGACGCGAGCAACACCAAGTACACGCAAACCGAACATACGTGGGCGGCGCGTGGAATTTCGGTCGCGCAAATCGCGAGCGGTGATCAATCGAATTTTGTGTACATCAGTCAAACCCTGCGCGACACGTACGACGGGCAGGCGACGTACAAACGCGCCAAGACGGTGTACACGTATGATGACTATGGCAACGTCAGCAACGTCGAAGAGTGGGGCGATGGCGCGAGTGTGTATCGGCGCACTGAGCATACCTACTATCCGAACACGACCGCGTGGATTGTGAACAAGTTGGGCGTCGAGCGAATTCTTGAGAACGGCGTCACTGTTACTTCGCGCACGCGTTATTTTTACGATAACGCCGCCGATTTTCAAACGCCCGCGACGAAAGGCGATCTAACGCGCGTGGATGTGTGGAAGGACAGTACGACTTCGTTCACGCGCGAAACACACGCGTACGACGCGTACGGTAATCGCATTCGCACGACAGACGCGCTCGGACGCGTGACGATGACCACCTACGATACAACCTACAACACCTTTCCAGTTAGCGTGACGAACGCGAAGAATCAAACGACGACGAACAACTACGACTATCGTTTGGGCAAACTCTCAAGCACGACCGATCCAAACGGCGCGACCACCTCGTATGGCTACGATGTGTTCGGCAGAACGATTGCGATCACCTCACCCCTCGACCAAGGATATGCGCCGACCGCGATGTACATCTACACCCTGAACACGACCGCGCCATCGATGGTACGCGTGCAGGTGCGGAATGATGCGGGTGGACAAACTACTGCGACGTATCAATCCGCCTGGTGGTTCTACGATGGACTGGGGCGCGTGATCCAACAGCAGACACAGGGGATGAACAACACAATTACTCTCGTC
This sequence comes from Candidatus Aquidulcis sp., assembly GCA_020723345.1. Lineage (GTDB taxonomy): Bacteria > Chloroflexota > Anaerolineae > UBA4142 > UBA4142 > VGOB01. The sequence goes on along the minus strand of DYJA01000046.1, from coordinate 1,602 downwards.
AATACCGCGTACGATCTCGTCGGTCGCGTTTCCAAGACCTCGAATCCATATAGCGCCGGCGCCATCGAGCCACTCGCCTATCGCTATCGCTCGTTTGCGCCCATGCTGAACGGTGGCGCGGGCGGCGTGGCGCCCACGCCGACTCCGACGCCCACGCCGGACCCCACGGGCGGCGGGACGTACCGAACGCCGGATTGGAGCAAGCCATTCACCGAGCATCAGTACGACGCGCTCGGTCGCGCGATCAAGACGATCAATCCCGATCCGACGATTTCCCAAACGATGATCTATGATCGCTGGACGATGACGCTTGTCGATGCAATGGGACATCAAAAGCAAACGGTCGCGGACGCGTTCGGGCGGACGATTCAGGTCAAGGAGTTGAATCAAGGCAGTTGGTACACAACCGATTATAGTTACGACGTGCTAAATCGGTTGACCCAGGTGCAAGATGCGGCAAGCCCGCGCAACATCACGACGATGACCTACGACTGGCTCGGGCGGAAACTCACGATGAGCGATCCCGATATGGGCGCGTGGAGTTACGGGTACGACGATGCAGGTAATTTGACGCGGCAGACTGACGCGAAGAGTCAGACGACGTGTTTCTACTACGATCAATTGAATCGGCTCAAGGGCAAGAATTATCGAAGCGATGTCAATTGCCCGACGACTGATCCGAATTCGTACACGACGAGTTACACCTACGACAGCACGGCGAGCGGCAACAAAGGCATCGGTCGCCGCACGGGCATGAGCGTTTCCGGCGTCGATACGACTTCCTGGGTGTACGACAAGCAAGGGCGCGTCACCGCGCAAACCAACACCATTACTGGCGCGCCGAGTTCGTACACGACGAATTGGACGTACGACGCGATGGATCGTGTCCTCACGATGACATATCCCGGCGGCGAAGTCGTCCCGACGACGTACAACCAGCAAGGACCCGCGACGATGTTGCCGTACGTGACGGAGATTCAGTACAACCCCGCCAGCCAACTGACCTGGTTGAAATTTGGCAACACGGTCGTGACGGAATATGCGTACGACTCCAAGACGCAGCGGCTCACGCAATTGACGACGACCAACAACTTGCAAAACCTGCGCTACGAGTACGACAAAGTCGGCAATGTAAAAACAATTACCGATTCAGTCCGCAGCGAAGTGTCCAACTTTGTTTACGACGACCTCGACCGGCTGAAAACTGCGAGTGGTGCATATTCCCAGAGTTGGGAGTATAATGCGATTGGAAATATCACGCAGTTCAACGGTGCCAACTACACCTACGACGCGAATCACAAACACGCGGTCGCGAGTGCTGGCAGCGCGACGTACACCTACGACGCGAACGGCAACATGACCGCGCGCAACGGGCAAACGCTCACTTACGACGCGGAGAACCGTCTGACCCAGGTCACGGGCAGCAGCACGACGACGTACGCGTACAACGCGGACGGCGCGCGCATCAAGCGCACCGAAAGCGGCGTCACCACGTACTACATCGGCAACTGGTTTGAGGTGACGAACAGCGGCGCGGTCACCAAGTACTGTTACTACTCAGCCGGTAGCCGGTTGAGTTGAGTTCGTGGCAGGGACAAACGG
>DYJA01000045.1:34990-49800 GCA_020723345.1 Candidatus Aquidulcis sp. | reverse complement strand
CGCCGGACTTGATTTTATCGCAGAGGATATGCCCCTCGTCGTCGGCGTGACGGTACGGGCAGGGTTTTAGATTCAACATTGTCGTTCAACGTACGCGCACGGCAGTTTTCGTTTCGCCGTACGGAATCTTGCGAATCACACACAGCACCTTGCCTTGAATTTCGACTTCGGCGGGTTTGTAGCACTTGGCTTTCAGCGTCGGATTTTCGGGCTGAAGACAGACGCGATTCTTGGATCGATAAAATCGTTTCAAGGTCGTGCCGGGATTCGTCGGGTCGTTTTTCAAACGGACCGCGACCAATTCGCGATTCTGCGCGGTCTCTTGTCGCTTCAGAATGATCGTGTCGCCGTCGTTCACGAGCGCATCGATCATCGAATTGCCGCGCACGCGCAGCGCAAAAACGTTTTCGGAATCGCCGAGCATCGCGCGTGTCGCTTCCACCCAATCAATCGGCTGCGCGTTTGCCTCGGGCAGGGGAATCGCTTTGCCCGCTGCGATGAAACCCAGGATCGGAATGCGATACCCGCCAGGAATGATCGCATAGCCGTCGGCGGTCCGCCGCAAGACGATGCCGCGACTGGTGCCGCGTTCGATCTTGACGTAGCCGAGTTTTTCCAAGCGCTTTAGATCGCGATGGACGTGGTCTTTGGATTTCATCGCCGCGCCGACGCGAATTTCTTCAATCGTCGGACTGAACGCGCGCTGATTCGCAAAGCGTTCGATGAAGCGAAGGATGTTGCGTTCGTCGGAACCCAGTTCTAACATGATTTGCCTCCTGTTCGTCGTTTCGGGTAAAGAACGGGTGTTCTGTTTGATTGCATTATAGCCGAACACTTGTTCTGTGTCAAGAGGGTTCGCGAAACTTTAACAAATACGCGAAAGGGCGCGAAAGGACACGAAAAAGACGCGAAAGAGCGCGAAGGGTTTCGCGTTCCTTTCGCGTCCTTTCGCGCCTGAAAAAAAAGGCGAGATCGTATGATCTCGCCTCGGCGGTTGGAAGCAGGGGAGTTAGGTTTTCGCGGTTTTGGCTTGATTGAGCTTTTTCATCAAACGCGCTTTGCGCCGCGCCGCGTTGTTCTTTTTGATGACGCCTTTTTGCGCCGCCAGATCGAGCGCGCGCACGGCTTGGCGTACGGCTTGCTCGCCTTCGTCAATTTTGCCCGCCGCGATCAATTGCTGCGCGTCCTTGATTTCGGTGCGCGCGCTCATCCGCGCGACGCGATTGCGCGCGCGGCGGCGAATGCTTTGCCGTTTTGCCTTGAGTCCCGCGTGTTTTTTTGCTTTCTTTGCTGCCTGTGGGTTTGCCAAAGTGTGAATCCTCCACGAATTATTTCGGACGCCAATATACTACACATTTGCGTTTTTGACAAATCGAAATTGCCGCGCGTCATTTGTCACTTGTCCCTTGCCGCGCTATAATAGCGGCGTGGTTTCGGAGACGTCGCCGACAACGCCGCCGCGCCAACTCGCGCGCGCCGCGACGATTGTCATGCTGTTTTTTGTGGCGAGCCGCACGCTCGGTTTGTTGCGCGACATCGTCATCAGTCATCAATTCGGCACCGCGCGCGCGCTCGACGCGTACTTTGCCGCGTTCACCGTGCCCGATTTCGTGTTCAACGTGCTGGCGGGCGGCGCGCTCGGTTCCGCGTTCATTCCGGCGTTTTCGGCGGCGCTCGCGCAAAACGACGCGCGCCGCGCGTGGCAACTCGCGGGTGCGCTCATCAACCTCACGTTCGTCGCGTTGACCGCGCTCTGCGCGCTGCTTGCGATTTTCGCGCCGCAGATCGTCGCGCTGACGGTCGCGCGCGGATTCGCGCCGAGCGATCAAGCATTGACCGCCGATTTGATGCGCTGGATGCTCGTCACGCCGATTATTTTTGGCGTCAGCGGGATCGTGATGGGCATTCTGAATTCGCATCAGCATTTCGTCTTGCCCGCGCTCGCGCCCGTCGTTTACAACGCGGCGATCATCGCAGGCGCGCTTGTTCTCGCGCCGACAATGGGCGTGTACGGCTTGGTCGTCGGCGTTGTCGTGGGCGCGGTGTTGCATCTCGCGGCGCAAGTGCCGTGGTTGATTTGGAAGTTGGAAATCTCCGACTTCCGACTTCCAATCTCCAACCTCCAATCCGCCGATGTTCGCGAAGTGATTCGCCTGATGCTCCCGCGCACGCTCGGCATCGCGGCAGTGCAGATCAATTTTGTCGTCAACACGATTCTCGCATCGACGCTGCCGGCGGGCGCGATTGCCGCGCTCGCGTACGCGTGGCGCGTGATGCTGCTGCCCGTCGGCGTCGTGGGGCAGTCGTTGGCGACGGCAGTCTTTCCGACATTTTCCGCGCAGACCGCGCGGCAGGAACTGGACGATTTTCGCGACACGTTTTCGATGGCGTTGCGCGCGACGCTGTACCTAACGATTCCCGCGACGGTTGGCTTGATCGTGCTCGGCGCGCCATTCATCGCGCTCTTGTTTCAGCGCGGACAATTCGACGCGCGTTCGACGGCGGAGACGGCGTGGGCGCTGCAATTTTTCGCGCTTGCGCTGTTCGCGCACTCTGGACTCGAAATCGTCTCGCGCGCATTTTACGCGCTGCACGATACGGCTACGCCCGTCGTGGTCGGCGTCGGCGCGATGGCGCTGAATATCGCACTGAGCATCGTGCTGATCGCGCCGCTCGCGCACGGCGGACTCGCGCTCGCGAATTCCATCGCGACGATCCTCGAAGTTTCGACGCTGCTTGTGATCTTGCGGCGGCGCGTCGGCGACATCGACGCGCGGCGCATCGCGCTTTCGACGGCGCGCATCGTCGTCGCGGCAATCGCGATGGCAGTCGTGCTGGTACCGTTCGCGGATTATTTTTCGTCGTCGCCAGTCTTCACCGCGATTGTTGGCACAGCTATCGGCGCGGCGGTGTACTTTATCGTGACGCTCGCGCTGCGTTCGGAGGAAATCGCGTTCGTGTTGCGGCGAATCGCGCGACGTTGAGAAGTGAGCGTTTGTTCGTAGTCAGCGACGGAGCGTAGTTCGCGGAGTCGCGTCTTGCGCGCACAGGACGGCACTCCGCAAAGTGCGCTGCATGCCTGACTACGAACGCGCGCGAGTTTCTGAACAGCAAATCATAAATCGAAAATCAGAAATCATAAATTGAGGGTTTATGCTCGACAAACTTGCATCAATCGAACAACATTACGAAGATTTGCACAACTCGATGGCGGACCCGGCGGTCTCCAGCAATCCGACGCGCTTGCGCGAAATCACGCGCGAGATCAGCGGCTTGGAAGAAATCGTCGCCAAATACCGCGAATACAAAACGACGCACGACGCGCTCGAAAAAACGCGCGTGATCGTCCGCGACGAATCGGACGAAGAGATGCGCGCGCTGGCGAAGGACGAAGCCGCGAAACTCGAAGCGGACGAGAGTCGTTTGCTTCAGGAATTGCGCGTCTTGCTGCTGCCCAAGGATTCGCGCGACGACAAAGACGTGTTCGTCGAAATTCGCGCGGGCACGGGCGGCGATGAAGCCGCGCTCTTCGCCGCCGATTTGTATCGGATGTACACGCGGTACGCGGAAGACAAGGGCTGGAAAGTCGAACTCGTCGACGAGAATCGCACGGGTTTGAAAGGATTCAAAGAAGTCGTCTTTGAAATTCGCGGACGCGGCGCGTTTTCACGGATGAAGTACGAAAGCGGCGTGCATCGCGTTCAGCGCGTTCCCGTCACCGAAGCGCAAGGGCGCGTCCACACGTCGACCGCGACGGTCGCGGTGCTGGCGGAAGTGGACGAAGTCGAAATTGATGTCAAGCAAGATGATTTGAAGATCGACATCTTCCACGCGTCGGGACACGGTGGACAAAACGTGCAAAAAGTCGCGACGGCGGTTCGCATCACGCACTTGCCGACGGGCTTGGTCGTCACGTGCCAGGATCAGCGCTCGCAATTGCAAAACAAAATTCGCGCGATGGGCGTGTTGCGCGCGCGGCTGTACGAAATCGAAGTCGAAAAGCGCGAGCGCGAGCAGATGGAGACGCGACGATCCCAGGTTGGTTCGGGCGAACGCGCGGAAAAAATTCGGACGTACAATTTTCCGCAAGATCGGATGACGGATCATCGCATCGGTTTGTCGTTGCACAATTTGCCCAAACTTTTGGACGGCGACCTTGACGCGGTGATCGACGCGCTGATTTCGGCGGATCAATCGGAGAAGTTGAAAGCGGCGGGAGTGAACTGAGGTCGCGCGTGAAACCACGGCATCGCATTGCGATTCTCGCGTTCATCGTCGTGATTTTTTGGTTGAGTGTGTGCAGCATCATAATTCGCTTGAGTCCGCTGCCGCGCGATTTGCTTGCGCCGATTGCCGCGCTGCTGCCCACCGCGACGCCCACACCGCGCTTTACCGACGATGACGCGCGCGTGGTCGCCGTCGTCGCGACGTACGAAGCGCAGGTTTTTCCCGAGCCGCTGAAATCGCAAGCGTATCGCGCGATTATTTGGACGATGCGTAACCGCGTCGAAATCGGTTTTGGCGGCGCAGTCGGTTATCGCGACGCGCGCGTTTTGGAGCGCTATTCGTCGTACCCTGATCACAAAAACGATCCGCCCGATCCGCGCGCGATCGAAATCGCGCGCGAGGTGCTGGGCGCGGTAACGCGCGATGACGATCCGACGCGCGGCGCGCGGCACTATGTCGACAATTCGTATTGGACGGGGACGCACGAGCAAACGGGGAGCGCGGTCAAAGTGCGCGGCAAGTTCAGCGACATTGATTTGCAGCGTTTGGTGGACGGCGATAAATTCGTTTACGTGCTCGAATGGAAATCGCCAACCGATCATCCGCGCGGCGCGTTGTTCTACGGGCTGTACTTTTTCGATTACTGGCCCCCCGTGACGCCGATTGTCACGCCGACGTTCACGCCGACGCGTCGTCCGACTGCCACACTCACGCGTACGCCAACCGCGATGCCGACGCTCACGGCGACACCGACCTTGACGCCAACCGCGACGCTCACGGCGACGCGAGCGATTACAGTGACGCCAAGTTTGACTGCCAAGCCATAACGTGGCACAACCATAGTCAAACCTATTGGACACTGATCTACACAGATGAACACTGATTTGTTCATCTGTGTTCATCTGTGTCCCAAAAACCATCGTGGTCGTGATAGTTTCTGTGGATGGACAAAACGGAGACACTCGAAGACGCGCTCCTTGACGCGACGCGCGCGCTGGGCGTGACGATGGAGTACCATGAGGCGCGCCTGCAAGCCGAACTCTTGCTTGCACACGCGCTCGAAACGACGCGCGCGAACGCGCTGGCGCGCTTGAATGAGCCGCTCGCGCCCGATGTTGCCGCGCGGTACGCCGCGAACGTCGCGCGGCGCGCGCGGCGCGAGCCGCTCGCGTACATCGTGGGGCATCAGGAATTTTACGGACTCGATTTCGTCGTCGACCGTCGCGTCTTGATTCCGCGCCACGAAACCGAAACGCTCGTGCAGATCGCGTTGGAACGCGCAAAAGCCAAGTTGACACCCGTGATCGTCGACGTTGGCACAGGATCAGGCGCGCTTGCTTTGACGCTGGCGCACCACTTGCCGCGCGCACGCGTGATCGCTACGGATATTTCGCGCGACGCGTTGGACGTGACGCGGTTGAACGCGCGACGTTTGAATTTGGAACCGCGCGTCGAGTTCGTCGAAAGTGATTTGCTCGAGCGCGTCGGCGCGCCGTTCGATCTGCTCGTCGCGAATTTGCCGTACATTCCCAGCGCGCGTTTTGGCGAACTGCCGCGCGAAATCAGCGTCTTTGAACCGCGCCGCGCGCTCGACGGCGGCGAAGATGGGCTGGACGTGTTCTGCCGCCTGCTCGCGCAACTCCAATCGCACGCGGCGCGCGGCGCAAGCGCGTTGCTCGAAATCTCGGAAGAGCAGGGCGACGCGGCGTTGGAGTTAGCGCGGCAGCAGTTACCTAAGGCGATGGCGGCTTTGCGGCAAGACTTGGAAGGACTTGATCGCGTCATCGAAATTCAATTGGACGCGGATCGCGTCGCGCGCGGACAAACGCGGAAATCATAAATCATAAATCGAAAATCGAAAATGACTTACAAACTTATCGCCGCCGATCTGGACGGCACACTGCGCGCCGAAGAACAGTCCTTTACGCCGCGCTTGCGCGACGCGGTGCGCCGCGCGCAAGAACGCGGCGTGCGCGTCGTGATCGCGACGGGCAGAGTCTATCGCACCGCCGCGCCGTTTGCGCGTGACCTGGGTTTGGACGGCGCGATCATCTGCAATCATGGTGCGACGATTCGCGATATTCGCGCGGACAAAATTCTGTTGGAGCATCGAGTCCCGCTCGCTCGCGCGCGCGAACTCATCGCGCGCGCGAGCGATGACTTGACGACGCTTGTTTGCATCGATGAAGAGTTTTACACGCCCCGCCTCACCGCGCACGCGGTCGAATACATCGGCAGTTATCGCGATCATCTAAACGTCGTGCCTGACCTGGCGCGCTCGCTGCCGGGCGCGCCACAGAAAATTCTTTTCATCTGCGACGAATCCATCGCGGCTTCGTTGCGGATCGAATTGAAGATTCGTTTTGGCGATGCGCTCCAAATCGTTCAGTCGTGGGGAACCTACGTCGAAGTCACGCACCGCGACGCGTCGAAAGGCAACGCAGTCGCGTGGCTTGCCAATCGATGGAGCATCGCGCGCGACGAGGTGATCGCGCTGGGCGATCAAGGTAATGACATTTCGATGATCGAATGGGCGGGACTGGGCGTCGCGATGGGCAACGCGATTGACCGCGTGCAAGCGCTCGCCGATTACGTCGCGCCGCGCGCGGAGGAAGATGGCGCGGCGGCGGTGATCGAGAAATTTGTTTTGAACGGCGATGGATCAATCGGGCGATCAGGCAATCAGGCGACCAGTTGACCGCCTCCTGATTGTCCGATTGACTGATTGCCGCGTTTCAAAAGACAATCCATGAAGACCCAAATCCTTCCCGCTGTGGATACTGAAGCATTCGCGCACGCGGTTCGTTTGCTGCGCGCGCACAAAGTCATCGCGTTTCCGACCGACACGGTGTATGGCATCGGCGCGCGCGGTTTCGATGAAGGTGCGATCGAGCAACTCTTCGTCGTGAAAACGCGCGATCGCGGCAAGGCGATCCCGTACTTGCTTTCCGATGTCGAACAGTTGCCGCTCGTCGCGCACGCGATTCCTGACGCGGCGCGCTTACTCGCGGCAAAATTCTGGCCCGGCGGTTTGACGCTCATCATGCCCGCCGCCGCGCGCGTGCCGAGAATTTTGATCGCGGGCGGTACGGGCGTCGCGGTGCGCGTGCCAAATAATCGCACGACGCGCGCGCTGATCGACGCGCTGGGCGTGCCGCTTGCCGCGACGAGCGCGAACATTTCCGGCGGACCCGATCCCGCGAACGCGCGCGAAGTACTCGCGCAACTGAATGGACGTATTCCCCTGATCCTTGACGGCGGTCCAACGCGCAGCAACACTCCCTCGACGGTCGTCGACGCAACGACGGATCCGCCGACGATTCGGCGCGTGGGGGTGATCGCGGTGGAGGAAATCGAACGAGTACTTGGAAAGTCAATCAGGCAATCAGTCAATCAGGTAACTGGTTGACCGATCTCTGATTGACCGATTGACTGATCGCCCATGCTCATCGGAATTGACGCATCTCGCGCAACGACGAACGCGCCGACAGGCACCGAAAATTATGCGCGCGAATTGATCCGCGCGCTCATCGCGCTCGATCGCAAGAATCACTATCGCCTCTACACGCGCGAACGCGCGCCCCAAGATTTCTTTGCCTCACCGCGCGAATTACGAATTGCAAATTACGAATTACGAAATATTTCCTTCCCCCGCCTCTGGACACACGTGCGCCTTTCGTTCGAGATGTTGATGCGCGCGCCCGATCTGTTGTGGGTGCCCGCGCACGTTCTGCCGCTGCTTCATCCGCGTCGTTCGTTCGTCACGATTCACGATCTTGGGCAGGCGCATTTTCCGCAAGCGCATCCGCCGTTGCAACGCGCGTACCACAACTGGTCGGTTTGGTGGAGCACGCGCGCCGCGTCGCATATCTTCGGCGATTCCGAATCGACGCGCGATGATCTCGTGCGCTTTTTTCGCGTTCCTGCGGGAAAAATTTCGGTCGTGTATCCCGCGTACGACGCGCCACTGTATCAGCCGATTCGCGACGCGGCGATCATCGAACGCGTGAAAGCAAAATATCGCATAGGCAGTGACTATGTCCTGACCGTTGGCACGATTCATCCACGGAAAAACTATGCGCGCTTGATCGATGCATTTGCGCGTTTGATCACGCAACACGCAACACGCATCACACTCGTCATTGTCGGCAAGCGCGGCTGGCTTTACGATTCGATCTTTGCGCGAGTCAAGCAACTCAACCTCCAATCTCTCATCTCGATTCTCGACTACGTCCCCGCGTCCGATCTCCCCGCGCTCATGAGCGGCGCGCGCGTCTTTGCGTTTCCCAGTTTGTACGAGGGATTTGGCTTGCCGATCTTGGAAGCGCAGGCATGCGGGACGCCGGTCGTTTGCGCGATGACTTCATCGCTGCCCGAAGCCGCGGGCGATGCCGCGCTCTTTTGCGATCCGCTCGACGTGGACGCGATCGCGGGCGCGCTGCAACGCGCGTTGCGCGACGACGCGCTGCGCGCCAAATTGATCGCGCGCGGGTTCGATAACATCAAGCGATTCTCGTGGGAGGTCAGCGCGCGCCAAATCTTGCGCGCGTTCGGGGACGCGCGATGAAACGGATGCTTCCGCTCGTACTTGCGTTGTTCGCCACAGTGGGATCGACGTTTGCGCCAACTGCGCGAATCGATCCGCGCGTCCTCGCCGATTCTGCGAACGGCGCGACGGCGCGCTTTCTTGTCGTTCTGAGATCGCGGACCGACACGCGCGCGCTTGCCGCCGCCGAACGCGATCACGCGGTGCGCGGACACGTTGTCTTCGACGCGCTGCGCCGCGCCGCGAACGCAACGCAGCCCGCCGTGCGCGCGCAACTCGACGCGCTGGGCGCGAAATATCGCGCGTTCACTATCGTCAACGCGTTCGCGGTTGAAGGAAATCGCGCGGTGGTGGACGCGCTCGCCGCGCGCGCGGATGTGCTGGCAATCGAATCGGATCGCGCGTTCAGGGTGAATTTGGAAAGCGCGCAAAGCGTCGCCGCGCCGAACGCCGTCGAGTGGAACGTGAGCAAGATCAACGCGCCATCGGTCTGGTCGCTTGGTTACATAGGACAGAATATCGTGTACGGGAACGCGGATACCGGCGTACAGTGGGATCATCCCGCGCTCCAACCGCATTATCGCGGCTGGGATGGAATGAGCGCGGATCACAATTTCAGTTGGTGGGACGCGATTCATTCGGATCTCAGCGGCAATGGCACGAATCCGTGCGGCTACAGCATCGCCGCGCCGTGCGACGATTACGGACACGGCACGCACACTTTGGGCACCGGCATCGGCGACGACGGCGCGGGAAATCAAATCGGCGTCGCACCGGGCGCGCAATGGATCGCGTGTCGCAACATGGAGCAGGGCTGGGGCAGCCCCAGTACGTATATCGAATGTTTTGATTTTTTTCTCGCGCCCTGGGATCTCAATCAGCAGAATGCCGATCCAAATAGACGCCCGCACGCGGTTGGCAATTCGTACGGCTGTCCGCCAAGCGAAGGATGTTCCGCGAACAGTTTGCTCGTCGCGATGGACAATTTGCGCGCGGCGGGCGTGTTTATGGCGGTGTCGGCGGGCAACACGGGATATTATGGCTGCGCGACCATAAATGATCCGCCAGCGATTTATGATTCCGCGATCACGATCGGCGCGACCGATTCTGCGGATAACATCGCCGGTTTCAGCAGCCGCGGTCCCGTGACGGTCGATGGCAGCAATCGGCGCAAACCCGATCTGGTCGCGCCGGGCGTGTCTGTTCGTTCGAGCATTCCGACGAACGGCTATGGAAATTCCAGCGGCACTTCGATGGCTTCGCCGCACGTCGCGGGCGCGGTCGCGTTGTTGTGGTCGGCATTTCCCGCGCTCGTTCGCAATGTCGATTTGACGGAATCGGTTTTGGCGAATACGGCGGCGCCGCTCGTAAGCGCGCAAACGTGCGGCGGGGATGTCGCGTATCAGTCCCCGAACAACGTGTACGGTTTTGGACGCGTGGATGTATTTGCTGCGTACAATTATTTTACGCGCATCGGTCCGCCGCCGTATTTCTTTTTCTTTCCCAGTATCTCGAAAAGTCAGTAGCCCCTTTGGGGGATTGTCACACTTTGCATTTTCTTGATAATAGTACTCAAGGGTGATGACCGCCCGCGCGATAGTTTCCATCGCGCGGGCGTATTTTTGTAGAGGAGATCTGGAATGAAACTGCGTGTTTTTCTTGTCGTGGCAGGAGTGATGATCCTGATCGTTTTGCACGGCGCGGTCGGTACGTCGGCGGACAAACTCGCGCCGGAGCGTGCTCCGGCGGCTGCCGCGCCGCGCGCGCTAGATGCTTCGACGATTTATTTGCCGATGATTGTGCGCGCGCCGGCTATCGTCTCGACGGCGATCATTATTGACCACACGACGACCGACATTACTAGGATCCCGTCGGCGTACATTGATGCCGCGAAAGCGAATTTACGCTTGTCGTACGGTCACACGTCGCACGGCAGTCAACTTGTTTCAGGGCTTGGATACTGGCGCGGCATTTATCCGTCGTACAATTACAACACAAACGGTTCGTTGCAGACAGGAATTCTCTCATTGCACGACTATACGCCAACAGGCGATCTAGGCAATCCCGATCGTGTGACTTGGGCGAGCCGGACGCGCACGTATCTGTCGAGCGGAACGCCGCCGGGCAGCAATCGAAATACGGTCATGTGGTCGTGGTGTGGGCAGGTGAGTTCGGCGACGGCGTCGGACATCAGCGATTCTTATCTGGCGAACATGGCGCAACTCGAACATGATTATCCGGGCGTCCGATTCGTTTACATGACCGGACACCTGGACGGCACCGGCGTCAGCGGAAATCTTTACATTCGGAACAATCAAATTCGCGATTACGCGCGCGCGAACAACAAAATTCTATTCGACTTTGCCGATATCGAAAGTTACGATCCGGCGGGCGCCTATTATCCGAACGGCAGCGACGCGTGTGAGTGGTGTTATACATGGTGCGCGGCTCACGCTGACCAGTGTGTGAATTTACCGGCGAACGATAGCGGTTGCGCGCACTCGCACGGCTTTAACTGCAAACTCAAAGGCGCGGCGTTTTGGTGGATGCTGGCGCGGCTCGCGGGCTGGAGCGGCGTGCCGTAAGATCCACTTGGGTAAACCCATTCAATTCTGTTCGCGCATCATGCAAATCGCGCCGAGGCAAATGTGCGATTTGCGCGATGCGCGTTTTTTGGATATGGCGCGGGATCGCGATATAATAAGTATAGAATTTGACTCTTCAGGTAACTCAACCTTTCGAAGGTTTGAAGATATGTTCGACGGATGTACGATCGTTCTCACGAAAAAATCTATATGCACTGACGAGTATCCGGGCATCCTTCACAAAGGTCGAGTTGCCTTGACGAAGGATGTGTCCGATGAACAAAATTGTTCATCTCTCGATAATTGTTTTTGCAATCCTCGCGCTCGTTGCATGTGCGCCTAGCGCGCCGCCAGCCGCGCCGACACTCGCGCCAAGCGCAACTCCGCCATTCGTTCTCACTCCCCTGCCAACGTTGCCGCCTGCCGCAGAAGGCGCGGATCTCGAACGCAACTATCCGCCATTCGGCCCCACGGTTGTTCCAACACTGCCACCCACTGCGACGCCGACAATTGCGCCGCCGCCCGGTGTTTTCGACGCGCGCCGCGCGCTGGAACACGCGCGCGCGCTTGCTGTGACAATTGGCGCGCGCGTCGCCGGAACAGAAAACACGACGCGCGCAGGCGAGTACATCGCGCAACAGTTCGCAAGTTACGGCTACCCCATCGAAAGGCAAGCGTTCGCGTTCGAAGATTGGGAGGATCGAGGTACGCGCGTCCAGATCGTCGCGCCCGAAACGCGCGCGCTCGACGCGCGTCCGATCCGGCTCAGCCCAGCCGGCAGCGTAGAAGCGGAACTCGTCGCAGTCGGCGGCGTGGGTGACGGGAGCGATTTTGCCAAAGTGAATGTCGCGGGAAAGATCGCGTTGGTCGAGCGCGGCGCACTGCAGTTCTCGGAAAAGGCGCGCAACGCGGAACGCGCGGGCGCGGTCGCGACGATGATCTACAACAACGCGCCCGAACGTTTTGCGGGAACTCTGCGTGACAAAACGGCGAATCCCGTATTGGGAATTAACGGACGTGACGGGCAAATGCTTTTAGAGTTGCTATCGCAAGGCGCGGTGAAACTCAAGATCGAAAGCGATACGCTCGTCGCGCAGAAAACGGCGCGCAATATTATCGCGACCAAACGCGGTGCGAGCGACGACGTCATCGTGCTGGGCGCGCATTTCGATTCGGTCGAGCTGGGCGCGGGCGCGAACGACAACGGCTCCGGCGTCGCGGTTTTGCTCGAATTGGCGCGCGCCCTGTCACAGAAATCGTCCAAGTCAACGCTGGTTTTCGTCGCGTTCGACGCGGAAGAAATCGGGCTGGTCGGCTCGCGGCACTATGTCACGAGTTTGGCGGACGACGCGCGCAAGCGAATCGTCGCGATGCTCAATTTCGATATGCTCGGCGGCGGCGCGGGTCCCTTGCTTTGCGATGGCGAGGGACGCGTCGGCAAACTCGCGTTGGAGGCGGCGCGGGAGTTGGGGATCGACGCGCGCGGTTTTTCGTTGGGTTCGGGCGCGAGCAGCGATCACGCGTCGTTTCGCAGTGTTGGAATTGACGCGGTCTTTTTCATGCGGAATTACAACTTGCTTCATACGCCGCAAGATACGTTTGAGCAGGTGCGCGCGGAATATCTGGACGAGGCGGGACGCGTGGTGATGCGAATAGTGGAGAAGATGGGGCAGTGAGTGGGCGAGACCTTCCAGGTCGCTGGCGCGAAAACCTGGAGGGTCTTTTTGATTTGCGCGGGCGGACGTGGTATAATCACGGCGAGCGCGAACGATTCTCGGCACGGTGGAGGCAAAGGTGCTCGACTGGCTGACTCAACCCGTCCTCGGTTTTCCGCTTTGGGCGTGGATGACCGCCGCTCTTCTCGCGATCATCCTTATTTCCGTCGCCATCGCCAAGAAACTGGATTTTGAAGGCGTCAACGTCACCGCGACGCCGCCATTTTTTACGTTTCGTTTCAAGTACAAGTCCGCGCGCCCACAGACCCGTCAGGTTTTTGAAAACCTGACGGGTCTGCCCGCGTCGAGCGGCGTCAACGTCAGTGGCGGTACTGCTTCAGCCCAGCGCGACATTGTCGGCGGTAATGTCACGAACATCGGCGAATTGCATCAGCACGTATCTCCCGCGCCGCATCCTCCCGAAGGCAGCGCGCCACCGCCCACGCGCACCGCGCACTACGTCCGACGCGGTAAAATCGAAGACGACGTGCGCGCCGCGCTGGAACGGCGCGAGCAAGTCGCCGTCGTTGGCGTCGCGGGGATGGGTGGCATCGGCAAGACGGAACTGGCAAAGCATCTCTGCGGCGAACTCGAACGCGCGCATCACGTCATTTGGCTGGAGGTGCGCGACCGACCGCTCGCGCTTTTGCACGGTGAACTGGGGCGCGCGCTCGGCATCACGTTTCCCCCGAACTCGACCGACGAAAGTCGGTGCGAAATTCTCCGCGCGGTCTTCCACGACAATCCGCACATCGTCATTTTCGATGATGTGTACAAAGTTTCAATCCCCGCGCTCAAATTTCTTTTGCCGCCGTCGCCGTCGTGCGCCGCGCTGATCACCTCGCGCCAGCGTGAACTTGGCGTCGCGCGCGTCTTTGAACTGGACGTGATGACGGAACAGCAATCGCTTGAACTCGTGCGCGAGGCGCACGGCTTGAGCGACGCGCTCGCGCACGAACCGGACGCCGCGCGCGAATTGTGCCGCTTGTGCGGCTATCTCCCGCTCGCGCTCGACATTGCCGCGAGTCGGCTCCGCAAACAACGCCACTTTTCCGCGACGCCCGTCGCCGCGTTCAATTGCACGCTGGAAAATCGGCTGAAGGAATTGCAGCGCGGCGCGCAGCCCTCACGCGAGGACAGCGTCACGGTGAACATCGCGCTGAGTTACGACGATTTAGACGACGCCGACCGCCGCCGTTTGCGCGCGCTCGCGGTCTTTGCGCCGAGCGGTTTTGTCGCGCGCGCCGCTGGCGCGCTCTGGAACGAAGCCGAAGCCAACGCGCGGACGAACATCGAGCGGTTGCAGGACGAATCGCTCGTGATGGACGCGGAGACGCTGGGGCGTTTTCGTTTGCACGATCTCGTCCGCGATTTTGCCGCGCAGAAACTGAACGAGTGCGGTGAGAGCGATGCCGCCAATCGCGCGCACGCAGAATTTTTGATCGCATTGTTTGAGAAACATTCTATGGACGATCTCAGCAACGCGCCTGGAGTTGGCGAGGAGTTAGACAACTTGCGCGCGGCAGCGAAGTTTGCGCGCGAAAAAAGTGATGGTGAATTGCTCGCGCGTTTGGCAACCACGCCGCGCAACTGGCTCTACAATATCTTCCGCGCGTGGAATGATTGGCTGAGTTGGCTGACTGACGCGTTACGCATAGGCAATGACTACAATCCCGGACTGAAAGCCAACGTGCTTCAAGCGATGGGCGACATTCAGCAGTTCCGCGACGAGCGAGA
>DYJA01000045.1:0-34890 GCA_020723345.1 Candidatus Aquidulcis sp. | reverse complement strand
GGCGTTGGAGTTGTATCGCGCCGTCGGTGACCGCTTGGGCGAAGCCAACGTGCTTCAAGCGATGGGCGACATTCAGCAGTTCCGCGACGAGCGAGACGCCGCGCTCCAAAACTACGCGGCGGCGTTGGAGTTGTATCGCGCCGTCGGTGACCGCTTGGGCGAAGCCAACGTGCTTGCATCTCAAGGCAAGTTCTATCTGGAAACTGATCCAAAACGCGCAGATCGTTTGCTCGATCAAGCAATTGAACTGTATAACCAAATTGGCTCTCGGTATGGCGTGCCGGCTCAGATTGGCAACTTTGGTTGGGAACTCCTGCGCTTGGGCAGACCAGAACGCGCGCGTCCTTATCTCTTGCGTGCTGCGGATTTGTTTGAGCAGATTGGTTTGACTGACTACGCCGAACGACATCGTCGCGCCGCCAAGTAGTACTACATCAGACCTTCGAGGTTTCTGCAAACCTCGAAGGTCTTTTTGTTGGAACTCTTTTTGCCCTTGCGTCGTCTACTAAGCGTAGGACAAATTTCAAATTTGTCCTACCAAGGAGTTCCCCATGAAAACCAAACTACTTTCGCGCCCTTTCGCGTTCTTTCGCGCGCTTTCGCGCCCCTTGCGCGTTTCTCTCGCGCTCGCTTTCGCGGTTTTCGTTTCTTTCGTGAGTTTCGCGATCCAAACGCCTTCCGCCTCCGCCGACGGCATCATCGTCGTGGATTGCCCGCCAATGCCAATGCCGCCCGTCACGGTGATTCCGATGCCCGCGCCCGGCATTTGGCCCCCCGTCACACCGCGCCCGCCGATGCCGCCCATCCGCCGCGATTGTTCCACGTACCTCGCGGTGAAAAATCACAACGTCACCGTGACGATTGACAACCAGATCGCGCGGACGCGCGTCGATCAAACGTTTCTCAACGACAGCACCTACGCGCTCGAAGGGACGTACATTTTTCCGCTGCCCGAAGACGCGGCGATCAGCGATTTTTCGATGTGGGTCGACGGCAAGAAACTAGAGGGCAGGGTGCTCGACAAGAACGAGGCGCGGCAGATTTACGAGAGCATCGTCCGCAGCCAACGCGATCCGGCGCTGCTCGAGTACGTCGGACGGAACGCGTTTCAGGCGCGTATCTTTCCGATTCCGCCGCAATCCGAAAAGCGCGTCGAGATCGAGTACTCGCAAATCATCAAAGCCGACGCAGGACTCGTTCGCTATGTCTATCCGCTCAACACCGAAAAATTTTCGCCCAAGCCGCTGAAAAATGTCTCGGTCACGGTTTCCGTGAAATCGAACGCGGCGATCAAAGCGATCTATTCGCCGTCGCACAACGTCAGCGTCACGCGGCGCGGCGAGTACGAAGCGCGCGTCGGCTACGAAGATGCGAACGTGCGTCCCGATCGCGATTTTGTGCTGTACTACTCGGTTACCCAAGACGACATTGGGCTAAATCTGATTTCGTACAAACCCTTCGACTCCGCTCAGGGGGGCAGTGGGGACGGTTTCTTTGTGATGCTCGTCGCGCCCAAAGTCGAAGTGGACACGCGGCAGGTGATCGCCAAAGACGTGATTCTCGTCCTCGACGTGTCGGGTTCGATGCAAGGCGCGAAAATCGATCAGGCAAAGCGCGCGCTCGGCTACGTGCTCGATCAACTCAACCCGAACGACCGTTTCAACATCGAAACGTTCAGCACGAGCACGAACTGGTACGCGTCGTCGCTGCGTCCCGCGTCGTCGCGCGAAGACGCGCGCAATTACGTCTCGCGCATCCGCGCCGAGGGTTCGACCGACATCAATCGCGCGCTCCTCGAAGCGATGGGAATGGCGGATCGCGAACGCCCAACTATTATTATTTTCTTGACTGACGGATTGCCGACGACGGGTGAAACGAACGCGACCAAGATTCTTTCGAACGTGACGAACGCGACGCCCGCTTCGCGAAATGTGCGGCTGTTCAACTTTGGCGTCGGCGATGACGTGAACACGATTCTGCTCGATTCGTTGTCGGACAAATTGCGCGGCGCGAGCGGTTACGTTCGCCCGAACGAAAAGATTGACGAGATCATTTCCACGTTCTATGCCAAAGTTTCGACGCCCGTGCTTTCGGATTTGACGATTGACTGGGGCGGCGTTACCGTGAACGACGTGTATCCGTATCCGCTGCCCGATCTTTTCGCGGGGACGCAGTTGATCGTCACGGGGCGCTATCGCGGCAGCGGCGCGGCATCGATCACGCTCAAGGGCAATGTGAACAACGCGCCGCAATCGTTCCGCTATTCCGATGTGACGTTTCGCAGTTCCGGCGGCGATGATTCGATTCCGCGCTTGTGGGCGACGCGCAAGATCGGCTACTTGTTAAGCGAGATTCGTTTGCGCGGCGAATCGAAAGAAATCGTCAACGAAATTGTCGCACTCGCAGTCCGATATGGAATCGTCACGCCGTACACGTCGTTCCTGGTTGACGAGCGGCAAGATGTGTTCACGCAATCGGGACGCAACCAGGTCGCGACAGCAGCTGCCAAGCCAACCGCCGCACCCGCGTCGGGTCCCGCGGCGGTGCAACAAAGCCAGGATCAGAGCGCGTTGCGCGGCGCGCTTGCCGCGCCGACCGCGGCGCCAATGCCGACGAAAGCCGCCGCACCTGGGATGCCGGCGCAGCCGCAAGTCGAAACCGCGCCCGTGCAAGCGATCGGCGATAAAACGTTCTTGCTGCGAAACAATGTGTGGATGGACACCCAGTTCGATCCGTCGAAGATGACGACAAAGAAGATCGAATTTGGCAGCGACGCGTACTTTGCGCTGACCGCGAACAATCCCGATTGGGGCAAGTACCTCGCGCTCGGCTCGCGCGTCATCGTCGTCGTCAACGGCGTGGCGTACGAGATCACGGACACCGGCGCGGGCGCGACCGACGCGCGCGCCGCGCCGACTTCACCTCCTCTCGCGACTCCTGTCCGGGGCGGAGTTGGGGCTGGGAGTACGCCGACGCCGATTGAATACGCGCGACTCGTGACGCCTGCGGTTCCATCGAAGACACCCGACCTCGTTCCCGCGTTGCCGCAGCAGGTCGACGCAAATACGCGCTTGTTGATCGGTGGCGGATTGTTGGGCGCGGGCTTGCTGATCACGGCGGGCGTGATCGCGTTCATCGCGTTGCGGAAATGAAATGGTAGGGGCGCAATTCAATTGCGCCCCTACCGTGCGCGCGTTTGCCAACTCTCCCGCAGTCGGATATAATCGCGCCATCACTTGTGGGGAGAGGTAATGGAAAATCAAGATGTCAAGGGCGCGGAAAAATCAAGCAAGCCCGCCATGCCCAAATCGAGATCGAAACGTTCGCAAGGCGCGCCCACCTGGGTCGCCAATTTGATTATGCTTGTGTTAGGCGTCATCATTGGTTTTGTCGGGCATTGGCTGATCGCCCCGGGCGGTTCGTCGGGGAATTCGATGTTCGATACGGTCGTTTCCAAGACGCGGCACTTGAGAGGAAATTCCAACGCGCCGGTGACGCTGATCGAGTTCAGCGATTTCCAGTGACCGTACTGCGCGAAATTCGCGACTGGCGCGGCGCGCCAGATTGAGGAATTGTACGTCAAGACGGGAATCGTGCGCGTGGGTTATTTTCACATGGCGTTTCTGGGACCCGAATCAAAGTGGGCGGCGGAAGCGAGCGAGTGTGCGGGCGAACAAGGCAAGTTTTGGGAATACCACGACAAGTTGTTCGTGAGTCACGCCGGAGAAAATCAGGGCGCGTTCAACAAGGACAACTTGAAAAAATTCGCGGCGGATTTGAAACTGGATGCGGCGAAATTCAATGCGTGTCTCGATTCGGGCAAGTATTCTTCGACGGTGGAAAACGATACGACGTACGCGCAATCGCTCGGCATTTCGAGTACGCCCGCGTTCCTGATCAACGGTCAACCGCTTGTCGGCGCACAACCGATCGAGCAATTTCGGCAGATCATCGAAGCGGAACGAAACAAGAAGAAATAACCAAAAACCCGAAGGGTTTCCGAAACCCTTCGGGTTTTTTCTACCGAACTACTTTGTGGATCAGCTCGACCAGCGCGGGCGCGTGCGGACTGAACGTGTACGCCGCGAGCAGTCGCGCTTTAGCCGCGTCGAATTTCGCGCGGTCGTTCGCGTGCAAGGTGAAGAGCGGATCCCCGCGCGCGACGCGCGCGCCGACTTTGGGCTGGAACACGACGCCGACCGCGTGATCAATCGTGTCGCCTTTCTTCGCGCGCCCGCCGCCCAAATCGACGACGGTCAAGCCGACTTGTTCCGCGTTGATTCCCGCGATAAATCCATCCTGCGGCGCGACGATTTCTTCGACGATGCGGGCGCGCGGCAAAAGCGCGTAATCGTCGACCACCCGCGCCGCGCCGCCTTGCGCGTCGATCCACGCGCCGAATTTTTTCAGCGCGCGTCCGTCCGCGAGCGCGGCGCGCAGTTGTGCGAGCGCGTCCGCCTCAGCGCGCGCGGCATCGGCGAGCAAGAGCATTTGCGCGGCAACCGAAAGACAATGCTCGACGAATTCGGCGGGACCGTGTCCCTTCAAAGTTTCAATCGCCTCGATCACTTCGAGCGCGTTGCCGACCGCGTTGCCGAGCGGCTGATTCATGTCGCTGATGACCGCCGCGATGCGTCGTCCGGCGAGGCGTCCGATTTTCACCATCAGTTCCGCGAGCGCGGTGGCTTCGGCTTCGGTTTTCATAAACGCGCCGCGTCCCACTTTCACGTCGAGGACGATGATGTTCGCGCCTGCCGCAATTTTTTTCGACATGATCGAACTTGCGATCAACGGCAGCGATGAGACCGTCGCGGTGACATCGCGCAGCGCGTACAGTTTGCCGTCGGCGGGCGCGAGGTCGTGCGTTTGTCCGCTGACGACGATGCCATAATTTTCGAGTTGGGTGGTAAACTCGGCAGTCGTGAGATCGGCGCGAAAGCCGGGAATGGCTTCGAGTTTGTCGAGCGTGCCGCCTGAAAAACCCAAGCCGCGCCCGGACATTTTGCCGACCGGCAATCCCAACGATGCGACGAGCGGCGCGACGACGAGCGTCGTCTTGTCGCCGACGCCGCCGCTCGAATGTTTGTCGAGCACGCGTGGCGCGATCGCAGACAGATCGAGGACTTGGCCGGAGTGCGCCATCGCGAGTGTGAGCGCGGTCGTTTCTTCGTTTGTCATGCCGCGCAAGTACACCGCCATCGCCCACGCGGCGGCTTGGTAATCCGCGATTTCGCCGCGCGTAAATCCCTGGACGAAAAAATTTATTTCCTCGCGCGTCAGCGTTTCGCCCTCGCGTTTCTTTGCAATGATGTCGACTGCCCGCATATCAACCCCAGTGTTGTGTTCAGTGTTCGGTGTTCAGTCAAGTCGATACTGAATACTGAACACTGAATACTGAGTTTTCTCAGTACGCTCCGCGCGCCAATAGCACCGTCGGAATCGTCTTGAACATGATGCCCAAGTCCATCCACGGCGACCAATTCTCGATGTAGTAAATGTCGAGCATCGCGGTTTCGTCGAAAGTCAAATCGCTGCGCCCGCTGACTTGCGACAAGCCGGTGATGCCGGGGCAAACTTCCAAGCGGCGTTTGTGCCATTCCTGATATTGTTCGACTTCGCACTGCATCGGCGGGCGCGGACCGACGACGCTCATTTCGCCGCGCAGCACGTTGAGCAGTTGCGGCAGTTCGTCCAGACTCATCCGGCGAATCCAGCGCCCCACGCGCGTCAACCGCGGATCGTTTCGAATCTTAAAGAGCGGTCCTTGCGCTTCGTTCAGATCAGTGAGCTGGGATTGTTCTTCCTCCGCGCCTTGACGCATCGAGCGGAATTTGTAGGTGACGAATTCGTATCCATAGCGTCCGATCCGTTTTTGCGTAAAGACGATGGGACCCGGCGAATCGAGACGAATGAGGATCGCGATGATCGCCATTGGAATTGCGGAAACGAGCAGCATGATAAACCCAAAGCCCAAGTCCATGATGCGTTTGATCACGGCATCCACCATGCCCATCGTGGGTTCACGGATCGCGATGATCGGAATGCCGCCCACGTCGTCGAGCGCGACGCGGCTAAGCGAAAGTTGGAAGAGATCGGGGACGATTTTCGCGGCGACGTTGTAACGTTGACACCAGTTCATCAGTTTGATGATTTTCGCGCGCGCCGTCCAGGGCAGGGTGATGATCACTTCGTCGACCGCGTAATCTTTCAAGAGTTTGGGTAATTGATCGGTGCCACCGAGCGCCTTAAAGCGTCCGATATCGGTTTGACCTTTTTCAGGATCGTCGTCCACAAAGCCGACGATTTGGTACGCGAGGTCGGGTTGCGCGACGATATTCCGCATCAACGCGCGTCCAACCTCGCCTGCGCCGACGATCAGTACACGATCCACGCCGATGCCGCGGCGGCGCAGGCGCGCGGACACGATGCGTCGCGCGATCCGTTCGCCGCTCAGCAAGATCACCGCAAACATCGCCGCGTAGACGTACATCGCGCGCGAATAAACGAGTGGGCGCAGGAAAAAGGTGATCGCCATGACGAGCAGGATCGCGGTCGTCGTGCCATTGAGTAGCGTGTACAGTTCATCCGCAAACGTGCGCCCGCGGTTTGGCGCGTACAAACCTTCAAAGCGAAAAATGCCAATGCTCAGAATCGTCATTACGACGGCGAGTGGAATGTATGCCTGATACGGTTGATAGAAAAACGCTTCGGCGGCGCCGGGGGAGATTTCTAATTCGTAGCGCGCGTACCACGCGAGCCAGGTCGCCAGGTTGATCATCCCGGCGTCCAAAAGGAGTTGCAGAAAAAGCAATCTCCAACTACTGTGTCGCATGAGTATCTCCTCGAAGCGATTCAGCGATCACCGTGCGATACAGCGTCGTCGTTTCACGCGCCGCGCGTGTCCACGAAAATTTTGCCGCTTGCGCCAACCCGCGCGCGCTCATCTGCTCGCGCAACGCGCGCTCGGTCGCCGCGCGTACGATGGCGTCGGTCAACGCGGCTTCGTCTTCCGGCGCGACTTGAAGCGCCGCGTCGCCGACGACTTCCGGCAAAGAGGACGCGTTCGACGTGACGACCGGCGTCCCGCACGCCATCGCCTCGAGCGGCGGCATTCCAAATCCTTCGTACAGCGACGGGTACACGAACAGATCGGCGGCTTGGTACCAGCACGGCAACTCGTCCGGCGGCACATACCCCGCGAAAATTACGTCGTGCGCGATTTCTTCTTGCGCGATCACCGCGTCGATCTCGGCGTACTTCCAGCCGCGCGCGCCGATCAAAGCGAGTTTGTGCGGCAGCCGCGCGGCGCGTTTCGCGCGCGCGAACGCGCGCGCCAGTCGCGCGACGTTTTTGCGCGGCTCGATGGTGCCGACAAAGAGGATCATTTTCTCCGGTACGCCGCGCGCGCTTCGCCACGCGGCGAGCGCGGCGCGATCGGTCGCCGGAGCGAATGCCGCGTCTTTGCCGCAATAGATGACGCTGACGCGTTCGGGCGGCGCGCCGAACCGCGCGATCAAATCGCGCTTGGTCCATTCCGAGATTGCGATCAGGTGATTCGCGCGGCGTACGGATTCGCGCACTGCCCAAGTCAGATAAAGCCGATTCAACGTGTTGAAGGATTGTGGATAGCGCATAAAACTCAAATCGTAGATGGTGGCGATCCAAGGGATCGTAATGATTTTTGGTCCTGCAAAAGCGAGCGCGTGCAAGAGGTCGATTCGTTCGCGGCGGAGAGCCAGCGGCTGGATGATTTGTTCCCAGAAAATTCGCGCGATGGGTTTGTGCGTTGGCAAGCGCGAGAGCGCAAGCGCGCCCAGAATGAAATGTTCGCGCGCGTGCGGCTCGCTCAGAAAAAGCGTGTATTGCAAATCGGACGCGGGTTCAAGATGCCGGATGAGATGATAGATGTACCAACTGATGCCGGCGCTGCGATAATTTCCCGCGAGATTCAAAAGGTGCGCGTTGAGTCCGATGCGGTGTGGCGAATTCATTCCACTTCCATTATACCACAAGTCGTGCAATAGTTCGTTAGCGCAATAGTGCGATTATTGCACTATCGAACTATCGAACTATCGCACTATACACTTGATACGTCTCTGCCGCCACGCGCGCTTGCGTGAATTGCGCGAGAACGCGCGCGCGTCCGCGCTGTCCCAATTCCGTGCGGAGCGCCGGACCATCGCGCAACGCGATGAGATGCGCGCGCAGCGCGTCCGCATCTTCTTCGCGAAAAATCAAGCCCGCGTCGCCGATGACGTTTGGGATTTCGCCGCACGTCGAGCCGATAACCGGAACCGCGCACGCCATCGCTTCGACGAGCGCGCGCCCGAATTGCTCTTTCCAATTGGGTCGCGTGCGCGACGGCATCACCAAGCAATCGAGTTGCGCGTAATACTCCGGCATTTCGACCGACGGACGCGGCGAATCGAAATGGACGCGCGCCGCGATGCCGAGTTCGCGCGCGAGCGCTTCAAGTCTCGTTTGCGCGGGACCGCTGCCGAGCAACCGAATTTCCCAATCGCCGTCCAGCCCGGCAACCGCACGCAGCAAAACGTCGATCCCTTTTTCTTCGACCAAGCGTCCGACGCCGCTGCCGATGCAGAAGGGTTTGTTGGTTGGATGGTTGGAGCGTTGGTTGGTTGCGCGCGGTGCAAACACATCGGGGTCGACGCCGAACTGCGGGATCACTCTGACCGCGCCGTGATAATTTTTTGCGCGCAAGACATCGACTGCTTCCGCGTTGCCTGCGATCGCGTAATCGCTGTGCTGCAAAACGTACGCTTCCATCCACGCGAAAGGCGGCGGATAGCGGCGTAGGAGATTTTGCCAGGTGAAGAAAAGTGTTTTCGCGCGGACACGCTGCGCGGCGCGGAGCGCGTGCCAGGTCGCCAAGTTGTACGGTTCCTCGTCGATGTGGACGAGGTCGGGCTGAACGCGCGCGAGAATTTTGGGCAGTGTGGGATAATAGTGAAAGTGAAATTGACCGTTCCAGCGCATCGGTTCGACGAGCAAGGTGTAGCCGCGCAGGTGCATGCGTTCCAACGGCACGCTGCCGCGCTCGTCGCGCCAGAATGGCGGCACGACGACGGTCAGTTCGAGGTCGGGATGTTTCGCGAGTTCTTCGAGTTTCTTTTGATACTGCCCGACGACGCACGCTTTGCTGATCATTACAACGCGCATCTCTGTTTTCCATACACTTGCTCGAACCTGGGAACGATCTTGCGCCAGTCATATTTTTCTTCCGCTAGCGCGCGCGCGTGGCGTCCCAATTCGCGGCGACGATCTGAATCGCGCAGCAGCGTGACGACCGCGCGCGCAAATTCCGCGGGTGTGTCCGCAAGCATGGCGTCGCGCCCCGGCGTCAACGCGATCCCTTCCACGCCGCGCGCGGTCGAGACAATCGCTTTGCCCAGCGCCATCGCTTCGAGTACTTTGAGCCGTGTGCCGCTGCCCATTCGCAGTGGCACGACGTACACTGCCGCGTCGGCGATGTACGGGCGCGTGTCTGCCACCCAGCCCGTCACCTCGATCCCCGGTTGCTGTTTCAGCGCGAGGATACGCGGCGCGGGTTTCTGTCCGACGATGACGAGGCGCGCGTGCGGAATCTCGGCGCGGATGCGCGGCAGAATTTCGGCGGCGAACCAAGTCATCGCGTCGATGTTCGGGCGAAAATCCATTTTGCCGCCAAAGACCAGTGTGAGATCGGCGAGCGGCTTGGCGCACACTTGATCGGAAGGAACGAAAAATTCAGTGTCGACGCCGTTGGGAATGACAGTAATTTTCGATTTTCGATTTTCGATTTTCGATTTGTGATTGAGCAACATGATAATCGCGTTCGCGTCGGCGTCAGAACAGGCGACGATGTGATTGGCGCGTTGACAACACGCGCGCTCGTACCGTTCCAACTTTTTCCATTGAATTAGCGAGTAAAGCGCGGCGTGCCAGCGCGTTACGCGGCGCGCGTCGGATTCGAACGCGGTGCGTTGCAGAACGTACTCGGCGTTGTGTTCGTCAAACACCAATTTTGAATTTTGAATTTTGAATTTTGAATCCAAGACGTAGCGCGCCATTTCGATGCCTTCGACTTGGATGATGTCGAATGACTCGCCGCGCAACGAATCGACAAGCGCGTGCATCTGATCGGATTTGAGCCGCAGCGCCATGTCGGGATGCGGCGAAGTGAGCGTCGTCCACGCGCGCTGCGCGAGTGAACGTTCGGGGTACGGCGCGATTTCGATGCGGCGGCACAGCGCGCGGAGTGGCGCGGCGTTTTCCAATTCGTCCGGTCTTCCAAAAGAGACAAGCGTGATTTCGTGGCGCGGCGCGAGGTGCTTGATGATGTTGAAATTGCGAATCGTCGTGCCTTGTTGCGGCGGGTACGGCAATTGTGGGGTGAGGATGAGCAGTCTCATTTCAAATGTGCCATCAGTAAACTCTGCGCTCTCTGCGCCTCTGCGGTTGGTGAACCGGCGCAAGTGCTACAGTCTCAAATGTGTGCGGATTACTTTTGCGCAACCTGGCGATACACCGCGAGCGTCTCATGCGCGGCGCGCTCCCACGAAAATGTTTGCGCGCGTTTCAAACCTTTTTCCGATAGTTCATGGCGCAATTTGTCGTCGGTCAGCACGCGCCACATCGCGACGGTCAGCGCTTCCACGTCTTGGGGATCGATCAACAGTCCCGCATCGCCGACGACTTCGGGCAGCGACGAAACGTTGGAAACGATCACCGGCGTGCCGCACGCCATCGCTTCGAGCGGCGGCAAACCGAATCCTTCGTAGAGCGACGGAAAGACGAATAGTTTCGCCGCGTTGTAGAGATATACTAATTCTTCATTCCGAACACTGCCGAGAAAGCGCACCGCATTGCCGAGTTGCAATTCGGCAATCACCTTGTCCACATCTTCGACGAGCCAGCCGCGATTGCCTGCAATTGCCAACACGGCTTCCGATTTATAATTGTCGCGCAATCGTCGAAACGCGCGCAAGAGCGTCGGCAAATTTTTGCGCGGCTCGATCGTGCCGACGAATAAAATGAATTCCGAAGGCAAATTGTAATGCGCGCGGACAAATTCTCCGGCGCCGTTGTCCGCAATCGGCTCGAAAAGCGGGTGGGCGGCTTCGTGGATGACCGTGATTTTCGATTCGGGCACGCCGAGCAAACGAATCGTATCGCGCTTGGTGCTCTCGGACACGGCGATGATGTGATCGGCGTGGCGCGCGGCGAGGTCAACCTGTCCATAATAGCGCGCGCTGTCGCGGGTGAGAAAACGTGGATAGAGCATAAACGCGAGATCGTGCATCGTGATCACAGAGAAACAACGCGTCCACGCCGGCGGAATGAAATCGGGACTGTGCAGCACATCGAGCGCGAACGGCGCGAGTTCGCCCGCCATGGCCAAACGTTCAAAGCGATGATGGCTGGGCGTCCACAAGTCCTGTCGCCTGAAATTGGGTTGAGCGACGATGGGTGTTTTGTCTTTGCGACTTTTGAAGATCACGAACGCGTCATCGCGATCGATCTGCGCGAGCGCCTGGGTCAGGCGCAGAATATATTGACCGATTCCGGCTTGGTGATAGAAAACCAAGCGCGCGTCGATGCCAATCCGCACGGAAATACTCCTGATGGCTATGTCATTTCGAGGAGACGTCCTGAGCAGAGCAACGCTTTTTGTTGCCGCGTTGCGCGAGCCGCTGGCTCGCTCTGCGACGGGCGAGCCGCCCGCGCAACATTCGATCTGCCCGTAAACATACCGCGCGGCGGTATGTATTCTCGAAATGACAGATTGAATAGGGCTGAGATGATTATAGTCGAGAAAGTGGAAAATGCAAAAGCGAAATCGTGCGACTTGGATTTGCGAAACGTTCCAAGTGGTGATATAGTTTCGTTGTATTCGTGTAGGCGAGTGAATACAACAAACGTTTTGCTCAAAATTTCAAAGGGAAGAAAACACTATGCGAATCCTCCGCGTCTCATTTTTCGTTTGCGTTTTTTGTTTGCTGCTCGCCGGTGTTGCATGCGCGTCGAGTGCGCCCAAAACTTTTGACGGTGCGCACGCGTACCAAACGTACTTGATAGCGCAGATGAACCTGGGTGCGCGCCCGGCGGGCAGCGCGGCGGGGCGCGCGACCGGCGATTATATTCTCGCGCAATTGAAAGACGCGCAGTGGAAAACTGAAACACAGGAATTTACTTTTCGCAATGTGCCGGTGCGAAATGTCGTTGGCAAGAACGGCGAGGGCAGGGGACCAGTTATCATTCTCGGCGCGCATTACGATACGCGTCCACGCGCCGATCAGGACAAGGCGAATCCCACCGCGCCGGTCCCCGGCGCGAACGACGGCGCGAGCGGCGTCGCAGTCTTGCTCGAACTCGCGCGCACGCTCGACGTTTCGAAATTGAAGAACGAGGTGTGGCTCGCCTTTTTCGACGCGGAGGACAACGGCGATTTGAGTGGCTGCGTCGTCGCGCCGCCGCCCTGCGACAACGCGCCCTGGCATTGGTCGGTCGGCGCGGAATATTTTGCCGCCAAGTTGCCGGTCAAGCCGGAGTTCGTCGTCGTCGTCGATATGATCGGCGACGCGGATCAAAATATTTATTACGAGCGAAATTCTGATCCGCAACTGCAGCAGCAATTATGGGAAATCGCGGCGCGGCTTGGTTTCGGCAAGCAGTTTATCGCGCAACCCAAATGGTCGATGTCGGACGATCACACGCCGTTCTTGCAGCGCGGCATCCGCGCGATCGACATTATCGATTTCGATTATCCGTACTGGCACACAACGCAAGACACCGCCGACAAGGTTTCCGGCGACAGTCTGGAACGCGTCGGCAAGGTCTTGCAGACTTGGCTGGAGAATCGGTGACACGGGACTAGTATTCTGGGCGCAATTGTGGTAAAATCAACCCAGGTTTAGCGGAGAGCGGAACGCTGCCCTGGCTCGCGACGAACGATTCGCTCATCTTCAGACTATAACCAAAGGAGGATCCATGACAACAAAC
This sequence comes from Candidatus Aquidulcis sp., assembly GCA_020723345.1. Taxonomy (GTDB): domain Bacteria; phylum Chloroflexota; class Anaerolineae; order UBA4142; family UBA4142; genus VGOB01. The sequence continues at coordinate 21,888 of DYJA01000045.1, read as the reverse complement.
ATGTCCAAGATTCACCCCCAGTTGTTCGACGCGCTCAATTTGCACACGGTGGCGGCGACGCAAGCGCCGCTGCGCGTCATTGTCAAATTCCGCGCGAACACGCCGCGCGCTGCCGCGCCGATTCCGGGCGTGGTCGCAACGCATCGCACGTACTCACTCATCCCGGCGAGCGCGTTGAGCGCGACCACGGCGGGCATCGAGGCGCTGAGCAATCGCGACGACGTCGAAATCATCTGGCTGGACGGAAGAGTCACGACGATGCTGGACGGGTCGGTGCCGCTGATCAACGCGCCGCAGGTTTGGCAACTCGGTTCGACTGGTAAAGGCATCAAGGTTGGCGTCGTGGATACCGGCATTGACGCAACTCACCCTGATTTTGCGGGGCGGATTATCGCGCGCGTAGATTTTTCGGGCGAGGGCTTGGAAGACACCAACGGACATGGCACACACGTCGCGAGTACCATCGGCGGCTCTGGCGCGGGAGGCAATGGCAAATACAAAGGCGTCGCCCCCGAGTGTGTGTTTTACATCGCCAAAGTTTTGGGCGGCGATGGTTCCGGTTCGTTTAGCGCGGTGATGGGCGGGATCGATTGGGCAGTTCAGCAAGGCGTCCAGGTGATCAACCTGTCGTTGGGCACTTCGAGCAATTGTGACGGGACCGACGCGATCGCCGTGTTTTGCGATGCTGCCGTGCAAGCCGGCGTCTGCGTTTGTGTGGCAGCCGGTAATTCAGGACCCGGTCCCGGCACGCTGGGATCGCCCGCATGCGCGCGCTTGGTCATGACGATCGGCGCGACGGACAAATTCGACGACATTGCCAACTTTTCATCGCGCGGTCCGACGCTGGATGGGCGGGTCAAGCCCGACATTTGTTTCCCCGGCGTACACATTACCGCGGCGCGCGCGCGCGAAGCGCGCATCGGTACGCCTGCCTCCGAGCCGGGCTATTCGATATTGTCCGGTACTTCGATGGCGACGCCACATGCCGCCGGCGCGTGTGCGTTGCTCCTCGAAGCCAATCCGACATACTCGCCGCAGCAAGTCAAAGACGCGTTGATGAATTCGGCGAAGAATTTGGGACTAGACGCGAATACGCAAGGCAAAGGTCGCGGCGATGTTTTGGCGGCATTCAAATTGTCCTCGATTTCCAATGTGACTTTTTCGCCAACCACGCTTGCCGTCGGCAAGACGTTGAACGTGAGCATCACCGTAAAGAACGGCGGTACGGCAACCCTGTCGACGCAGGGACCCGAGCCAGGATTCGCATACGAAGAAGGGGACACGTATGCGACGCGCGGTTTCCCCGACGTGAAAGGCGCGTTCCGCGTTGGCGTAGATTTCGACGGCACCAAGGGGATCGATCATCCGTATCGCTGGGGGCTTGGCGCGCCGCTTGCCCCCGGACAATCGGCGACGATCACCGGATCGATCAGACTCACGACGATTCAATCGCGCAACTATTGGGCGGGTTTGGTGCAAGAGCAAACCGCGTGGTTGGCAGACAAAGCCGGCAGCCAATTGATTTCCGTCACTTCGGGTTTGGTGATCGAGACGGTCGAATTCACGCCGACCTCGCTCAACGCCGGGCAAGTGTTGAACGTGAGCATCACCGTTCGCAACGACGGTGAGTCGACCATGCCCACTCAGGGACCCGAACCCGGATTCGTGTACGAGGAAGGCGACACGTTCGCGAGCCGCGGTTTTCCCGCCGACGCGAGCAATTTCCGCGTGGGCGTCGATTTCGATAATCGCACCGGCTTGGATCATCCGTATCGTTGGGGTTTTGGCGCGCCACTCGGACCGGGGCAGTCGGTCACGATCACCGGCGGTATCCACCTGAACAAAGTGCAGACACAAAAGTATTGGGGCGGGCTCGTACAAGAGTACGTCGCGTGGATTCAGGACAAGGTCGGCACGACGAGTGTGACGGTCGCGCCGGTCTCGGCGGAAATCACAAACGTAACGCTTTCTCCGCTGACGGTGCCTTCGGGGCAATACTTGGTCGTCGGTATTACAGTGAGAAATAGCGGCGGTGGTTCTGTGCCAACGCAAGGACCCGAGCCCGGATTCGTGTACGAAGAAGGCGATACGTTTATCAGCCGGGGTTTCCCATCTCAGACCGGAAACTTTCGCGTCGGCATCGATTTTGCCAATCGCACGGGACAAGATCATCCGTACCGGTGGGGACTGGGCTCGCCGTTGGGACCGGGCGAGACGCGCACGATTACCGGCATGATTCGCCTTCGCAAAGTGCAATCGCAAAACTATTGGGCGGGCTTGGTGAACGAGTACGTCGCGTGGCTGCAAGATCGCGTCGGCACGACGCCGATCAAGGTGACGCCCGGCGCGGCGATCACCGCGGTGACCTTCTCGCCGACGTCGCTCAACGTGGGCGGATTGCTCAACGTCAGCATCACGGTGCGGAACGATAGCGATCAGTCGCTCGCGACGCAAGGACCCGATCCGGGATTCGTGTACGAAGAAGGCGAGACGTTCGCTTCGCGCGGGTTTGCGGCAGTCAGCGGCAATTTCCGCGTCGGGATCGATTTCGACAACCGGAGCGGTCTCGATCATCCGTATCGTTGGGGCTTTGGTACTCCGCTCGCGCCCGGCGAAACGCGGACGATCACCGGCGCGATCCGGATGAAGAACCAACAATCGCAAAAGTATTGGGCGGGCTTGGTGCAAGAGTACGTCGCGTGGGTCCAGGATTTGCAAGGTACGCAGAACATCTCGGTTACCTAAGTTCGCGCAACTGAGGAATGCAAAAAGAGGGATGACCAATTCGGTTGTTCCTCTTTTTTGCTTTTTTGCCCCCTCTTGCAAACAGGGTCGGTGTTGGCGTATAATCGACGCGTGGTGGAATGGAAATGATCCACAACTATTTCACACTCGTCAAACCCTGGATCGTCGCGCTGTTGCTCGCAACCACACTCGCCGCGATGCTAGTCGCCGCGTGTGGATTCCCCGAGCCACAAATCCTCGTCTTCACGCTGCTCGGCGGCGCGCTGACGGCGAGCGGTGCGAGCGCGCTCAACTCGTACATCGATCGCGATATCGATCCGCAGATGGGACGCACGTCGCGCCGACCAATTCCGACCGGAAAAATCGCGCCGCGCGCCGCGTTGATCTTTGGATTGGTATGCAGCGCGCTGGGCGTGCTCGCGTTCATCGTGTTTGTGAATTTCTTGAGCGCGGTGTTGGCGCTGCTCGGATTGATTTACTACGTCATCGTGTACACCGTGATGCTCAAACGCCGCACGCCGCAAAACGTCGTGATCGGCGGCGTGGCAGGCGCGATCCCGCCGCTGGTCGGTTGGGCAGCCGTAACGGACGAGGTCAACCTATTCGCGATCTTTTTGTTTCTCATCATCTTTTACTGGACGCCGCCACACACCTGGGCTTTGATGTTGATGGTCAGCAAAGACTATGCAAAGGTACACGTGCCGATGATGCCGGTCGTTCTGGGCGAAACCGAAACGCGTCGTCAGATCGCGCTCTATTCTCTGTTGATGGTGGCGATCACGCTGCTGCCCTTTTCGATGCGCGATCTCGGCGGGTTGTACTTGATCGCCGCGCTGTTGTTGGGCGGATGGTTTGTGTACTTGTCGTTCCGGCTCATGCGCGATGGTTCCAAACGCACCGCGCGGCGGCTGTACGTGTACTCGAATGTGTACCTCGCGTTGTTGTTTGGCGCGATGATCGTCGACGCGAGTATCTTGCAATTCTTCGTTTGAGCAATTCTAGGGAGATGCGTCATGATCTCAATTCGTCCAATTCTCTCAAACACAATTCGCTTGATCTTTGTCGCGCTGGGCGCGCTCACCCTCTCCGGGTGTGCCGGGGCTCCCGCGGCGTTGTCGCCCGCTTCGCCGAACGCCGCGCTCGTCTCTGATCTTTTCTTCGTTCTCTTTGCGATCGCGCTCGTCGTGTTCGTCGTTGTCGAATCGCTCTTATTTTTTTCGGTCATTCGCTTTCGGCGCAAAAAAGCCGACGAAATGCCGGCGCAAATTCACGGCAACCCGAAACTCGAAATGATTTGGACGACAATCCCGGCGCTTGTGCTTGTAGTTGTGTTCTGGCTGACCTGGCAGACGCTAATCTCGCTGGCGGCGATCCCACCGAATGCGATGAATGTCAAAGTAACTGGCTATCAGTGGTGGTGGCGCGTCGAATATCCCGATCTCGGCATCGTCACCGCGAACGAAATTTACGTTCCCGCTGGACAAGACATATTATTCACGCTTAATTCAAACGACGTCATTCACAGTTTTTGGGTGCCCGAATTGGGCGGCAAGATGGACATGATCCCAGGACACACGAATCGACTGTGGTTGCGTCCGACGAAAGTTGGGATCTATCAAGGGCAGTGCGCCGAGTTTTGCGGCACCGCGCACGCGCAGATGCGATTTACGATGAATGTCGCGCCGGTCGATCAGTTCAACGCGTGGGTGGCGCAGCAAAAACTTCCCGCGCCCGCGCCCACGACGGATCAAACCCGGCAAGGTTTGCAACTCATGACGACGGTGGGCTGCCAAGCATGTCACGCGATCAATGGCACATCGGCGCGGGGCATTCTCGGTCCCGATTTAACGCACATCGCAAGTCGCAAGACGATTGCCGCCGGTATGCTTCCGCTCAACGCGGAAAATCTACGCGCGTGGATTCGCGATCCGGCGGCGGAAAAACCCGGAACGAAAATGCCCAAAGTGCCGCTGGATGATAAAACGCTTGACGCGCTGACGGCTTACCTTCTGACACTCAAGTAGGGGCAGCGCCGTGTGCCTGCCCGCATGGGGGGAGCGCTATGTCTTCTGAGGCAGTCTCGGCGTCAGCCGCGCGCCGCGAGTACTCCGGCGCAATGGCTTGGCTGACGACCGTTGACCACAAACGTATCGGGTTGATGTACATCGCCGCTTCGATGTTTTTTCTGCTCGTCGGTGGATTGGAGGCGATGTTGATTCGCATTCAATTAGCGGAAGCGAATCTCAAGGTGCTCAACCCGGAACTGTATAATCAAATTTTCACGATGCACGGCACGACGATGGTTTTTCTCGCCGTGATGCCATTACTGATCGGATTGGCGAATTACATGGTGCCGCTGTTGATCGGCGCGCGCGATATGGCGTATCCGCGTCTCAACGCGCTGGGTTTGTGGATTTTCATTCTGGGGGGCGTGTTTCTCAATTCAAGTTTCCTTTCGGGCGGCGCGCCGGCGGCGGGGTGGTTTGGCTACGCGCCGCTCACGAGCGCGCAATATTCGGCGACGACCGGCGTCGACTTTTGGATCTGGGGCTTGGAACTGCTCGGCATTTCGTCGATCCTGACTTCGCTCAACTTTGTCGTGACGACGTTGTGGCTGCGCGCGCCCGGCATGAAATTGAATCGAATGCCGATGTTCGTTTGGACGAATCTCGTCACGGCGTTCTTGATCTTGTTTGCGATGCCGAGCATCTCCGCCGCGTTGATTTTGCTCTTTCTCGACCGGCGCGTCGGAACATTTTTCTTCGATGCGGCTGGCGGCGGCGATCCGCTGTTGTGGCAGCACCTGTTCTGGTTCTTTGGACATCCCGAAGTGTACATTCTGATCCTGCCGGCGATGGGCGTCATTTCCGAAGTGCTGCCGGTCTTTTCGCGCAAGCCGCTTTTCGGCTATGCGGCAGTCGCGTACTCGTCCGTCGCGATTGGTTTCATCGGCTTTGCGGTGTGGGCGCATCACATGTTCACCGTCGGAATGGCGCCAGTGATCAACGCGGTCTTTGCGCTTGCGAGCATGATCATCGCCGTGCCAACCGCGATCAAGATTTTCAATTGGATCGCGACGATGTGGGGCGGTTCGATCCGCGTCACATCCGCGCTGCTGTTTGCGGTGGGATTCATCGCGCTTTTTATCATCGGCGGCTTGGGCGGCATCTTTCTCGCGACGGTGCCGATTGATTTCCAAGTTCAGGATACGTATTTTGTCGTCGGGCATTTGCACTATGTATTGTTCGGCGGAAGTATCCTTGCTATTTTCGCCGCGATCTATTATTGGTTTCCCAAGATGACCGGTCGCATGTTGAACGAGCGATTCGGCATCGTTCATTTTGCGTTGCAGTTTATCGGAACGAATCTGACGTTCTTTCCGATGCACATCCTCGGACTGGAGGGGATGCCGCGCCGCATTTACACCTATGCCGCGAATCTCGGTTGGGACCCGCTGAATTTACTCGCGACGGTTGGTGCGTTCATCCTGGCGGCGGCGATGATCGTTTTCCTGTACAACATCCTGGTGAGTTTGAAAAATGGGAAACTCGCTGGCGATGATCCCTGGGACGGCGACACACTAGAGTGGGCAACTTCGTCCCCGCCGCAGGTGTACAACTTTGCGAAAATTCCAAGCGTCGCCAGCCGCCGCCCGTTGTGGGACGTCAAGCATGGCGGCAAGCCGCTGGAAACTGCGAAAGAGGCGCACGGGATTCATTTGCCCGCGCCAAGTATTATGCCCTTGGTCCTCGCCGTCGGTTTGACAATTATGATGATCGGGTTGATCTATGGATTGATTCCGCTCGTCATCGGTCTAGTGATTTTCGTCGCCGCGTTGTTTGGGTGGATCAACCAGCCCGCCTAACGGAGTTTCGCCATGAGTACCCCGATCTCGGCAAATGAATATGAGATGGAACGCGATCATCGCAAATTGGCGATTTGGGTCTTTCTCGCTTCCGAAAGTATTTTCTTTGCCGCGTTCATCACGACGTTCGTGATTTATCGCGGTCGCAGTGTTAGCGGTCCCGGTCCCCGCGAGGTGTTGACGCTGTTCGTGCCGCTCGTGATGACGATCGTTTTGTTGATCAGCAGCGTCACGATGGTGCAGGCGTTGCAAGCGATCAAAGAAGGCAGCCGGACGCGGATGTGGCAATTTCTGCTTGCCACCGCGTTCCTGGGATTGGCGTTTTTGGGATTGAAAGGAAACGAATACGCGCATCTTATTCAGGAAGGCGTGACGCCCAGTTCGAACATTTTCGGCTCGGTGTACTTTACGGTTACCGGGTTGCACGCGCTGCACGTGATCGTCGGCATTGTCTGGATTCTCGCAGTCGTCGCCAAGGCATGGCGCGGCGCGTTTTCGGCAACCAATTATCTGCCGGTCGAGCTCGCCGGTTTGTACTGGCACTTTGTCGATCTCGTTTGGGTGTTGATCTTCATGGTCGTTTATTTGACGGAGCAACTCCGATTTATGTAAGGAGTCAATATGGAAACTACACACAAACAACATACAAATTACTTGGCGGTTGGCGCGGCGCTCATCGCGCTCACAATACTCGAAGTCCTCGCGGTCAATCTTCCGATTCCCGCGTTGCCATTTCTCGTTTTGTTTGGCGGACTCAAAGCGTTGTTGATCGCGCTGTACTTTATGCACCTGAAAATGGATCGCCGCGTGTTTGCCGGGATTTTCGCCATCGGTATCTTTGGCGCGCTCGCGTTGATCGTTTCGCTCGTTTTGATCATGACCACGGCATAATCACAGCCCTCGCGCAGTGCGGTACGATAAATTTGGAAATTCGCTCGACAAGGAGATTCTGCAATGCCTTCCAAACTATCGTTTCACATCATGGACTTTGACGATCGGATCTATAATCTCCTGGAGCAGATGCAACCGCCGCTCGTCAAAATCTTTGAATTTCCGAGCGACGCGAACATCGACGAGATTCGGCGCCGCTGTCCCCGGACGTTGATCGTCTATCGCCCATACACGAATCTAAGTTTCAACGATCCCGCCGACGCGTTTGTCGCGGAAATCGGCGACGCGCTCAACAAACTGAGCGGGCGCGGTATTATCTGGGAAGGATTGAACGAGCCGGTCTTGACGAGCGAGGCGGACGCGCACGCCGTTTCGAATTGGTACGTCCGGTTCGCGCAGTTGATGCACACGCGCGGCGAAAAAGTGGCGGCGTTTTCTTTCTCGACCGGCAATCCGCGTTTAGAGTGGGTGCCGCTGCTGATGCCCGCCATCGTCATGTGCGACTATATCGCGCTGCACGAATATTATCATCCCACGTACGGCGCGGGCGATTGGGCGCGCTATCGCGCGTTTCGTCAGTGGATTCCACATTCCGCGCGCAAACCGATTCTGATTACCGAGTGCGGTTTGGATGATGGGCGCAACAATGGCTGGCAAGCGCACGTTTCCGCCGACACGTATTTGCAACTTCTCAAAGACTATGACAAGCAGATGCTGCAAGACGGCTATGTGATCGGGGGCACGATCTTTCAGTACGGCGGCGGCGCGCTTTGGTCGACCTTTAACGTGGCGTCGTTGGGAAACCAGATCGCGCAGTACGTCGCCGCGCAAGGCGGCGGCGCAAGCGGCGGCGGCGAACAACCGCTGAATCTGCCGACGAACATTTATGGCATTCACGATCTCGGCGGCGAGCACCTGTTGACGGACGCCGATCGGATGGGGTGGGCGGTGCATAGCGTCGATCTCTCGCTGTTCACGGGATATGATTATTCTGCCGTCGCGCAAAGCGGGATCGAGCCGATCGTCCGATTGCACAACGGCATCAGCACGGCGGGAACGATTCCCCTCTCGGACAAGTACGATGCGTTTGCCGCCAAGTGCGCGGCGTACGTTCAAAACTCGCGCGGCGCGCGCATTTGGGTGATCGGCAACGAAATGAACTTGAACGACGAACGCCCGGAAATTTCCAGCGGCGTGCGCGAAGTGATCACGCCGGAAAAGTACGCCGCGTGTTTTGCCAAATGCCGCGCGGCGATCCGGAGTTTGCCCGGACATTCCAACGATTGGGTCGTCGCGGGCGCGGTTGCGCCGGTCAACAACGACACGCGGTATCCCGGCAACGAGCGCGGCGATTGGGTCAAATATTTGCTCGACATCCTCGCCTTGATCGGTAGCCGGGTGGAAGCGTTGGCGCTGCATTGCTACACCCAGGATCACGTCGCCGCGCAAATTGCGAGCGAGGAAATGATGCAGCCGCCGTTTACGGATCGCCATTTTCGGTTTCGCATGTACCGCGATTTTATGAACGCGCTGCCGGGACAGTTTCGCCTGTTGCCCGTTTTGATTACCGAGACCAATCCCATCGCCGGGTGGCTGAAGGAAGACATCGGTTGGATCCAAACCGCGTATCGCGAGATCAACGAGTGGAATAGCGTCGCGACGAACCAGGCGATTCAGGCGCTCGTCCTCTTTCGCTGGAAAAAACTTGAGGATCACCCCGAGTGGAGTATCCAGGAAAATGCTCCGCTCGCCGAAGATTTGCGCGTCGCGCTCGACGCGGATTATCGAACGCGGCAACCGAATTCCGTTGCGGCGGGAATTACCCGGGTTTCCTTCTCGCCGACGAATCTGGCGGCGGGCGGTTTGCTCCAGGTGAGCATCACCGTGAAGAACAATGGCGACGCGCCGCTGCCCACTCAGGGCCCCGACCCAGGTTTTGTGTACGAAGAAGGCGACACGTTTCGCACTCGTGGCTTTGCCGAAGTCGGCGGTACTTATCGCGTGTGCGTTGATTTCGACAATCGCGCCGGAATCGATCATCCGTATCGTTGGGGCTTTGGCACGCCGCTCATGCCGGGCGAGACGCGCACGATCACCGGCGCGATCCGCTTGAAGAATCCGCAAACGCGAAATTACTGGGCGGGCTTGGTCAACGAGCGCGTCGCGTGGCTGCAGGATCGCCAGGGCACAACGGCGATCACGGTTCAGACGGGTTTGCAAATTACGAACGTGACGTTCACGCCGACGACCGTTAGCGTCGGACAGGCGCTTGCCGTTAGCATCACGGTTCGCAACGACAGCATCATCACGCTGCCGACGCAAGGACCGAACCCAGGTTTTGTGTACGACGAAGGCGATTCGTTTGACTCGCGCGGATTTCCCGCGACGAGCGGCAATTATCGCGTCGGCGTCGATTTCGATTTGCGCTCCGGCGTCGATCATCCGTACCGCTGGGGATTCGGCGCGCCGCTTGCGCCCGGCGAAACGCGCACGATCACCGGCACGATTCGGATGAAGAATGCGCGAACGCAAAACTACTGGGCGGGCGTAGTGCAAGAGTACGTCGCGTGGATTCAGGATCGACAAGGCGCGCAAGCGATCACGGTCGTACCCGCGCAGCCGACCATCCAAATTGTCAGCGCGACATTTTCGCCGACGACACTGGGCGCGGGTGAATTGCTCAACGTCAGCATCGTCGTGCGAAATAATGGCAGCGCGGTTGCGCCAACGCAAGGACCCGATCCGGGATTCGAGTACGACGAAGGCGAAACATTCCGCAGCCGCGGCTTTACTGAAGTCGGCGGCAATTATCGCGTCGGAATTGATTTTGACTATCGCACGGGAATCGATCATCCGTACCGCTGGGGATTCGGCACGCCGCTCGCGCCCGGCGAAACGCGCACGATTACCGGCGCGATTCGTCTGAAAAGTGTTCAGGCGCGCGATTATTGGGTGGGGCTGGTGCAAGAATCCGTCGCGTGGTGGCAGGATCGACAAGGCGTCCAACGCGTCACCGTGCGCCAACCGATCATGATCACCGGCGTCACTTTTTCGCCGACGACACTTCTGGGTGGGCAATTGCTCAACATCAGCATCACCGTTCGCAATGACGGCGCGATGGCGCTGCCGACGCAAGGACCCGACCCAGGTTTCGAGTACGTCGAAGGCGATACGTTTGCCAGTCGCGGCTATCCCGCGACGAGCGGCAACTATCGCGTCGGAATTGAGTTCGACAATCGCACCGGACTCGATCATCCGTATCGCTGGGGCTTTGGTTCGCCGCTTGCGCCCGGCGAGACGCGCACGATCACGGGCAAGATCCGGTTGACGCGCGCGCAAACGCAAAATTATTGGGCGGGCGCGGTGCAGGAATACGTCGCGTGGTGGCAAGATCGGCAAGGCGCGCAGCAAATCGTCGTCACGCCGCCGGTCACCAAACCGCGCGTCGTTCACGTTTACAACACCAACGCGACGACGTGGATCGGTCAGCCGGACTATTGGAACTATGTGAATCAAGATGCCGTGAACGCGATGTTGGATCGCGGGATGATGGAATTGACGAACACGCCGACGGTCGCGGACGCGTGGCGCGCGATCTTGCCGCGCTACCAAGCGGGGCAGGGGATCGCGGTCAAGGTAAACTTCAACAACAACGGCAACGGCAACCTCGACGCGTCGATCCAAACGGTCAACGCGCTCGTGCGTGGTTTGAAACAGATCGGCGTGCGCGAGCAGGACATTTGGATCTTCGATGCGATCAAACTCATCCCGGATCGTTTCATCAACATGTGTCAGTACCCCGGCGTCCTCTTTTTCGACGACGGGACGCATCGCCGCGCGGGTTTTGAAAGTACCGCGCCGAGCGCGCAGATCACGTTCCGGACGCCGTCGGATCTGCCGGCGCATCCCGGCAGTCGCGTGACCGATGTGTTGGTCAACGCGGCGTACGTCATCAACCTGCCGCTTTTCAAAGGGCATACCGATCTCGCCGGCGTGACGCTTGGGTTCAAGAATCATTTTGGCTCGGTGCCCAATCCGGTGGACTATCATTCGTACATGTTTCCGGGCGAGACGAATTTTCGCAATTACTACAATTCGCTCGTCGACCTGTACCGCAATCCGAACGTTCAGAGCAAGACGGTGCTGACGATTGGCGACGGTTTGTTCACGGGGAACACGTGGGGTTCGCCGGTGATGACGATGGTAACGTTCGGGAACAAAGTGCCGAACAGTTTGTTCTTCGCAACCGATCCGGTCGCGATTGATTGCGTGATGTACGATTTCCTCGACGCCGAGTGGCACATCAAAGCGGGCGCAGACAATTATCTGCGCCTCGCGAGTCAGCAAGGTCTCGGCGTGTTCGAGCGCGGCAATCCGTGGGGCGCGGGGTACACGGGGATCGAGTATCGGAAGATCGAAATTTAGACGCGTGGTCGCGTGCCGGTAGGGGCGCAACATTCGCCAAGACTAGCCGTTGCGCAAACGCGGCTGGTATAACACAACTCGCTGACTGACAAGCAAGTGTGTGCGAATGTTGCGCCCCTACTTTTTTGCGTCTTGTCAAATTGGACTCGTCTCGCCCAACGCGATAGAATTAAATCAGAAAGGACGAAATGGATAAACGACAATTGTTGACTCGACGGCAGATTCTCAAAGCGGCGGGATTCGTTCTCGGCGGGACGGCGCTCGCGTCGTTGGAACGTTGGCTGGGCGCGCCGACCGCGCTGGCGCAGGATCCGTCGCCGACGCGCGCGTACTATTTTCCGATCATTTCATATTCGCCGCCGCCGCCCCCGCCAAGCGTCGTTCACATTCACAGTCTCAGCGCGACGACGTGGACTGGGCAGGCGAATTATTGGAACTATGTGAACCAGGATGTGGTGAACGCGATGGTGGACGCTGGTCTGCAGAACTTGACGTCGACCGCGACGATCCAGGACGCGTGGCGCAAGATTTTGCCCAACTATATCGCCGGTCAAGGCATCGCGATCAAAGCGAATTTCAACAACTCGGGCAGCGGCGTACTCGACGGGATCATTCAGCCGATCAATGCGCTCGTGCGCGGCATGAAATTGATCGGCGTGCGCGAAGAAGACATCTGGGTCTACGACGCAATCCGCGTTGTGCCGGATCGGTACATCAACGGCTGTCTGTACTCCGGCGTTCGCTTTTACGACAACGGGACACACACCGCAGCCGGATTTAACAGTACCGATCCGCACGCGTACATCCAATTCAGACCGCCGTCCGGCACCCCCATGCCTCCGGCGACCAAATTGAACGACGTATTGATTCGCGCGACGTACCTCATTGACGTACCGATTCTCAAAGGACACATCGGCGGCGCGGAAGTGACACTCGGTTTCAAGAATCATTTCGGCTCGACGAACAATCCGCAGGCATTTCACAACAACGCGTTTCCCGATCAAGCGTACTGGAGAACGGACTGGAATCCACTGGTCGATCTGTACGGCAATCCACACATTCGCGCTAAGACCGTCCTGATCGTCGGCGACGGATTGTTCGCGGGTACTACTTGGTCGTCGCCGCCGCTGACAATGGCGACGTTCGACGGCAAGACGCCAAACAGTCTCTTCTTCGCGACCGATCCCGTGGCAATTGACAGCGTGATGCACGATTTTGTCGCGGCTGAGTGGACGGTGAAATCCGGCGCGAACAATTATTTGCGGCTCGCGAATCTCGCGGGGCTGGGCGTCTTTGAGCGCGGCAATCCGTGGGGCAGCGGCTATACGCGGATCAATTATCGCAGGGTTGAGATGTAGCGCAGAGCGTGGTAGAATAGGGACGGACGACGGAAGACGAAGGACGGAAGACCGATGCCGATTGATTCCCTCTCCTGTTTGCGGATTTTGCAAACGGGGGAGGGTTGGGTGGGGGTTATGGCGAAAATCTATGTCTCGTCAACGTATCTGGATTTGCAAGAGTATCGCGCGCAAGTCGAGCGCGTGATTCGACGAATGGGGCACACGGACGTGGCGATGGAATATTACGTCGCCGAGGACACGCGCCCCGTTGCGAAGTGTCTTGCCGATGTCGCCGCGTGCGATGTTTACGTTGGCATTTTCGCGTGGCGATACGGTTGGCAGCCGAAAGACGACAATCCAGAGAATCTTTCCATCACCGAAATGGAATTCCGACAAGCGGAAAAATCGGGCAAGCCGTGTTTAATTTTCTTGCTCAACGAAGACGCGCCCTGGTTGCCCAAGCACATTGACGATGACAAATCGAAAATCAAGAATCTGCGGAACACCGCAAGCGCGAAGCATAATCCCGATTGGTTTACGACGCCTGACGAACTCGCGCGCAAAGTCGCCGAAGCGATTCACAAGTGGGAAAAAGAGCACGGCTTGATTTCAAGCGGCACGCTCGTTTCGTTTGATGTTCAAGCGTACTACGCCGCACTCCGCAAACGCTACGGCGTGCTTGCGCTGGAAGGACTGACGCCGCCGCAGAAAGAAGAATACCTGCAAATTCAACTCCGCTCGGTCTTTGTCGAGCAGAGCGTGCGCGAGAATCCACCGCCTGTTGAATTGCCGAAAGAGGTGTGGGAGAAACTTTCGCGCGACAAGGAAATTCATCCCGACGATTTGCCCTCTGGCATCACGTTGGAGGATGTGCGCCGCGCGCGTGAGGCGTACTACGAAAAGCCGTCGCGTCCTGTACTGGATGTGCTGACCGATTCGCGCTATCAGTACGCGATCATCTTGGGCGATCCTGGGTCTGGCAAGTCTACGCTCGCGCGGTATGTGATGTTGTCGTTGATTGATCCAACCCCCACACCCCCCTCTGACTCCCCCCGTTTCGCAGGGGGAGAAGGGGCGTTGCCGCTCCTCATCGAACTGCGGAGTTATGCGGGGTTGTGCGCGGATAACAAATGCAATTCGTTCCTCGAATTTCTCGAATACCTCGGCAAGACGGAAGGGTGGCATCTCACGCAAGCCGCACTGCACAATCATCTCAAGAACGATGGGCGCGCAGTCGTCATCTTTGACGGATTGGACGAAATCTTTGAACCCGACAAGCGCGAGCAAATCACGCTCCAGATTGTCGGCTTTTGCAACGATTACCCCAAGGCGCGCGTCATCGTCACGAGCCGCGTCATCGGCTATCGGCGCAAGATTTTGACGGATGCGGGATTTACGCATTTCACGCTTCAAGATTTGGACGAAAAGCAAGTCGAGACGTTTGTGAATCGTTGGTACGATTTGGCGATGAGCGACCGTCCTGACGAAGCGAAAGAGCGGCGCGAGCGGATTCTGAAATCGTTCAAAGAATCCGCGTCCATCCGCCAACTGGCGGGCAACCCGATGCTGCTGACGATTATGGCGATCATCGGCAAGCATCAGGAACTGCCGCGCGAGCGCTGGAAACTGTACGACCACGCGGCGAGTGTGCTGATTCAGCACTGGGACGTGAACAAGCATCTGAAAGACGCGCGCATTGACGCCGATTTCATTGGCGAGGATGACAAGAAGGAATTGCTGCGCCGCTTGGCGTTCCGAATGCAGGGCGGCGATGGCGGACTGGCGGGCAACTATATCCACCGCGAGCAACTGCAAGCCGAGTTTGAGGGTTACCTAAGGGAACGATACGCGCAGACGCCCGACCGCGCGAAGGTAATTGCCGAGGCGATGATTCAGCAATTCCACGAACGCAATTTTATCCTTTCGCTTTACGGCGCGAATCTCTACGGCTTTGTTCATCGCGCGTTCCTCGAATATTTTTGCGCGTCTGCGTTTGTGTGGAAATTTGAAAAGACGAAAGAGTTGACGATTGAGCAACTCAAGACTGATGTTTACGGCAAACACTGGGAAGACCAGAGTTGGCACGAAGTGTTGCGGCTGATTTGCGGGATGATTGATGAGATATGCGCGGGGGAACTAATCACCTATTTAGCGACTCGGGTCAACCGCCGATGGACTAAAGTGCAGAGCAATCGACCGCCTTGGAATATCGCACTGGCTGTCCAGTGTTTAGCTGAGGTGCGACATTTAAACGCAGTTAGCAAATCAGCAGAATCCTTGTTGTTTGCGATATGTTCACTTATCGATAAAGGTATCCCACGACGATCCTCCCTGGGATCGTTTCTTTCAGATCAAATATTGTTACCTGCTGAAACAATAGGTTCTGCGTGGCCGCACCGTTCTCGTATTCTCCGAAACTGGCTTAGAAGACAAAAACCATCTGATGATGCCAAGACATATGATAAGCTATTTGGAACTTTGGTTGGCTCGGTAGGTCAGGGCTTGGAAGAAATAAAGCACATTCTCTTTGAGTTCGCTAGAAGTGATGACAAAAATTTCCGAATTCTTGCTCCGTTTGCACTAGCACATGGTTGGCGAAGCGATCGTCAAATATTGCTACTATTACTTGACCTAGCAGCAAATGATGAGCATGAATGGGTTCGCTCTGATACTGTAGTCGCCTTAGCAGCGCATTATCAAAACCGAGCAGATATCTTGTCGTTTATACGTAATCGAGCAATCAACGACATTAGTGAGTCGGTTCGATCTGCTGCTACATATTCTTTAGCGAAATATTTTCCTAGCGACGAAACTTCGGCACTTTTGCGTACTTGTGTGATGAATGATCGAAGCTCGCTTGTACGCCTAAGATTGCTCTGGTCAATTGCGCGATATTTTCATGACGATGCCCAGACTTTGCCGCTCCTACGCGACCGTGCTGTCGGTGATCTAAGTGAATTTGTGCGCGGTGCCGCAGTATCGGCACTTGCGGAATACTACCGCGATAATCCCGAGACCTTGCCATTCTTGCGAGAGCGTGCCGTGAAAGATGAGGCACCCAAGAGAGGTGCCACGAATGAATTCTGGGGAGAGGGTGCCGTCCGTGGGGATGTCATAGAAGCCTTGGTCAAATACTGGCCTACGCATCCTGACACTTTACCTTTGTTGCATGAACGTGCCATGAAGGATCCGACACCTTGGTTGCGCAAACGTGCAAAGAAACTGGCAAACGCAATTGAGCAAGGAAAATCAATTGACGATATTGAAGATGAAGAAAACGAAGAGGAGTAATCACCATCCCAAAACCACTCACCATCCCAGCCCAAGCACCCATCGAGCGCGCATTTCTCGTCGGCGTGGAAGATGACAACGGACTGGATGGGATTCAACGGACAGTGGGTAGGCAATCGGGCTTTGTCCGTTCAATCCAATCAAGTCCGCTGTAATCGTTCGAGACAACCATGACCAAACTCATCCTTGAAGACCAAACCTATAAACTGCGCGGCGCGCTCTTCCAGGTCTATCGCGAACTGAAGGGATCGGGTATCTCTGAAGCTGCGTGGGAGAACGCGCTCGCGATTATGTTGGACGAGAAACAGATTCCGCACAAAGAGCAGACGCCCTTCTCGGTGCATTACAAAGGCGTCGAGGTTGGACGATATTACACCGACGTGATTGCCTGGGACAACATTCTGCTTGAACTCAAAGTTCTGCCTGAAGGTTTGTTACCAATCAACGTCGCGCAAACGATCTCGTATCTCAAGGTTACAGGGTTCCCGCTAGCATTGCTCGTGAACTTTGGCGCGGCAGACATCGAGATCGAACGCGTCCCGAATTTCATCGGCGAACGGTCGCAGCAAGAAACCGCCAAGATGAACGTCGCACCCGCAAACGATTTGACGAATCCCGAACTAACGTATGCCATCCGCGCGGCGCTGTTCGAGGTTCATCGCGAATTGGGACCTGGATTCATTCACTATGTCTATCGCCGCGCCACGCAAGTCGAGTTGCGGGAACGCGGCATAGCGTTTGAGTTCAAAGAGCAAATTCCTGTGGTTTTCCGCAGCCAGGTGCTGGAGCATATTGACTGCCGTTTGATTGTCGCAGAAAATTGCGTTGGTGTTGCGCCAGTTGCGCTCAAAGAAATCACGAGCGCGCATCGGCAGAAACTGGCGCGTTATCTGCGCTGGCTCGATCTGAAAATTGGACTCCTTGCAAATTTCTACAAACCCAGTTTGGAAATTGAGACGATAAAAAGATGACAACGGACGATATGGGATTGAACGGACACGCACGTCTATAAGGTTCCGTCCGTTCAATCCGATCAAGTCCGTTGTAATCATCGGAGGCACCATCCCAAAACCAACCACCTTCCCATCCGCACCACCAACTGAACACGCATTCCTCGTCGGCGTGGAACTCAAGCGCCCGCGCAACGAGTTCCCAATTGACGATTCGCTCGATGAACTCGAACGGCTCGCGGAAACGGCGGGACTCGCCGTCGTTGGGCGCGCGGTGCAGCACGTCGAGCGCATCAACCCCGCGACGCTCATCGGCAAGGGCAAACTGAACGAGATCATCGCGTCGCGCGCGGACACGCCGTTTGACGTCGTGCTGTTCGACGAGGAGCTGCACCCGAATCAGCAACGCGAAATCGAGACCGCGTTTGAAGGTGCGGACATCAAAGTGCTCGACCGCACCGCGCTCATCCTCGATATTTTCGCGCAGCACGCGCGCACGAAAGAAGGCGCGCTCCAAGTCGAACTCGCGCAGTACGAGTATCGTTTGCCGCGCCTGACGCGCATGTGGACGCACCTCGCGCGACAGGCAGGCGGCGCGTCTGGGCGCGGCGGCACGGGCGGCGTCGGCTTGCGCGGTCCCGGCGAACGCCAACTCGAATTGGATCGCCGCGAGATTCGCGCGCGCATCGCGCACCTCAAACGCCAGATCGAAGAAATCCGCAAGCAGCGCGGCGAGCACCGGCGCAAACGCAAGCGGGAAGGGCTGCCGGTCGTTGCGATTGTCGGTTACACGAATGCGGGCAAGTCCACGCTGTTGAACGCGTTGACAGGAATCAGTCATCCTGAGCGGAGCGAAGCGGAGTCGAAGGATGGTGCACGCCATGGACAAGGTCGTGGTGTCTACGTCGCGGATGAATTGTTCGCCACGCTCGATCCAACGACGCGGCGCGTGAAACTGCCGAGCGGCTCCGAGGCGTTGTTCACCGACACGGTTGGTTTCATCCAGAAACTGCCGACGCAACTCGTCGCCGCGTTCCGCGCGACGCTCGAAGAAATCACCGAAGCCGATGTGTTGCTGCACGTGCTCGACGCGTCACATCCGAACGCGCGTGAGCAAGCGCGCGCGGTCGAAGAGACGCTGGAGGAAATCGGCGCGGGCGGCAAGCCGGTGGTGATGGCGTTGAATAAAGTAGACAAGGAAACAAGGAGACAAGTAGACAAGTGGATAGTTACCCAAGACGATTTTGAGCGCGACGGCAACGCGGCGCGGATCTCCGCGCTGAAAGGGCAGGGGCTAGATGCGCTGCTCGCGCTGATCGAGCAAGCGATTGCGGAAGAAATGATCGAACTGCGCGTGCGAATCCCGTACAGCGCGAACGAACTCGCGGCGTTGTTCCATCAGCGCGGCATCGTCGAACGCGAAGAATTTACAGAGCAGGGGACGATCATCGAAGGCAAAATTGCGGCGAGTTTGATCAAGCGATTCGCGCGGTATGGGACGCAGATTGACACTGACGAACACTGATTTTTCCGATCAGTGTTTATCTGCGTTCATCTGTGTCCTAGCATAAAGGAAGACAATGGCAAAAATCGAAGCGAAACTGCAAGCGATGGGGCTGCAAATTCCCGCACCGATGAAAACTCCGCCAGGAATGCGATTGCCCTTTGCGATGGTGCGCGTGCGCGGCAATCGCGCGTTCGTCTCCGGGCTGGGACCGATCGACGCGGACGGCTCGCTTGCGGAACCGCGCGGTAAAGTTGGAAGTGACTTGACGGCGGAGCAGGGGTACGCCGCGGCGCGACTCGTCGCGCTGAATATGCTGGGTGTGCTCAAGCGCGAACTCGGCGATTTGGATCGCGTGACCGCGTGGCTGCGCGTGTTTGGGATGGTCAACTCCGCGCCGGGGTTCAATCAACAGCCGTCGGTCATCAACGGCTTTTCCGATTTGATTCTCGACTTGTGGGGACCTGACGCGGGCGCGCACGCGCGTTCGGCGGTCGGCATGGCGGGACTGCCGGTGGATATTCCGGTGGAAGTGGAAGCGGAAGTGGAAATCGAAGGATGAAGGATGAAGGCGGAAGGATGAAAATCACGGCAGGATTTGCTTGAGCACGCGCAACACATTTCCCCCCATGATCTTTTCGATCTCGTTCGCGGCGAAACCGTGCCGCATTAAACTCTCAGTCAGGCGCGGAATACCGGTGACGTCGATGGGTGCCACAATCGAGCCGTCGAAATCGGAGCCGATGGCGATGTGATCCACGCCAACCAAGTCCGCGCCGTACCGCATCGCGCGCGCAGTAGCGTCCAGCGTCTTGCCGCCGACCGCGTGCTCGAACATTGCAATGCCCATCACGCCGCCGGTCGCCGCCACGCCGCGCGCTTGCTCGTCGGAGAGGTTGCGCGAATTGTCGCGCGTGCCGCGCAAGCCCACATGCGAAACAAACACCGGCGCGGTCGCGAGCGCGAGCGCATCGGCAACGACAGCAGGCGAGGAGTGCGCGAGATCGAGCGCCATCTTTTTTTGTTGGATACATTGAACCAACTCGCGTCCGAATTGCGTCAAGCCGCCGCACTCGACGCCGTGTGCCGACCCACCCGCCTCGTTGTCGAAAAAGTGGTGCAAGCCGATCATCCGAAATCCCGCGTCGTACAACACGTCGAGATTTTCGAGCCGACCTTGCAAGGCGTGGACGCCTTCGAGCGCAAGCAGCGCGCCGATCACTCTGGGATCGCGCTGTCGCCGCGCGGCGAGTTCGGCGAGATCGCGCGTACGTTCGATCAACAAGATTTGCCCATTCGAGCGCGCGGCAACGCGACGCAATTTCTCCGACGCGTACAGCGCGCGCTGAAGCAGACTCCGCCACGTGCGCGGGCGCCACGCCTGCGCGAGCGCAAGGATCGTGATAAGGTCGCGCTTGGGCTCGTTGCGTTCAAAGTTCAAGCCCATCGGAACTTTGGTTACGGACGCAAAAACCTGGAGCGCGACATTTGCTTCTTGCAGGCGCGGCAAATCAATATGCCCGTACGACTCGCGCTTCAATAAATCGCGATTCCACAAGAGCGAATCGGCGTGCAGGTCGGCGATGAACAAACGTTGATGCAACGATCGCGCGTCCGACGAAACAGGGTAGGGCGGTTTGGCGTGAACGCGATTCATGCGCTTTTCCGCCATCGGCGGCAGAATCCGCACCGTGCCCAGTGCGAGAAGAACAAGAGCGATCAGAACGACCAAAACGATTTCGACGACGAGAATCATAGCGCAGCATAGCCGCAACCAAATCTTTTGGACACTGATAAACACTGATGAACACTGATTTTTCTATCTGTGTTTATCTGTGTTCATCTGTGTCCCAAGAATCTTCGCGGTCGTGATAGTTTCTGCGAAGGAATACTATAGAGACCTTTCGTGGGCAACTATATTTTCAATCGCGCTTGCCACTTGGTTACCCAAGACGCATCGGCGCGCGCGAGCCGATTCTTTTTAAGGTTCTCGCGCATGATCCAAATCACATCGCGATCCTTGCTCGCGAACCATTGCTCCATTTTCTGCTTGCCGAGCTCCGGCAGCGCGGCAACCGCGACGCTCCAACAATAGCCGAGTCCTTTTTTCAGCGTGACAAACTCATCGCTTTTGCGATTCTCGACGCGCGCGATGGACGCGGTAATCTTATCGAGCACTACGAACACTTGTTCGACTTGCTTGCGGTCGCGGAGAAGGCGCGGCTCGCACAGCGCGGCAGCCGCGGCGCGTTGTTCCAGCATATTTCCCGCGCTCCATCGTTTCATTTCGCGCAACAGCAAATCCATATCCCGATCGCCGACGCGTTGCAGCGCCATCGCGACGCCTTCGCGGATTCGCCAGCGCGAATCGGACGCGCACGCGCGCAGGGCAGCGAGACGCTGCGCGTGCGCGTGACCCTCGGCGACCAAGCGTCCCAAGCCGACGACGCCACAGAACGCCAGGAACTCGTACGGCGAGTTGGTGGGCGCACGCGCCGCGTCGTAGGCGATGTAGCGCGTGTACAACGCCGCGTCGCCTTCGTCGGCGACTGCCTGCGCCAATTCGATGTTGCCGCGCGGTCCCGGCAGACCGGATTCTTTCAGCAAGAACGTATCCCAGTCTTTCAGCGCGCGTAGTTTTGCGCGGTAGGTTTCAGTTTTGTGCATGTTGCCACTCTGGTTGTGGTTGTGGTGCGGACGGCTCGTCCGCACTTGCGAGCGAGCCGCTCGCGCAACGGTTTTCGTCTATGTTCAGCGAATCAAAATGATGTTGCCGCGCGGTCCCGGCAGACCGGATTCTTTCAGCAAGAACGTATCCCATCTGGTTGTGGTGCGGACGGCTCGTCCGCACTTGCGAGCGAGCCGCTCGCGCAACGG
>DYJA01000001.1:55601-280182 GCA_020723345.1 Candidatus Aquidulcis sp. | reverse complement strand
GCGACGGGCGAGCCGCCCGCGCAACATTTTCATCGGAACGCTCTCCTGAAAATGGACGGTTGCGCGAGCCGCTGGCTCGCTCTGCGACGGGCGAGCCGCCCGTGCCACATTTTCATCGGAACGCGGGTGAACGCAAGTTCATGAAAAATTACCCACCGTTGACGGTTGACTGTTCACTGTTCACTGGTTCACTGCGCAGCGCGGCAACGTCGCGTTCCACCGTCCGCAAGCCGACGCCCAACGCGTCAGCCAGGTGCGCGTGCGTCGGCGATGCGCCTTGCGCCGCGGCTTCCGCGAGCAATCGCCGCAAACGCTGTTGGCGGCGCGCGATTTTGTCCGCGATGGCGTTATCCTCCGGCGCGTCAATCGTCCAGGTGATCTCGACGTACTCGTCGTCGCGCAACGCGCGCCCCGTCGGCGCATCGGCGCGCGGCAGGCGAATCTGAACTCGCCGCGTGCGCGCTCCTTCGATGAGATCACGATAATCGTCCCAGATGTGTTTGCCGGGGCTGATGTCGTGGATGAACGCGCGCCGCCGTTCTTCGTCGGCGATCGTCGCGGCGTGCGTCAGCAGCAAGTCGTACGCCGTGCGCAACACTGCCAGCCCGCGCGCGGTTTCGCCCGCCGCCAGCAGCGCGCGGTACGCGCCCAGGTACGCCAGCAACGGATCGCCGACTCCGGCGACGCCGCGTCCGGCGAGCCACGCGAGCACCTGATCCGCGTACGCGACCGCCTGCTTGTGATCGCCCCGCGCGGTCGCGACGCGCGCGAGTCCGGCGAGCGCGTCAATCGCGAGCGCGTGCAAGCCCACCTCGCGGCGCAGCGCAAGCCCTGTGGTGTACGCCGCGCGTGCAGCATCCCAATCGGCGAGATACTCCAAGGCCAAACCGAGAAAGACCCAGCCGTATCCTTCGATCCGGCGGTCGCCGATTTCGTGCGTCAGCGCGCACACTTGCTCCAGCGTGCGCCGCGCCGATTGCTGATCGCCGCTGTCGTGATAAACCAGACTGATGTTGTACAAACTGCCGGCTTCGTTTCGCCGGTCGCCAATCGCGCGTCGCAGCGCGAGCGCGCGCTGATGATGTTCGAGCGCCGCCGCGAAATCCGCCGTCGTGTGATAGAAATTGCCGAGATTGTTGTGAATGCCAGCCAGCGTGACAGGATTACCGATCTTCTCTTCCGCCTGCAAGGCGCGGCAGTAATAATCGGGCGCAGCGCCCAAGTCGCCGGATGCGCCGAACACTACCCCGAGGTCGTTCAGCGTGGTCGCTTGCGCATCCAGATCGCCCAGCGTCTGCGCGAGCGCGTGCGCGCGTTCCAGATGCTCGCGCGCCGCCGCGAGTTCGCCGCGCTGGCGCGCCATTCTGCCCCAGCGCAGATGGGCTTGATATTCGGCAGTCGCGTCGCCAGTCACGCGCGCTTGCGCCGCTGCCTTTTCCACCGACGCGAACGCCGCCGGGTAATCGCTGATCGCTTCGTAATATTCCGTCCACCGCAGCGCGACCTGCGCGCGCCGCGCGGGCGTATCGAACCCAGGATCGCGCAATGATTCTTCCAGCGCGTTCAGGTCGTCCGCTTGCGCGCGGCGTTCGCCGAGCAGCGCGTAGACCGCCTCGCGCGCCGCGCGCAACTCAAACGTTTCACGCGGCGCCGGAGTCAGTTGCGCGAGCGCTTGGAGCGCGCGCGTATAGTGGTTCGCCGCGTCGCGCTGGGCGTAGACGCGCGCGGCTTGGTCTCCGGCTTGCCGGCCGTAGCGCGCGGCGCGCGCCCACTCTTGCCCGACGAAAAAATGGAACGCGAGCGCGGGCGTAGAATCGGGACGCGATTTTTCCAACGCTGCCCCGGCGCGGCGATGCCACTCGCGGCGTTCAGGTTCGGCAATCGCCGCATAGATCACCTGGCGCACCTTGTCGTGCGTAAAACGATACGCGTCTGGCGTCTCTTCCAAAAAACGCCGCCGCACGAGTTCGCCCAGCGCATCGAGCGCCTGTCTGGATGCGAGTTCGCCGACCCGGCTCACCAACGCGAAATTCAAATCGCTTCCGAGAATCGCCGCCGCTCGCAAAACGTGCTGCGCGTGAGCGGAGAGTTGGGTGGCGCGCCGCGCGATCACGCGTTCGACCGCCGGCGGCAGCGGCATCTCCGCGTAATCGCGCGTCGTCTCGTCCCAGGGAGTGCGCCATTGACCATCGGCGACCGGCGCGAGCAATCCTTCGTCGTACAACGTCCGCAGCGTTTCCAAAACGAACAGCGGATTGCCGGCGGTTTCGTGATACAACCGATCTTCGAACCGCGGCGCGGCGTGCGCGAGTCCGAGCGCGCGGCGAATCAATTCGCTCGTCGCGGTCGCATTTAGTCGCTTCAACTCAAGCCGACTACGCAAGCCCGCGCGGTCGAGCGCTTGCAGTTTGTCCCAGAGCGCGGGTTGGACGCGCGCGTCTTCGCCGCGATACGTGCCGACGAGGAGCGCGCGCTCTTCGCGCAGCCGCCGCGCGAGCGGTGCGAGCAGATCGAGCGTGTCATCGTCTGCCCAATGCAGATCCTCCACCATCAGAACGAGCGGCGTAATTTGAGACCACGCGGCGATGAACTGCGCGAGCGCTTCGAGCAAACGCGCGCGCGCCTGCGTGGGATCGAGCGCAACCGGCGCGGCGGGCGCGGCGGCGAGATGCGGTACGAGCGGCGCGAGCGCTTGGCTCCAGATCGGATCGAGCAAGCCGCGCAGTTGTTCCGCGCGCAACGGCGACAGCCCCTGCGCGAGCGCGTCGATCATGGGCGCGTACGGCGACGCGGCTTCTAATTCTTTGCACCGCCCCCACAAGACTTGCGCGCCGCGCCATGCGGCATCACGCGCGATTTCCTGGAGCAAGCGCGTTTTGCCGACGCCGGCTTCGCCTTCGAGCAAGACGATGCCGCCGCTGCCCGCGCCGAGCGCCTCGATGTGCGCGATCAGTTGCGCGCGTTCGTCCGCGCGCCCGACGAGCGGGATCTGCGCCGCGCGCGCGTCCTCCAACGCCGGCGGCGTCGCGAGTTGCGTCGAGGGCAGGTACGCCGTGGTGCTGACGCCGCCGCGCTGCGCGATTTCTTGCGCCAGCGCGACGGTCTCGGGCGCGGGTTCGAGCGCGAGTTCCGCGTTCAGAATGTCGCGGCACGCCGCGAATTGTTTCAGCGCGGCTTCCGGGCGATCGAGCAAAAAGTAGAGCCGCATCACTTCGCGCTGCGCGGACTCGCGCAGCGGATCGGCGGTCGTCAGTTTCAACGCGGCGGTCAGCGCGTCTTGATAACGACTCGTGGACTTGGTCCATTGAATCAATCGTTCCAGCGCTTGCAGGTACATTTCGCGCAGTCGCTCGCGCTCCAGCAGCGCCCAGTCGTCGTAGAAACCTTCGAGGAGATCGCCGCGGTAGAGCGTGACCGCCGACGACAGACCGCTGACTACCGATGATTCTAGCAGCGGTCGGTGGTCGGCGGTCGGCGGTCGGATCACAAGTTGCCTGAATTCTTCGACATCAATCCAAATCGGCGCGTCAGGAGGAATGTGAATCGTATCGGCGTCGGTTTCGATGAGACGCGGCAGGACGCGGCGGACGTGCCACAGTGCCTGCGTGAGCGCGCGGCGCGCGCGGTCTTCGGGCAGATCCGGGAAGAATTGCCCAACAAGAACTGCGCGCGGGTGAGGTTGTGCGCGGTGGAGGAGGAGATACGCGAGGAGCGCACGCGCGCGGGCAGACGCGGGCAGACGCGCCGCGCGCGTGCCGCGCCGCAGCGTGAACGCGCCAAAGAGGATGGCGTGAAAGCGGTACGTTAGTGGGCGAGTGTCCATTATTTCCCCCGCGCAAAATCATTCCGAATCGAGAATCACGCGTCCATGCAGATTATAGCATCATTTACGCAACGAAACAATTTCCCTTTGACACGCCTTCCCGAACCTGTTATAATTTTCCTCGCACGGGCACGCCATACTCGACGAGGAGCGCGCTATGAAAAAAATCTCCCTGCTCGTTCTGCTGTTCGTTTTTCTGTTCGCGACTAGCGTGGGGCTTGTACTCGCGCAAAACCCCACGCCGCCGTCTTCGCCCACGCCTTCCCCCACGCCTTCACTCTTGCCAAAACCGATGAGCGACGCGACCAATTATTGGAACGCGCTTGTCCAAACTTACGGTACGCTGATCGCCATCGGCGCGATAATTCTCGCGATTGTCGTTGCTTTGATGAGTGGGCTGGCGCGAGCGATTGCCAGCGGCGGATTCAAGATCGTTGAGCAATGGATCATTGACCAATTCAAAATTCGGCGGGATCGGTTGAGCCGTGACAAACGGTTGCGAGAATATCTTCAGGATTTTAGAGACAAATACATCTTCTTGGATCTGAAATCGCTGAACGAAAACGATTATGCGCTCCAGGTTCGCCTGCATAAAGTTTACATCCCCTTGCGCGCGCACGGCGCGCTTGCCGACGAGAAGCAGCGATCTAAAGAAACGCCCACTGCGATGATCGGTGAACGCGCGACACGCGCGCCAGAATTGCCTGAATGGCTCGCGCGTTCGCCTCGCCTTGTCGTCGTAGGGCGAGCGGGCTCCGGTAAATCTACCTTTCTTAAACATGTTGCAGTCGTTCTGACGGAAGCTTGGCTTCAGAACAAACCGGCGCTGATCAAAGACCTCCTAAAGATATCGTTCGACCCTTTACCGGTACCGATCTATTTTCCATTGAGCGAATTCGCGCGCTTTTGGCAAGACTTGGCGGAAAAAGACAAAACCACGCGCTCGGAAGGACATGCCTTGTTACAGTTTTTGGAAAATGATTTCAAACGGTATAACCTGAATGCCGCTTGCTTTGAGGGATGGCTTGCCCAGGGGCGCTGTTTGATTTTCCTTGATGGGTTGGACGAAGTCAAAGAGGAATGGCGTCCCAGTATCATCGCGGCGGTGGAGTCGTTTGTCAGCGAGCATGACCACGACAAAGAACATCCCAATCGGTACGTCGTCGCCTCGCGTCCGGAAGCGTATCGCGAACATGCGGTGTTGAACCGTTTTGAAAAAGTTGAAATTGAAACGCTGGATCCAGAGCAGATTCGCGCGTTTGTGTACGCGTGGTATGATGAAGTGTTCCGCCGGAATGACCAACTGACTCCCGAAGGCGCGCGGCAAGCAGAAAGCAAAAGCAAATCACTCTTGCAGGCCATCGCGCTCAAAGACCAAGTGCGCGCCTTGACGGAAACTCCCTTGTTGTTGACACTGACTGCGATGCTGCACCACCGCTACGAATTGCCGGAGAATCGGGCTGAACTGTATCAAAAATGTACTTTTCTTCTGCTAGGCGAATGGGATCGTTCACGCCCGGGCGCACAAGGTCGCCGCACCGACAGCGAACTCGCGCCCGCCGGTGTGCCCAGCCGCCTGCAAGACCGGTGTGACTTGTTGTCCCCCGCAGCATTCTGGCTGCTGCAAGCCGGTTTGAACGAGGCGCCCAAATCGGAATGGGCAAAAGAAATCATTCGCCGCTCGCGTTTGTCTGATGCGGACACGGCTCAAAAGAGAATCGAAGACTTTCTCGAATGGGCGAAAAACCGGTGCAACATCATCGAGGAAGGCGAGACCGGAATCTATCGGTTTGCCCACCACCGCACTTTTCAAGAGTACCTCGCCGCGTGCTACTTGGTCAGTCTGGAATCGGAAGGGGTGATTACCGCGCTCGGTCTGGTGGCTCAGCCCGGCTGGGGAGAGACATTGCGCCTGATGGTGGCATCGTTTCCCGCGCGTTCAGGCCGTCAGAGCGATTTCCTCTGCCGCGCGCTCGAACGCCCGGAGCCCGAAGCCGCGCTCCTCGTCGCGTCCTGTCTGGCGGAACTGCGCGATCCGTACCTCGATCCCGCCATCGTCGACGACGTGAAACAAAAACTGCTCGCGCCGATGACAAACGCGCAACTCCCGGCGAAAGAGACGCGCGCACTCGCGGGTGAACTGCTGGGACGCCTGGGCGATCCGCGCGCGGATGTGAGCGCGCGCTTCTCCGTCGTCGTGCCGGTGCCGGGCGGCGAGTACTGGATCGGCAGTCGCGAAGGTGAAGGCGACTCCGATGAACATCCACGCCACCTTGTTCGATTGAACGATTTTTGGATCGGCAAGTATCCGGTGACGAACGCGCAGTACAAACTCTTCGTCGACGCGCGCGGATACGAAAACAAAGATTATTGGACACCCAAGGGTTGGGATTGGCGACACGGCAAGTACACGCCCGACCTGTCGCAAATTGACAAAAAGTACCGCGAGGATTATCGTAATTGGGTCGAAGGACGCAAAGAACGCGCGCAACCGAACTGGTGGAATGACCGCCGCTGGAATCTTGACAATCATCCGATTGTGGGTATAACGTGGTTCGAGGCAATGGCGTTCTGCGCGTGGCTCACGGAGAGATTAGAGACTGAAAGTCCCTTTGGGATTGGAGATTGGAGATTGGAAATTGGAGCCGCAGATGCCAATCTTAAATCGGCAATCGAAAATCGAAAATTTGTGGCGCGTTTGCCGACCGAAGCGGAATGGGAAGCCGCCGCGCGCGGCAAAGCGGAAAACGCGTACCCTTGGGGAAATCAGTTTGACGCGAATCGCGCGAACACCTCTGAAAGCGAGATTGGACACACCACGGCGGTGGGTCAGTACCTTGAAGGCGCGTCACACTGCGGCGCATTCGATCTGGCAGGCAATGTGTGGGAATGGTGCCACTCAATTTACAAGCCGTACCCTTATCGCGCTGACGATGGACGCGAGAATGAAAAATCTGACGCGCTTCGCGTGTTGCGCGGCGGGTCGTGGCTCGACGGTCGAGTCCACGCGCGCGCGGCGGTCCGCTACAGGGACTCCCCTGACTCCTTCAGCGGCGATGTGGGTGTGCGGGTTGTGTTCTCCCCCAAAGGTTCTGGGTTCTGAATTCTGTTTTTCTGTGGGGGGTCTGGGGGGCGTTTTTTGCCCCCCAGCGAAATTTTTTTTTGGGACCAGACCTGTCAGGTTTTGGAAACCTGACAGGTCTTGATGCAATATGAAAACCTATCGCCATCTCTATCCACACGTGTACGATTTTGAGAACCTGTACGCAGCATATCGCGCGGCGCGCAAGGGCAAACGTTCCAATCCCGCCGTTGCGGACTTTGAAATAAATGACGCGGAAAATCTATTGATTCTGCAAGCGGAACTTGCCGCCAAGACCTACACGCCGGGCGCGTATCACTCGTTTTACATCCACGAACCCAAACGCCGGCTCATCAGCGCGGCGCCGTTCCGCGATCGGGTGGCGCATCACGCGCTCTGCCGCGTCATCGAACCGATTTTTCAAAAGCGTTTTATCGCGGATTCGTTCGCCAACCAAAAAGGCAAGGGAACGCACTGCGCGCTCAATCGCGCGCAGTATTTCGCGCGGCAATTCCCGTACGTTTTGCAATGCGATGTGCGCCAATTCTTTCCCAGCATTGACCACGCCATTTTGCGCGCGCGTCTCGCGCACTGGATTCGCGATGACGCTGTGTTGTGGTTGGTGGATCGCATTCTCGCCAGCGGCAACGGTGTGCTCTCGGAAGAATATACGATGCGCTGGTTTCCGGGCGACGACCTGTTCGCAAGCCAGCGTCCGCGCGGTCTGCCCATCGGCAATTTGACCAGCCAGTTCTGGGCGAATGTTTATCTCGATCCGTTCGATCAATTCGTCAAACACGATTTGAAATGTCGGGGCTATGTGCGCTACGTGGACGATTTCCTGCTCTTCGCCGCCGACAAGGCGACGCTCCACGCATGGCGGCGCGCGATCATTCACGCGCTCGCGCAACTGCGGTTGACTCTGCACGAGGAACGCGCGCAGGTGTGCCCCGTCGCCACCGGCATTCCTTTTCTCGGCTTTCGCACTTATCCCGCGCGGCGGCGGTTGAAACGCGTCAAGGGCATCGCGTTCCAGCGACGATTGAAAGCGCTGGCGCGTGCGTATGCC
Organism: Candidatus Aquidulcis sp.; assembly: GCA_020723345.1. Taxonomy (GTDB): domain Bacteria; phylum Chloroflexota; class Anaerolineae; order UBA4142; family UBA4142; genus VGOB01. The sequence goes on along the minus strand of DYJA01000001.1, from coordinate 272,208 downwards.
GTTGGAGAAATCTCGCAAGAACGGGTTACCGCCAGCGTGCAGGGCTGGGTCGCGCACACACGGTACGCGCAGACCCGCGGCTTGCGCCAAGCCCTCTTCGACAAACTCACTCTTGCGCGAGGAATCCCCGATGACCCAGTCGCCAATTTTTGTCAAGACGCATGACTTGCTGCTGTGGCTGCTGCCCCAGACCGCGAAATTTCCGCGCGAACAACGCTTTGCGCTGACTCAAGCCGTCCAGCAAACGGCAATGCGCTTGCACGAAAAACTGATTGAAGCCGGAATGACGCAAGGCGCCGAACGGCGCGCGCGTCTGCGTGAAGCCGATGTCGCGCTGGTGAAACTAAAATCCTATCTGCGTTTATGCGAGGAGATGAAACTATTGACGATGCGTCAGTACGAACATGTCGCGCGTTTGGCAATGGAAGTTGGCAAGTTGCTCGGCGCGTGGTTGACCAAGGAGAACCAAACCTGCCGAGTCGCGTGAGACCCGTCAGGTCGGTTTGGGGCTAGACTGATGGAGACGCGTGTTGCGCGGCGGGTCGTGGAACAACAATCAAGACCACGCGCGCGCGGCGTACCGCAACAGGAACAACCCTGACAACTTCAACAACAATGTGGGTGTGCGGGTTGTGTTCTCCCACAATTTTCCAAGTCGACCGGCACTGCGCGTTATCGACGTCTAGACAAGATGGAATCTTGTCCTACGGAGATGACCGCCGAGGTTTTGAAAATTGGTCCAGTCTATTCCCGGCAGACTCCGGTCTGCCCAATAACCCACCGTTCCCGCGCCAGGTGGTAAGCGACTCGCGCTGACGCTTGGCGCGGGAACATTTTTTGCAACTTCCTTATGCCATTTGCCAAATCATCTGGTACAATGCGCCGCGCCTGTCTACCTGTTTACCTGTCTACCTGTTTACCTGATTGCCCGATTGCCTGATTGCCCAATTGACCATGCGCGTTCTACTTCTCTTCTTCGACGGCTGGGGCCTCGGCGCGAACGACCCCGCCACCAATCCGTTTCTCACCGCGCCGCTGCCCACCTTGCGCGAATTATTCGACGGCGCGCTGCCGACGCGCGAAATGAGAAACCCGTTTTCTGGGCGAAACCTGGTTTCGGTCGCGCCGACCGACGCGACGCTGGGCGTGCCGGGCTTGCCACAGAGCGCGACCGGGCAGACCGCGCTTTTCACCGGCGTCAACGCGCCGCGCGCCATCGGCGAACACCTGGGTCCGTACCCGAACGCCGCGCTCCGTAAAATCTTGGCGCACGATAATCTGTTCAAGCGACTCACCGCCGCGCAACGCCGCGTCGCGTTCGCCAACGCGTACCCGCCGATTTTCTTCGAGCGGCTCGCGCGCAACAAGGCACGGCGCGGCGCGACTTCGTACGCGGTTCACGCGGCGGGCGTGCGCTATCGCGACATTGACGATTTGCGCGCCGGGCGCGCGGTCAGCGCGTTCGTCACGAATCAAATCTGGCGCGAACGCGGCGCGGACGTGCCGCTGCTCACCGCGCGCGACGCGGGCGCAACCCTCGCGCGGCTGGCGCGCGAAAACGATCTTACCGTCTTTGAATATTTCCTCACCGACGCGGCGGGGCACAAAGCGCAGCCGGAGTTCACCGCGCGCGTCCTCGCCGAGGTGGACGACCTCTTGCGCGGCGTCCTCGCCGAAATCGCTCTCGACGATTCGCTTGTCGTCATCACGAGCGATCACGGCAACGTCGAAGACACGACGGCGAAGGGACACACGCGCAACCCCGTGCCGACGATCCTCATCGGCGCGGCGCGCGAAAAAATCGCACCGCGAATCCACGCGCTCACCGATCTCACGCCCGCGCTCTCCGATTTGCTTTTGGCGTGACAAAGAAATGCCCCAAATGAATTCGGGGTCTCAGCAAGGTGGAAATCGGTTGGAAACCGATTGTGCTCAACTCGATTGATCGAGTTTTCACCTCGTCGAGCCGCCGATTTCCAATCGGCGGCGGTACCAAGTTTCTGGGTAGCGCAGCGAGAAATCTCCGGCGGCGATAACGAGATTTCTCGTCGGCAAAAATCACGTTCGACACACACCGCGTCTTGGTGTAAAATATCTCCAACTTCCAATCTCCAACTTCCAATCGAGGTGTAAGAATGAACATACTGGAAATGGAACCCATCGCTACCGTGCGCCGCCATCACGCCGTCGAGCACGCCACCGTGACGATTCTCACCGAACACGATCCGAGTTTGCAACTCATCGGACGTTCGGATACAACCGGTTTTTACATTTACGGCAACGTCGCGCACGACGCGCTGAACGACGCGGCGCGCCGCGCGCTCGCGCGTTTGCAGAACGGCGAAAGCGCGCTCGCGATCCATCCGCGCTGCGGAACGAATCTCGTCGTCGCCGGGCTGCTCACCGCGGTCGCGGCGGTTCTAGCCGTCGGGCGCAAACCGCGCCTGGACAAAATTCCCAACGTGATTCTCGCGACGACGTTTGCCGCATTTGTCGCGCAGCCGCTCGGCGCGGTTCTCCAAGAGCGCGTCACGACATCGCCGGACGTGCGCGGCGCGCGGATCGTGGGCATCCGTGAATCGCAAATGGGGCAGATCAAAGTGCAGCACGTCGATATCGCGTGGGGCGACCGATCGTGAATCGTCTTGCCGGTGCCGGCGCTCCGGTACTCCCCAAGTCGCAAAAACTTGGGGAGTTTTTTCTTCTGCTGTGATGCGCCAATGATACAAAAGTTTCATTGACGGGCGCCAGCGATAGTGTTATACTTTAACTGAAAAATATGGTTTTGCGGACGCGATGAACTCCAGTCGGTCGAGATCGTTTTTCGATATTTGGACGCCTGGTGACTGGAGGGAGCGAGTGGCGTAACCGGCCTTTCCTGTTTGCTGTCAGTGTGAATGTTGTGCCGGATTCTTCCGCACAATGCTTTCGCACTCACTGGAGCAAGCCATGGAATGGTCCCGCCCTCCTGGAACAACGACTAGTTCTCCCTGTGGCAACAGCGCCACACGCGTCACGATGAACCGCACGTACCAAACCCTCTGGCTGATCGCGGTCCTCGCGCTGGCACTGGCGATTTTTACGTTCCTGCCCGGCGCGTACGTCGCGCAAGCGCGCGGAACACTCGCCGATGTGCCCCGCACGCGCGCCCCCGTTGCTCCCGCCGCGCCGCGCGTTTCCGCGAACACTAGCGCGACCGGCGCGCAAACGCCGCCCGCGCGTCCCGCGCTCAAGCCGCATCCCCAAGTCACGTTGAGCGCGTCCCCCAGCACTGTGATGATCGGCGAGCATTTCACCGTCAACGCAACCTTTCAAACGATCACCGATACGCAAGCTCCAACCGGCGCGACGACCGGCTACGGTCCTTTCCTCGATTTGATTTTTCCTTCCGGCACGCAATTTCAAAGCGCGACGTACCTGGGCGCGGGTGTGACGACGCAGCGTTTGACTTTTCCCGTTGGTGGCTACGTCAATCATCCGTACGCGGTGGATAGCAGCGGCAACCCGGTTCAGGTGTACGGCACGCCCGGCGACGAACTCGTCGTCTTGCAACTCCCCTTTGGTTCGTTCACGCTCGGTCAGCCGCCGGTGACGATCAGCATGGACGCGATCCTTTCTTCGACGATCAGTTTGGCGACGACGCCGACGATCCGCGCGCGCGGCGGTTATCAATTCGGCTACACGCCGCTCAATGATTGGTGTTGCGGCGATCCGTCCATCGTCGGCGATGTCGTCACCGGCACATTGTGGAGCGTCAATCAACCGATCCAACCGACGCTGCTGCGCGTTTCGAAAAGCAACAACGCGCCGGAAAGCGAAACCGCGACCGGACCAAACTATCCGCGCCAGTGGACGGTGAACGTCGATGTTGCAACCGGGCAAACGATCACCAACCTGCAAATCATCGACACTTTGCCGAACAACGCACAATTCGTCAGCGTCGATTCCGTGACCGGCAACGGGATGAGTGTGTACACCGCGACGCTCGTCCCTTCGACGACGACGCCGGGCGGCACTTTGATCTACACGTTGAACCAGGTCACCGGGACGACCGGCACGAGCGACGCGCAAATGCGCTTTACGTTTTACATTCCGATCACCGACGCGCTTGGTTCGGCGGTGCTGAACGCGTCGACTGGCGCGTCAGCAGTTTCGTCGAACAATGTGTACGCGACCGGCTTTTGGATCCGCGACGGTGTTCTCGTGACAAGTACGACTGCCGTCGGTCCGATCGCGGATCGTTCCATCGCGATTCAAAAAAGCGCGGCTTCGCCGGAGGTCAAGCCCGGCGCGTTCATTACGTACACTCTGAATTTCCAAGTCTCCGATTTCTTCGCGTTCAACAACGTCGTCATCAGCGACACGATTTCCGACGGACAGCACTTTGACGCGAGTTTCGCGCCGACGCTCGTCGTCAACGGCAACGGATTCACGTCGAGCGGCGCGATCAACGCGTCGAATTTCGTCACGATCAATCATTGGAGCACCGCGCCGGATTTCGTTCCGCCCGCGCTTGGCACAACCGATTTCATCGTCCGCGTTTCCGACGAATTGCAAACGCGTCTCGGCAATGGCAATCTGTTGGGCGGTTGTATTCCGCTCGGCGGCGGCGCCAACGATTGCAGTCAGCGCAACGATGGCGTGACGACCGGCGCGATCACTTTTCGTACCATCGTCCTGAACAGTTTCGTCGACGATTATCCAACGGGAACGACGCCGCAGATCGACGAAGGCGACATTCTTCGCAACAGCGTCACGATTACCGGCGCGGTCTTGAACGCGTCGACACTCATTCCAACTGGTTCGACCGCGAGCGACACGAGCGGCGCGACGTTGAACGTCGCGCGCGGCAGTTTGCAAAAAAGCATTTACGCGGTGAACGGCGCGCTCATCACGACGACGCAAACAATTCACGTGAACGCCGGTGATCGCGTCACGTATCGTCTGACGTACACCACGCCGCACAGCAGTTTCGAAGATCGCACCTTTACCGATTTTCTGCCGCTGCCGATTTTCAAAGTGAACGATCCGGACGCGGACGGCGCGCTGGGACCCGGCTGGACATTTACGTACACCGTCGCCGCGTCGCCGACGGTTCCAGCGGCGGGCTTTGCGATGTTCGGTCCGAACGACACGTTCCACAATTTGACGAACACAATTCCATCGCTCGTCACCGACACGGTCGCGAATAGTCTCGCGTTCGATTACGGCTCGTTCCACGACGACACGGGAACGCCAAGCGTCATGGATTTGTTGTTCACCGTCAACGTCTCGCGCGATCCGTACGCCGATGGTTTGTACTTTACGAACCAGGCGCGCGAGACAACCGGCTCGACAAACGGTGGATCGAGTTCAGCGGATGTGATCGTCCAACTTGTGCTGAACGAACCCGCGCTTGTTTTCTCCAAAGCCGCGATCACGACGACGAATCCCGGCGCGATCTTTTCGCCGCTGCCGATCGGTCCCGTCTCATTCACCGCGCCCGGCAGCGCGTACGCGCGCTGGGCAGGCACGATCACGTCGAACGATCTGATCACGTACCCGCTCAACAGCGACGTGTCCGGCGTCGACGCGAACGATCTCGTTTCGTTCGCGGTGGTCGTCTTCAACACCGGCAACAGCGCGCGCGGCGCGTTCGACATCGTCATCAGCGACACGCTCCCGCTCGGTTTTTCGATTCCACCCGGCGGCTTGAATTTCTGGGTCAGTTACGGCGACCGCACCGGCTACGACGGCATCACGACGACACAACCACTGAGTTATACCAAGCCCGATGGATCGGCGGCAACGCCGAACGATTTGTTCAGCGGCGGCATCAAACTCGTCGATCCCAGTTCCGAGCAAGGCGTTTGCCAATCGCACACTGTCGGCAACGGAAAAGACGTGATCATTATCACGTACGATTTGCTCATCAGCAATTTGATCACGTCGAGTCTGCCGATCAAAAATGTGGGAACGCTCGCAAATTATTCCGGCTCGCCCGGCGGCGCGAATTTTACGCCGCCCGGCGGCATCACCAACACCGCGACCGTCACAGTTGCCGCGCCGGCGATCACGAAAGCGTTCGTCGGCACGAACGTCACGCAAACGACCGGCGCGAACGTCGCGATCGGCGAGCAAGTGACGTACTCGCTTTCGATCACGATCCCCGAAGGGACGACCGCGAACACGCTCATCACCGACACGCTCGATTCCGGTTTGGCGTTCATCAGTTGCGCGAGCATCGCGCCGTCGAATCCGATTTCAGTGACGAGCAGCGTCGGCTTTGGCGCGGCGTGCGCGAGTCCGACGGTGACGAGCGCGGGACGGATCATCACGTTCAATCTCGGCGACATTACGAATTTGAACAACGACAACACAGTGACGGAAACAGTTAGCATCACGTACACTGCGGTCGTGCTAAACAATCCGGCGAACACGCGCGGTAACACGCGCGCGAACAGCGTCGCAATGACGTACGGCGCGGGCTTGACTTTGCCGGTTGCCTCCGCAACGCCGGTAACGATTGTCGAGCCGCAGTTGTCGATTGCGAAAACCGCGAGTCCGTCGTTCGGCGACGCGGGCGACACAATCACTTTTACTTTGACAATTTCGAACGCGTCGCCCGGCAATATTTCCGCGTTCAACGTCGGCTTGACCGACACGGTGCCGGTCAGCATGACGTACAACGCCGGGACATTCTCGTTCGTCAGCGGCGTCGCGCCGACGACGATCAGCGACGCGAGCGCGCCGCTGATCACCGCGACCTGGGACGTGATTACCCAGGGATTGACTAGCACACTGCGTTTCAGCGCGCGGCTCGATACGAACATCACGCCGAACCAACGCATCACGAACACCGCGTACGTCACCGGCACGAGTTTGCCCGGCGACGTGCTCACCGCGCAATCGCCGTACACGACGACTTCTATCGAGCGCACCGGCAATTGGGGTGATGTCGGCGGCAGCGCGTCCGCGCCGTACCGCGCGAATATTTCGGCGACGGTCACCGTGTCCAACGTCGTGCCGGTGAAAACGATCACGCAGACGTCGGAATCGTTCACCAGCGTCGTCGCCGGAACCGAACGCGTCGCAATCGGCGAGATTGTGCGCTATCGGCTCGTCACGCGTTTACCGGAAGGCGAATCGCTCGATTTTCAAATCAGAGATACGATTCCAACCGGCTTGCGTTTCATCAGCGACACGACCGCGATGGTTGCGTTCGTCTGCAACGGCGGCGCGAATTGCATTACGTCGTCCACGCTTTCCGGCGCGGGTCTCGTCGTCGGCGGCAACGAGACGACGATCAACACGATCGCGCCGACGTTCACGCTGCCCGCGTCCGCGATCACGCCGACGACGTTCAACGACGCGACGCCGGTCACGTTCACGCTCGGCTCGCTCGTGAACAGCGACGGCGATTCCGATCTCGAATACGTCGTCGTCGAATTCAACGCGCTCGTGGATAATATTTCCGGCAACACGACCGGCGTATCGCGCGGCAATACGTTCAACGTGCGCGTCAACGGCGCGACACTCGCGACTTCGGGATCGGTTGCGGTCATTATCGCGCAGCCGACGATTACGATTACCAAATCCATCGTGCCGCCGCCGCCAAACGACGCGGGCGATACGATCACGTACACGCTACGTCTGACGAACACCGCGTCCGGCAACAACGCCGCGCCCGCGTTCGACATCGTGCTTACCGACACGCTGAACAGTTATCTGACGCTGCAAAGCATCACCAACACGATGCCCGCGACTTCGACGTTTGCGAGTTTCGTCGCGGGACAACTGATCACCGCGACGCTCGATCAATTGTACCCCGGCGCGTCCGGCATCATCACGCTGACCGCGCGCATCACCAGCACCGTACCGGTCAGCCAAACGATCCCGAACAGCGCGACGCTCAGTTTCACAAGTTTGCCGGGAACGAATGGTACCACGCCGAATCCGACCGGCTCGACAACGCCCGGCGCGCCGGGCGCGCCAGACGGCGAACGGATCACGACCGGCATCAGCAACACGATCACCGCGACGCTTGCCGCGCCGACCATCGTAAAACTCGCGCCGAATCCGAATCAATACACGATTGGCGCGGTCGTGCCGTACACGTTGTGCGTCACATTACCGGAAGGCGTCACGCGCAGTTTGCAAGTGACTGACACGCTGCCGAATTATCTCGCGTACGTCGCGAGCAGCGGGCAAGTGTTGACCGATACGACGAGCGTTCAGCAATGCAGCGCGACGTACACCGCGCTCAACGGGACACTCGGCAGTTCGAGCGTCGTTACCGCCGGACAAGATATTCGCCTGAGTTTCGGCAGCGATCCGCAAATCGTCGACGACAACGACGCGACGAACAACACATTCGCTTTCGCGCTGCAAGCCATCGTCCAAAATGTCATTCAGAATCAGGACGGACTGACGCGCACGAACACTGCGCAACTCACGTTCACGAATCCGAACAACAACAACACGCTCACCGTCTCCGGCGGTTCGCAAACAATTACGATCACCGAACCGATTCTCGCGCTCAATAAATTTATTTCGGGACAACCGGTTCCGGCGGACGCAGGCGGCTGGCTCACGTACACCGTTTCGATCAGTCACGCCGCGTCCAGCCGCGTGAACGCGTACGACGTCGTCTTCAGCGACACGATTCCGAGCGCGCTGACGAACGCATCGGTCATCAGCGTGAACGCGTCCGGCATTGCCGCGCCGTCGTCGCAAATCACCGGCGGCGTGCTAACCGTTCCTGCGAGCGGCGCGTTCGATCTCCCGCTCGGCGCGGCGGTGACGATCACGTTCCAGGCGCAAATCGTTTCGAGCGTCGCGCCGAATCAAGCGATCACGAATACCGGCGCTGTAATTTGGACCTCGCTCCCCGGCGTGAATCCGAACGAACGCGCGAGCGGCGATGGCTTGCTCAACGGCGGCGGCGTGAACGATTACGAATTGCAATCGTCCGCGACGTTCTCGACGACGACTCCGACGATTGGCAAAACACTCGTCGCGACATCGCTCGGCGACACGACTGGCAGTAACGTGACGATTGGCGAAGTCATCACGTACTCACTCGCGATTACGCTGACGGAAGGAACAACGCCATCACTCGTCGTCACCGATACGTTGCCGAACAATGTCGCGTTTCTCGCCGGTACCGCAATCACCGATACGACCGGCTTTAACGGCACGTTGTCCGAAATGACGACGACGACCGGCAGCGGCGCCGTCACGTTTAGTTTCAGCAATCCGATCACCGTCGTGGGCGACAACATCGCGACGAATAACACATTCACGATTACGTTCCAAGCGCGCGTGAACAACGCGCTCGCGAATCAATCCGGTACGCCACTGCCAAACAGCGCGGCGCTGCGCGTGGGCAGCGGATCGCTCGTGTCGTCGAACGTCGTCACCGCGACCGTCGTCGAGCCGACGATGGCGATCACCAAGACGATCACTCCGGCATCCGCCGCCGCGAACGACACGATCACCGTCACGCTTGTCGTCGGCAATTCCGGCACGAGCATCGCGTACGATACGATGGTCGAAGATCAATTCGCGACCGCGCTGCTCGCCAACATCACACCGGTCACGACGCCGGGCGGATTCGTGTTCAGCACGCTTGCCGGACCTCCGACGACGACGGTGCGCTACACCGGCGGCAACGTGAATGTCGGCGCGACGTTGACATTCGTTTTCACCGCGACCGTGACGACGAATGTGACCGCCGGACAAATCTACAACGACGTCGCGTCGGTCGCGCAAGCGACAACCTTGCCCGGCGCGGACGCGAACGAACGCGTCAACTATGTCGTGACCGACACGAAAGCGTTGACGATCATCGCGCCGGAGATCAGCGTGACCAAGACCGACGGACGCGCGACCGTTCAGCCCGGCGATACGCTCGTCTACACGATCACGATCACGAACGCGGTCGGCGCGCGCAACGCGACCGGCGTCGTCCTCACCGACACGATTCCGATCAGCACGACCTTCGTCGCCGCGAGCATCGGCGGATCGTACAACAGCGGCACGCGCACCGTGACGTGGAACGCGTTCGATCTGAACGCGGGCGCGAGCGCGACGCGTTACGTCACCGTCACCGTCAACACTCCGCTCCCGGCGGGCACGCAATCGATCACGAACACCGCGCGCGCGGTGGACGATGGCACGCACGGCGCGGAGACGAACCTGAGCGACAATTCCGCCAGCGACACTGACACCGTGATCGGCACGTACGATTTGACCATCGGCAAGACCGACGGCGGCGTCAGCACGTCGCCGGGCGCAACGCTGATCTACACGCTCACGTACACAAACACCGGCAACATCGGCGCAAACATTCGCATTACCGAAACGGCGCCGACGAACACGTCGTACTCCGGCGGCGCGGCATGGAATTGCATCGGCAGCACCTGCACGCGCGATATCGCGAATGTGCCCGCCGATGGCATCGGGCGGACGACGCGGTTCACGCTCACCGTCGCGAATCCATTGCCCGCCGGAACGATTTCGATCACGAACACTGCAACCATCGGCAACGACGGCACGAGCAGTCCGGAATCGAACCCGAACAACAACAGCGCGCAAGACACCACGCCGATCACCGGCTTGACGCACAACTTGACGATCAGCAAAACGGATGGCGGCATTTCGGTCGCGCCGGGCGATACGATTGCGTACACGATTCGGTACACCAACACCGGCAACATCGGCGTGACGAACGTGACGATCACCGACACGATTCCGACGAACACGACGTTCAACGCGGGCGCGAGCGATTCGCGCTGGGTGTGCGGCGGCGGCAACTGTATCGCGAATGTTGGAACGACCAACGGCAACGCGTCGAGCAGCATTGTGATCGCATTCGCCGTCAACAGTTCGCTGCCGAGCGGCACGACGACGATCACAAACACCGCGCGCCTCGGCGACGACGGCGCGAACGGCGCGGAAGCGAACCCGAACGACAACACCGCGCAAGACACGACGCCGATCAACGCCGCGCCGATTCTGCAAATCGCCAAGAGCGACGGCGGCGTCACCGCGACGCCCGGCGGCAATATCGTCTACACGATCACGTTCACGAACACCGGCAACATCGGCGCGGCGAACGTGACGATCAGCGATACGCTTCCGGCGAATACCGGTTTCGTCGGCGCGAGCGACGGCGGTACGTTCGCGAGCGGGCGCGTGACGTGGAACGTCGGCGCGCTCGCGATGAGCGCGTCCGGCACGCGCGTGATCACCGTCTCGGTGAACACTCCTTTGCCGGCGGGCGCGCTGACGATCACCAACACCGCCGCGATCACGAGCACCGAAATTTCCACTCCGATCACCGGCGTCGACACGACACCGGTCAACGTGACGCACGATTTGACGATCACGAAAAACGACGGCGGCGTTTCGGTCACGCCCGGCAACGTCGTCACGTACACGCTGCGGTATACGAACGCAAACACGAGCAACATCGCCGCGGCGAATGTCTTGTTGACCGAAACGGTGCCGAGCAACACCACATTCGCGGGACCGACCGGCACGTGGAGTTGTAGTATCGGCGCGCCCGCGGGGACGACGTGTCTGCGTAACATCGGCACGCTCGGCGTCGGCGGAAATGGCTTGGTGCAATTCGCGGTGCGCGTCAACAGTTCGCTGCCGGGCGGCACGACGACGATCACAAACACCGCGAGCATCGGCGACGATGGGACGAGCGGCGCGGAATCGAGTATGAGCAACAACACCGCGCAAGACACGACGCCGATTACCATCGCGCCCGATCTCACGATCACCAAGACCGATGGCGGCGGCAGCGCGCTCGCTGGTGGCACGATCACGTACACGCTGTGGTACACGAACAACGGATTCGTCGCCGCGACGAATGTGATGATCGTCGATACGGTTCCGAACGAAACGACGTTTGTGGGACCTCCCGCGTGGGGCTGCGCGGTCGGCGCGAGCGCGGGAACGCAATGCCCGCGCAATGTGGGCACGCTGAACATCGGCGCGAGCGGTTCGGTCACCTTCACCGTGCGCGTCAACAATCCCGTCACGCCCGGCGCGACGACGATCACAAACACGGTACGCATCAGCGACGACGGCGCGAACGGTGCGGACTTGAATCCGAGCAACAACGTTTACACGCGCACGACGCCAATCGCCGCGCCCGCGCTCTCACTTTCCAAATCGGCGAACGTCGCGACGATTGGCGCGGGCGGCACGATCACGTACACGCTGCGATATACCAACACCGGCAGTGCCGCCGCGACGAACGTCGTGCTCACCGACACGGTACCAATCAGCACGACGCGGACTGGCGGCGCGGGCTGGAGTTGCCCAATCGGCAGCGGCGCGGGAACGATTTGTACGCAAACGATTGGCACACTCGGCGTCGGAGCCAGCAGCAGCGCGCAATTTATCGTGACGGCGGTTAATCCGATTCCGCCGAGCGTGACCCAGATCGCCAACACGGCGACGATTGCGGATGACGGCGGACACACATCCACGTCAACCAGCACCGTCGGAGCCACGCATCCGCCCGGCACGTTCAGCGTGTATCTGCCGTTCATCAGCCGCGCGGGTCCTCCGGCGCCCACGCCGACACCCACGCGCACGCCGACGCCGTACCAATGGCCCCTCGTCGATCCAAAAGGCATGGTTTCGGATCCGGCGCGCGACCGGCTGTGGCTCGCCAGTCACTACGACAACAGCGTGACGGTGTTTACCGAAAGCACGATCACCGCGACAGTCCCGACGCTGCTCGCCAAGATCACCGTCGGCACAAAACCGTTCGGCATCGGTTTGATCGACGACAAGGTTTACACGGCGAACACCGGCGTTCCGCAGCCCGCGAGCGTCAGCGTGATCAGCGCCGCGTCGATGACGGTGCTCAAGACGATTTCGCTGAGCAGTTGCGGCAGCGAAGCGACGCATCTCGCAGTGAATCCGAACACGCATCGCGTTTATATCGCGATGCACAGCAACCCCGGACGCGTCGCGGTGATCGACACGACGACCGATTCGCTCGCGGCGTGCGTGCCGGTCGAAACCGGCGCGTTCGGCATCGCCGCGCATCCCGCGTCGAACTCGATCTTCGTCGGCAGCCGCGACGGTTTGAAATTGCAGCGCATCGACGGCGCGACGAACAACGTGACACTGACGACAAATTCGTGGAACGGCAGCGGCAGCCCGTTCTACGTCGGCATCAATCCGACGACGAACTTGTTGTTCGCGATGGTTGGCATTCCCAATCACGACGTACCGAACAAACTCTACGTTTACTCGATTGACGGTTCCGGCAATCTCAGCAACGAACGAATCGCTTCGGTCGGCAACACGGACGACGGCGGTTTCGTCGTGCAGAGTCAATGTTCTGGAAATATCTTTATCGCCGAAACTGCCCAAAACCAGGTTCGGATTTTGACGAGCGATCTCGCGTCGTACGGCGTGGTCACCGAGGCAAGCGGTTTGGTCGGACATGGTCCGTTCGGCTTGCTCGAAAATCCGACATTCCGACGCGTTTACGTCAGCAACAAACCTGCGAACACGCTCAGCGTACTGACTGAATGTCCGGGTCCGCTCGCGCCGCGCTTGATGATGCCGATGACGCCGATTCCATCCACCACGCCGACGATCACGCCCAAGACGATCACGCCAACTAAAACTCTGACCGCTACGGTCGCGTTGACGAAAACTGTTACGCCGACGAGTGCGCCGACCAAATCCGTTACGCCGACGCGCGCATCGACGCTCGCGCCGAGTACACCAACGCGCACGCCAACCCTCGCGCCAAGCACGCCGACACGCACACCAACGCTCGCGCCAAACACGTCGACGCGCACGCCAACCCTCGCGCCAAGCACGCCGACACGCACACGAACAGTGGGCGCAAGCATTCCAACGCCGACGCCAACGCTAACGCGCACGTTGACGATCACACCGACAAAGGCGCCGTAAATATCGCGAATCTGTTTTCTGGACAGCAACACAGAATAACAAAATTTGGAAATAGGATGACCTTGGGTATAATGTGCCCAAGGTCATTTTCTTGTCGATTCACAAAAACTAACTCAGCGCGAAACTGAGACGATTCTGGAATCGTACTCAGAGCAAAGGAGATCGCAGTGGTTGATCCTGTTGCGCGTCAATCCCCAGGTCTGCCAGCACAACCCATGCTTTTGCCGTACTTGCTCCCCGTTCGCGCAGAGGATGGCACAATTTGCATCCTTTCGCCCGAACAAAACGTGATCCTGCCTTTGCCCAAATCCTTCACCCGCGTCATCGATCAAGCCCTCGCCAAGGCAGATGGGACCAGAACAGTTCCTCAGATCGTACAAGCCGTCAGAACGGAACTGGGCAATGTTGAGACTGAGGCGATCATGCTTGTCCTCAGGTATTTATTGGATCAACGAATGCTCGTCGACGGAGCCACCCTTCCTCCCGCCCAATTGGATGAAGATTACCGCGCGCGTTGGGAACGTAACTTTTCATTCTTCATGCCCTTTGAAAAATCCTCGGCTTCGCGGTACGATTACCAAGTTGCGTTGAAACAAGCGTCGGTCGTTCTCCTCGGACTGGGGGGAACCGGAAGTTGGGTCGCTTATAATCTAGCCCTCGCAGGAATAGGCAAGATCGTCGGGATTGACTATGCCCAGGTTTCGGCAAGCGATCTCAATCGCCAAGTCCTTTATCGCCCGGCGGATGTGGGGAAGCTGAAGGTCGATGCGGCGGCGCAAGCCCTGGCTTTGCTTTCGCCGACGATGGAATTTCAAGGAATAGTTCGCCGGATCGAATCGGAGAGCGATCTCGCCCAACTGATTCGTGGACATGATCTTTTCGCGTTAACGGCAGATGAGCCGCAAGGATTGATTCTGCGTTGGTCGAACGCGGCTTGCTTCGCGGAGCGCATTCCGCTATTGACTCTGGGACTACAGGGATACCGCGCTCTCGTCGGACCACTCTACGTCCCCGGCGTAACAGGTTGTTGGGCGTGTGTGGACACAACTCGACGGCGCAGATCCAAATACTACGACGAGACATTCGACGCCCTGGCAACGCACCGCCTTGCCGGGCAGCCCTCCATCGCGCCGACGTGTTCGCTCGCAGGCGGACTAGCCGCGTTTGAAGCGATCAAATACCTGGCTGGTTTTGCTCGCCCAACAATTCTCGCGCGCGAAATGCGAATCAATACGATGACCATGCAAACCGAATGGCGAAAGATTGCCCAGCGTTCCGATTGCCCGGTTTGTCATTTGCCGCCAAACGCGATGCCGCGCTTGGCGGCGCAGATGCCCCAGGCACGTCGTCGCAACCTGCTCGCGCGTTTGCTGAACCGCTGGTAGAAAGACGGCAATGTATTACATTTTTCACGGCGAAGACGAGTTTTCCAAAACCGAACAGGTCCACCAACTGCGCGCCAAGATGGGCGATCCGCAATTCGCCGATCTGAACACCACGCAACTCGACGGACGCAAGATCGCGTTGAGCGAATTGACGCACGCGTGCGACGCGGTGCCGTTCCTCGCGGACCGGCGATTGGTGATCGTCGAAGGATTGTTGACGCGCCTGGAGCCGCGCCGGAAGAAAAGTGAAGAGGAATCGGGCGAAGAGGTCGAAGAGGAAACGAACCCAGGTTTGGCGAAGGAACTCGCGGCGTACCTGCCACGCTTGCCGGAGACGACGCGCTTGATCTTCGTCGAAGCGAAAACGCTCGCCAAGAACAATCCGATTTTGAAACACGCCGCTGAAGACAAGACCGCGCACGTCAAGGAATTTTCCGCGCCGGACGCGCGACAATTGCCCAAGTGGATTCAAGATCGCGTGAAATCGAAAAACGGCGCAATTCAAGCCGACGCGGTGAGCGAACTTGCCGCGCACGTCGGCAACGATTTGCGGCTGCTCGACGGCGAAATCGAAAAACTGCTGACCTACCGCGCGAACGAACCGATTCGCGGCGAAGACGTGCGCGCGCTCGTCGCGTCCGTCGGCGAGTCCAACATTTTCGATCTCGTAGACGCGATTGGACGCCGCGAAACGACGACCGCGCTGAAACTGCTGCACGCGCAACTCGCCCACAACGCCGCGCCGATGTACCTGCTCACGATGATCACGCGGCAGTTTCGCCTGCTCCTCCAAACGCGCGATTTCGCCGCGCGCGGCAAGACGGTGGAGCAAGCCGCCGCGCAACTCAAAATGCACCCGTTCGTCGCGAAGAAAACCTGGACGCAGTCGCTCAATTTTTCGCTGCCGCAACTCGAAGCGATCTACCAGAAATTACTCGACGCCGACATCGCGATCAAAACCGGGCGCAACGAACCGGTGCTCGCGCTCGATTTGCTCGTCGTCGAATTGACAAAGTAGGACAAATTTGAAATTTGTCCTACAAAAAAACCTTCCAGGTCTCCAAGACCTGGAAGGTTTTCTTATCGATACTATGGAACCACTGGCAGGTTCGCGGTCTTCCACGCGTTCACGCCGCCAGAGATATTCTTGACGTTGGTGTAGCCCAGCAACTGCAACGCCTCAACCGACATCATGCCGCGATGGCCACTCGCGCAGGTGATGAGGATCGGCGCGGTCTTGTCGGCAGGCAATTTGTCCAGACTCTTGATCAGCGTGCGGACGGGAACGTTGACCGAGCCCTCGATCTTGCCCGTAGCAAATTCGCTGGCTTCGCGGACATCAATCAACGTAACTTTGGTCGCCTTCATCTGATCGTTCGCGGCGGCGACGGCAACGTTGTTCCAACCATCCGGCAGCGCCGCAAACCACTTGTCGAGCGCGGCGAGCAAGTCCTTGTCCACCTCGGCGGCTTTGCCCGCGACCGGCGCGGCAGGCATGCTTCCCGTCACGACGGGCAAGTTTGCGGTCTTCCAACCGTTGAATCCGCCCGTCAGATTCTTGACGTTGGTGTAACCCAACAACTGCAATGCGGTCATTCCCAACGGACTCCGCACGCCGCTGCCGCACATGATGATGATCGGCGCGGCTTTGTCCGCCGGCAACTTGTCCAGGTTCTTCAGCAAGGTCCGCGTCGGGATGTTCAGCGCGCCTTCGATGTAGCCGTTCGTCGTGAGCTCGCTCGCTTCGCGCAGATCAACCAGCGTTACCTTCGTCGCCTTCATCTGATCGCTGGCAGCCGCGGGCGCGACATTGCCGAAACCGTCTGGCAGCGCCGAGAAATACTTGTCCAACACCGCTTTGATGTCGAACGCGGGCGCGCCGCCGACGACCGGCAAGTTCGCAGCTTTCCACGCGGTAAAACCGCCGACGAGATTCTTGACGTTGGTGTAACCGAGCAACTGCAGCGTCGTCATCGCGATCGCGCCGCGCTGACCGACCGCGCAGTACGTCACGATGGGCGCGGCTTTGTCGGCAGGCAGTTTGTCGAGATTCTTGACGAGCGTCCGCATCGGTACGTTCACCGATCCGGCGATAGAACCATTCGTCGTGATTTCGCTGGCTTCGCGCACGTCAACCAAAGTCACTTTGGTCGCCGCCATTTGATCTTTCAGCGCGGCGGGCTGCACGCCGCCGAAACCATCGGGCAGCGTCGTCACGTACTTGTCAATCGCGGCGAACAAATCTTTGTCGAACTCGGGCGCTTTGCCGGCGACGGGCGCGGCGGGCGCGCCGGTCGTCACGACCGGCAGGTTCGCGGCTTTCCACGCGCCAAAACCGCCGACCAAGTTCTTGACGTTGGTGTAACCCAACACTTGCAAGACCGTCATCGCGATGCCGCCGCGCTGTCCGACCGCGCAGAGCGTCACGATGGGTTGATCCTTCGCGGGCAGTTTGTCGAGATTCTTCGTCAGCGTCCGCATCGGAATGTTCACCGAACCTTCGATGAAACCATTCGTCGTGATCTCGCTGGCTTCGCGCACGTCGAGCAAGAATGGTTTCGCCGCTGCGAGTTGATCTTTCAACGCGGCGGGCTGCACGCCGCCGAATCCGTCCGGCAGCGCGGTCACGTACTTGTCCAACACCGCTTTGATGTCGAACGCGGCGGGCGCGGTCGTCGGCGCGACAGTCGGCGCGACGGTTGGCGCGGTTGTAGGTTTGGGCGCAGCCGTTGGCGGGATCGGCGTCGGCACCGTGGTCGGCGTCGGCGGTTGCGCGCACGCGACGGCGGTGATTGCCAAGACGAATAACATGGCAATCAAGAAAAATTTTCGAGCGTTCACTTCTTTTCCTCCTGAAAAGATTTTTATTGGTGTATGGGCGAAGCATTTTTCGTCCTTCGACTTTGCTGCGCTCCGCTCAGGATGCGAAAAATGCTTCGCCCTTACTTCTTGACGACAAATTCGTTTTCCGGTAATTCCTCCAGCCACTTGGAGTGTTCCATTCGCGCGTACTCTTCGGTGACGTACCCGCGCAACATGCCGGAGAGCGCATCGTACACAAACGTAAAATACATGTGACCGATCATCAGCACCGTCAAGCCGAGCATCGAAAGATCGTGGATCATCGCGGCAAGCGCGAGACCATCGGGACCGAGTTGCCCTTTGCCGAACATCAGCACCCAGCCGGAGACGCCAATCGAGACGAACATGATGAACGTCGCGGCGTGATGCAATTTTTGTCCGGCGTTGATGCGACCCTGCGGCGGCAATCCTTTCGTGCGACCGAGGAAGTACGCCGGCATGTGCTTGAACCATTCGAGATCATCGCGCGTGTACGTGAACGATTCTTTGAGCAATTCCTTCGCGGCTTTGGGATTGAGGACGACGTACACAATCGGCAGCGCGGCAAGGACGAACGACGCGATTTTGTGGATCATTCGCGACGCGCCGCCCGCCGCGTAGTACGAAAACGGCGGCACGAGCAACGCGATGCCGGTCACGAGCAACACCAGAAACGCCGGCACGCCGACCCAGTGGACGAGGCGCTGCGTTGGCAAGTAGCGTCTGACGAGACGAACCGATTCGCTAGCCATTGTCTTTCTTCTCCTCGACCGCCGCGTCCTTCGACTCCGCTGCGCTTCGCTCAGGACTCTGCTCAGGACGCGCCTCTTCCGCGTGCAGTTCCGCTTTTTCGCGCAGATGCTGTCGCCGCGCGATGATGAACGACAAGCCGGTCGCGATGATCGCGGTCACGGTCAAACCAACCGACGCGGGTTGCACGACTTGTTGCCACGCGGTCAGTGTCGCCGGCATTTGCGGATCGTCCGGCAAGCCGTAGACGCTCGGCTTGTCGAGCAAAACCATCAGCAAGCCGAGTCCGCCCAGCGCGGTTTCGCCGTACACTTGCGCGTTCGGAAAGCGCGGCTTGATCTGCGCGACGCGCGCTTGCGCGTCTGCGAGAATTTTGTCGCGCTCGCCGAATTTGATCGCTTGACTCGGGCACGTCGTCGCGCACCACGGCGTCCCGCCGTCCTTGACGAGTTCGAGACACGCGATACATTTCGAAACGTGGTTCTCGAAAATGTGCGGCACCTTGAACGGGCACGCGTCGGTGCAATAGCCGCACGCGCTGCAGCGTTCGGGTTCGACGATGGTCAAGCCATTCCATTTCGTCAAGGTGCTGGTCGGACAAACGGTGACGCAGGGCGCGTCGCCGCAGTGAAAACAGCGATGATGCGCGAACGATCCAAAAAAGTTGGGCGACTGTCCGCGCACGATGTCGGCGACGGTGATGTACGTATCGCTCAGCGAGACTTCGTTACCGGTCTTGCACGCGACCGTACATGCCTGACAACCGATGCAGCGATCCAGATCAATCGAGTATGCGTAGCGGGTTGTCATTTATGCCTCCCTCACCAATTTGACAAAATTGATGCGGAGCCCCGCGCCGCCGCTGATCGGATCGAGTTTGTATTTCGTTTGCAATGCCGCGTCGCTCGCGCCGCGTTTGTGCGCGCGCGTCATGCCCGGCGCGTCGTGCCCGAAACCGTGAACAATGAAGACACAATCCTTGCGAATCCGCGGCGTCGCTTTGACTTTGACGGGACCGCTCTTGACGCCGTCCTGATTTTCGAGCATCACGCGGTCGCCGTGCTTCAAGCCGAGTTTCGTCGCGGCTTCGTCGTTGACCCACACTTCGTTTTCGGACATCAGTTGATTCAGCACCGGCGTGTTCTGCGTGCGCGCAAAAGTGTGTACCGGACTGCGCCCGTACACCAGACGGAAGAAACCGGCAGGCGCGTCGGGCGTCGCTTCGTACTTGGGCAATGGATCGAACTTGGATTTCTCCAGCGCGTCAGAATACAATTCGACTTTGCCGCTCGCCGTCGTGAAGGGCGACGCGGCTGCGCCGTCTTTTTCGAAATCCGCGAGGTACGGCTTGCCGGGTTGAACGACGACGCCTTTCTGTTCGCGCAGTTTTTCGATGTTCAAGCCAATCGAACTCAAGCGGCGATTCAAATATTCTTCCGCGGTTTTCCATTGGAAGAAATCTTCCAACCCAAGTCGCATTCCAAGTTCGCGCACGATCCACCACGCGGGTTTCGTTTGGTACAACGGATCAATCGCCGGTTCGCGCAGCGCGATGTACGGCGTCTTGTGACCGCACGCCCACAGTTCGTCGTAGCGTTCGAGGTACGTCGCTTCCGGCAAAACGACATCCGCCCACGCGACGTGATCTTGCGGGAGAACGTCAACCGCCATCACGAAATCCAAATTCTTGAGCGCGTCTTTCGTACGTTGAACGTTCGGCAGCGTGTGGAAGATTTGACACCCGTACGCGATCAAGCCCTTGATCGGATACGGTTTGCCGGTGATCATCGGCTCGACGAGTTCCTGCATCGCCGTGCCGCCGCGTAGGAATTTCTCGCGGATGCCATCCGCGCGCACCTTGCCGGTTGGTCCTGGAGGCAGACCTGCCTCCTCCCCTGGGGTGGACGCTCAGCCACCCGCGCCGCTCGCGGCGGCGAAGGGCGGATGCGGAATCTCTTCGAGGAACGGCGGCTTGTTGAAATACAAACCGCCCTCGCGTCCGTACGAGCCGGTCAAGCCCATCAAGATGTACACCGCGCGCATCCGCTGCGTGTCGTTCCCGTACCAGATCACGTGACGACCGGGAACGATGACCGAACTGGGACGCGCGTTGCCGAACGCGCGCGCCGTCTCGCGAATTTTGTCGGCGGGAAGTTCGGTGATGGACGCCGCCCACTCCGGCGTGAATTCTTTGACGTGCGCGGCGAGTTTGTCGAAGCCGACCGTCCACTTGCTCACGAAATCCGCGTCGTACAATTTTTCGGCGATGAGGACGTTCATCCACGCGAGCAAGAGCGCGGTATCGGTGCCGGGTTTGATCGGCAGCCAATGATCGGCTTTCATCGCGGCGGAGGAATAGCGCGGGTCGACGACGATCAGTTTCGCGCCGTTCGCGCGCGCGTTCGCCATGTCTTGCATCAACGTATTGCGCGCATCCTCGCCGATGTGCGTGCCGATGAGCACGACGCACTTGCTCTTTTCCCAATCGACCGGCTCGTGATTGCCAATCGAGCGCCCCGTCGTGAGAATGGACGCTTCTTCGCGTGGCGCGGTACACATCGTCACGGATGCTTTCGCCGAATTGACCGAACCGAATGCTTGCGCGAAATAATCGGTGAACCAGAAATCGCCGGAGGTGTGACCGAAGACCGCGAGTGATTCGGGTCCGTACTTGTCGCGCAGCGCTTTCAGTTTTTGCGCGCTGTAATCGAGCGCTTCTTCCCAGGTCGCGTTCTTGAATTTGCCCTCGCCGCGCTCGCCTGTGCGAATCATCGGTTGTTTCAGCCGATCAGGATCGTACAAGAACGAAACTCCGGCTTGACCGCGCGCGCAAAGCATCCCGCGCGATTTTGGATCTTTCGGATTGCCGTCGATTTTGTACACGCGATTGCCGACGCTCTTGACGACGACGCCGCAGCGCCAGGGGCAAATGTCGCAATAGTTGTACGTCGTCTTGACCTGACCTTTGTACCACGGCGGCGGCGCGCCAAGTCGCGCCAGCCCTTCGGTCAGCGACCAAAACGCGCGATCAAGAAAAACGAACGCGCCAACACTGGACGCGGACGATTTCAAAAAACCGCGCCGCGTCAATTGAGGATTGAAATCGGTCATTGATTCCTTTCTGGAATGGGCAAAAAAATCTCTCCAAGATCGAGAGAGGCGTGCGCTACCTACTTCGTTTTGGGACAGCTTGAGCAAGCAAACGTTACTTGCTCGTGGCATGTTTCACTATCACTATATCGCGCGCATCATATAAAGTCAAGCAATTTAGGATTTGTTTTCCATACAAGTTTTCGATAGATGAATCAAAGCAAACCTTATAACAAACTCGCCGCTAAATTCGATTTCTTGACAATTGGAAAGAATCAGAGTAAATTACCGACGATGATTGAAGTTCACGAACTCCAAATTTTTCTCGCTGCCGCCGAGGAGGAAAATTTTTCCGCCGCGGCGCGCAAATTGCATTTGAGTCAACCGGCGATTAGTTTTCAAATTCAAGGATTGGAACAGCGCCTCAACACCCAACTTTTTCAACGCAACGGCAAACGGATCGCATTAACGGAAGCCGGACGCGAGTTGCTGCCGATGGCGCGCGAAATGGTCAATCTGTCATCGCGCATCGAAGAGACGATGTGCTTGCAGCAGGGGCTGGTCAAAGGTCATGTGCTGATCGGTTGCAGCACGAGTCCGGGCAAATACATCTTGCCGCATCTCATCGGCGCGTTTCGCAAACAATTTCCCGACGTGCAATTCAGCGTCGAGGTGATGACGCGCCAGATGGTCGAAGAGAAACTCGTCGCGAAGCAGATCCATATCGGCGTGCTGAGTCTGTGCTCCAAGAACAAAGACCTGGAATGTTTTCCGTTTTTCGCCGATGAGTTGGTGCTGATCGCCGCGGCGAATCATCCCTGGTCGGCGCGCGGCGAAATCGCGCCAGCGGAATTGAGAGACGCCGACTGGATTTTGCGCGAAGGCGGCGCGGCGACGCGCCAAGTCGTCCTCGCAACTTTAGCCGAACAAGGTTTGCCGGGCGATGATTTGCGCGTGGCGATGGAACTGGGAAGCGTCGAAGCAGTTGAAGCCGCCGTCGAAGCCGGACACGGGGTGTCGTTCGTTTCGCGCGTCGCGGCGCAACGCGGCTTGGAGTTGGGGCGCATCAAAACGATCAACGTGCACGGCTTGGAAGTCAGTCGTCAGATTCTGCTGGCGCGCAACAAATTGCGAACGTGTACGTGCGCGCAGTTGAAATTTCGCGAGTTTATCGAATCGCCGGAGGGGCAGCAGTTGATCGCGGGGTTGATTGGGTGACCACAGCGTAAGGGCGAAGCATTTTTCGCAGTTCGGAAAAATACTTCGCCCTTACTTGACAACGCAAACGATTCAAGTATACTTGGGTCACATCGGCGCCGTGGCCAAGTGGCAAGGCAAGGGTCTGCAAAACCCTGATCAGCGGTCCAAATCCGCTCGGCGCCTCACCAGACCTGACAGGTTTCCAAGAACCTGTCAGGTCTTTTTTCTTCGCAGCAACGCGAGCGCGAGCGCAAAGCACGCGAAACTCGTCGCGATGGAAGTCGAGCCGCCAACAACGGCGACCGCCTCCGCGCTCAACGGAATTTCGCCCAACGCGCGCGCCACGTTTTCATTCAATCGAAATTGTTCCGCGCGCGGGAGTGGCGTGGGCGTGCGCGTGGCGCGCGGCGTCGGCGAAACAGTGGGAAGGACGCGCCGCGTCGCGGCGGCTGGCGCAGTCAATCCGCGCAGCGGAGTCGGTGTGCGTGTCGCAGACGCGTGAACCGAAGCAGGCGTCCGCGTCGGCGTGAAAAGCGGCGCTGATAACTCGATATCGGAATTGTAGCGTGGCACGATGACAGTGTCGCCGTACGATCGACTGACGACGCCGACCACGCGCGCCGTTTGCCCGCGCCATTGCGTTGCCGTGCGAATCTTCGTCGTCGAATCAATGCGAATCACGCCAAGCCCGCTCCCATCGTTGACCTGGAATTGGCTTGTTCTCACGTTGGCGACTTGACCGCGCACTTCCGCCAGCCATCCTTCGGCGTTGTGATCCAGCGCGCCGGTCGCGTACCGTTTTGGCGCGACGAAGCCACAGCTGCCGCGCGGCTCGATCACATCTACGCCTTCCAGTTCGATCTCGCGTTCGCCGTACGACGATTCGACGATGCCGCGCAGACGCACGCGGTCGTACAGTTTCAGCGGGAAGAATTCGCCGCGCGCGGAGGGGAGATAGACTTTGATTCCGCCGGTGTCGTCTTGCAAGAAGAAAAACCGGTCGCTCAGTACGGTTGGCGGAACGGTCACACATCCTTCCAGCGTCGCCCGTTTGTGCAATTCCGTCTTGCGCGCGGTGTCAATCGAGACGAATCCCAGATCCCAGGTGCTTACGCGCGGGGTGGGCGTCGGCAGAACAGGCGTGGGCAGCGGCGTGTTGTCGGTCCAGATCGGCGCGGTGTACGCGATATCGCCGTCGCTTTGCGTCGCGCGGACGTAGTAGAAATGTGAGGAACTTCCAGACACGGGAACCGTCCAAGTCACATTAGAACTTGGAAAAATCTGGGTCGCCACACGCGTACCGTTGTCGTACAATTCGAGTGTGACTGGTTCCGGATTGGGATCGCGCGCGGTAACCACGAACCAAAGAACGACTTGCGCGGGAATCGTCGAACCCATCCACGCGCCGTTCGATTGCAGCGCGAGCGCGAGATTCGCGTCCTCGGTCGCAAAGACGCGGCGCGCGCGCAGCGCGTCCAGCACATTCGCGGTCGTGAGCGACGACGCGATAATGCCGGTGCGATGCGCCGAATCGTTGCCCCACACCAAGCCGTGATGATCCGATCCGATTCCCGGCGCGACGCGCCAACCTCGATTCAACGCCTGCGGATATTGCGGCTCGAAGCGTTGGTAGGGCACGCTGCCATTGTTCCCAACTTCGACCAACGCGATTTTGTCCGCCGCCGCGCTGTTGTACGCAAAATTGTCGAACGTGCCGCCGTACGAGGGGTCGGGATGATTGAATTGCGCGACGACGCTGGCGGGTTGCGCGCCAAGCCACGCGTAAAATTCGGCGAGCGTATCGTAGTTGGGATCATCGCGCGAGACATAGTCCGCTGAATTGAAGACGTTGATGTGTCCTCTGGACGCGTGCGTCCATTCAAAGCCGCGGATCCCGATGAACGCGTTGTTGGCAGTCGTATCGCTCGCGGCACTGCCGATTTCGTTCCATTCTTCTCGCAGCGCGTCCAGCCACGCGTCGTGATCGGTCAGCGCGTAGAAATGCAAACCGTTCGCGCGCGCGGTATCGAACGCCATGCGCGGCGGTCCATCGCCGTCCGACGCGGTCGAGTGCGAGTGAATATCGCCCCAGTACGCGAACATGCCGTTTGGCATCGCCACGCCGGGAACCGGCGCAGGCGGCGCGGGCGGCATGCGGAGCGTGCCGGGGCTGGGCGTATCGCGTAGAAAATCGAGCGACATGTTATTCGTGTCGCGCGTGCCATAGCGTTGGAGCGAGCGCGGCTCGGACGCGCTCGCGTTGCCGCGCACCCCGGCGGCTGCGAAGTTGCCGCTGCCCCACGCGACGGAATCCACAATTTGATCGCCGGGTCCGAGCAGCAACACCTCATCGCCGGAATTCGCGAGCGCGAGCGAGCCGGTGCCCCATGCGGTATATCTGGCAAGCGTATTTATATCGAACACGCGATTGGTCACAGTAGGAAAACGCGTAGCAAACACACCTGCATCGCGGACGACAAGGATGACTTCGTTTGGCGCGATTGTGGTGCCATCGGGGAATTCGTACATCCCATCGCCGCTACTGCCCCCTCTGGTCTCCTCGTCACCGATTTTGTAGCCGGTCAGACTGACGGTGTACGTGAGCGGATTGGTGATTTCGATAAACTCGTCGCCTTCGCCGGTTTGTGTGCCATCGTAGAGAACTTCGGTGATCAAAAGATTTTCGGCAGTCAGCGCGCAGGAAAATCGCGCATACGCGGTGTTGCGGGGGCGAACGGCGCCGGTCGCGAAATCGCTGCCATTGTTGTCAGTTTCAGTACAGCCACGCATCAAACGCTGCGTCGAGTTGGCAGTGCTCGACGAGGCGGGCGCGCGCGCCGCACCTTCAAAACAAATCGCGCCGCTGCCATAGCCGACGAAATCGATCAGGTTCGTGCTCGACAAGGGACAAGTCGTGGTGAATGGCGTGGTGGTGTTAACGAGCGCGACTTTTGCCGCGTTCGCGGATATGGCGATATTCCCGGTTGCATCTGGGGCTGGCAGTACCGCGCCGCAAGGACTTCCGCCGCAACTGGTACCCGCCGCTTGACGGATGAGGTAGTATTGACCGGGCGCCAGCGAGCCGGACAAAGCTGTCGTTGCCCACAACGAACCTGCGGTGGAGGTGTACTGCACTGTCCAACCGGTCATGTTGACCGTCGTGCTGCCGCGATTGAACAACTCGATGAAATCATTCTGGTACGTCGCGCCGCTGTTGCCACCCGCGCCGTAAATTTGGCTGATGACGATTGTATCCGAGGGGACGAAAATTGGAGAGGCAAACAGAGGAAGGGATGCAACAATCAGCATCCCCAAACTTACGAATGCAAGTACGATCATCGAACGAAGTTGGCGCGCTGTTCCCTTCACGGGCACCTCTCTCCGTTGATCGTGCAGAGTTGGTGGGGTGACCGCGCCGCTTGGGTCACCGTCACACCCCGTACTTGGCATCTATTATAGCATAACGGTACTCACGAAAAACTCACGGCGTTCATTGCTGAATGACTGGAACCAACCAGGAAATTCAGAATCATATCTGCACGCACCGGGGTCTCACGCGCCGCTTTTCCGCCTGGATGATCGCGTACATCAATTCCGCCGTCTCGTCGAGCGCGTCGTCCTCGTTGACGATCACGTAATCGAACTTTTCGACTTCGTTCATTTCCAGCCGCGCGGCGTGCAAACGAATTTTCAAATATTCTTCCGGCTCGGTACGGCGCTTCCGCAAACGCGCTTCCAGCGATTCGATGGAGGGTGGCATCAGGAAAATGAATACCGCGTCCGGGACGAGGCGTTTGATCGTCGCCGCGCCCTGCACGTCGATGCGCATGATCACGTCCTGCCCGCGCGCGAGCGCGGCGCGCACTTCTTGTTTCGAGTTGCCGTAATCGTAGCCGTAGACGACCGCGCGTTCCAAGAATTCGCCGCGCGCTTCCATCGCCGCGAATTGTTCTTTCGAGATAAAGTGATAATCCTGATCGTCAGTTTCGTCCGGGCGTTGGGGGCGCGTCGTATTCGTCACGAGAAAGTGAAACGGATAGTTCAATTCGCGCATCCGTTTGAGCGCGGCATCTTTGCCCACGCCCGACGGACCCGACACGATGATCAAAAGCGCGGGACATTCCGGCAAGGGAATCGACGGCGCGACGGACTCACTCATCTTTGACCTCACACATTGGCGCGCCGACCCGGACGATTTTCTCAACGTGTCCCAAGCCCTTGGTCGCGTTCGCCGAGTCCACGACGAGCGGCGCATTTTCGACGACGACGCGGTAATCGACGCAACGGTGCGCGGTGACGATGATCGCGACATCGCATCCGCGCAGCGCGGCGCGCGTCAACGGCGTGGAGGCGAGATCGACACGCTCGCGATGAAATACGTCGCCGCCGACGTGGAACTTGGGCACGAACGGATCGTGATACGCGACGCGCGCGCCGTACCGCCGCAGCACTTCGATCACACGTTCGGCGGGCGAGTTGCGCGCGTCGTCCACGTCCGGCTTGAACGCGACGCCGAGCACCAAGACGCGCGCGTTCTTCAACGCTTTGCCTCGTCGCCCCAACGCGTCGTGCGCCAATTTGACGACGTGGTACGGCATGCCCTGGTTCACGTCGGCGGCGAGTTCGATAAAGCGCGTGTAGAAATCGTACTCGCGCGCTTTCCAGGAAAGATAGTACGGATCGACGGGAATGCAATGCCCGCCCACGCCGGGACCCGGATAAAACGGCATATAACCAAACGGCTTGGTCTTCGCCGCGTCGATCACTTCCCACATGTCGATGTTCATCCGCTCGCACAAGAGCGCGAGTTCGTTGACGAGCGCGATGTTGACCGAGCGGAAAATATTTTCGAGCAGTTTGCTCATTTCCGCCGCGCGCGGCGATGAAACGACAAAGACCTGTGACGTGAGATGCACGAGCAGCGCCTTGGCAAGCGCGGTGCAGCGCGGCGTCAAGCCGCCGAGCGTTTTCGGCGTGTTCTTGACGTTCCAACCCTGGCTGCTCGTCGCGCCCGGATCGATGCGCTCCGGCGAAAACGCGAGGTGAAAATCCTTGCCCGCGCGCAAACCGCTTTTTTCCAAAATCGGCAAACACACTTCTTCGGTTGTGCCGGGATACGTCGTGCTTTGCAGGATCACCAGTTGCCCGGCGCGCAGATGCGGCGTGATGCTCGTCGTCGCCGCGATCACGGGACTCAGGTCGGGCGCTTTCATCGCGTCGAACGGCGTCGGCACGCAGATGAAAATCACGTGGGTGTCTTCGATTGCCGCGTAATCGGTCGTCGCCGCGAATTTCTTTTTGGCGACGACGCGCTTGAGTTTTGCGCTCGGCACATCGGGAATGTAACTGACCTTTCTGTTCAACGCATCGACTTTGCGCGCGTCGATGTCCACGCCGACGACGGAGAATCCCTCGCTGGCAAATTCGACGGCAAGCGGCAAACCGACGTACCCCAAACCGACGACCGCGAGGCGCGCGGTCTTGTTGGCGATCTTGGTTTCGAGCGACATTCCTCCTCCAACTGTTGGAAGTGTGGTCATGCGACAGCCATCGCCAAGTCATACGTTGGAACGTGCAGTATGTCCGCCGGGCGTGAGGGCTGTTTCAAAAACATCAGAACACGATGCGTCGTTTCTTGAGTGTATTCCTTTTCTCCGCACTGCGCGCATACAAATGCGGGCACGTTACGGATAATCCAAATTTGATCATTGTTTTCGTAAAGGAATGTTGTCATTTGCTCAACCAACGTTCCTCCACAGAAATGGCAGCGCTCCATTATTTCCTCCTCTGCCGATTGTCAATCCATTCGTTCGTCATCCATTATATCGCGTTTTGCCATTTGCCGGATAGCGTGTTCGGTGAAAAACAAGCGTCCTTGTTGTAGCGCGGCGTGAATCGAAAGAATTTCCATTGCGCGATCCTTGCGAGAATTACGCGGCTCCTACTTCAACTCCAATGATTTGTCGTCCACGATCTTTTTCGCCATCGCGCTGAACTGATCGAGCGGCATCGCTTTCAAATCCTCGCCCGTCCGCAACCGCACCGCGACCGCTTTGGTTTCTTCTTCCTTGTTGCCGACGACGAGCATGTACGGAATTTTTTGCAATTGCGCGTCGCGAATTTTCGCGTTCATGCGCTCGGCGCGCGCGTCCACCTCGACGCGGAAATTCTGCGCGCGCAGTTGTTCGGCGACGAAATTCGCGTACTCCAGATGCCGGTCGGCAATCGGAATGATTGTCATCTGCACCGGCGCGAGCCACACCGGAAACGCGCCAGCGAATTGTTCGATCAACACGCCGAGAAATCGTTCCGTCGATCCGGTAACGGCGCGATGAATCAGTACTGGCGTTCGCAGCGAGCCATCTTCCGCAACGTACTCGCAGCCCAAGCGCGCGGGCTGGATGAAATCGACTTGAATCGTCGAAAGTTGCCACTCGCGACCCAGCACATCTTTCGCGATGAAATCGGCTTTGGGTCCGTAGAACGCGGCTTCGCCCTCCGCGACGAAATAGTCCACCTTGTTCGCGTCGAGCGCGGCGTGTAACGCTTTGGTCGCCTTGTCCCATTTCTCGTCGTCTTGCACGAACTTGCCGGTCTCGCCGCGCAGCGACAAGCGCACTTTATAGTCGGTGAATTTGTACGTGTCGAGCACTTCGCGGATCAAATTGAGCGCGAGCGTAAACTCGCTTTGAATTTGATCTTCGGTGCAAAAGACGTGGCAATCGTCCTGGGTCAGCGCGCGGACGCGCGTCAAGCCGGACAACTCGCCGCGTTTTTCGTAGCGATAGAGCGTCGCAAATTCGGCAAAGCGCAGCGGAAATTCGCGGTACGAGTGTTTGCCCATTTCGTTGAACAACGTCATGTGACTCGGACAATTCATCGGCTTTAATCGAAAGACGACGCCTTCATCTTCCATCGGCGGGAACATCGAATCGCGATAATTGTCGTAGTGACCGGACTTGTGGTACAAATCTTCCTTGACCATGTGCCCGGTCCAAACGTGCTGATAGCCGTACTTGGTCTGCGCCTCGCGCACGTAATCTTCCATCAAGTGGCGGACGATTTCGCCTTTCGGCGTGAAGAGCGGCAACCCAGGTCCGACATCGTCCGAAAAGTAGAACAAGCCAAGTTCGCGACCCAGTTTGCGATGATCGCGTTTCTTCGCTTCTTCGAGCCGCCAGAGATAATCGTCCAATTCTTTTTTCGATTGCCAGACGGTACCGTAGATGCGCGTGAGTTGCGGATTCTTTTCGTCGCCGCGCCAGTATGCCCCGGCAATCGAGAGGAGTTTGAGCGCGTCGACGGGAATGTCGCCGGTGTTCGCGATGTGCGGACCGCGACAGAGATCGGTGAAATTGGCGTGCGTGTACGTCGAAACGCTCGTCGCCGGTTTCGCCGCCGCTTCGCCGTGCTCGCCCATTTCGCCGCCGGCGAGCGCGTGCACTTGATCGAGTTTGAATGGCTGCGCGGCGAATTGCTGGCGCGCCGCGTCAATCGATAGTTCCGCGTGTTTGAACGCGTGCTTTTCCTTGATGACTTCTTTCATCCGCGCTTCAATCGCCGGTAAATCGTCCGGCGCGATCGGGCGCGGCAATTCAAAGTCGTAGTAGAAACCATCTTCAATCGCCGGACCGAAACCCAGTTTCGCGCCGGGATAAAGTTCCATCACCGCTTGCGCCATCACGTGCGCGGCAGAATGGCGCAAGGGGATCAATTTGTCATCCATAAATTCTTCTCCGTTTATGCCACCGCGAGGTGGCTGCAAATTTTTGCGTGCTTGTGGTGCCAGTCTCGTCCTCCGTCATTGCAACCACCTCCTTTCAATGGAGTAACGCGTTGACAAGTCTTTCGCCTTTGGATTGAATCCATTCCAAAGTTTTCATCAGCTCTTCATGATGTCCCGTGAGTTCTAACGTGAGTACCAGAAAAATTGTCAGACCTGCGATCATCAAGCCCATCGAGATGTAGGTTCCGCGCATAACTTGAAAAGGAGTCTTGTCTGTTTTAGCTTTGGCTTCCTGCGGCTGAAACCCCACGCGCGCACCCTTTGCCCAAACACCCAAACGAAATGCCAACACGCCGACGATGATGAGCAAACCGATGCCCAATTCCACCATCTTTGCATCCGCTTCGATGGGGTCGTCGGGAAACGCGTCGCCTGCGCGCAGAAAAAAGAAAGCGACGAGAAGCAGAAATGCCGCGTACACCCAATTCATCATTCCTGTCATCTTCTCCGCGAGATTCTCGATCGCGCAGCGTGTCCACACTTGCGTTCGCAACTGTTCTGACGTATAATAGAACAAAGGTTCGATTTGATCAGATGCCGAATTTGCTCGAGCTGTTTGCCACCTTCGATCTGCTAGATCGCTTGGACGAAATTTTCTCGACGTTCCGCTACGCCGATTGGCGCGGCGCGTACGATCGCGCCGGCATCGTCGGCGTCGTCAACGAATTTTTCGCGAGTCTCGCGGCGATCAATTCCTGGACGATTTTCGTGTCGCGCCGCGCGGGCTGGAGCGGCGAAGAAATCGAAGCGTTCCTGCGCCGGTACGGCGTTCGCATTTGGGGACGCGGTTTTTCCGGCGCTCACTTTTCTTTTCGCGTCAAGCGCCGCCAAGCGCGCTGGGCAGAATATTTGCTCACGCGCCGCGGCATTCCGGTCACGAGCGCGCCTTTCGATCCGCGCAATCTCAGGTACGCCGAACGCTACGCGCCCGGCGACGAACCCCCTGCCCGTCGTTAGTCCTCTTTCTCCACCGTGAAAAATTCGCCGGTCTCGACGAGCATGTACGTTTCCAGATACGCGGTTGCGTCGTCGTGTTTCGCGACGCGCACGGCGAGGCCACGATTAACCGAGGCTTCCGTCGACTCGGGCAATTGCATCAGCGTGCGCTGAACGCCCAACACGCGAATCAAATGCTCGCCCCAGCGCGATGTGTACTGCCGCCGATTCTCCTCGCCGCGCATACCGGATTCCGGCGCTTTGACCACGGCGATATCGTCCGCGCTGATCTCCCCTTCCACCAACACTTCGGGCGCGCGAAACATGCCCGGCAAATACTCGTGCAGCGGTACCGCGACTTTTTCGTACGCCGCGATCAATTTCGCGGCGAGGTCCGGGTTCTTCGGCTGCCCGCGTCCGATGTGATTCACGAACGCCGCGGAGATCAACTCCATCGGCGCGACGCGGCAGCGCGCCGAATCGACGCGCACGCGCAGACAAACGTACTGCGGATTTTCGTTGTATCCCATCACGTCGAAATCCGGCGCGAGCCAGGTGTACACGCATTTCTCGCGCAACTCTGACAAAACCTTCCACCGCTTGGAGCCGACTTTCAATCCTTCTTCCGAAATCGCGTCCAGATCATCGGCGCGCGCGTAATGAAACAAATCAACCGTTGCCACCAAACTCCTTTCGGTCTGGAGGTTGGAAGTTAGAGATCGGAAATTAGATGCCTTCTCTGAAATCCATCTAACTTCCAATTTCCAACTTCCAACATCTAAATGAACTTTTTCGCGACCAACAACTCCGCATTCAACAACGTGCCGCCCGCCGCGCCACGCAGCGTGTTGTGTCCCAGCACAACAAATTTGAAATCCAACACGTTGCACTCGCGCACGCGTCCGACGACTGACGCCATCCCGCCTTCGGCATCGCGATCTAAACGCGGCTGCGGTCGATCCGGCTCGTCGCGCACGACAATCGGGTGCGCGGGCGCGCTGGGCAGTTGCAAGGACTGCGGTTCGCTTTTGAATTGTATCATAACGCGGCGCAATTGGTCAATATTCGGTTTTTGGATAAATTCCACGGAAACGGTTTCAAGATGTCCGTCCCAGGTTGCCACGCGATTGCACGCGGCGCTGATCCGCATCTCCGCATTTGACACGCGATCATTTTTCAGTGTGCCGAGAATCTTCAGCGGCTCGGTTTCCAATTTCGGTTCTTCGCCGCCGATGTACGGAATCACATTATCCAAGATGTCGAGCGACGCGACGCCGGGATAACCTGCGCCGCTCAACGCCTGCATCGTCGTCACGATCACGCGCTTCAAGCCGAACGCGTCCGCCAGCGGTTTGAGCGCGAGCGTCAAATGGATCGTCGAGCAATTCGCGTTGCACACAATCGCGCCATTCGATTTGCGCCGCGCGCGCTGCACGCGCACCAGATCGAGGTGATCGGGATTCACTTCGGCGATGACGAGCGGCACGTCCGCGTCCATCCGGTGATTCGACGCGTTGCTCGAAATGAGATAGCCGCGCGCCGCGAAATTTTCTTCAATCGGACCGGCGACATCGCTCGGCAGCGCGGAGAAAACGAGCGCGACATCCATCCCCGGCTCGCACGGCTGCACGATCAGTTCGCGTGCCACATCGGGAATATCGCGCGGCAATTTCCACTTCGCCGCGTCCGCATATTTTTTGCCGACGGAATTATCGCTCGCGGCAAGCGCGCGGATTTCGAACCACGGATGCGCCGCGAGCAATTGCGCCAAGCGTTGTCCGACCAAACCGGTTGCGCCTAAAATGGCGACAGGTAATTTTTTCATGGCGACCTCGTTTGTTGGTTAGTTCGTTGGTTGGTTTGTTGGCTGGTTAGTTCGACGCATCCAACGAGCAAACTAACCAACCACCAAACGAACTAACCAACCAAGAAATTTTTGTGAACCGCGCGCATCGCTTCGTCCGCGTCCTTCTCGTCCACGACGAGCGACAAGTTGTACTCCGACGAACCTTGCGCGATGGAAATCACGTTGATCCGGCGTTCCGCCAACGCGCCGAAAACTTTGGCGGCGATACCGGGCGTGCCCTTCATGCCTTCGCCGACGACGGCGAGAATGACGATCTTGTCTTGCGCCGAGATGCGGTCGATGTTGCCGCGCAGCCGGTCGAGTTCGAATTCTTTTTCGAGCGCGTCGATGGCGCGCTGCGCTTGCGCGCTTTCGACGATGAAGCAAATATTTTGTTCCGACGACGATTGCGAAATCATCAGGACGTTGATCGCTTCGCGCGCGACGGTCGAAAAGACGCGCGCCGCGACGCCCGGCATCCCCTGCATCCCGCGTCCCTCGACGGTGATCTGTCCCAGGTTGCGGATCACTGTGATCGCTTTGACGGTGCGCCCGTTCGCGCGCGGCGCGCGGACGATGCGCGTGCCGGGGTGCGTCGGGTTGAACGTGTTCAAAATGCGAATCGGCGTATCGCGTTCGGCGGCGGGTGAAATCGTCTTGGGATGAATCACCTTCGCGCCAAAGTACGACAGTTCCGCCGCTTCGCCGTACGAAATTTCCGCGAGTGTCTGCGCGTCTGGCACGATGCGCGGGTCGGCAGTCATCACGCCGTCGACATCCGTCCAAATCCATACTTCGTCCGCGTCGAGCGCGTTGCCGAGAATCGTCGCGGTGTAATCGCTGCCGCCGCGTCCGAGCGTCGTGACAATGCCCGCGCGCGTCGCGCCGAGAAAGCCGGTCGTGACCGGCAAGACGCCTTGCTGCAAGAGCGGCATCAAACGCGCGCGCGCCTTGTTGCGCGTCGCGTCCATCACCGGACTGGCTTGCGTGAAATTGTCGTCGGTGATGATCAGTTCGGTCGCTTCAATCGCTTCGGTCGCCGCGCCGCGTTCGCGCAGCGCTTGCGCGAGAATCGGCAGAATCAGCCGTTCGCCGAGCGAGGCGACCGCGTCGAGTGCGCGCGGCGTCACTTCGCCGAGAACGTGAATGCTTTGACACAAGTTCGCAAAATCGTCGAGCAAGCGCGTGACGTGCTTGTGCGCGATCTCACGTGTCGCTGCGTCGCCGATGATGTGATCGAGCGCGGCGAAATGCTGCTCGGTCAATGTTTCGTGCGCGGCGAGGTACGGCGCGTCGTCACCCGCCGCCGCGCGCCGCGCCGCGCGAATGAGCGTGTCGGTGACGCCGCTCATCGCGCTGGTGACGGTGACGATCGCGTGTCCTTGTTTGGCGTAGCCACAAACCAGGTCGGCGACATTTTGGATGCGCGGTCCGCCGCTGACGGATGTGCCGCCGAATTTCATTACAAGGCGCATAGTCCTCCTCGGCAGGACAAGTTCT
This sequence comes from Candidatus Aquidulcis sp., assembly GCA_020723345.1. Taxonomy (GTDB): domain Bacteria; phylum Chloroflexota; class Anaerolineae; order UBA4142; family UBA4142; genus VGOB01. The sequence goes on along the minus strand of DYJA01000001.1, from coordinate 236,936 downwards.
GGAAACTTGTCCTACAAAATAAAAAACTCTCGCGTCCGCTTGGGACGAGAGAGTTCTCCCGTGGTTCCACCCAGTTTTGCACACGCGCATCCTTGGGCGTTGCACACTCAATTGCCGATAACGGTGGCGCCGTTTGGCTCGCAAGTGGTTTTCGTCGACGGTGTGTGAATCGCGCTTGCAGTCGCGGCGCGATCTCCCTGGCACAATCGGATCGACTACTCGTCTTGGTCTCAGCCACTGTTCACTATTTACTGCTCACTGCTCACTGACCGTGTGGGCGGTATAGGAGTTGAACCTATGGCCTCAGCGATGTCAACGCTGCGCTCTAACCAATCTGAGCTAACCGCCCGTTCGATTGCTATTATACCACAAATTCTTTTGTTGGCAAATACAAATTTCGCGTGCTTATCCCACAAGCGGGCAATGTCATTTCTCGCTTCGCTCGAAATGACAGACGATGCAATCGCAAATTTCGATTCAACGCGTCGGCGATTCTTCTCCAGCCGCGCGACGCGATTTTTTGACTCTCGTCTTTTTCAGTTTGGGTGGCGGCACCAATCGTTCGCCGGGGACAAATTTTTGCAATCGTTCTTCCGCGATTTGGCAGTACTTTTGCGAAATTTCGTAGCCGATGAAATGCCGATGCGTCAACTTCGCGGCGAGCGCGGTCGTACCGCTGCCCATAAACGGATCGAGGACGATGTCGCCGATGTTGGTGTAGATCAGCATCAACCGCATCGGCAGATCGATTGGAAACGGCGCGGGATGATCGGGCGCGTTGCGGTCACGCTTTTTGCTGAGCGTATCGAAGCGCCACATCGTTTTGCCCGCATCGGTAATTTGATCTTCGGGCTGATGCCACACGCTTTTCGTCCACTCGACAAATTCCAAATTCGCGATGCCGCTTTCTTTGCCGTGCGTCTGCTCCAACTTGTACGACTCTTTGCAAAAAATGAGAATGTACTCGTGAACGTCGCGCAGCGTCGGATTGGACGCGCGCGCAAAACTGCCCCACGCGGTCGAAATGCCGACGCTCGGTCCCTTGTCCCAGATAATTTCGCCGCGCATCAGCAAACCGAGATCGAACAGTTGCTCCGCGATGTACGCGCTCAGCGGCACGTACGGTTTGCGCCCTGTGTTCGCGATGTTGACCGCGAGTCGCCCGCCGCGACACAACACGCGCGTACATTCCTGCCACACTTGTTTGAGGAACGCCAGATACTCGCGCAATTCCATCGCGTCGCGATGCTGCGTGTACTCTTTGCCGACGTTGTACGGCGGCGACGTGACGATGAGTTGCACCGAGTCGTCGTCCACCTCGCGCATCGCGCGGCAATCGGCGCAATAGATCTTGTCGAGTTCCACGCCGCGCATTGTAGCACAACCGCGCGTGCGACGCAAAAGATAACAACGGACAGAATCGGATTAAACGGACAAACCTCATCGCGTACGTGTCCGTCCGCTAAATCCAATTCCGTCCGTTGTCATCCTTTATGGCAGTCGGTTGAACCAGAAGAGCGAGAGCGCGCCGCCGAACAGCAGAAACAACATCGCGACTCCGGTGAAGATCACCGTGCTTTCTTCTTTTTCTTGCGTGACGACGACGCCTTTGGCAAGATTCTGATAAATCGTCAGCAGCGCGGTCTCGTCCGACGCGTGAAAATATTTCGCGTCCGTGATCGCCGCGACGCGTCTGAGCGTCTCTTCGTCCAACACCGCGCGGAAACCAAAGCCGCCGCCGCCTTCGATGGTCGTGCCTTGCGGCGTGCCGATCCCGATCGTAAAAACGCGGACGCCGCGATCGGCGGCGGTCTGCGCGGAGGTGATCGGCGAAGGTCCCGTCCGGTTTTGTCCATCCGAAAGCAGAATGACCGTCGCGGGCGTAAAGTTGCCGCGCGGCACCGGCGTCGGCGTCGGCGTCGGCGCGGTGAGCGGATCGCCGAGGCGCGGCGAGGACGTACTCGCGCTCGGCTTTTCAAAGATCGCGTCGAGCGAAACGAGGATGCCGCTGCCAATCGCGGTGCTTTGCAGATTCGTCAGGCGATTGATCGCCGCGCGCACCAATTCGCGATCCGTCGTCGGCGCTTGGACGATGTTGGCGTTCCACGAAAACGCGACGACGCCGATGCGCGTCTGCGCGTCTTGCAGCGCGACGAACGCGAGCGCGGCGGTTTTGGCGGCTTGGAGGCGCGTCGGTTTCATGTCGTTCGCGCGCATACTGCCCGACACGTCAATCGAGAGGATGACGGTCGCTTGTTGTTTCGGCAATGTCACGACGCCGTACGGACGCGCGGCGGCAAAAAGCATCAGCCCGATGCCGCAGAGGAAGAACAGCGGAGGAATGTGCCGCCGCAACCCAGGTCGCTTGCCGAGCGCTTCTCTAAAAATGGAGATGCTGGAATAGCGAAGCGCGTAGCGCGCGCGGCGGCGTTGCGCGAGTATGTACGCCCCGACGAGCGCGGGGATGAGCAGCAACAACCACAACATATCGGGCGAGAGAAATTGCATGATTCGCCCTTTCTAGCCGCAGTGCGGCGAATTAAAGGATGAAGGATGAAGACGGAAGGATGAAGGCACCATTGTCATTGCGAGGAGCATCCTGAGCGGAGCGACGATTTTTGTCGCCGAGTCGAAGGATGCGATGCTGAGCGAAGTCGAAGCAAGCAATCCCCAATTCGCGAGTAGGAGCTTGCTTCGCAGACCACGCTCGCAACGACAGTCATCCTTCATCCCTCATCCTTCTGCCTTCTTTCTCCGATCCGTCCCGATGGCGGCGGTACTTGGCGCATCCATTCGGGCAGCAGTTCGGCGACGTGCGCGCGCATCACCCAGGACGCGCGGTCGGCGACTTCGTCGGTCAACTCGACATTGTAAAATTCAGACAATTCAAAAATCGGACCAAAGCGAACGGTGATCGGCGCGGGGTGCGGAAATTTCGCGCCAATCGGCATCGCTTGTTCGCTGCCGCTCGCGCCGACCGGCAGAATCGGCACGCGGCGTGTGATCGCGATTTTGGCGACGACGGGCTGAAACGCTTGCAATCGTCCGGTCGGACTGCGCGTCCCTTCCGGCGCAATCGCGATGATTTTGTTTTCGCGCAAAACGTTGAGCAGCGTCCGCATCGCGGTCATATCAAAACGCTCGCGGTCGATTGGAAACATACCGATGCTGGCGAGGAACGCGGCGAGCAGCGGAAATTGAAACAATTCTTTTTTCGATACCGTCCGAAAGTGCGTATCCGGATAGACGCCGCGCTTGACCAGCGCGATCCCAAGCGCGAACGGTTCGAGGATGCTGATATGATTGATCGTAACAAAGAGCGGTCCCTGCGCGCGAATGTGCTCCGCGCCTTCGATCCGCAAATGGTGATAGAGTTTATAATAGACGCTCAAAGAATTCGCCACGCATTCAATATAGACGCGGTGGCGCAACGAGATGTCGGACATAGTTCTCCGTGGATGAATTGCGATTGAGTGCGAATGATGCCAATTATACCGAGGAAAGTGGAAAAAGTAAATGGCGGGTCGAGATCAGTAGACAGTCGACAGTCAACAGTAAACGGCGACGGGTGGTTAGGTTGGCACTATTGTTGAAGCGGAATGAATACCTACAAATATTCTGCAATATCATCTGATCGCTGTCTCTTGCGAAACGGACGAAATTCTTCATAGAATTGATATCCGCTCATGAACATTTTGTACACTCGCGCGACGCTCCAAATCTCTAGCCAGTTCTTTAAATCGGCTTCAAAATGACTCACGCTTCGCACTCTGCCCACTGCATTCGGAACCGACACAATGATGACCTTACGGCATCCAAATCGCAATGCTTGGCGAAGTCTGTCTTTGGCCTCAGTCTCATTTCCGCCAACATGAACTTCCACAGCAAGAGCCAATTCGTCGCCTTCCATCCAAACCACGTCAATGGCATACGGCGATTTTGGTTCGACAGTATACGACTTTTTTGCTTCAAAGCCCGACCATTCTCCGATCTGCGCGATCATATCAACAACTCGATCATGCAACGAATCGCCTTGCAAGCGACAATCTACCATGATTGCTGATTTGGTTTCCTCGAAAATCGTTTGCGAAATAGCAGGCGAATCCGACATTCGAGGCAGCGGCTTCGGGATCAGCGGCGAAATCAAATCGAACCGGTTGAGGTACTCTTGAGCATCAATATCAGGATGTTCATAACCAACTTTCATGATCAGCCGGTCATTTTCGGGGACAATTTTCAGAAAAATATGACCTTTGCGATTGGGCTCAACACCAGCATACCATTCAAAGATTTTTTCATCGGGAACAAACACAACCGTATTTTCGTCACCGCAAATGAAACACTCGACAAATCTCTGTTTGCCGCGCCATTCATTAAGACGATGAGTGTCCATGAAGAACCAATAATAATTTCTTCTCATCAGTCCAGAATACCGAAGATCCAAAAGTATTTCGTTGAATGTGGTGTAGACACTGGACAACTTCGGAACCGGTTCAATCCGCTTGAATGGCCGAATCTTGGCAACAAATCTTTCTCTGATGTCCTTCTTCTTTGAAGCCATAGCGTTAAACCTCCCCAGTCACGATGATTCCTGTACCGTGACAGTGCGGACATGCTTTGGGTCTCTGGGCAACTTCGCGAATGAAGCGAAAACTCATATACCACTCGCCATCCCACCAATGCCAATTCTTGGGCGACTTGTTTTGGCTGATCCCAATCTTGTGGTGAGACGCAAAAATTCGTAGAGCATCTTTCTTGGTTGTCGCGTTAATGTATTCGCTGTTCCAGTCTGAAAACTCGTGGGAAACAGACTGTAGATTCTCGTCTAGAACTTTTCGCTTTCGAGCAAATCGCGAATTTGGGCCTGTTGCTTTCTCAATATATCTTTGAACATTGCGTACTTGGTCATAATTTCTTCAAACGTAATATATGAGCATTTCGGGCGGAGTTTCGCAAAAGTTGGGCGCAAGATATTCTTCCGCACCAAGTCTCGGCGACGATTTGGTGCGACAATGTGCAGGTCTATGTTGATATTAGGTTGCGACAAGACCAAATCAGACATTCGAAGAAGTCCACTATAAATCGATGTGGTAGATTCAATTTCAAACGCTTTGTGAATTACGTTGCCTTCAAGCCAGAGAACATCAATATTTGAAATGATCTGGTTTGTACTTTGGTCAAAACCAAAATTGGGTAAATCGCCAATGGTAACTTCTGAAAACTTTCCAGAATCGAATTCTTTATTCCTATCGCTCTGTGGCACCCAAACCGAATACCCGGCAGCGCGCCCAAAGCCAATCAACATCCATTGAATACGCGTGTGATCCTGAATTTCCGACTCTTGCTGCTCTGGCGTTGCAACCGCGTCTTTCGTCTGCTCGATAGCCTCTGTCTTTGCTATTGGTTCGGGGTACCTGTTCAGGTACTCTGTAACATCAAGCAACGGATGCCCTGTGGTGCGAAGAAAATATTGCTGATCTCGAAGATGAAGGTTGAATCTATCCGTTGGTGAATCCCTCATCGCTTCAGACACGAGTCGTTGAGGCAAGATCAGAACAGTTTGTTCGTCATCACAGATCAAGGCTGCATAGACCCCAAGAGCAGGCATAGGCTGCTTGGTACGCTTCGCCTCAATCAAGTCCGACTGTATAGAAAAAAAGAAATGACCTTTGGCGTGCAATTTCGAGTTTCCAATTGCGAACGTTACTTGGCCGCCAAAGTTCAGTATGTTTCCACGTCCCACTTTCTCTTCGGGACCATACCGATGCCGCATCAACTCGATGAATTTGTCGGTTGAATGTTTCATGGCTCTTGCCTCCACAATTGGTGTGTCAAAAGAGTGGGCGAGAAACAAAATTCCGTTCAGCATCTTCGGTTACAATATTTCTAGAGTCGCACGAGGGTTGGCTAGATCGGCTTGCCAGTATGCTGCATTGGCGGATAACCAGTGATCTGCCAGCACAACATAGAGCGATCTTTCGAGCTTGTAATCAGCCACTTCGGTTTTTGCGAGCATCAATATCCTTCTCACAACGCGAAGCAGATGCGGAAGATTTCTCTTGATTGCATCCTTCGGATTCTTTCCCTTCACGGAATCAATCCAATAGTAAGCCGGTTCAGGTATGTGCCATTCATCGCAAAACAGGATGATATACTTGTTTAGTATCTTCCGCGCCATGGTCCCTGTCCCCCTCCATCCCCATTTTACCACAACCCCGCGCCAAAGCAAAGACCTTCGAGGTTTCGCGCAAGCGCCTCGAAGGTCTATCGTCAATCCGTGTCTCAAACTTCTTCATCCTTCATCCTTCTACCTTCATCCTTTATTTCATTTCCACTTGAAACAACGTCCCGATAAAGTACGTGAGAATGCCCACGCCCAAACCGATCAGCAGCATCTCCAAACCGCTGCGGAACCAATTCCGTCCGGTCACCAACACCTTCGCCGCGCCGACGACAAAGTACGCCAACGTACTGACCACGAACGACGCGACCACCGCGGAAAATCCGCTCGCGAAGAAAAACGGAATGATCGGGACGACTGCGCCGAGCGCGGTGAACACGCCCGCGCTCAAACCCTCGCGCCACGGATTCGGGAACGTATCCGCCGAAAGTCCCAGCTCTTCCGCGACGAGCGTCTTGAGCATTTGTTCCGGTCGTTCCGCCATCCGCACCGCGAGTTGGCGCGCTTCGTCCGGCGTAAAACCTTTCAACTCGTAGAACAATGCCAACTCCTCGCGCTCTTGCTCCGGGTTCAGTTCGATTTCGCTTTGCTCGCGCGCGATTTCCGCTTGGTACACTTCGCGCTCCGATTTCGTCGCGAGGTACGCGCCCGCGCCCATCGACAGCGCGTTGGCGATCACACCGGCGATCCCGCTGATGATCACGAACATCGCCGACGCGTTCGTCGCGCCCGCCACACCGGCGACGACGCCGAACACGGAGCCGATGCCGTCGTTCATCCCGTAGATCGCCTGACCGATCCAGCCGCCGCCGCGCACGTGCCAGCGCTCGCGCTGCAACAGCGCGTCGAGCCGCGCCTCGGGCGCTTGCGGCTGCGTCATCTCGCCGAGCAGTTTCGCGTGCGTCTTTTCTTCGACCTGGGTCGCGCGCACGGCGACGCGATCTTTTTCCTCCGTCGCGCTCGTCAGCAATTGCGCGTACGCGTCCTTGTCGCTGTCTTCGGTCGCCTCGATATTCCGCAGCGCGTTCGACGTGCCGGACTGGACGAGCGCCCAGCGCCGCGCGCGCTCGACGAACGACTCGCGGAACTCCGGCGGCGCGCTGCCGAGTTCCTTCAGCCGCGCTTCCCAGGTCTGCGCGTGGCGCTCTTCGGCTTCCGCCAGCCGATTCAAAACGTCGCGCTCTTGCTGCGAGCGCGCGCGTTGCGCGAGCGCGCGGTACGTTTTCGCCCCGGCAATTTCGCGCGTCCACGCGGCTTGGAGTCCTGCGATCAGTTTTTTGTTGTTGTCCATCTCTACCTTCTTCCGCCCTCTCAAGCCCTCTTCACTCTTCTACTGCGCCGGAATGTACCCCATCGGCGCGCGCGTGATTTGCTCCACCGGCAGTACGTCGATCAATTCATACGCGCGCGAACCCAAGCCCAATTGTTCGCCGTACTCGACGACCTTGTACGGATCCTTGTGCGGTCCGTGCAGCCAGCGCAACGGATGTCCTTCACGACAGTGGACTTCCATCGATGTCGGAATGTTTTCTTCGATAAGGCGTTCGCGCGCGGTCAGGTCGAGAACGGCTTGCTCAATCGCGACGATGTCGTCTGAGCCAAAGACGCCGACATCCGGCAGAATCGGCATACTCGTAAAGCCAAAGCAATCGCACACCGGCGTCATGTGCGTCGCAAGACCGAGGTACGTCGCCTTGCCCGGCGCAAACGTCGCAAGCGTGATGCTCGTGCTGATCGCGCACGCTTCTTGGAACGAATGGAAATTCACCGCGTCGATCTTCAAACTGCCGGGCGGCGCGACTTGCAAACAACGACCACATTGATTGCACTGTTCAAAGTGCAAGTGCATTTCGCCCGGCTTGTCCTTGTCCTCGACAATCGCCGCGTGCGGACACGACTCCGCGATCCGTTTGCGCGTCTCCGCGTCCGGACACTTGTCCGCGAACCAGTAGCGATCATAGTGCATCGTATCGTGCATCGCGCTGCGCGTCTTGCCGATCATGCAGCCGAGCGCGAGATTTTTGAACGCGCCGCCGTAACTGCAACTCGGATGTCCCTTGATGTGCGCGAGATTGATCAGAAACGTCGCGTCCTCGATCATTCCGGCGACGCCCCACTCTTGAATATTTTTGTACGGGCGCGCGTGCATGTAAAAATATTTTTCGTCGGGACCCGCCGCCGGATAAACCTGACAGCCAAGCGTTTCCGACGAATAGCCGCGCTCTTCCGCGCCGCGCACATCCCAATTCACGTCTGCGACGAACGGCTTGCCGCCGCCCTCTTTCACCGCTTGCGCAATTTTGCGGACGAAAACCGGATGCACCGTCGAATAGCCGATCTTGTTGCCGGTGTGCATTTTGATCGCGACCGTTTCGCCTTTGACGCGCTCGCGCAAATTCAAGCGTTCGAGAATGAGATCGAGTTTCGCGGGCAGCGTTTCTTTCGCTTCGAGCCGCGCTTGCCGCGGCGAACCCCAATAAACTGTGCTGGTCATAGAATCTCCTCAACGCGACTCGGCTTTGATGTGTTTGAGCCGCTTCATCACGTCGTTCGCGCCGCGCCCAAAGTAATCGTACAGCGCGACATACTCGGCGTACAATTTTTCGTACACGCGCTGATTCTCTGGAATCGGCTTGAACGTTTCTTTCTTCAAGCGCGCCATCTTTTGCGCCGCGTCGAAGATCGACGCGTAGCCGCCTGCCGCGCTGCCCGCCGCCACCGCGCCAAACATCGCCGAGCCGAGCGCGGGCGTTTGCTTGGACGCGGTCACTTTGAGTTCGCGTCCGGTCACGTCCGCGTAAATTTGCATCAGCAACTTGTTCTTCTCCGGCAAGCCGCCGCAGGTCACGAACTCGTTCACCGGCACGCCGTTCTGCTCGAACGCTTCGACGATCGCGCGCGTTCCGAACGCCGTCGCTTCGATCAGCGCGCGATAAATCTCCGGCGCTTTGGTCGCGAGTGTCGCGCCCAGCAGCAGCCCGGTCAAGTCCACGTCCACGAGCGTCGAGCGATTGCCGTTCCACCAATCGAGCGCGAGCAAACCCGACTCACCTGGTCTCAATTTCGCCGCTTCGGCTTCGAGAACCGCGTGCAAATCGGCTTTACGTTTTTTCGCGAGCGCGTGATATTCCGGCGGGACGGCGTTCTCCACGAACCACGCAAAATGATCGCCGACACACGATTGCCCCGCTTCGTAGCCAAACAGCCCCGGAATGATTCCATCTTCGACGTATCCGCAAATGCCTGGGACGAGATGCTCGTCCTTGCCGAGCACCATGTGACAGGTGCTCGTGCCCATGATCATCACCATCCGCCCCGGTTCGACGACCGTCGCGGCGGGAACGGAAACGTGCGCGTCGACGTTCGCCACTGCGACGGCTGTCCCAGGTTTGAGTCCGGTCCAGCGCGCGGCTTGCGCGGTGAGTTGTCCGGCGCAATCGCCAATCGGCGAAATCGCGCGCGACATTTTTTCGTCGATCACGCGTTCCAAGCGCGGATCGAGCGCGGCGAAATACGCGTTTCCCGGAAATCCTTCGCGTTTCGACCACAGCGCTTTGTATCCGGCGGTACACGAGTTGCGCGTCTCCACGCCGGTCAATTGCCAGACGACCCAGTCCGCGGCTTCGAGCAAGCGATCCGCCGCCGCGTAAATCTCCGACGCTTCGTCGAGAATTTGCAGCGTCTTTGAAAAAAACCATTCCGACGAAATCTTGCCGCCGTAGCGATTGAGCCATGACTGATTCATCCGGCGCGCGGTCGCGTTGATTTTGTCCGCTTCGGGCTGAGCGGCGTGGTGTTTCCACAACTTGACCCACGCGTGCGGATGCTTGCGAAATTCCGGCAGCGTGCAAAGCGGCGCGCCATCGGCTTTCACCGGCAACATCGTACACGCGGTAAAATCAATCCCGACGCCGATCACGTCGTCCGCGCTGACGCCCGATTTTTTCAGCACCGCCGGAATCGTCGTCTTGAACGTGCGGATGTAATCATCCGGGTCTTGCAGCGCCCAATCCGGTTCGAGGCGCGCTTTGGTGCCGGGGAGCGTTTCGTCGATGACGCCGTGCAAGTACGGATAAACCGCCGTCGCGATTTCTTTGCCGGTCGCGACCTCGACCAGAACCGCGCGCCCAGACTCGGTGCCAAAATCCACGCCGATTGCGAATTTGCGTTTGCTCATTGTGATCTCCTTTTACCAATAATGATGCACGTGTTCGCGAATGCGGCGATCATAAATCGCGCGCGCCTGATTCATCGTCGCGTCCGAAATCGGCAGCAAGTCTGCCGCGCGGCAATTCTCTTCGACTTGCGCGGGACGCTTAGCGCCGGGGATCGCGCACGTCACCGCGTCGAACATCAGAATCCAGCGCAGCGCGAATTCCGCCGTCGTCCAGCCCGACGGCACAAGCGCGCGCAATTCTTCGACCGCCTGCAATCCCAGTTCGAAATCCACGCCCGAAAAAGTTTCGCCGCGATCGAACGATTCGCCGTGACGATTATACTGACGATGATCGTTCGCGGCAAACGTGCTCGCGCGCGTCATCTTGCCCGCGAGCAAGCCGGACGAAAGCGGCAAGCGCGTCAGAATCCCGACGCGCTTGCGCGTGGCTTGCTCGAAAAACAAATCCGCCGGACGCTGGCGAAAAATGTTGAAGATGATCTGTACCGTCTGCACATTTGGAAATTCAATCGCCTTGAGCGCCTCTTCGACTTTTTCGACGCTCACGCCATAATAGCGCAACTTGCCTTGTTTGACGAGATCATCAAGAACGCCAAAGACCTCTGGCGTGTAAAAAACTTCAGTCGGCGGGCAGTGGAGTTGCAACAGATCGAGCGCGTCGGTTTCGAGATTTTTCAAACTGCGCTCGACGAACGCGGTGAGGTTTTCGCGATTGTAACCGCTGGCGACGTGCGGATTGAGTCGCCGCCCGGCTTTCGTCGCGATGCGGATTTCTTCGCGCCGTTCGCGCTTGAGTTGCGCGAGCAAGCGTTCGCTGCGACCGTCGCCGTACACATCCGCGGTGTCGAAAAAGTTGACGCCGAGATCGACCGCGCGGCGCAGCGCGGCGAGCGATTCGCGGTCGTCCACTGCGCCCCACGCGCTGCCGATTGCCCACGCGCCAAAACTGATCGCGGAAACGCGCCACCCCGTTCGACCGAGTTCGCGGTATTGCATCTTGCCTCCCCAGAAAAAGTAGGGCGAATTTCCAATTCGCCCCGCAAGTTGGAAACTTGCGCTACGGTTGCGCGAGATATTTTACCACAAGTTGACATTTCTCATTCGACCGCGTCCAACCGAAACGTCAGCGCGGTGACGGACAACGGCGCGAGTTTCACCTCGGCGCGCCCGTCGAGAATTTGCGCGTCGCTGAACGGTTGCGGCTGGACAACGTTCGGTTGCTCGAACGTGTTCGCGGCTTGCGCGTGCGGACCGGTGAGCGACTCGCCGCGCTCGAGCGCGGCGATCTTGCGATCTGCCACCTGAATCTGCACGCGCGCGAATTCGCCAAGACTGCGATTCGTCGCAAAGACGTGCAGCCGGTCGCCGTCGAGAATCGCGCTCGCGTCAATGTAATTCACGCGTCCGTTCGTTTTGCCTTCGTACGCCGGTCCCGCGACAATCGGTTGCAGCGAAATTCCCTCGCGTCGCCGCGAAAACATTTCGAACGGATAGAAGATCGATTGGAGCAGCATCGCGTCGCCGCGCGTGAGAATCGGCGCAATCACGTTGACGATCTGCGCGAGATTCGCGATTTTCAACACGTCGGCGTGGCGGATGAAACTATTGAGGAAACCAGCGACGACGAGCGCGTCTTCGAGGTTGTACTCTTCTTCGATCAGGTGCGGCGCGAATTTGCCTTCGCCATCCGTTTGGTGATTTTTGTACCAGACGTTCCACTCGTCGAAACACAAGTCCGCGCGTTTTGGGCTGCGACGTTTGGCTTGGACAAAGCGGCACATCGCGTCCATCTCTTCGATCTGACGATCGATTGAATTCGTGATCGCGAGATAATCGAGCGTGTCGTTCGCGCGATTGCCGACGTAGCGATGCAGACTGACGTAATCGGCAAGATCGCCGATGTACTCAAGCACCTGGCGATCCCATTCCATGTACGTCGGCAAGCCGGTCGTACACGAACCGCACGCGACGAGTTCAATCGACTTGTCCACATCCTTCATCATCTTCGCGGCTTGCTGCGCGCGAATCGCGTATTGATCGGCGGGCACGTGTCCGAGTTGCCACGGACCGTCCATCTCGTTGCCGAGGCACCACAACTTGACCGCGTGCGGCGCGACGCTGCCATTTGCCGCGCGCAAATCGGAATAGCGCGTCCCGGCGGGCGCGTTACAGTACTCGACCCAATTGCGCGCCTCTTCCGGCGTGCCGGTTCCCAGGTTGACCGTGATCATCGGCGTCCAATTCATCTGGCGCGCGAGTTGGATGTACTCGTCCGTACCGAAATGATTCGGCTCGCGGCTTTGCCACGCGAGTTCGCGGATCGTGGGACGCTTGTCGCACGGACCGGTGCCGTCGATCCAGTGATAGCCGGACGCAAAGTTGCCGCCGGGATAACGCAGCGCGGTCATGTTCAACCGGCGCAGCGCGCTCAACACGTCGGAGCGAAAACCATTTGCGTCCGCGTGCGCGGACGTCGGATCGTACACGCCTTGGTACACTGCGCGTCCTATGTGTTCGAGAAATCCGCCGAAGATGCGCGGGTCAACTTTGCCGATTTGAAATTGGGTGTGCAGTGCGAGTGTCGTAGTTTCCATACTTTTCCATTCGCGATGAAAATCGAAGAAAGGCGGCGCGCGGCGAGAACGCGCCTAGCCCGGGATCCGATGCTGGACTTGAATCTGGGTTTGCGTTCGATGAAAGAACGCGCGGCGAAACTGGGCGGCGCGCTGGAGATCGAGAGCGCGCCGGGATTCCGAGGGCTTGCAACTCGTCCAACTAAATCTACAAAGATCGGTTGCGACCGGTCAGGTTCGCCGCGCTGGAAACCTGCCCGGTCGCGCTGCGGATCAACTCGCGTAGAACGTCAATTGCAGCGTGCCGACGATCAACGGGTCGCCGGTGTTGATCGGCGTTTTTTGATGCGGCGCGAGTTTCTGCCCGCGCAACATCGTGCCGTTCGTCGAGTTCATATCCTCGATCACCCACGCGCCCTGCCACGTCAATTTGGCATGCACGCGCGATACGCCGGTCTGCGGCGACGCGCCATACGGCGTCAGGTCGACATCGGGAAACGAGCCGCTAGCGACGTCCGCGCGTCCGATCACGACTTCGGGTTTTTGCGGCACCGCAATCGTCTGTCCGCCGATCATCAAGCGCGCGGTCATCGCGCCGGACACGGGTTGCGGAAACGGCTGCGGCATCGGCGCAACCGGTTGCGGAAATGGTTGGGGTTGCGGGATCGGCTGTGGCTGCGGCACACCCGCGTTGGTGAGCGATGCGCCGCAGTTGTCGCAAAACGCGGTGCCAGGGACGAACGGCGTGCCGCAACTCGGGCACGTTGTTCCGCCGCTTGCAGGCGCGGGAGCAAATTGTTGCGGGGACATCGGCGCGGCGGGCGCGGGAACCGCGGGCGCGCCGGGCGGCATCGCGCTAGCGAGCGACGCGCCGCATTGATCGCAAAATGATGCGCCATCGGGAACTTGGGCATGACAACTTGGGCAATTCATAGGATATTCCTCCTCGGAAAATAGGACACTGATGAACGCGGATAAACACTGATCAAACCATCAATAATCTGTGTGTATCTGTGTGTATCTGTGTCCAATTGCTTTTCTTTCTACTCCTTTACGATTCTCTCTTAACTGAGTCGCACCGTTTTGCCGCCGCTGAATTTAATCGTCTTTTTGCCTTCCTCCGACATTTGACCACTTTGCTCCAAGCGATCCGCTTCGAGTTGAATCGTCCGCGCCAAATCCGCTTCGCCTTGACCGAGCAACATCGTCGCGGCTTGGCGCAATTTTTGCGTCGCGCCCGCGCGATCACCCGACTGCGCTTCTTGCAGCGCGCGCGTCTGCAATTTGAACGCGGCAACTTTTTCGACGATGTTCATTACGCGCGGATTGACCGCTTGCGCGAGCGCGGGATTCGACGTGTAATTGAGCACTACATCCGCGCGCGTGTGCTCGCCGACGATCCCGCCAAGCGGAATGTCGTAACTGACATCCGCCTGCGCGACGCGATAGCGTCCTTCGTTGCGCGGCGGCAGCAGCAATTCGGCGAGAACGCCTTGCGGCTGATCCTTCACCATTTCGCCGAGCGACACTTGCGCATCGCGATCCGAGATCGGCTGCACGCCCAAATCGCCGATGAGCGGCGCGACGCGCCACACCTTGCGCGGCTGAATGCCCTGCATCAAACGCAGCGTGAGCAGCGCGTTTTGAATGATCGCGCCTTGACCCGCTTGAACTTGCTGTTGAAAATGCTGAACGATTTGTTCGGGCGACGCGATATAATCCGCCCGCCCCTGCGCGCGCTGCGCCATATCCATCAACAGATTGTCGTTCCAATCCGAGCCGAGTCCGAGCGCGATCACTGAAATGCCTTCGCGCGCGGCGTTCTCCGCTTCGCGCAAACACTCCGGCTCGCCTTCCGTCTGTCCGTCCGTCAAAATAACTAGCCGACTGACGCGGTCGCGTCCGAGATTGCGGCGCACTTCTTTCAGTCCGGCGCGCATCGCCGACGCCATTTGCGTACCGCCGCTCGCGTTGAGCCGATCCACTTCGCGCTTGAGCCGATTTTTATCCTGCGCGGTCTGACTGGCGCACAACGTTTTGGGATTCGCGTCGAACGCGATGATCGAAACGATGTCGGTGGGCTGGAGCAAATCGATCGCGTGCTTGACCGCTTGCCGCAATTGCGCGATTTTGTTGTCGTCGTCCATCGAGCCGCTCTTGTCGAGCACGAAACAGAAATTCAGCGGCATTTGCGCGTTCGCCATCGCTTGCGTTGTCGCCATTTCGAGCAGGACGTACGCCAGCTGCGGTTGATTCAGCACAGGCACATAGTCGCGGTGCGTGGAGCACGTCAATTGCACTTCGCCTGCCATATCGATCTCCTTTCTAGGCCTGTCATTTCGTGGGGCGGGCTGCTAGCTCGCTACGGACACTGCGGGCAGGCTGCCCGCGCAACACTGTATCACTCGATTTGAATTAGCACGACCGTGATGTTGTCCTCACCGCCGCCCGCGTTCGCCGCGCGAATGAGTTCCGCGCAACCCACCGCCGGATCCAAGCCGCGCGACAAAATATTTTTCAACCGCGGCGGGCGCACCATTTCCCACAATCCATCCGAGCAAAGCAGAATGTGATCTCCCGCGCCCAGTTCAATCGGCTCAAAAACGTCGACCTTCAACTCGCCCTTTTGTCCGAGTGACCGAAAAACTTCGTTGCGCTGCGGATGACTGTACGCCGCGTCGGGTTCCACCAAACCGGCGCGCACCAAACTCGCCACGACCGAGTGATCCCAGGTCAGCGGATACAACTCGCCGCCGCGCCAGAGATACGTGCGGCTGTCGCCGACATTCGCGACAAAAACTTGGCGCTGGCAGATCAGCGCGGCGGTCACCGTGCTGCCCATGTTGTTGTTGCGCTCGCGCGCGCGCGCGACGATGCGCGTGTGCGCGCGCTGAATCCACCCGTGCAAATGTCCCCGAATATTTTCCGGCGTGGGTGTTTGCGCGACGCGCGTCCACTCGCTTTGCGCGCGCTGGCGTAATTCGTCAATCGCGATTTGGCTCGCCACTTCGCCGGCGGCTTGCCCGCCCATGCCATCCGCCACGGCGAACAGCGCGCTCGTCGCGTCCAGCGGCAGTACGAGGTGATTGTCCTCGTTGTGATCGCGCTTTTGCCCTACATCCGTTTGCGCGGACGATGCGAGCGCTGGCGTCACCGGCAACTTGACAGTCGCCATCGCTTGCGTCGCGCGATCAACCAGTTTGATCGTCGTCGCTGGCGACGGCTGCGGCGGCAGCATTTGGGTGATCGCGCCGACGAGATTGCGCGCGCTCGTCGGCGGATTTTTGACGAGGTGCCCGGTCACAGATGCCAGTTGCTGCGAGTCCTGTTTCAGCGCGCCGACGATTTTGCCCATCGTCGTGCCGGTGAGCAGGCGTAAGAAAACGCGGAGAATCCGCAAAACATCTTCGTCTTGATACTTGGCTTTGCCCGTGCGCGGCAGCGCCATCCAAATCGTGTGATCGAAAAAATAGAGCCGGTCGCGTTCGTCGAGCAAGAACGCTTTTTGAAAACGCGTGAGCGAATCAACTGACGCGCCGCGCGGCGATTTGACGTCGAACGTCAAATTGTGCGCGTGCGCGTAATCGACAATTGTCGCCAATTGCAGAGCCACGCTGAGCGCGCGTTTCGGCGCGAGCGGAGTCGAAACCTGATCCAGCGGCTCGCCCGGCGCGTAACCGACGATCACGTACGGCACGCCGCGTTCGTCGCGCGCTTGATTCCACAGCGGGACGACGTTTGCCAAGCGCGCCATTTGCCTGGCTTGTTCGAACAAGTGCGTCGAAAGCGAGCGCGCTGCCTCAATCGCGATCTGCGTTTTGGGCGCGCCGCCCGGCATTTTTTTGTCGCACTCGACGACATAGACATTGCCGTCTGCGCGCAGGGTGCGCACCACGCGGTACGCTCCGATCTGTTTGAGCGGCGCGCCGCAGTGTTGGCAAAAGTGCGCGTCCGCGCGAACCTGGGTACGGCAATTCAGGCAAGTGATCATGTTACATCACGTGCGCAGCGCGACTTCGAATTCGCGTTCGAACTCGCGCATCGTTTGGATCCGCTTTTGCAAAATCGGCTCGTGCGCGCGCGCGAGCACCTCGGCAAGCGCGCGCGGCAACGCTCGGTTGACCTCGCACGCGAGCGGCAATTGAAACGGCGTCGGCGATTGCGTCGGATTGTAGTTCGTGAGCAATTGGTGCAGCGTCACGCCGAGCGCGTACACGTCGACGGCGGGCGTCACTTCGCCGGACTTCCATTGTTCGGGCGGCGCGTAGCCGGGCGTGACGCCGCGCAATTCGCCGCTGCCACCCGCGATGTTCAGCGTCGTCCGCTTGAAGCGCGCGATCCCAAAGTCGATCAATTTCAACATGCCGCGCCGATCGCGCATAATGTTGCCCGGTTTGAGATCGCGATACAGGATCGCCGGATTCTGACCGTGCAAGTACGACAGCACGCCGATCAGTTGTCGCACCCACGGCACGACTTCGGACAACGGAAACGCGGCGCCGCGATCACCCAGCAAGCGTTCCAGCGTCTCGCCTTCGATGTAATCCATCACGAGATAATGCTTGCCGTCATGCTCAAAGCAATCGATCACGTGCGGCAAGTTGACATGATCGAGATGCGCGAGCATCGCCGCTTCGCGCTGAAACATCTTGACGGCTTGCTCGACTTGCTCCGCCGGCACGATGCTTTGGCTCATCTCTTTGAGCGCCCAGGGTTTATCGCGTTGGAGCGCGGCGTCTTTGAGATGCGTATCGACGACGAGATACACCGCGCCTTGTCCGCCTTGCGCGATCCGTTTGACGACAAGAAAACGATTCGCGATCAACGTGTTCGGCGCGAGGTGACCGGTGCTCGGACGCGAAACAAAACGTTCGCCGCAGCGCCGACAAAATTTGGCGTTACTCGCGTTAGGCGTACCGCACCGGCGGCACACTTGCCCGACCGGCGTGATGGCAGGCGCGGGCGGCGTTGCCGCCGCCGGGAAAAAGTTCGTGCCGCATTTGATGCAAAATTTTGCGCCGTCTCGATTGGGCGCGCTACAGACTGGACAATTCATTCTAGTTTCTGCGTTAGCCGCCGCGTGTCGTACCGCAAACGCTTGGTGCCTTCGGGCGTCATTTGTCCGCGCTGTTCCAGGTTCGCGACTTCGTCGAGCGCGGCGCGCGCCAAATCGTCTTCGCCCATATTGAGCAGACGCGTCGCCGCGGCTTGCAGTTTTTGCGTCGCGCCCGCGATGTCGCCACGCGCGGCGTCTTCCAGCGCGCGCGTTTGCAATTTGAACGCGCTCACTTTTTCGACGATGTTCATCACGGTTGGATTGACCGGCGTTTGCGTCGCGTCGCCGGTGTATTGCACGACGATGTTCTGGCGAACCTTTGCGCCGAACACGCCCGCGCTCGGCTGGTTGTACTCGACGATGTAATGCGCGAGTTGGTACTGTCCTGCCGGTTTCGGCGGCACGAGCAATTCGAGCAAGAGCGCGATTTCGCCGCCGCGTCCCAACTCGCCGAGCGCGAGATCGAACGCGCGATCCTGGGTCGGCACCGCGCCGAGATCGGCGATGATCGGCTTGACGCGATGGACACGCTTGAGTTCGACGCCTTGCATCAGGCGCATCTTGAGCATCACATCGCGCAAGACGACGTTTTGTACGCCGGACAATTCTTGCTTGAACGCGTCGGGAATTTCGGCGGGGTCGTGAATGAAATACGCGTTGCCACCGGACGCATCGGCGATCCGGATCAGCAGTTCCTCGTTGAACTCGACGCCAAGCCCGAGCGTGCTGATCGAGATGCCGGTTTGCGCGGCTTGCTGCGCGAGAAATTGGCACTGCGGCGCGTCGAGCGTAAAGCCGTCGGTCAGTACGATCATGCGATTGACCATCTCGCGCGAGAAACCGCGCTTGACCTGCTCGTAACCCAGGTTCATCCCGCTCGCCATCAGCGTTTCGTTGCCGAGTTTGAGATCGTCGAGCGCGTCAATGGCTTGAAGCAGCGCGCGCTTGTTTTTGCCCGATTGCAGCGGCACGAGCAGTTCCGCTTGTCCCGCGAACGCGGCGAGCGAAAATTGATCGCGCGGCGCGAGTCGTTCGAGCGCGCTGCGTAATGCCTGCTTGACGAAATCGAGATTGCGCGGCGCGTCGAGTTTGTACGACGGCGGCACGTTTTGGAATTGCCACACCGCGACGCCGTCCACCATCGTTTCCGAGACCGCGCCCGCGCGCGCGAGTTCCTCGAATTGCCCCGACGAGAGAATCGGAATTCGCATCGAGTCGCTGTTGTCCACGACGATGCCGATGTTGACCGGCAATGGCGCGGCCGCGCCATTATTTGCGCCCGGCTGAATTTGCAAAAGTACGTACAGCAACCGCGCGGACGCGTCGACCGGAATGAAATCTTGGTTGAGCGTGGTGGTGATCGAAAGTGCCATTGGCTTTTGATTCGCGAATGCGCGCGAAAGAAATGCGCGTCGTGACGATCTCTACTATATACCCGAAGGGCGCAATTATCAAGCCAGGTTAGTAGCTATTGAGATTCACGCCAAGTATCAAGGGGCATAGTAGATCGCGAACGCAACTGTCGTCGCTATCACAAAGCCGAGCGCAAAACCAGCACATCCGACAATCACAGTGAACGATGGAATGAATCCGAAAGATTGCAAAATTGTAATTGCGACTCCGTCGAACAATAGCGATAGAAAAAGCAAGCCAGCATATAATCCAACAGGAAATCGCCGCCGCGTAGTACTGTTGATAACAATCGGTGCTTGGTTGCTTGGATCCCGGCTCGTATTGCTAGCCATATTCAGGAGACGAGACAGTGCATTTGGTACAACACTGAAAGCAACTGGTATTGTTTGTGGTGGTGCATTTGAAAGAAAGGATATGGTGAGATTGTACGATGTCTCGGCGTCTATTTTACCAAGCTGGCTAGTGTCTACTCGCACGCGGATATCCTGAGATTGACGCGGCAAGCAAAGGATTTCCTGTGGGTTAATTTCCAAAGGTGAAACAGAAGAAATCGCTCCAACAAGAATACCTTCTGAGGTATTCGTCAGCTTCAGCACAGCCTCCTTGTGTTCACCGAGAGAAAATTTGCCGAAATCAAGTGCCTGCGGCGAGACGCTGTGCTGTGCATTCGCCAATTTGGAATCTATCTGCTGCAAAAGCTCGCCCAATCCTTTTGTCGGATTCCGGCGCAGTTGATCGGCGCGATTTGCCAATGTCGTGCGTTGCCAGTACCGCATCCAATTGCTGATATCTCCGTTCTCGAAATGATAAACCGCGTTTTCCCATTCCTTCAAAGAAACTCGTACCAAATCAGAAGGGTTGCTCAACGTTGTTCCTGACCGAAAGCAAGGTGGAGATATTACCGTATAATTCAATTCTGCGCTGGTGCGCGCTTGGCGTGCTTTGAATATTATCGTCGCTTTCGATGATGCATTCGATGCTGCTCCATACGGATTGAATTGGATGGGAACGACAGCCGCGAAACTCGGCGCGATACATTCAAAACTACTTGGCACTGTAAAATAGAAGTTTGGCGTAGGCAAGGTTTCACCTCTCACATTTCGCCGGTTGCTTGAAATCGTGACATTCAGATGCACCGGTGTACCTCTGACAACAAGCAGATCAACTGTAGACAGAGACACAGTGAGTTGTGGTGCAGGAAGATTTGGATCTAACGCACGCAGTAACCGTTCAAGCGCTTCGTCCGGGTCAGCAGTCTTTTTTCTGCGATTTAATTCAACACGAATTGTCCTCGCTAGTGTAGCCAAATCAGCCCGCCCAATTTGAGCTAACCATTTTTCAATGTGCTGATTCTTTAGGTACGCGATTGTCTCTCGCTGATATCGATCACAAAGCTTGACTAAATCGCTGACCGAGTAAGCGCGATCTCCCGATTGAAATGGAAACGGGTTAATACTCAACATTCGTTCGAACGTCGTTGCCAACTCAGAAGCCGAGGGACGATTGGACGGGCTTGGATCAAGCATCCGTTCGACAACCTGAGCTAGTTCAGCTGATACATTCGGCGTCAAGCGATCTATCCGTTGGAAAGATGGTTGTAGCGAATTACGCGGATCACGCCCAGTCAAAAGGTGATGCATTGTTGCACCGAGCGCGTAGATATCTGAACGCGGTTCGGTCTGTCCTTTTTCCTGTTCGCGCGGAGCATACCCCGGCGTCCCGTACGCCACCGTATCCTGACTGACATTAGTTCCTCGGACGATTTTGGCGCGTGCAATCCCGAAATCCACCAACTTGACTTGTCCTTCATCATCCATAATGATATTTGCGGGTTTGATATCACGGTGAATGACAGGTGGATTCTGCCGTCCGAGATATTCAAGTATTTTGCAGACCTGCAGCGCGATGTCGAGTACTTGCTTTTCAGGAAGCGGGGCACCATTTTTCTCGAGTCGTTTTTCTAGGTTTTCACCCTCAGCAAGTTCCATTACCAAGTAGTACTTGCCACCTTCAACGAAGTAATCATGAATTTCAGGGATCCGTTGATGACGTAGCTGTGCCAACAACTTTGCCTCTCGCTGAAAATTATCTTCGGCTTCGCGTCGTTCAGATGGGTCTACAGGAGATAACATCTCTTTGACTATCCAACGTCTCCCAAAAAGCTGTGTGTCTTCAGCCAGATAGACTGCCCCCATACCTCCCTGCCCAACATCGTGCAAGATACGATAACGATTTTTAAGTGAAGGGCGCGCACCAAGGTTTGGGTTAACGTGCAATGGTCTCCCGCAGTTGGCACATAATTTGGCTGTACTTCGATTAGAGTGATGACAATATGGACATTTCATCTTTTGGCTCTCGTTATGCCGTTCGGCAATATTGCAATACACCCGCGATCCCTTGCTCGCGTTCCACCTCCAGCAAGTGCCGCAATCCCTCGCCGTAATCGTCGTGGCGCTGCAACATCTGTGCGGCTTTTTTCGGCGCGTCAAGTTGCACGAGCGCGTGATACGCGACCCATTCCGCAAATCCTTCGCGCAAACGCAGATCGCGCAAGAGCGGCGCGTTTTCGCCTTCCCACGCGTGCGCGAATTCGTGCGCGGCGATGTGGATCAGCAAAATGCGCGGCAACAATTCCTGGACGTAGACAACGCGCTTGCGCCCCATCCGCACGAACAAGCCCAGTGTCTTGCCGTCCGCGTGTCCGATATTTGCCGTTGCATGCCGCGCCAGTTCGACGAGGCGCGCGCGATCCACCGCCATCAAGCGCGGACGAACGTTGAGCCGCAGTCCCAGCGTCGCGCCAACCAAATCGACGACGCGGTCGAAGAGTCTCTCCGCGTCGCGCGGATCGGCAATCGCGGTTTGCGCGCAGCGTTGGCACACGAGCCGCCCGTCGGCATAAAGTACCGCACCGTCGTTTGCAGGCGCGCCGCACAAATCGCATGGCGCGTGATCGCGGTAACATTTCTCGCAGTACGGTCCATCGTTGCCGTTGATCATCAAAAAGTTATCGCGAATCCGCGCGCCGCACGCGCGACAGTTCAAGCCCTCGCGCCAGCACGCCGCGCAAATGCTCAATTCCGCGCGCGCGGGCGGCATCGGCGTTTGACAGACCGCGCAGCGCGGTTTGTCGCGCTGACATTGCGCGCAGACGATCAGTCCGCGCGCGTTGGGCTTGCGCGGACGCGGGTAAACGCGATATTCGTTTTCATCGACGGCGTTGCCGCAGAGGTTACAATGTTTCATTCATCGTCGTTTGGACAACAGACAAGTGCGGATTCAACAAACACGCGCGGCGTGTTTGTCCGTTTAATCCGATCTTGTCCGTTGTTCTTCACGGCAACTGCCAAACCGTAAAATTCTCATAGCGCGTTGTTTTGCCGTTCATCTCATGTCCCGTGAAGAATCCTGTGCCGACCCACACATCCCCGGCAACCGTTTTGCGAGCCACGTCCAAATCGGAAATGAATTTCCCATTCACCCAAAAAGAACCGCCGTTACCCTGGATTTCGATCCGCAAGCGATTCGATCCGTTGGGAGTGACATCCAGGTTGTCCAAGCGCCCTTTGGGGCTTTGAGTCTCCCCTGGCGCTCCCTCCGTCAAATAAAAGTACCAATCACCGTCGGATTCAACGGCAATCCGATAATTGCGATTTCCCCCGGTGGTGCTGCGGAATCCGAATCCATAATCCCACTCTCGCACGGTACGATCATACGGGTTGTAAAAACGCGCTTCGGCGACAAAATCGCGGACGCTGATATTCGCGCTCAACGTTTCGATATCCGAATCCTCCGAATGAGACAAGTTGCCCGACTTGGGTCCAAAGAGCGCGGCGGATAACGCGCGCGTCGTCGCCGTGGCGCGAGCATAGATTGTCGCGTTCGCTTGCGCGGTTGCAGTTGCGCGCGCGGCTGCCGTGGCAGTCGCGCCGGTTTGCGCCGCCGTCGTGGCGCGCGCCCGCGCGGTCGTGGTCGCATACGCTTCCGCCACCATCGTTGCGCGCGCGACCGCCGTCGCCGTCGCGCGCGCGTTCGCGCCCGCAGTCATTTGCGCTTGCGTCTGCGCCGTGGCGCGCGCCTCCGACGTTTCGCGCGCCCTGACCGTAGCCGCCGCCTGCTGTTGCGTGATGACCTGGATGCCGAGCAAGACGCCGCAAATTACAAGGACGAACAGGATTCCGAGCGCGAGGGTGAGCCAGATCAAACTATTCGAGCGCGCGCGTGACGTTTGAATCGTCGGCGCGTACGCGGCGCGTTGAGTCGCGGCAACCGGCGCTTGGCGCACCGGCAACGTCGGCGAGGCGGCGGGCGCGGTCAACGCTTGCTTCATCTCCGCCGCGCTCTGAAAACGCTCCGCCGATATTTCCGCCATCGCTTTCATCACGATCGCTTCGGTGTTCGCCGCGAGCGCGGGATTCCGTTGCCGCACCGGGAGCGCGGCTTCGCTCGCGCGGTCGGGCGCTTCGGGCGGCAGATGATTTGTCAGCAAGTGGTACAACGTCACGCCGAGCGCGTAAATGTCGCTGCGCGCGTCCGTGCCCTTGCCGTACTGCTCGATGGGCGAGTACGGCGGCGAGACCGCGCGCGCCGCGCCCTGGGTTCCCGCGCCTGCCGCGTACAATTTCGCGATCCCAAAGTCGATCAACTTCAATTTGCCGTCCGGCGCGATCTTGATGTTGGAGGGTTTGACATCGCGATGAATCACCGGATTCGGCTCGCGCGTGTGGAGGTACGCCAGCACGTCGCACAGTTCGTGCGCCCACGCGAGTACTTGCGCTTCGGGCAGCGGCGCCGCGGCGTACGCGAGTCGCTCTTGCAGCGTCTCGCCTTCCACGTACTCCATCACCAAATAATCGCGACCGGCTTCGTGAAAAAAATCCATCACTTTGGGCAGCGTCGCGTGATTTAGTTTGGCGAGAATGCTCGCTTCGAGACGGAATTGTTCCGATGCCGCGCGCTGTTGTTCCGGCGTCGCGCCCGGATCGGGATTCAGTTCTTTGATCGCATACAGCGCGCCGCCCAAGCCGGTGTGCTCGGCTTGATAGACCGCGCCGTAGCCGCCGCGCCCCAGCAATTTCGTGATGCGGTACTTGTCTTGCAGCATCAACGGCGCGCGGCAGTTGGCGCACAATTTCGCGCCCGGACGATTCGAGTGATTGCAGACACAACACGTTATCATACGTTACCTCTTCCGGCGAAAGATCAACTTGGTCGCGCCGACGCGGACGCGCGCGCCATCTTGCAACGCGACGCGCGTCACTTGGCGATCATTCACCTCGACGCGATGCTCGGCGAGCGCGTGCATTACAAATCGTCCGCTCTCCTGTCGAATCTCCGCGTGCTTGGGCGCGATCGCCTTATCGCCGAAGAGCGCGACATCGCTGCGTTCAGCCCTGCCAATCGTGTTGATCTTTTTATCGAGCAGAAATTCTTTTCCTTCGTTCCGTCCGCTCGAAACGACTTTGAGCCACGCGTCTTTGAGCAAATCGGGAATCAAGCCGACGAACAAGCCGATGAACGCGCCGAGCAGCGCGAACCCGAGCGCGCGATTGAGCAGTTGCAAATTCAGCGCGCGTTCGATCAGCGCGAACGCGATCCCTCCGACAAATCCGCCGATCACGCCGCCCAATCCGCCAAAGAGAAATCGTTTGAACGACAGCGTCAACATTCCTTCGGCGACGCCGATGCCCGCGCCAAAAATCGCCCAGCCGAGCGCGCGAAAGACGCCGCGCACTAATCCGTCCGCGCTGAGAATGCCGCCGAATTGAAATGCGACTTGACCGGCAAGCAAACCGAACACGCCGCCGATCACGCCGGTGATCAGTCCAACGATCAAACCGCGCGCGAGCATCAAGAATCGCGCCGCCGCCAATCCGCCAAACCCGCCGACGAGCGCGCCGATGCACATTCCAACCATCGCGCCGTTGAGTGACGCGTCGAGCCACACGTTCATCAACCGCACGCGGAACAATCGCTCGACGATCAAGTCGAGCAGGAACCACGCGAGCAGCCCGCCCCACGCGCCGACGAGCGCGTTGTACACGGTTTTCAGCCGCAGCGACATTTCTACCCCCACCCTGACCCTCCCCCGTTGTCACAGGGGAGGAAAATTCGTTACGGCGCCGTGCTACACGGACGCGTCACGCCGCACGGTTGGATCCGAATCGTCTGCGTCGTCGTATCGCCCTCCGGATCCAGACGCGCGCTGAGCCGCACCGCGTCCGCCGGACTTGCCGCGCGTAGTTTCCACGAGACCTGGGTGTACGCCGCGCCCGGCACAGGCGTCACATTTTTGCTCGCGGTATCGCCGTCGGCGAACGCGAGTGCGCTCGGCAGCGTGAGTGTGACGCGCTGTCCCTCGCGCGGATTCATCACGACGACGATGACGGAAAATTTTTCGGTCTCGACTACTTCGAGCGGCACCGTCATTCCAACTTTGCCGACCGCGGCGATGCCGCCCAAGCCGTAGTAGAAAACGATCACGCGCGATTCGTTCGGCGCGAGCGGTTTCGCGTTATAGTACAGCCCGGCGGAACTATCTTTCCCCCAGCCCGCGCCGACGCCGCCCTCATCTTCGAGATATTCCCATTCCGCGTCCGAGCCGGGCCAATGCGCCAGCACCAATCGATCCGGCGGAGTCGCGTCGCCGCCGCGCAGCGCCAAGTTCACCATCGTGCCGGGATTACGAATGTCCTCGCGCTCCAATGCTTGAATGAAATCGGGCACCGCCGCGCCGCGCAAATCTTTCGCGCGCGTCGTGATCGCGTTTTCCCCGGCGAGGAGGAACGGTACGCCGTCGTTCCCGCCGATCAGCGTGTCGAGCATTACGCGCAGCGCGACCTGGTGCGTTTGCGGCGAACGATTCGTCAGAGTGTACCGAACGCGGATCGTGTCGGTGCGCCGCGTCGTCGCGCCGGCGGTCAGCGCGACCTCTTGCGTCGTCTCGATGCCGCGCCAACTCCAACCCATGATCATTCCGGCGCCGCGTATCTGCGGTCGCGTCGTGAACGTCCCATCGTCTTCTCCAACAATCGCATCCACACCGTCGACTTGCACGCGCGTGTTGTTCGTGTCTCCGTCGTCCGAGTAAGTCAACAACTTGCCGGAGGTCGTCGCCAAGCCGAATCGTCCAATCGAATCGATTTGGATCCGCACTTCCGGCGTCGTGCTGATCGGCGCGAGCGTCGCAGCGGGACCCGGCGGACCGACGACGAGCGCGGTCGGCGTGGGCGCGGGATGAGTGATGTCGTAACAGCCGATCCGGCGAGCGCGCAGAGCAAGCAGAAAAAGAGCGCGCCCGCGACGAGCGCGTGTCGCAAAAGATAACCTCCGTTCGGACCGGTGGGTTGATCGGGAGTCGGCGCTGGCGCAGATGGTACGGGCGGCGGCGCGGGTGATGGAGTGATGCGCGGCGGAGGTGGTGGAGGCGGCAGCGGAGTAATTTGCGTCGGCGCGTGCGTGTACGCGTAACCGCACGCCGCGCAAAAGCGCGCACCGGGGCGCAGCGGGCTGCCGCAACGCGGACACATCGGCGCAGGCGGTGGCGTCGCCAGCGCGTTGCCGCACTTGAGGCAAAATTTCGCGCCCGGTCGAACTGGGTTGCCGCATTTTGGACAAGCCGTCATCTTCTCCACCAATCACTGCGCGCAGCGAAAACCGACATTATCTCTCCGCGTGTCGGCTCCGAGCGGAATACGGATCGTCGTCCGCAAGTCGACCGGCTGTTCCAAGACCGAGCCGCCGCGAATGATGCGCTCGCGTCCCGAAGTCGGACCCTTTGGATTTTCGCGCGGCGCGTCCTTGTAATAGTTCTGATCGAAATAGTCCGCCACCCATTCCCACACATTGCCTGCCATATTCAACGCGCCCGCCGGACTAGGACAAATCGCGTACCCATCCACATCGGCGTACGTTTGATAGTGACCCTTGATGGGAGTCCACCCGTACTGCGCGCATTCCGGCTTCCATGTGTTTCCCCATGGATATAGCCGCCCATCGTTCCCGCGCGCCGCGAATTCCCATTCGGCTTCCGTCGGCAGACGTTTGCCCATCGCCGCGCAATACGCGTTCGCCTCCGTCCACGTGACGTTGATGACCGGGTTGTTCACGTTCTGAAAATCGCCGAAATAATTCGTTTTCCAATTCGGGCCCGGCGGCGTCGCCGGGCAACCCACGCCCGCGCAACTCTGGTAGAGTTTGACCGACACTTCGTGCTTGTCGATCCAAAATCCGCCGAGCGACACTTTGTGCGCGGGTTGTTCGCTCGCCGCGCCGGAGTTGCTCCCCATCGTGAACTCGCTCGCCGGCACAAAGACCATCGGCGCGCCGCCAATGACGCGCGTTTCGCCCAACGGCGGCGCGGGCGTCGGCGGCAGTGTCGCGGGCGCGGTGGGCTTGGGAGCGACCGTCGCGGTCGCGATAGCCGCAGACGGCGTGACCGTCGCCGCCACGGTCGGACGCGGTGCGAGTGTATCAGTCGGTCGAACAGTGGGCGCGACCGGTACGGTCGGCGTTGCGAACGCGATGCGCGTCGGCGTCGGTTGGGTGATCGCGCTCACCACGGCAATCGCGCCGAGAATCGCGATCAACAACACGATCGCGCCAACGCCGACGCCCGCGTACAGCCAAGGGATCGCAACGCCTTGACCGGCGGATGCTCCTTGCAGGACTTGTTCCAGCATCGCGATGCTCTGCAAGCGTTGATTGCGTACCAAAATCATCGCTTGAGTGATCGCGCGTTCGGTCGCCGCCGACACGGTGGAGTTCGCCGCGCGCACCGATGGCAGCGGCGCGCCATTCGCGCGGTCGGGCGCGGCGGGCGGCTCCAGTCCGGTCAATGCGAAGAACAAAGTCGCGCCAAGCGCGTACACATCGGAGCGTTCGTCCGTACCGCCGGTGTATTGTTCGAGCGGCGCGTAGCCCGGCGAGCCGAACCCGCGCGCGCCGGGTTGAGTCGTGTGCCCAGCCGCCATCACCTTGGCGATTCCAAAATCCACCAATACGGCGCGACCATCCGGCGTGATGATGATATTTTGCGGCTTGATGTCGCGATGAATGATCTGATTGGCGTGCAGATATTTCACCGCGTCAAAAATTTGATTCATCCACGCGAGCGCGTCTGCCTCCGGCAATCCGCCGCGCGTCTGAACGATCTGCTCCAGCGTTTGCCCTTCGACGTAACTCATCACGAGGTATTGCGCGCCGGTCGCGGATTCGATCCAGTGATCCGTCACGTACGGCAAATTCGGATGACGCAGCGTCGCGAGAATCGCGGCTTCGGCGTAAAACAATTGCGGATCGCCGCCGCGATTTTCTTTGATGACGACGCGCTTGTTCGCCAAACGCAAATCTCCGGCGAGGTATACGTCGCCCATGCCGCCGCCGCCGATACATTGGATAATTTGATAACGATTCTGAAGAATGCTGCCGGGATTCAACATCCACCGACTCCTCAAGTAGGTCGCGGTTCACACTCCCATGCCCGATCATCCGGCAGCATGGGAGCGATCTCCGCTCAATCGTGAGATAATCTAGTACATCGGCGTACCCAATCCCGAAGTGACGCGGGAAAAAATATTCGCGATGGATGGTCCCATCAACGTGAGGAGCGCGATGATACAACAAGGCACCACAATGCAAATCACGACGAGGGCGATCACCACGATCAAGATGATTTTGAGCGCGCGGTTCGATGATTTCGGCGCAGCAGGTTGATTGTCCGACATGATTTCCTCCATAAAGAATTGGTCTTTGCGCGAACTTGCGAAAATTATTCTCGCGATGGTTTCTTGGTCAATCTCCTTTCCCTTCTCTATTTGCGCGCCTTGAACGCGATTTCCGTCGCGCCGATCCAAAACCGGTCGCCGTCGGCGAGCGCGTGCTTTTGCGCCGGTTGATTTTGCACGCGCGCCGGATGATTCGGGTTCATGCTGTACAGCACGAACTTGCCGCCCTCTTGTCGAACCTCGACGTGGCGCGCGTGAATCTGCGGATCGTTGCTGATGACCCAATTGTCGCGTCCGCTGCCAATCGAAATTTTGCGTTCAAAGATGTCGAAGAACGCGCCTTCCTGCGGACGCGTCGCGATGCGCTGCTGCGTGATCTTGAGCGTCGCGCGTCTGGCGGCTTGCTGCACGAGCGCAATCAACGCGCCGACGCACACCGCGAGCGCGACGAATCCCGCCGCGCGCGAAATCCCCGGCAAGCGCAAAAGCGACACCAGCGCGAGCAAACTCACCCCGCCGACAATGCCGCCGAGGCAACCGCCGATGCTGCTCGCGATCATTTTCCAGAACGACCCCGCGGCAATGCCCGGCGCGATGCCAACCGCGACGCCGAAGATCATCCAGCCGACGACGAGCAGCGCGGATTGCAGCGACTCCGACAGTCGAATGTTCAGATACAGCGCGTTCGCCAACAACAATCCAGCCGCGCCGCCGAGCAATCCGACGAACCAGCCAATCGCGCAGCCGAGCGCGGTCGCGCCGACGCGCTTGCTGCTGTTGTATTTTTCGAGCGCGCCGACCATCGCGCCGACGCACATGCCCACGATTGCGCCGTCCGCGAGCGCGCGCCAGTACGCGTCGTTGAGATTGACGCCAACAAACGACAACAGCGGATCAAGCAACACCCACGCGATCAACGCCGCCCACGCGCCCAGCACCAAACTGTACGAAACTCGAAGAAAGCGGTTCATCGAAAATTCCCCTTGCAAGGGATGAGGGATGAAGGATGAAGGATGAATTTTTTCATCTTGCATCTCTCAGCTGTTTTCGTTCTTCTTTCATCTTTCATCCTTCTGCCTTCATCCTTGATTTTCATGGACACACCGGATTCGTGATACTCGGCGTACACGGTACGCGCGTACGCGTTGGCGTAGGCGTTTGGATTAGCACTGGCACCGGGATAATGGTAACGCGTTCCGTCTGTACACTCGTCGTCGGCGTCGCGCCGGTCGTGGAGAGTGTGATCTTGATCTCCGCATCGGTCTTGGGTTGCCTTGCCTGCAACATCCACGAGACCTGGGTCATCGTGGAACCGGGCTGCGGAACGGCTTGCTCGACATCGCCGCGCGCGAGCGCGAGTTCCGGCGGCAGATCGATTCGCACGCGTTGACCGGCTTTGGGATTTTGCACGAGCGCGGTCACCCAGAACTGATCGCCGACGCGGACTTGGCGCTGCCCCAGCGTGATCGCCAGCGCGCTTGTGGGATCGACGCGCGTGATCCGACCCAAGCCGTAAAACGTCGTCCAACGCCGCGTCCCGCCGGGCGCGAGCGATTTGGCGTCAAAATAAATGCCCACCGCGCTGTCGAGTTTGTCATCTTGCGTACCGGCGTCGCCGCATTGGTGCAGCGTACGATTCGCCAAGCCGCCCACTTCTTCCAGAAAATCCCAACCGGCATCTTTCTTGCACCACGGCGCGATGACGAAACGATCCGGCGGAGTCGCTTCGCCGCCCTTGAGCATGATCTGAACGATCACGCCGGGGTTATGAATGTCGGGACTTTCGTACACTTGAACGTAATCGGGAATATCGTTGCCGCGCAGATCGAGCGGCGACGCGATCAAGCCGGTCGCGCGAATCGGCACGTTGAACGGCACACCGTCGTTATCGCCGATCAGCGTATCGATCATCAAACGCATTCCGACCGCGTGCGGTTGCGTATCGCGATTTTCCGCGTCGTACTGGATCCGAAACGTGTCGAGCCGATTCGTCGAATTACTTTGCGCGATGGAAACAGTTTGCGTGAACACGACGCGATTGAATTGCCAAACTGCCGTCAGCCGCGAGCCATCGGCGTTCAACGCGGGCGCGATCACAAAACCGCTTGCCGGATCGCCAAAGAGCGGCGTCTTGTCGTCGATTTGGACGCGCGTGTTGTTCGTATCGCCGTTCGCGATCTGATTTGTTTTTTCAGGTCGAAAGGTCAGCGGCTTGTTGTCGTCTTTCGGATCACTCGGATCGCCTTCCTTTGTCATAAATCCGAATCGTCCGTTTGCCGGAACGATTTGCATCGAGACGACCGGATACGGCGGATTCGGCGTCGGCGTTGGTACGATGGTTGGAATGGGCGCGGGCGTCGGCGATGGCGGGACCGTCGGCGTCGCGGTTGGCGGAATCACAACGATATAAATCGTCGGCGTCGGCGTGACGCGCGTCGAATCGACTGTGAGGATGCCCGCGAGCGCGACGCACAAACAGATCGTCAGCGCGAACAAACCCAGCAAGCCCAGCCACGGCGATTGCGGACGCGGCGCGGGTGGCGCAACCGGCGTTGGCGCGGCGACTGACGCGCGCGGCGGCGGTGGGGGTGGCGGCGGCGGTTGAACCGGACGCGATGGCGAGGACGGCGCCGTCGCTTGCGCTAATGGCTGACGGCATTTCAGACAGAACTTGGCGCCTTGCCGGTTTGGCGTGCCGCACTGCGAGCAAGTGATCATCGTTGGCGGCGATGGCGCGGGCGGCGGTTGCCCTTTGAGTTGTTCCGTCGGTCCAGAAATTTGCGCGCCGCACTTGCTACAGAATCGCGCGCCGGGTTTGTTCGAAACGAATCCGCAATTAGGACAGGGTGGAATCATCGTTCCTCCTGGCTCATTCCAATTCCACGCGCACACCGCCGGAGACGCGCGCCACGACATTGTAAACCGTCGCGCTGAATCCGGTCATCGCGCTCATCAACGCGCCGCCGAGCAAACTGATCGCCAGCACAATCAGCAGCGCGACGAGCCACGCCATTCCATCGAGCGTTCGCAGCGTCTTGAGCGCGGCGTCCAGTCCGAGTTGCTGCGTCAGATTCGCGCGCACGCTCTGCCCAAGAATATTCGCGATCTCGACGTTCTGCCAACCCTCCAGCAGCGCGCGCAGCGACGCGATCAGCCAGCGCGCGATCAGCGCGCAGATCACACCCGGCGCGAAATTGAACAGCGCGCCCAGCACGCAGCCGAATTTGAACGCAGAGTGCGGCTCAACGCGTCGAATCGCGACTCGGTTCATAAAGCTTCTCTCCCAGAGTTAGGACACAGATAGACACTGATAAACACTGATTCTGATCTGTGTAAATCTGTGTTCATCTGTGTCCAATTGCTTTTCAGCACGTCCCACGCGAACATCATTGACCGGTGAAAAAATTCAGCACGAGCCGACCCAGGCGCAATTGATCGCCGTTGTTCAGCGCGGTGCGGACGTTCGGTTGAATCAACACCGAATTGATCGACGTGCCGTTGCTACTTCCCAGATCTTCGACAAAATATTGATTGCCCGCGAGCGTGATGCGGCAGTGCTGGCGCGAGACGCCCGCGTCGTCGCCGCCGTGCGCGGTCAAATCGATATCCGGAATCACCGGCGTGATCGGATCGAGGCGACCGATGACGATTTCGGCGCGACCGCTCAGATCAAAGTACGTCTGATTCGGCATCACGACGATGCGCGGATGCCCCGGCGGAACGGGCTGCGACGCCGGAGTCGCCGGAATCATTTGCGGACGCGCGGGCGTTGGCGATGGCGCGGGCGTGGCAGGCAGAGGCGGCGGCGCGATGGGCACGGGCGCAGGCACCGGCATCGGCTCGGTCGGCGGCGCGGCGGCTGCCGGCGGGGCTGGCGGCGGCACCGGCGCAGGCGCGGCGACCGGCGCACCGCAGTTATCACAGAATTGATTTCCCATCGGATTTTCCTGCCCGCACGTCGTACATTTGATCGTCGCGGCGGACGCGACTGGCGCGGCAGGCACCGGTGGCGGCACGCTCGGCGCGACTGGCGCAGCAGGTGCCGGCGGCGCGCTGGGCGCGGGTGACGCGACAGGTACGGGCGGCGCGGCAGGCGCGCTGGGCGCGGGCGGCGGCGCAACGGGAGTTGGCGCGGGTGCTGCGGCTTTGAGCGGCGCGCCGCACTGATCGCAAAATTCCGAGCCGGACATAACTTGCGCGTTGCACTTTGGGCAATTCATACGAATCCTCCTCGAAAGTTGGGCAAATTTCAAATTTGCCCTACAAGTTGCGCGTCAATTTACGCGTGCCGTAATTCAAACGCTTGGTGCCCGCCGACGACATTTGTCCTTGCTGCTGCAAATTCTGCGCCTCTTGCATCGCTTGCTGCGCGAGTTCCGCTTCGCCCAGGTTGAGCAATTGCGTCGCGGCTTGCCGGAGTTTTTGCGTCGCGCCCGCGACGTTGCCCGCGTTCGCGTCTTGCAGCGCGCGCGTCTGCAACTTGTGCGCGTTCACGCGCTCGACCAGATTCATCACGCGCGAATTGATCGCCGATTCTGCGCCGTACTCCACGATGACATCAACGCGCATCTTTTGCCCGGTCAAATTCGCCGCCGGGACGTCGTACGTCACCTCGGCTTGCGCGACGCGCGTTTTGCCCGGCGCGCGCGGCGGCACCGTCAGTTCGACCAGCACCGATTTGCCAACATTCTTTTCAATGTCGCCGAGCGTCACCTGCGCATCGCGCGGCGAAATCGCGCGCTGACTCAAATTGGAAATCAGCGGCGTCACTTGCCACACTTGGCGCGCCGTCACATCGGCGGAGAGACGGAAAAGCAACTCCGCGTTGCGGACGACCGATGCCTGCGCGCTGCGGACAATGTCCTGAAACACGCGCACGATCTTGTCCGGTGTTTCGATCAGATCGCTGACGCCGCCGCTCTGCTGCGCGATGCCGTCGAGCAAGGCGTGGTTCCAATCGTCCGCCGCGCCGCCGACCGGCTGCGGAACGCCGGGCGCGGCAATCGGCTGCGGCAAGCCCAAGCCGAGCGCGATGATCGGGACGCGCGCTTGTCCGGCTTGCTGCGCGAGCGCGTAGCATTGCTGCTCGTCGCCCCAGGTATTGCCGTCGGTCAGCAGGACGATTTTGTTGACGCGTCCGGGATCGGCGTTGCGCTGCGCTTCTTGCAAGCCCGCCTGCAAGCCGAGCGACATTTGCGTGCCGCCGCGATCGTCGATCGCGTCGGCAATCGCGTGCAGTTGTTGTTTGTGCGCCGCCACCTGACTCGGCAATTTGACTTCGACCAGATCGTCAAAGAGAACAATCGCGATGAAATCGGTCGGCTGGAGTTGGTCGATCATCATCTTGACCGCCTGGCGCAAATTTTGAATGCGCGCGCCGCTCATCGAGCCGCTGCGGTCGAGCACGAGCGTGAGGTTGAGCGGCATTTGCGTCGTCGCGATCTGCGCGCCGGTCGGCTGCGCCTCGAGCAGCGCATACAGCATTTGCGGCGTCGGCGCGTTCGCGTTGACCGCGTCGCGCAGCCAAGCCACTTGAAGATTCAATTCGCCTGCCATAGGATCACCTCCAATTGGTCAGTGAATCAAATAGACATTATCGGAAAAAAGCCCAAACCCTTTTTGGGACACAGATTAACGCTGATTAACACTGATTTTCAATTCTCTATCTGTGTTCACCTGTGTTTATCAGTGTCCAAAATTAATCCCGAAAGTCTAATTCACCAACTCGTCAGTTGAATTACGGCGCGCCGGTCGCGCGAGTCAGCACGCTCATCGCGTACACCACAAAGCCGACGGCGATCAGCACCGCCAGCAAAACCAGAATGAGTGTTGCCAGTCCGATGATGAGTTGCGCGCCGATGCCTACCGTCAAGCCGATTTGTCCCACGCGCTCCAGGAACGGCACGGCGCGGGCGCGCGGCGGCGCAGCTCCCGTGAGCGCGCGGCGCAGCTCCGCCGCCGATTGCGGACGATCCGCCGGGGTCACTTGCAGCGCGTACAGAATCGCGCGTTCGAGTTGCGCTGAGATTGCCGGATTCATTTGCCGCGGCGAAGGCAACTCCTTTCCCATCGCCCGATCCACCGCGTCGGGAGGCGGATGCCCGGTCAGCGCAAAATACAACGTCGCGCCCAGCGCGTATAAATCTGCGCGCAGATCAGTTCCGGCAGAACTCAGTTGTTCCAGGGGCGCATAGCCCGGCGAGCCGCCGCGCGCCCCGGAAGGGGTCGAGTTGCTGCCGGTCAGTTGTTTGGCAATTCCCAGGTCGACCAACATGACGCGCCCTTGGGGAGTCAAAAGAATATTCTCCGGCTTGACGTCGCGATGAATGATCGGCGGCGTTTGCGCGTGCAAATATTCCAACGCATCGAGCACGCGCAAAGCGAACGCAACGGCTTGCGCCTCAGTCAACACGCCGCGTTGACGAACGAGTTGACTCAGGTTCACCCCTTGCGCAAATTCCATCACCAGGTACTGCCGTCCGCCCGACTCGTCAAAATAATCCCAAATTTGCGGCAGATTGGGATGTCGGACGCGCGTGAGGAGTTGCGCTTCGCGTTCAAATTGCCGCTGCGCCGTCGACGATGAACCCAAATTCTCTTTCACCGCGCACCACCGATTCAAATTCAAATCCAGCGCGCGATAGACCGCGCCAAAGCCGCCTTGACCGAGCAAGGAATGAATTTGATACCGTTGGCGCAGAATTTGATTTGGATTCAGCGGCATGCGGCATCCTCTAAATTCGATCCAACAACTCTTGCGCAGCCCGATTGTTCGGATCGATCCGCCGCGCGCGTTCCGCCGCCGCGCGCGCGGCGGTTTTCTGCTTGAGCGCGAGATAACACGCCGCGAGATGCGCGTGTGGATCAGGATCGTTCGCGTCCAACTGCGCGGCGCGCTTGAACGCGGCAATCGCGTCGGTCCATTTTTTCTGCGCCGCGTACGCTCGCCCGAGCGCAAAATGCCCCGCCGCAACATTCGGCTCGAGCCGGACCGCTTTTTGCGCCCATTTGACCGCGTCGGAGGGTCGCTGCCGTTGGCGATGCAGCATCGACGTGAACAGGTGCGCCTCGAAATTTCGCGCGTCCAAGCGCACCGCGCGCTGGAGCACTTGCTCCGCTTGCGTAAATTGATTCCAGTGAATGTACGCCAGACCGAGCAGCGCGTAGATTCCCGCGTCTTGCGGATACTTGCCGACGCCGCGCTGCAACACCGGAATCGCTTCGCTGATGCGCCGCAATTCGATGTACGCGCCGGCTAGATTGTAAAAGAGCGCGACGTGCTCGAACCCACCTTGCAACGCCTGCGCGTATTCTTCGACCGCGCGCGCGTAATCCTTTTTGCGAAAATGGCGATTGCCGTACTCAAAGCGCATCTGCGGTGTCACCACCGGCGCGCTCGGCGCGAATGATACCGCACCCTGAGCGACGGTCGAAGGGACGAGCGGCGTCCCATCGAACTGGCAAAAGCGCGCGCCCGGACGATTTATCTGCCGGCAGCGCGGACAAATCGCGCCCTGCAATCGCTCGGGCGGCGCGGGAATCAACGGTTGCTGGATCGACGCACCCTGAGCGACAGTCGAAGGGGACATTGACGCGACGACCGCGCCGCCCAAACATTGTTGCAGCGCGGACATCATTTCGCGCGCGGTTGGATAACGCGCGAGAAGGTTGAGCGACATCGCTTTCAAAATCACTTGCTCGACCGCCGGACTGATTTGCGGTTTGATCTCGCGCGGGCGCGCCAGCACCGCCGATTGATCCACCAAGTCGAGCGCTTCAGGCGGAATGGTCGCGGTCAGCGCGCAGTAGAGTGTCGCGCCGAGCGAGTACACATCCGAGCGCGCGTCGGTGCCGCCGGTGTATTGTTCCGGCGGCGAAAAGCCGGTCGAGATCGCGCGCGCGACCATCGCGGTTTGCTTTTGTGGATTGTACACCTTGGCGATGCCGAAATCGACGAGCACCGCGCGCCCGTCATGGCGAATTTTGATATTCGGCGGCTTGATGTCGCGATGAATGATCGGCGGGGTTTGGCTGTGCAGGTACGCCACCGCGTCGCACACCTCGATCATCCATTTGATAATTTGCGCGTGACTCGCCGCGCCGCGTTGGATCAAGTCGATCAGATCGTCGCCTTCGACGAAATCCATCACGAGAAATTGATGCCCGCGCTCTTCAAAACGATCCGAGACGCGCACCAACCCCGGATGACTGAGCCGCGCGAGAATCTCCGCTTCGAGTTGAAATTGACGCACCGCTTCGGGCTGGGTGTCGAAGGTTTCTTTGAGCGCGACCCTGTGCCCGGCGAGTCGCGTATCTTCGACAAGATAAACCGCGCCGAACCCGCCTTGTCCAAGCACCCTCATTACTTTGTAGCGTTGTGCGATCAGTTGACCGGACGAAAGGGGCATTTCATTCTCCCACACTCACCACGACTGCGCTGATATTATCTTCGCCGCCCGCCTCATTCGCGCTCGCGATGAGTCGCTCGCAAATCGCTTGCGGCGCGTCGGTCGCAAAGAGCGCGCGCTCTAGATCATCGTCGCGCACCATTTCCCACAAGCCGTCGCAGCAGAGCAAGAGGCGCGCGCCGGGCGGCAATTTGATCGCGCCGCCGTCCGCCGGAAACAGATCGATTTCCACCCGTTCATGCGCGCCGAGACTGCGCAGAATCACGTTGCGATGCGGATGCGTGTAAATGTCTTCGGGTTGAATCTCGCCCGTGGCGACGAGATTCGCGACGAGCGAATGATCTTGCGTGATCTGTTCCATCTTCGCGCCGGCGAGCAAATACGTCCGGCTATCGCCGACATTCGCGATGTACGCGTTGTCATTGACGATGAGCGCGAGCGTGATCGTCGTGCCCATGTCCACTTGCTTCTCGCGCGCGAGTTGGTACACCGCGGTGTTGCCCGCTTGAATCGCCGCTTTGATCGCGTCGCGCGCCGCGTCGGCGCCAATCGCTTCGCCCGCGAGTGCGCGCGCGATGACGCGCGTCGTCAATTCCGCGACGACGGTCTGGACACCCGCCTTGCTCGCGACCTCGCCCGCGTCGCTTCCGCCAATTCCGTCCGCGACGATGAACAACCCGACCGTCGGCTGCGCGTTGGATTCGTAAATCGCGGAGAATGCGGCGGCGAAGACGCTGTCCTCGTCCGGCGCGTCGCCGCGCGCTAACCCAGGATCCGATTTGCAGCCGAACGCGAGATGCACGCCGCGCGGAAACTTTTTCTTCGTTTCGACTTGCGGCGGTTCGAACTGGATCACGTACAGCCAAGCGTCTACGATAAACGCGTTCGGCGGCGCGCGCGTCATATCCGGCGGCGCGCGTCGCGCTTCCAAAATGCACGCGCCGCGCGTCTCGCCCAACTCGCGCCCGCAATCACCGCAGAAATGATCGTCCGGCTGATTTTCCGCATGACACGCCGCGCAGCGTAACGCGTCACGCGCGCGGTAACGCGTGACCGCGTTCGTCGCTTCGAGCGTTTCGATGATCTCAAAGCGATTGAACAGGCGCGCGCCCGGCGTCAAGCGCGGCAACGTTTCGGGCGATGCTGCCGGGGTTGGCGATGGCTCTGGTTGCGCGGGTGGCGCGTCTGTCGGCGGCGACACCACCGCGTCAACCACCGGCTCCGTTGACGTGGGCGAATCGCCAAACGACTTGCCGCATGTATGACAAAATTTCGCGCCCGCGCGGTTCTGCGCGCCGCAGAATGGACACGGCTGGTCTTGGAGCAGCAATTCCATCAAATGACTCCGCCGAAATTGTGGGACAAATTTACAAATTTGTCCTACGTCGCTTCGAACTTGACGAGCACGATGGTGATGTTGTCGTCGCCGCCATTTTTATTCGCGGCGTCGACGAGTTGCTGGCACGCTGCTTGCGCGCTCGGCGCGTGCGTGACGATTTCGTGCAGGCGACTCTTGGGATAAACCATTTCCCACAAACCATCGGAACACAACAGCAGATACTCGCCCGGCTCGAACGCGCGCGTGAATGAATCGACTTGCACCTGTGCCTTGTCGCCGACGTTTCGCAAAATGAAATTGCGCTGCGGGTGCGTGTACACGTCGTCTTCGCCGATCTCGTTGCGATCCACGAACGCCTGCACCAGCGAATGGTCCTTGGTGATTTTTTCGATGCGGTCGGGCGCAATCCAATACGCGCGGCTGTCGCCCACGTTGACGATGTGCGCGCGATTGCCGCTCACCAGCGCGGCGACGACCGTCGATCCCATATCGGTGCGCGCCGCGCTCCGCATCTGAAAAATTTCCGCGTTCGCCTGCTCGACCGCGGCTTGCAAAATCGCGCCATAGTCCAAGCGCGCGGGCTGCGCGGAAAACTGCGGATTAAAAACATCTGTGAGCACGTGGCGCGCCATCACCTGGGTCACCATTTTGCTCGCGACTTCGCCCGCCACCGCGCCGCCCATCCCGTCCGCGACGACGTACAAACCGATGGACTGACTGCCCTGCTGAACCGCTTGAAGCAAATCGAGTGTGACGAACGCGTCCTCGTTCAATTCGCGTTTTTGTCCCACGTCCGTGATGCGCCCGACGCTGCACGTGATCCCTTTCGGATGCCGCAGCGCGTCGAGTGCGTGTTCCAAATCCGCCGCGAACGCGCGCGCGTCGTGATAGCGTTGGCGCGGGTCTTGCGCGAACGCGCGCTCAAACACGCGCGTCGCGTCCGGCGACAACATCGGCACGGCTTGACCGGACGGCATCGCAAATTGGTAGAGCGCTTTGGCGAGTTGGAGAATATCCCAATCGCGCAATTCGGGTGTGAGCGCGCGCGTATCCGCCAGGTTCCACAATTTGACTTGCCTGCTTCCAGTCATCACAAGACTGGCGGGTTGCACGTTGCCATGCGCGAGATTATTTTCGTGCAAGTACGCCAAGCCGCCTGCCAATTGCGCGCCCCACGCCAGCACGTTGAATTCGCTCGGCGCGCCGAGTTGCGCGAGCGGCGCCATCGGATATTCGGTGAC
The DNA here is from genome assembly GCA_020723345.1 of Candidatus Aquidulcis sp. Taxonomy (GTDB): domain Bacteria; phylum Chloroflexota; class Anaerolineae; order UBA4142; family UBA4142; genus VGOB01. Next base: position 196,823 of record DYJA01000001.1, on the reverse strand, counting down.
GAGGTACGCGCGCCGCTGATTGGCGTACTGCACTTGCTCGAACACATCGGTCAGCAGCGCAAGCGCCGGATGCGCGATGTGTGATTCGAACAAGTACTTTTCTTTTTTCCACTGCTCCGGGTTTTCCGCTTCGAACAGCACGCATAATTCATTTCGCTCATCGGCGACGAGATAACTGTGGACGCCCGACTGCGCGGGAAACAATTGCCGCACTTCGTACTTGCCGATGAGCGCGCCTTCCGGCAACGCGGCAAATTTGCCAGAGTCGCCCAGCCGCCGCGTCCGACGTTCGGCAAACGGCGCTTTGGAATCGTCGGGCAAGCGGATCGTCGGTTGCTCCGTCACGACGAGCGGCGCGCGGCATTGACTACAAAAGCGCGCGGTCGTGCGATTCATCGCGCCGCAATTCGGACACGCGATCATTTGGGGCTGGCTCATCGTGTTCCTCCTTGCGTTGGATCTTCAGTCGGAAGTTGCGTATAAAACGTGAAACGAACCTGACCCAAGCGAATTTCCAGTCCGTCGTGAATATAATTTTCGCGTGTACGCACATCGTTGACGAAGATGCCGTTGGTCGACGGCTGATTCTCTTTGCCGCCGTCGATCAGCACCCAGCGCTCGCCGCGCTTTTCGAGACGCGCGTGCCAGCGCGAGAGCGTGTCTGCGCCGGGCAATTTCATCTTCTCCGTGATTTGGATATCGCAGCCCTTGGCGCGCCCGATCGTCACCGCGTCAGCGGAAATCGGAAAGACCAAATTCGGTATTTGAGAACTGACGAGAAACGCCTGCGCCGGAGCAGTCGGCGGTTTCTTGCCGCGTCCGCGCAACAAAAACGCGATTGCCAGCAAGATCAAAACGCAGACGAGCGCGCTGCCCAGCGCGAGCAAATGCCAATAATTCTGCGCGGTCGTCGCGACCATTTCAAGCGCGGTCGGCGTGAAAGTTGGCGTCGCGGTCGGCGTCGATGTCGATGTTGGTGTCGCCGTCGCCGTCGGCGTGGATGTGGCGGTTGCGGTTGGGGTGTGTGAAGGCGTTGGCGTCGCAGTCGACGTCGGCGTCGGCGTGGGCGACGCAGTTGGCGACCCAGTCGGCGTAGCCGTGAGCGGCAACGTCGTCGCGAGCGTCGGCGTTTCCGTCGGCGCGGTCGGTCCTTGCGCCGCGACCGGCGCTCGAACGACAATGATCAGCGCAGTCAACGCGAGCAGCGCACTCAGCATCGCCAAAGAGGATGTTCGTTTCTGCATTGAGAATTCTCCTTTTGATCCTCGGCTACGGTTTCGTCGTCGGCGCAAAAGGCGGCGCCGCCGGTGTGATCCACGCTGGCGATGCCGGCGCGAACGGGGCGGCGACTTTCGACCATTCAACTCCATACAACACGCCGGCAAGTAACAACGCGCCGCAAATCATTCCAAGCAAATAAATCGCGCAGCCGATCGCGATGTTCTTCCACGGCAACGTGCGCGCGGCAGGGCTTGGTTTTGCGGCAGGCGCGACCGGCGGAATCTGCGCGGGCGCGGGTGGCGCGGGCGGCGGAGAATACGCCGGAGTTTGCGGCGTCGCGGCTTCGGCGGGTTGTTGCGGCAGTGGTTTTCCGCATTTCGCGCAGAACTTGACGCCGGCGCGGTTCATGTTTCCACACGCTGGACATTGCATTGGGTTCCTCCTCGCTTCACTCAATACAACGCGCCACAACCTTCAGACACGCGCTCAAACTGTGTCCCGAAAGTGTGGCGCAAAAAAAGCGACTGCCTTGCCCGCCGTTCACTCGCGAACAAGAGGGATCCGATTCCTGTATCAACATTGGCACTCCTCGAATTGTGACGCCACTGTCGTCCGCTGCCGGATGAAGGAACTTGTTTCGCGCGTTCCCGCGTGATGATCGTGTCAGCGCTACTCGCGCTGCGCCTCCATTATATCCCAAACAAATAGGACTGACAAGATTCTGGCGTCCACAAGAGTTTTGTTAAAGTTGCGCGCCGCGTGATTCATCCCACGCGGCGCGCGTTATAATGAGCGCGGCAAGATTTCGCGAGGAGGTTAGCATGGAATATCGAACCGAGAAGGATTCGCTGGGCGCGGTCAACGTGCCGCGCAATGCGCTGTGGGGCGCGGAAACGCAGCGCGCGCTGGAGAATTTTCCGATCAGCGGACTCGCGCAATATCGCGCGTTTGTGTGGGCGACGGCGGCGCTCAAACGCGCGGCGGCGGAGGTAAATCGCGATCTGGGTTTGCTCGCGCCGCCACTCGCGGAAGCGATCAGCGCGAGCGCGCAAGAGGTGATGGATAACGAGTGGGCGGACCAATTCGTCGTCGATCCGATCCAGGCAGGCGCGGGGACATCGCATCACATGAACGTCAACGAAGTGATCGCCAATCGCGCCAACCAAATCCTGGGTTATCAGTTGGACGATCCGCGCAAGCCGGTGAATCCGCACGACCACGTCAACATGGCGCAATCGACGAACGACACCGTGCCGACGGCAATTCGGCTTGGCTGTTTGTGGCGATTGGGCGAGTCGCTGAAAACACTCGACGCGCTCCAGCAAGTCTTGGAGCAGAAATCGCGCGAATTCGACGATGTGATCAAATCCGGGCGAACGCACTTGCAGGACGCGGTGCCGGTGCGCTTGGGGCAAGAGTTCGGCGCGTACGCGCAAGCCATCGCGTTCGACCGCGAACGGATCGCGACGGCAGGGGATCGATTGCGGCGGATCGGCATCGGCGGCACGGCGACCGGCACGGGGCTGAACGCGCACCCGCAGTATCACGCGCGGATGATCGAACGGATCAATCAATTGACGGGCTTGCAAGTTCGCAGTTCGGGCAACCTGTTTGAATCGATGCAATCGCTCGCCGACCCAGTCGATTTTTCCGCCGCGCTGAACACGCTCGCGATCACACTGACGCGGATCGCGAACGATCTGCGCCTGCTCGCCTCCGGTCCGACGACCGGACTCGCCGAAATCGAACTGCCCGCCGCGCAACCGGGTTCGTCGATCATGCCCGGCAAGGTGAATCCGGTAATGGCGGAAATGCTGAACATGGCGTGTTATCAAGTCATGGGCAACCATTTCACCGTGATGCTGGCGGCGAGCGCCGGACAACTGGAACTGAATGTCATGATGCCCATCGTCGCGTACAATCTGTTCCAAACGATGGACATTCTGATTCGCGCAATCGGAACATTCACATCGAAATGCGCGGTGGGCATTACCGCGAATCGCGAGAACGCGGCGGCATGGCTCGCGCGATCAACCGCGCTGGTCACCGCGCTCAACCCGGTTATGGGCTATGAAAAGGCAGCGCAAGTCGCCCAGGAAGCGATGGCGCGCCGCGTCCCGATTCGCCAGGTCGTTCTGGAAAAACGCTATCTCACCGCAGAACAACTCGACCACATTCTCGATTTGGCGGCGATGACTGAGGGTGGAATCTTGGACACCTCGCGGCAGAAATAAAAAACGCGCCTGACAACGGCGGCGCGGTTTCATTATCATTCGTCATTGGTCATTGTTGCCGATACCACTCCAGTGTTCGCTTCAAGCCCTCCCGCAGATTCACCATCGGCTCATAGCCGATCAATTTCCCGGCGAGCGTCACGTCTGCGTGCGAGTGCTTCACGTCGCCCGCGCGTTCGGGTCCATAGTCCACCGATAACTTTTGCCCGGTCAGTTCGTTCAAAATCTTGATGATCTGATTGAGCGTCGTCCGTTCGCCGTACGCGATGTTGATGAGCGGCGCGCCTGCGATCGTGCTTTCCGCCGCGCGAATGTTCGCTTCGACGACGTTTGCGACGTACGTGAAATCGCGCGATTGTTCGCCGTCGCCGTAAACCGGGTACGGCTTGCTTTCTAGCGCGCACGTCATAAACTTGGCGATCACTCCGGCGTACTGCGTCGTCGGATCTTGTCGGGGTCCGAAGACGTTAAAGTAACGCAGAGAAACTGTCGAGAGTCCGTACAGTTGCGTGAACGCGCGCGCGTACATTTCGCCCGCCAGTTTGCCAATCGCATACGGCGACAGCGGATCGGGCGTCATCGTTTCCACTTTTGGCAGCGTCGGTTGATTGCCGTAGACGGCGGACGATGCAGCGTAGACGACGCGCTTGACTCCGGCGTCGCGCGCGGCGACCAAAACATTCAGCGTGCCGGTGATGTTGATCTCGTTGCTCTCCAGTGGATTCTTCACCGAGCGCGGCACGGAGGGCAGTGCGGCTTGATGAAAAACGACATCCACGTTCCGCATTGCGCTGCGCGCGGTCGTCAAGTTCGCCACACTCCCTTCGAGCAACTCGACTTTCGTCAGGACGCTCGCGAGATTCTCGCGCCGTCCCGTCGAAAAGTTGTCGAGCACGCGCACCTTGTAATCGCGCGCAAGCAATCCTTCGACCAAATGTGATCCGATAAAACCGGCTCCGCCGGTGACGAGTGCGAGTGGCATGGTACCTCCAATTTGCGATTTGTGATTTCTGATTTTCGATTGGCGTTACTTGTATTTGACTTCTTCTATCGCGATTCGTTTTGTCGCTAAATCCTTGAAGATTGCGACGATCTGTTCGATATCTTTCTCCGTAGGGGGAACTCGCGTACTCAAGTTGGTAACTTTTTCTTCGATTGTGGGCAAAAGCCAGACGGGGATTTCAGACAAATCGAAATTGGAAATCGGTTGGGAACTTGCTAGTACAATCGCGCACTCAATCCAACGTGTAATGCCTTGCCGCTTCAGAAAATCATTCAACAATTTAGCATTAACTGTTATCTGGTCAGATGGATTATTCTGCGCTGAAACCCACCGCCCTTTGACCTTCAATTCCCATTTCTTCCCCTCGATTTTTACCGTAGAGCGGGACGATTTGACCTCCATTGCCCAAACGCCAGCAGGACCCACCAGAACAACATCAATGTCATCGTTATGACCCGGTAGGTGTAAGTTACGAAATATTGTCCAACGATTATCCAGCGCAGACCGAAGTCTTTCAACTACTTTTTCCTCGCCTTCGCGTCCAGTTCGGAAGGACTTGGATGTATCATATTTTTGTTTGATATACCGTAGCAATAACCAAACTGCTCCAGCGAAACAACCTACATCAAACAACAGAGCTAACACAACTCCAAGGTACTCACCTTGTCCCCAGTGTTTGAAGAGATCAAAAATCCAATTGGTTACGAACATGGTTAGGTAGATACCGATAAAACCGAATGTCAAACCGAAAAACGCAGATGCCTGAATTAGATTTTTGCGTTCAATATCTTCAAGGTCATGACTGCCCTCGATCACCTGTGGCCCATATTGCAAAGTCTTCTCAAGTGTCGCGGGTTGACCGAGCCAATACGCCAAAAGTGTTCTAGCGGCTTCGCGAAACTTGGGCTCAAACCCACAGTCAACTGCCCATGCCAAATCACCTTTGTCAATTTGTTTAGCATCAATCAGTTGCCCCATCGGATCGTGTACACCGCGCCCTTGCCAAATCACCTGCCGCGCTTCTTCCAGCGGCATTGTTAGTTCGACGACGATTTGCTTTGAATCTTTCCTCGGTTCTGTCTGTCGTGCCATTTCCAACCTCCCCGTTGAAAATCAAAAATTGGCAATCAGAAATCGAAAAATCACTTGCCCCAATCTCGGTCGTACAAAAAATCAATTCCGACCGTCCGTGCGCTAATCTTGGCGACCGGCGGCGGCACGCGCTTGAAGTGATTGCGCCGCACTAACTCGACGACGTGTTGCACGACGCGCGCGTCGAATCCTTGGGCGATCACATCTTCGACGCGGCGGCGTTCGTCCACGAGGCGATACAGAATCGCGTCCGCGTCGTCGTACGTGAAACCGAGTTCGCCTTCGTCCGTCTGTCCTTGCCACAAGTCCGCGCTCGGCGCTTTGGCGATGATCCGTTCCGGCACGCCGACAGCGCGCGCGAGTTGCCGCACCTGGCATTTGTACAGATCGGCAATCGGCTGAATCGCTGCCGCGTTATCGCCAAACAGCGTCGTGTAACCGAGCAGCGTTTCGGTCTTGTTCGACGTGCCGAGGACGAGCGCGCGCGCTTCTTCCGATTGATCGTACAGCACGATCATCCGCGCGCGCGCCATCACGTTACCGCGTCGTCGCTCCTTCGACTCCGCTCCCTTCGACTGCGCTGCGCTCCGCTCAGGATGCTGTTCAAGTTGCGCGAGGTACGGCTCGACCATCGGCGTAATTTCGACGACGCGCGTCGCGATGCCGAGTTGGCGCGCGACGAGTTCCGCGTCCGCACGACTGTCGGGATGGCTCGTGCGGTACGGCAAAATCATTCCCAGCACGTTTTCCGCGCCCAACGCTTCGACCGCAAGAAACGCGACGAGCGACGAGTCGATGCCGCCGGACAAACCCAGGATGCCGCGCGAAAAACCGACGCGCGTCAATTCGACGCGAATGAAATCGACGATCATGCGGCGCGCGAGCGCGGTGTTTAGTTCAAGCGGCTTGAGTGTGTCTGACATTTCAGCGATCCAACTCGAACTTGGCGACGCGTCCCAATTCGTGTCGCACCAACTCACGTTGTTCGTCGCGCAAAATCGGCAAGCCCAAGCGCGCGCGGCGCAGCGCGTCCGTGTCGATTTCGGCGCAGACGAGCGCGTCGTCAAAGCGCGGCGCGGCGGCAAGCGGCTTGCCGTCGGGCGCGAGAACGTGACTGCCGCCCCAAAACGCGATGCCGTCTTCCATTCCAACGCGGTTGCTAAAGATCACAAACGTCGTCAAGATCGACGCGTAGGTTTGCAAAAACGTTTTCACGGTCTCCGCGTTCGCCAGTTCATCGCTCGCCGAAATGCCGTACCCCGGACTCGCGGAGAGATCGATCAGAAAATCCGCGCCGTCTTGCCACAAGACGTACGGCGACGAGAGATGCCACGCGTCCTCGCAAATCAGCAAACCCATCCGCCCAAAGCGCGTGTTGAACGCGCGGAAGGTATTGCCCGGCGCGAAGAATCGTCCGTCGTCGAACAGCCGATACGTCGGCAGGTACACTTTACGGTGGACGTGAACGACGCGTCCGGCGGACAGGTACGCCGCGGCGATATAGTAGCGATAGCGCGCGTCCTCTTCGACGAAACCGACGACGATATCGAGATCGCGGCTCGCGGCGATCAGCGGCGCAAAACGCGGATCGTCGGGCGATGGACGCGCGGCGACCGTCGGCACGAGGTCTTTGAGATAATAGCCGGTCAGCGCGAGTTCGGGCAAGACGATCACGTCGGCTTGCGCGACGCGTGCGCGCGCGATATAGTCGGCGATTATTTTAAGATTCGCGTCCACGTCGCCGAGATGCGGCGCGAATTGAGCCAGCGCGAGTTTGAATTTCATCCTCGCTATTATATCCAATGTCGGACAAGTTGCCAACTTGTCCGACAACGATTTGCCAGATTCGCGCTTATCTGTTATAATCGCGCCCGTTGTGTGAAATCCAATTGAATAACCACACACCTTTTCGCCCGCGCCTCACGCGGAGCAAACCCGAGGAAAGGAGTCCATCTTGTCTTACGAATTGATGTACATCGTTCGTCCCACCCTGGATGAACAAGCGCTCGCGGCAATGCACGAACGCATCGACAAATTCATCGTCACAGCCGGCGGAGAAATTGTCAAGCGCGAAGATTGGGGCAAACGTCGCCTCGCCTTCCCCATCGCCAAAGTCACCGAAGGTTTTTATTCAGTCCTCCAAATCAAACTGCCCTCCACGGCGGTGCGCGATCTCGAACGCAATCTCCAATTGCTGGAAGATGTTTTGCGTTACCTCGTCACGCGCGTCGAGAGCGAATAACGCGCGCCACGCGTTGATTGAATCGAAACAGGAGTATTCAATACCATGGAAGAAACCAAACCGACGCCAATGGGCGCAGGATCAACCCCCTCCGCCGCCAGAACTTCCGATTCGCGCGGCCGCAATGGTCCACCGGGGCGACGTCCCGGACGTTTTCAGGGACCGCGCCCGCCGCGCGTCTGTCCATTCTGCGCGCAAAAAGCCAAGACGATTGATTACAAAAATGTCGAAATGCTGCGCCGCTATTTGACCGATCACGGCAAGATCAAACCGCGCCGCAAAGTCGGCACCTGCGCGCGCCATCAACGCGTGCTTTCCGCCGCGATCAAGCGCGCGCGCCACGTCGCCTTGTTGCCCTTTGCCACCGAAGCCACCCGCGGAGAATAAACAGTTAATCGGGCGATCAGGCGATCAGGTATCTGATCGCCCGATTGCCCGATTGACCAATTGACCGAAAAGGATTCTCATGCCAAAAGGCGATAAGCACACGCTCCAAGAAACTCGCAAACAACAACTCCGTCGCGCGCGCGAAGAGCGTCAGGAGAGAATGTTGTATCTTGCGCTCGGCGCGGTCGCGCTCGTCATTCTGATTGTTTTCGGCTTGGGTTATTTATCGGCGAACTTCGGCGGATTGCAGACCCTGCTCGCCGTTCAATTCAACAGCCCAATTGCGACCGTTAATGACAAGCCGATCAGCATCCGCGATTATCAAACCCAACTGCGGTACAGCGCGGTGACGTTGAACGGGCAATTGCAGCAAATCATCGCCCAGCTCCAACAGATCGGCAGCGACCCGACGCTCGATTTTATCAAGTCGTCGTACGAACAACAATACGAACAAGCCGCGTTCCAATTGGTCGGTCTGCCCAATTCGCTGATGAACACGATGATCGAAGACGAATTGGCGCGGCAAGAAGCCGCGCGGCGCAATATCACCGTGCTGGCGGACGAAGTGGATCAAGAGATCGAACAATACGTCGGCTATTTGCGCCCGACGCCTTCGCCCACCGCTGGTCCATCGCCGACGCCGACGAGAACCGGCACACCGACGCGCACGCCAACGGTCACGCGGACATTTACCCCATCGCCCGCACCAACTGGTACGATCACGCCCACCACGCCGACGCCAACCGCGACGATCGGACCCACCGAGACGCCGCTGCCCACGCCGACGCTGATGGTGTACGAAACCTATCTGACCGAAAAGAAAAAGTTGTTCGAGACGATCACCAAACAAACCCAAGTCAGCGAGCCGGACTTGCGCAAGATGATCGAAACGAGTATCCTGCGCCAGAAATTGCAAAAAGTGCTAGCCGACGAAATGCCAAAGACGGCTGAACAAGTCCAGGCGCGGCACATCCTCGTCAGTACCTATGACGACGCGGTCAAAGTCGAAGAACGCTTGAGCAAAGGCGAAGATTTCGGCAAAGTCGCGCAAGACGTGTCACAAGACCCCGGCTCGAAAGATTCGGGCGGCGACCTGGGTTGGTTCCCCCGCGGCGCGATGATCAAAGAGTTCGAAGATACCGCGTTCGCGCTGCAAGTGAACCAAATCAGCCAGCCGATCACGACGACCTACGGCTTGCATATTATTCAAGTGACCGCGCACGAGCAGAACCGCGAACTCGAGTCGAGCGCGCTCACGCGCGTCCAAAGCACCGCGCTGACCAATTGGCTGAAAACCGCGGCGAGCGATCCCAACAACAAGATCGAACGGTTCTACAAGCCAGAGTACGTCCCAGCCGAAGTGAAGAAAATCATCGCGCAACTTCAAGCATCTGCGACTCCAACTGCGCGTTAATCCAGAAACCCGTTTTCCGCCTTCAGCAGAAAACGGGTTTCTCAATCAATACCTTCGCCAATTTACGCACACACGAATTTTTCCCCACCGACCGAAAGAAACACGGATGATTTTCTTGCTTTTCCCATTTATCCATGTTCCATTCGATCAGTGGGGAGATTTTGGCGAAGGCATTGTCAATTCACCATGCGATCAATCGAAACTCTGCGCGCCACATTCACACAGTTCTACGGCGCTGCGCCCACCCACATCACGCGCGCGCCGGGACGCGTCAACCTCATCGGCGAGCACACCGATTACAACGACGGCTTTGTCCTGCCGATGGCGCTCGACCGCGCGGTGTTGATCGCCGCGCGCGCGCGCGCCGACCGCCGCGTCCGAATGCTCGCGCTCGATTTCGAACACGCGCGCTCCGAGTTTGCGCTCGACGCGCCGATTGAACACGATAGCGCGAACAAGTGGAGCAATTACATTCGCGGCGTCGCGTGGGCGCTGCTGGCGCGCGGTTTCATTCTGCCCGGACTCGATCTCGCGATTCAAGGCGACGTGCCGCGCGGCTCCGGCTTGTCGTCGAGCGCGGCGCTGGAGGTTTGCGCGGCGACGACGTTCGCGGAAATTGGTAACTTGGAAATTAGCAAAGTGGAGATTGCCAAGTTGTGTCAGCGCGCGGAGAGTGAATTTGTCGGAATGAAATGCGGAATCATGGATCAGTTCATCTCCGCGCTCGCGCGCGCCGATCACGCGCTTTTGATCGATTGCCGCGATCTGTCGTACCAAAATGTGCCGCTGCCGCGCGGCGCGCAGATCGTCGTGTGCGACACGCTGAAGCGGCGCGGCTTGGTCGACTCGGAGTACAACACGCGCCGCGCGGAGTGCGAGCAAGCCGTGCGCCTCCTCGCCGCGCAACTCGGCAAACCGCTGCGCGCGCTGCGCGACGTGTCGCCGGAGGAATTCGCGCGCGGCGAAAACGCGTTGCCGCCAACTGTCGCCAAGCGCGCGCGCCACATCATCACCGAAAACGCGCGCGTGCTCGACGCGGTCGCCGCCACGCGCCGCGACGCTCTTGCCGCGTTCGGCGCGTTGATGGACGCGTCACATGCAAGTCTGCGCGACGATTACCAAGTCAGTTGCGCGGAACTTGACGCGATGGTGGAGATCGCGCGGCAGCAGCGCGGCTGTCTGGGCGCGCGGTTGACCGGCGCGGGTTTCGGCGGCTGCACTGTGAATCTGGTCGAGGAGAGCGCGGTCGATGCGTTCATCAGCGATGTCGCGCGCGCGTACCACGCGCGTACCGGACTATCGCCGCAAATCTTCGCGTGCCGCGCGATGGCGGGCGCGGGAGTGGTGGAGTAAACAAAAAGACCTTCCAGGTTTTAGGAAACCTCGAAGGTCTTCTGCCTTTGCACGGATCAACTTTCTTGCGCTTGGTCTTGCGCCGCAAGAACACGCAACACCTCGTCCAATTCTGGAAGCAAGGACGGCAAATCGTCTCGGATAATTTCCCAAATGATGGTGAGATTGACCCCAAAAATAGTGATGAATCAATTTGTCGCGTACACCCGCAAGATCTTTCCAAGGAATGTGGGAATGTTCGCGGCGGAGTGACGCGGATACATTCTTTGCTGCTTCGCCGATCACTTCGAGATTGCGAATGACAGCATCCTGCGTCTTTTCGTCTGCCTCGAGTTGCTCCCGCGAGAGATTCGCAGTGTAGCGCTCGATCCGCGCGATGGCAACGCGAATGTCCTCGATGTAGTCCCGATCGCGCCGTTCAGACATACCTCAGCGTCCTTTCAACATCCGAAACAATGCGCGCATACCTTGACTGCGCCAGCCCGCGCTGGAACGTGTCGAACGTCGCGAGGTCCACTTTTCTGCCGAGCGATTTCTCAAGGTCGAACGCGAGGCGCACAAATTCCAAGCCGAGCGGTCGCGTCAGTTCGACGAGAATATCCACGTCGCTTCGGCGAGTGCAAGTGCCCTTGGCGAACGAACCGTACAGCGCCATTTTTTCTACTCCGTACTCGGCGCGCAAGCGCGGCAGTTGTTTGCGCAAGATCCGCATGACGCTCGTTTGAGTATGCAATTTGTTCATGGCTTGTTCTCCACCACCTTTATCTCCTCCGCGTTCAAATCATACAACCGATATACCGCCGCGTCAATTGCCGCGACCACCGCGTCAATTATACAACAAACCCGAAGGGTCTCCAAAACCCTTCGGGTCTGTGCAATTTATCGCGCACGTTCCTGAACGCCGATTGCCCGCTGTCTCCCGATCCATCTCCGCGCGATCAGCAACCCCGCGCCGCCTGCCATCAGCGCCGCGCCATTCGCGATGAGCGGCACTGCCAACCCCATCACGTAATTCACGCCATCCACGACGTGCTCCGGCGACGCCCACAACGGCGCGGTGATCAGCAAAAATCCCGTGAACAACAACGTAATTCCCATTGGCGTAGCGAAATCGCCCTTGCCATTACCGGGCTTGCCCAAGCCACTCTTGTTCCACACCGGAGGAATCCGGACAATGAGCAGCACGATCAACGTCAGCGCGGTGATGTAAAATCGAATGTTCGTCGGCGCGGCGGCGAAGAACGAAATTTTCCGCAGCGACGAGGTCAGGTACATTTGATACGCCGCTGCGCCGCCCGCGATCATCAGAAAGATCAACGCGCCGAGATAAAACCACTTGTCGCCGCGCGCGAGCGCGTACGTGACAATCGCCAGCGCGAGCCCCGCCGCCAGCCCGATGTAGACGAGCAGTTGATACGTCGGCATGTGCGGTACGATCCAACCGAACGCTTGCGGCGGATACAAATGTCCATTCCACGCGAGGCACGCCGTTCCGACCGCGCCCAAAATCGTCATCACGGTCGACGCGCCGAGCAGCAACGCGAGCGCGCCGCGCCAAATCCACACTGATTTGTTTTGCATGGTCTCCAAGATTGTTTGTAGTGAGCGATTCATCGCTTCCGTGCGCTCAAGCGCGCACTACGAACTAACGCCGAGCATGATCAGCGCCATCGCGCCGAGCATGTAGACCGACGCGAATTTGTACAGCGCGAAATTGAGTTTGGGCGCACGGTTGAGCACGCTAGTCAGTGCGACGATCAAAAGCAATCCACTCAACCACAGCACGAGGTGAAAATAGCCCCACGCCAGACCGACGTGCGACGCGGCAAAGATCATTGCGAGCGTCGCGAACGCGGTCGAGAGCGCGATTGCAAAACGCGTGATCACTTCGCCGTAGCGATTGGGAAAGACCGGCACGCCCGCCGCGCGATATTGATCGGCGTACTTGAGCCCGAACGTCAGCATGTGCGTCGGAATCCACAGCAAGACCGCGAGCGCGAACAGAATGCCAATCAAATCGATCTGCCCTGTGCCGAGCGCGCGCCCGGCGAGAATCGGCATCGCGCCGGCAATGCCGCCCCACACAATCGACCAGGCGGTTCGTCGCTTGAGCCACATCGTATACACGACAACGTCGACAAACCATCCGGCAAAAACAATCGCGCCGTACAACGGATCGAGCGCGAACGCCCACACGATGCCGCACGCCGAAAGTTCGATCCCGAAAAACAAACCTTCGCGCACCGAGACTTGCTTCTGCGGCAGCGGGCGCTGACACGCGCGCGGCATCGCCGCGTCAATGTCGCGATCCCACACCATATTCAGCGCGGTGCTCCCCGCAATCGCGAGGAACAGACTCGCCGCGAGCGCGAGCACGGTTTCCGTGCTGTGCGTCGGACAACGCGCGCTGAAATAGCCCGCCAGACCGGTGATCAGCAAAAGCCCCGTTTGCAAACTTTTGGTCAACGTCCAATAAATTCGCAACCGCGCCATGATTCCATTCACCAGCAATGATTTTGCCAGCGCTATCATGAGTGCCTCCACGTACAAAAAAACTTTTCTGCCAATTATATTATACATGAAGAGGCGTTTTTGCCAAATTTTGCTGGCGTGGCGCGCCCGCGCTACTTGTTCCGCGCGCAGCGAAATCCGGTGCTCGGTCCGAAATAATCCGGTTCCGCGCTGTTACGCGACCAGACGCGCAGGTTGTATTCGTAATTTGCTTTGCTCCCGCCGCGCATAAAACGATAGTGCATGCCCGCGTACACCTCGCCCGTCCACTGCCACACATTGCCCGCCATATCGTACGCGCCGTACGGACTTGGCACGTCGCGCGTTTGATAACCGGCGTACGTCTTGCCGTTGTAGAAACCAACCGGCGTCGTGTCGCCTTGCGCGCCGATGCGGAATTCAAACGGATCGAAACTGTTGTACGAATTCGCCTGATTCTTCGCGATGTCGTCGCCCCACGGATACGCGCGCCCGGCTTCCTTCGACTTCGCTGCGCTCCGCTCAGGAAGCAAAGTCGAATCCTGAGCGGAACGAAGTGGAGTCGAAGGACCGCGCGCGGCTTTTTCCCATTCGATTTCGGTCGGCAGCCGCCAGCCGAAATAGTCGCAGTACGCTTTCGCGCCGAACCAAGTGATCGCGACGACCGGATGATTTTCGTATCCCGATTTCACGCCGAATAATTTTCCGTCGTACGCGAGTCGCAAATCTTTATCGCCGATAGGAACGTGCAAATAATCGCCCGCGTCGATTTTCTTTTCGTGGCGGCGACCGGTGAACTTGTCGCCCGGATAATAGCCGACGACTTGATGGTTGGCGATTTTCACTTTGCCAGCGGCAAGCGCTTTGTTCAAATAGCGCGCGTACTGCGCGTTCGTCACATCGGTCACCATGATTTCGTACGCGTAATCGATTTGCACGCGTTCGGCGTGCTGACCGAAGAGAAACTCACCTGCCGGAACCGTCACCCACGCTTCGGGATCAACGCCGGTGTCGAATTGCGGCGGCGCGGCGGGCGGTGATGCGGACGCGCACGCGGCGAGGAGCAAGGCAATGAGAAGCAAAGGAATAGCGCGCACCACTTTTGTCATTTCGAGCGAACGCGAGAAATCTCGCCCACATCGCGGCGCCGAGATTTCTCGTCGCGATCCTTCGACTCCGCAACAAAAAACGTCGCTCCGCTCAGGATGCTCCTCGAAATGACATTGTTGCCACATCATTCCGCCACCTCCTCGCGCATTTCATCCGACCATTTGCCCTTGCGCGAAAACAGATCGATCAAGCGCCACACCATCAACACCGCGAGTGCGAGCAAAACCGTCGCGAGCGCGGCGTCAATCGTCAACATGATCGCGTCGACGAGCGGCTGCTGCGACGATTCCGCGACGTACAGCCGTTTCGTCGAAAAGAGCGCGGCGGCGGCGAACGCGATGTCGGATGGAATGATGATGAGCCAGCCGAACCATTTGCGCGCGCGCCCTTGCAATCCGATCAGGTCGGCGTAATACAACAGGATGATCGTCGCGATGATCGACGCGAGAATGTGCCAGTGCCCGGTCAGCGTGATGCGTTCTTCGCGCTGGGGCCACACGCGGATCACTTTGTCGAGCCGCATCGCCATGAACAAGCCAATCGCGGTGACGACGAAATTCATGTACACCAATTGCCACAGCGCGCCGAATTTGAGCGGATCGTCAATCAGCGCGCAGAGTTTTTGCGCGAGATTTACTTTCGTGTCATTTCGCGAGTTTTCGCGAATCAATTTGTCGAAACCAAAGATCACGAGGAAGAGCGCGGCAAGCAAAATGAGCACCGAGCCGACGTAAATAATGTAATGCGCGATTTCCTCGAAGGGCACGACGAGCCACACACCGAGCGTGATGACAATCGTACCGGCGATCATCAGCGGTATTGCGATCTTGTGCAGTCGCCCCTTGAAATCGAGCCAGCGTCCGACGATGAGCGCGAGCGCGACCGCGATCAGCGTAAGCATGATGTGCAAGTGTCCGATTACCGCGAGTTGCAGCGTGTCCTTGTGGACTTGGCGCACAACATCTTCGGCGAGAAATATATTGAAACCGTTGCCGGAGTACGCGCCGGGAATCGCGCCGAAGAGCGCGGAACCAAGCGTCGCGACTGCCATCGTGAAAAACGCGGCGCGCTCCAGATCGATACCGCGCCACGCCGCGTACTCTGAACGCGTCGCGCGATAGTCCTGGTTCCATGGATTCAGCGCGGCGGCAAGCAAAATGCCCGCGAAGAAAATCAGCGACTGCCCGGCGATAAAGATACCGTGCAAAATCCAGTTGTGACCAAAGTAGGCGAAACCCAGCCCACCAAACATCGCCGCGATGTACCCGACCGTGATCGTCGCGTTGATGTTCGCGCGCTGGTGCGCTTTCATTTTCACGAGCGCGGTGATGATGTACGTCTCAATCGCGACAATCGCCATCGCAATCGCGTGGTAGAGCATCACGATGCGCCCTTCGCGCTCCGCGGGCTTGAGAATCATTCCGGTCAAACGCACGACGACATCGCGCACGCCCAAATCTGCCATCGGTCCCGAAATCATTCCCCAAATTGCCGTGACGAGTGCGACCAGCGCAATCGCGACGAGAATGAGACCTTTCGTCGAACGAAACAGGAAATCGTAGCGATCGAGAGCCGCTTGCATAGACCTCCCATAAAGACACCTCTCCGACGGTGAAACGCATCAGAGAGGTGTTCATGCTTCAAGGTTGCTTGGCGTCCACGAGATGGATTATACCACAACGCAGGCGCGCGGTCATTGACTTTGGTCACTTGCGATTTACAAATTTCTCCTGCGCCGGGTTAACCGGTCGCGCCGATAAATGATCAAGCCACCAATGCCGCTCGCGACGATGCCTGTGATTAGCCCAAGCGGTATCCATTCAATACTCCGGTTCGGCGGAACGTTGCGCGCGCTGAATGTCGAAATGGTGACCGCCGTGGGGCGGTTATCGATCTGTACAGGATAATCCTCCACTTCGCCATTGGGCGCGTAGCCGGTGGCGAGGAACGCGCCATCATTACTTGTGCCCCAGGTGCTGGTCGTCACAGTCGAAGTTGAAAGGCGTAGACGCAAGTAGGATTGTCCGTACACCAGTCCGCTCAAGCCACTCCAGGTCAAGGTGATGGATTGGGTTGCCGCGCTGGAAGGGACTGTAACGTTGACGCGCTCGGTCGTCGCGAATGTGCCATCGCGATTAAAGTCGACCCAGCCATACAGCGTCGCGTTTCTGCCCGTGTTGTTGTAGACGACGACGTTGGTAAGGACATAGGTCGTACTGTCGACGGTCATTCTTGGAATGTTCGAGACGGCGTTTTCATCATCAACCGTCGCCGTGCCGCCATTATAGGTGTGCGTGTCGTCTCCGTCGGCGTTGGTGGACGAAAAACCGCGTAAATCGCGCGTCTCGGTCACGGTGCGGGAGGAACCGAGATATAAATCCGACACAATGCCATGCCGCGCGGCGCGGGGACCCGCGTCCCAGCCATACGACGTTGGCGCGTCGCCGAAATCCATCGGGACGACCGGACATTCGGACGCGTCAAAAACGGTGACCCCGATAGAACGGATCAAAGTCCCCTCATTGATCACGCCGGATGCCTGATCGACCGCATAAACGCCTCCGGTGTTTTGACGGACCGCGTAAACCGTACCATTCCCATCGCGCCCGAGTTGATATGCCCAGGCATTATTCCCACTGTAGTAATACGAACTAGACCAAGCACTGATCCTGCGCTGGCTGTTGATGTCGTACACGTCCAAGTGTTGTACCTGTGTACTTCCGCCAGCGCTCCAGTACGCGACGTACATCCGATTGCCGATCACGATCAGATCGCCATAGTCATTACAATAAGTCTGACCACAACCGGCATTCGGAGTAAAGAGAGCGCGGCTTGCGACAGGCGCAGTGCCTGCCGCGTCGAACGTGATTTCATAAATCGTTCCCAGATCGCCGCCGTCGATCCCGGCATAGTATTTGCCGTTGGCGAACGCGCCGGACGCCGTTCGCCAACCGTTGGATAGCGGGAGATTGAGAGGCGCAGTTGCTGCATCGTTGGTCACAGTGCCGTTGCCGCTCGTCAGGGTGCCGGCGACAGCATCCCAGTAATAGATGCCATCCGCTGTACCATCCGTACTCGCATCTTGATAGTACACGAATCCTCTGGTCTGATCTACGGCAATCCCGTTGATACGACCTTGAGAGGGAGGATTATTGACCGTCGTCGCTACCCCGGTGGAAACATCGAAGGTTCGGATGGTGGCGTTATCCGCGGTCGTTCCGTCGATGAAATAGAACGTCGTGCCGGGCGCGCACACGATGCTTTGAACGGTCGTGACCGCGTAATCCTCGACTTCGCCAATATCTGGTGAGCCATAGCTGCCCGTGGGTCCAACATTCGAATCGGTTGAGATCCGCAAGCGAACGTACGTCGCGATATTGGGCGTCGCGGTGATTGGAATATTCCACGTCAATGTGGCGGTGGTCGCCCCATTTGGAACTGCGGCGGTGGCGCGCTCGTTCGCCTCGAATGTTCCGTTGCCGTTGAAATCAATCCACCCGGCGAGCGTCCTGCTGCTGCCGGTCGTGTTGCTGACCGGCACTGTCCAAACGTACTGGGGATAGGCGAGATCAATTGGCGTAAGTGGGTTGAGAAAACACTCGTCTGCGCCGTCGCCGGTCGCGCCGGCACTATACTGGCTACCGCTTTCACTATCGGGCGTCGTCCCGCCGATCCGGAGCGTGGCGCTCGGCGTGGCGCAAGCATCGCCGTACGAACTCGGCGCGTCGCCATAATCTTTGCTGCCAGTACAAGTTCCTTGCGCGTGAACGGGGTGAGAGTCAATCGTAAAGAGGATGAGTGGGACAGTGAGGAGCACAAGTTCTAGGACGACAAGTCGTACGGTTAGCCATCGAGGTACGCGAGTCTTATTCATTTGGCGATTTCTTTCTAAACATTCCGATCTGTGAGCACCGCGATTATAACACGACCGGCGGACAGATTGCGTTATGAAGCATTGCTATTTCATACCAATTCCGTAACAGCCCACGCACGTCGTTGAGTCAGTCACAAACGATTTCAATTTGCCGAATGACTTGTCTGGTGTTATAATGCGCCCGTAAATTAGAGATTAGAGATTGGAGATTCGCACAACGTCTCCAATCTCTAATCTCCAATCTCTAATCTAAAGGACAAATTTCGTGGGACCGTATCTCAACATCATCCAGATCATTATCTCCGTCACGTTGATGGCGATCATTTTGATTCAGGTCAAAGGCGAAGGTGGCGGCGGCATGTTTGGCGGCGGCGTCGGCGTGGCGCGCACGCGACGCGGCTTGGAACGCACGCTCTACAATGTGACGATCATTCTGGCAGCCGTCTTTCTCCTTATGTCATTCCTCAGCGCTTTCCTCGGCGGGCAGGGCTAACACGCCGATTGATTTCCCCATGAGCGAGGCGATGTCGTGAGGCACATTCGCTGGCAATTGCTGATCGCCCTCGTGGGCGTCGCTTTTCTCAGTGCGATTCTGGCGTACCTCACGCTGAGCACCACGTTGGTCGAACGCCCGGATTTCGGCGGCACGTACATCGAAGGCGTCGCCGGGCGACCGAACACGATCAATCCGATCTTCAGTCAGTACAACGACGTCGACCGCGATATTGCCGCGCTCGTCTTTTCCGGCTTGACGCGCGCGGACGAAAACGGCGCGCTCAAGCCCGACCTCGCGACGCGCTGGACGATCTCGCCCGACGGACTCGTCTATACCTTCACACTGCGCGCCGACGTGTTGTGGCACGACGGCGCGTTTTTCTCCGCCGACGATGTGCTGTACACGATTCACGCGATCCAAGACCCGGCGTACAAAGGTCCGCCCGACCTCGGCGCGTTCTGGCGCACCGTCGCGGTCACGCGCGTCGACGATACGACCGTGCGCTTTCAACTCACGCAGCCGTACGCGCCTTTCCTCGATTACACGACCATCGGCATGTTGCCCGCGCACTTGCTCAAAGATATTCCCTCCGTCGAGTTGTTTCAAAATCCCTTCAATCGCCGTCCGGTCGGCACGGGACCGTTCCAAGTCGCGGAAATCACCGCCGCGCAAATTACGCTCGACGCGAATCCGCGGTATTACAACGCGCGCCCGTACCTGGGTCGCCTCCAACTCAAGTTCTATCCCGACTATGAATCGGTCTTTGCCGCGTACACGCGCGACGAAGTCGAAGGGATCGCGCGCATTCTGCCGGCGTACTTGCCCAAAGCGCGCGCGCTCGATCGCCTCACGCTGTACAACGCGCGCATCACCGGCTATTCGCTGGTCTATCTCAATCTGAGCAAGCCGATGTTTCAGGACAAAGCCGTGCGGCAGGCGCTGTTGTACGCGCTGAATCGCCAGCGCATCGTCAACGATTTGCTGCAAGGGCAAGGACTGATCGCGTCGAGTCCAATCGAACCGGGTACCTGGGCGTACAATTCCGCCATGCCGGTCTATCCTTTCGATCCGGAAAAAGCCAAGCAGTTGCTCGACAACGCGGGCTGGCGCGACGCGAACAACGACGGCACGCGCGAAAAAGATCGCGCCGATCTCGCGTTCAACCTGACCACGCCGGACGATCCGGCGCGCGTCGCGCTCGCGAACGAAATCGCCAAAAGTTGGCAAGCGATCGGCGTCAAAGCGACCGTGCAGGCGGTCCCGACTTCGCTCCTCGTCCAAAACGTTCTGCGCCCGCGCCAATTCGACGCGGCGCTGTACGAATGGCGCACGCTGTCGAACGATCCGGATCAGTACGAGAATTGGCATCAAACGCAAATTCCCGGCGGCGCGGGACTGGGACAAAATTACAGCGGCTTGAACGACCGCGATATTAGCGAGGCGCTCGAAACCGCGCGCAAGACGAACGATCAAAGCAAGCGCGCGGAGTTGTACCGCCGCTTTCAGGAATTATTCGCCGACCGCGTGCCGGCGTTGCTGCTCTATTATCCGGTGTACACGTACGGCATCGACGCGCGCGTTCGCAACGTGCAACTCGCGCCGCTGCTTACGCCGAGCGACCGTTTTCGGAACGTCGCGCAGTGGTACATCAAAACGAAACGGATCGCGTTCAGCGCGGACACCGGCGAACCAACGCCCGCGCCTACCCTCACGCGCGCGCTGCCGACGCGCCCTCCCACCGCGACGGCGACGCCGATGCCCACGCCCTCCGTCGCGCCGACCGTCCCGCCGACGCTTGCACCGCCCAGCTCGCCGACTCCAATTACACCGACGTCGCAATGCGCGAATCTACCGGGCATCATCAAATCGCCGCTGCAAGACAGCACCGTGTCCGGCACGGTCGACGTGCGCGGCAGCACGACGCGTCCGAATCTCGCGTACTGGAAACTGGAATATCGCGCGGATGCCGCGACGACGTACACCCAGTTGTTCCGTTCCGATCAGCCGGTGAACGACGGCGCGCTGTCGCTCTGGTCAACCAAGACTGTGCCGAACGGCGTCTACTGGCTGCAACTGACCGTCGTGGATACGACCGGCAACGCGAGCGCGCCGTGCCAGGTGCGCGTGACCGTGGCGAACTGAATTCGCGCGAAAAGAGCGTGACGAGTCAGCCATCCTTGCGAAGGTTGCGGGAATATCCGTGAGGCAAGAGGGCTTGGCGCAGAAGAACGCATCTCGATTCAAGATACGCTGGAACCTTCGCAAGGTTGAATCGTTATAAAACATCTTGCCGCGTGACCAATCTTGTGTTATAATAAAATTAGGTAACCACTGCAAGTACGGAAACCTTTCTAGTTTCTGAAAACCCGAAGGGTTTTGCCGGCGCGACACTCGCAAACGCACGCGCGAGCGATCCAGACGGTTCGGATGAATCGGGAGGCGTCATGAATACACTCGTCGGACTCTTACAGCGTCGTATCTGGATTATTGGATTGCTGATCGGTTTGTTGATCGGCGTCGTTCTGGGTTTGGCTCTCGGCTGGGGTCCCCTGGCGGTCAATTGGATTCCGAACGCGGATGATGTTTTGGCGGTCGCGGATTCGTACTCGCTCAATAACGATCCGGTGTTGGCGCGCGCGCGTCTCAAGAACTTGCCGAAAGTTGATCAGGAACGCCTGATCAAATCACTGATCCAGGATCGGACGGCGCGCGGTTTGACGCGCGAAGTCGAGCGATTGAACAACCTCGCCTCCGCCCTCGGCATTCCTCTGACACCGGGCGCCGCGATCACCCCGCTCCCGATCACTACGCCCTTGCCCGGAATTACTCCCGCCGCGACCGGCATTACGACGCGTATTCCTGGCTCTCCCACGCCCGGCGCCGCGCCTGCCTTTGACATCGGCGCGCTCGTCCCGATTGTGCTGATCGTCTTTGCCTTTTTGCTGATCGCGGCGATCATCGTGATTTTTGTCTTGCGGATTCTGCCGTCGCTCCGCGCGCGCCGTCCGGCTCCGCGCGCCGCCGCGGCGGCGGAACCGAGCGCGCCCGCGGCGGCGTTTGAAGGCGAACGTCCTGCGCCGCCGGTGCCATCGCCGCCCGCGACGACCAGCCCCGGCGGCTTGGGGCGCTTTGTCCCATCATACACGTTGGGCAACGACAATTACGATACGTCGTACAGTCTCGAAACCGGACGCGGCGAATTTCTTGGCGAGTGCGGCATGGGCATTTCGGAAACGATTGGCGAAGGCAAGCCGGACAAGGTCGTCGCGTTCGATCTCTGGCTGTTCGACAAAGCCGACGTGCGGACCGTGACGCAAATTTTGATGAGCGAATACGCGTTCAAAGATCAAGCGCTCCGCACCAAACTCGCGACGAAAGGCGAAGCCGTGCTCGTCGAAAAAGGCAAGACCTTGCGTTTTGAAACCGCGTCGCTGCGTGTCGACGCGCAAATCGTCGAGTTGGTGTACGCGACGAACGCGAATCATCCGCCCAACAGTCATTTTCAAAAATTGATCGTCGAGATCGTGCCATCGCACAAAGCCGAAGGCGGCGCGACGCGGTAACGACGTAGGGGGCGCAATTGAATTGCGCCCCCTACGATTTTCATATCGCCAACTCTCTCAAATCACACACCCGCGCGCCGCTAAATTCGTGATATCGATCTTGCCGATCCACCAGAATAGCCGCGACGCCGGCGCGCTGCGCGCCTTCGATGTCGTGAAAAATGCTGTCGCCGACGTAGACGATCTCGTGGCACGGACGCTTTGCCGCGCCCACTGCCCAATCGAAAATGCGTGGATCGGGTTTTTCGACGCCGACAATGCCGGAGACGACGAAGAATGAAAAATAGTGATGAATGTCGAGTTGGCGCAAAAGGTTTTCGAGATTGGGAGAAAAATTCGAGAGGATGCCAAGTTGTTTGCCGCGCGCGTAGAGCGCGGTGAGCGCGGGAATCACATCGTCGAACAGCGCTTCAAACTCGCCGCGCTGAAAGCGTTCGCGGATCTCGGTTACCTCGCGCGACACATCGCCGCGCACGCCGAGCCGCCGAAACCCTTCAGTGAAAAATTCGCCCCAAAAACTTTTTCCGTTGTCGTTCTCCAAACTGACTTGACGTTGTTTCTGCCGCAGCGGCACTTGGTTTTCCAACTCCTCCAGCACCGCGCCCGCCTTTGCGCGATTCAACGTGATTCCGCGCGCCGCGCCCGCATCGACGTATATCTGCGCGACGGCGGCGTAATCGAGTCGAAGTAACGTTCCCCCGACATCAAAGACGAATGTTGAGAATGAGAGCATTTTCCTCCGTGACGTGAGAAACCCGTTTTCTCCCCTGCGGGGAAAACGGGTTTCTGAATTTTCAACTTGCGCGCATCGGCAACTCGACTTGAATTTGCGTGCCTTTGCCCGGCGCCGTCTCAATCGCAAAGCGACCGCCCGCGCGTTCGGCGCGCTCGCGCATTTGAATCAAGCCGACGCTACCGCGCGCGCGCGCGGCGGTCATCGCTTTTTCCAGATCAAAACCCATGCCGTCGTCCCGCACGCGCAACACCGCCATCCGGTGATCGTCCAAAGTCAACTCGACCCACACGCGCCGCGCGCGCGCGTGCTTGCGAATATTGTTCAGCGCTTCCTGGGTCAAGCGAAACAGCGCAGTCTCCATCTTCGGCGTGAGACGACCCGCGTCGCCTTGCACCTGCAACTGCAACTCGATTTCGTTCGACTGTCCGAAATCCTTGGTGAATTTTTTGAGCGCGGGCAAAAATCCTTCGGTCTCGATGTCCAGTGGGCGCAGCGCGAAAATCGTATGACGTACGTCGCGCAGATCGTGCCGCAGTTGACTGGACACCTCGTCCAATTCGCGGCGCAATTCCTTTTCCTTGCCCTGGCTCGCGAGTTTTTGCGCCGCGCTGATTTTGAGCACGAGGTACGTCAGGTCTTGCGCCAAGCCGTCGTGAATTTCGCGCGCGATGCGCGTGCGCTCTTCGATGATCGCCGCTTCTTCCGAGCGCGCGTACAACTGCGCGTTGCGCACGGCGAGCGCGGCGGTACTCGCGAGCGTGGCGAGCCAGTCGATGTGACGCCGCGTAAATCGACCGGATTGCGCGGCGCGCGCCAAGATGATCGCGCCATCGGTGCGCCCGCCAATACTCATCGGCGCGCCGATGAAAGATTGCGTTGGATCATCGGGATCGCTTAGCCCCCCGGCGCGCCCGCCCTGCAAAATCGTCTGCGCGAGCGCATCACTGCCGGTAAATCGAATCGCGTTCCACGCTTCCACCCGCGCATTCTCCGCAGTGCGAAAATAAATCGCGCCGCCCTCCGCTTCGCATGCGCTGATCATTTCATTCAACAACCGGCTCAACAGTTGCTGCAAATTCAGATCGGCGTGAATCGCGTCGTCAACTTCGCGGAACGCGCCCAATTCGCGCGCGCGCAGACTGAGCGATTCGATCACCGCGCTGGCGGCGTGCGCCAGCGTCCGCAGCGCGCCCAGGTTCTCCTCGCTCGTCGCGATCAAGGAAGGCACGCGCACGCGCAGCGCGCCAAACAACTTGTCGCCGTGTTGCAACGGGAGGAGCAGACAATCCGCATCCTGGCTCGCCGTGAATTGCGCGAGGATTTTTTCGCGCGGCAAAATTTCAACGTGATCTTTCAGTTCCGGTGCGCCGAGCCAAGCCGATTGCATGGCGCCTTCGATCAACCAGAGCGTCGTCGCGCGCGCGTTCACCAGTCGCTGCGGCGCGCGGAGCAGCGCCGTGAGCGCGTCGCCCAACTCGGTCGTGCTCGCCAGCCCTTGCGTAATCTCGTTCAGGGCTTTGAGTTGATCGAACAAACGCGCCTGGCTGATCGCCATGGCGGCTTGCCCCGCAAACACCGTCGCGATTTCCAGATCGCCGGTGTTGAACGGCTCGTCGCCATGCATGCGCGACAAGTTGAGCACGCCGATCACGCGACTGCGGACGCGCAACGGCAGCGACAACGACGACAACACCTCCGGCTTTTTCATCAATTGCCGGATTTCCGGATCGAGCGGCACGCTTTCGGTGAGCATCAACGGTTCGCCGCTTTCCGCGACGCGTCCGGCAATGCCGCGCCCCACCACCACACGCTCGGTTTCGATGATCTCGCCGGACAAACCGACCGCCGCGGCGATGGCAAGTTCGCGCCCGGTTGGATCGAGCAGCATCAGCGAAACAATCTGGGCTTGGGTCTCGTGTTGCGCGGCGGCGACGATGCGATGCAGCAATTCGTCGAGGGGAAAATTTCCCATGAACGAGTGCGAGAGTTCGAACAAGGGAACGATGGCGCGCAGGCGCGCGTTCTCGCGGCGCAATTTTTCTTGTTCGAGCGCGTTGACGACGGCAGCCACAAGTTGCTCCGTCACCACCGGTTTGACGAGAAAGCCGACAAAGCCCGCGTTCAACGCCTCGACCGCGAGTTCCCAGGTGCTGTGCCCGGTAATGACGACGCCTGCCACATCCGGCGCGATCGCGCGAATTTCGCGAAACGTTTGAATGCCGGAACCGTCGGGCAAGAAAATGTCGGCGATCAACAAATCGAATGGGGTGCGGCGCGCGAGCGCGAGCGCGTCCGCCGCCGTCCCCACCGACTGCGGTTGAAAGCCCGCATCGGTCAGCGCGCGCTCAAGTTGCTCGCGCAGCGGCGCGTGATCTTCGAGCACGAGAATTTTTTCGTTTGCCATCGTGTTCACCGTTGGGCAAATTTCCAAATTTGCCCTACACCTCGGTCACCACCGGAATCACCATCGGACGGCGGTGCGTTTGCTGATACAGATACCGGCTCAATTCGTCTTTGAGTTTCACGCTGAGCGCGGCGCCGCTGCCGCCTTTCTTGAGCGCGCCCAACATCACTTCCCGCGCGCCCGCGATGATCTCTTCGGATTTTTCCAGGTACACAAAACCGTGCGTGATGATCTCAGGACCAAAAACGACTTCGCCGGTGTGCGCGTCGAGCGTCAACACGGCGACGAGGAAACCGTCTTCCGACAAATGATGCCGCTCGCGCAGCACCGTCGTGCCGACATCGCCGATGCCGATGCCGTCGACCAGCACGTCGCTCGCGGTGACCTTTTCGCGCGCGACGCGCGCGTTGCGGTGCTCGTCGAATTCGACGACTGCGCCGTTTTCGATCACGAAAATATTTTCTTGCGGAATGCCGATGGACTGCGCGAGGCGCGCGTGCAAAACCAGGTGCCGATATTCGCCGTGCAGCGGAATGAAATACTTGGGGCGCACCAAATTGATCAGCAACTTTTGTTCTTCCTGGCTCGCATGCCCCGAAACGTGGACGTGCATCAAATCGGAATAGTAGACAAACGCGCCTGCGCGGAACAAGTTGTTCAGCGTGCGATTGATCATTTCTTCGTTGCCGGGAATCGGCGTCGCAGACAGAATCACCGTGTCGCCCGGTGTAAGCGACACCTGCTTGTGATCGTGATTCGCCATTCGCACGAGCGCGCTCGTCGGCTCGCCTTGTCCGCCGGTGCAAACGATGACGATTTCGTTCAAGGCGTATTGGTGCATCTGTTCCACGCGGATCAACGCGCCGTCGGGAATTCGCAGGTAGCCAAGTTGCGCCGCCATCTTGACGTTGTCCTGCATCGAACGCCCGATGATCGTGACTTTGCGATTGAACCGCGCGGCGATGTCAATGATCTGCTGGATGCGCGAAATGTTCGACGCGAACGTCGCGACGATGACGCGTCCTTCCGCGAGCGCGAACACGCGCGAAAAATTATCGTTGATCGATGTTTCGGAGGGCGTGTGTCCGGGCGAATCGGCGTTCGTACTGTCGCTCGTCAGCGCGAGGACGCCGCGCCCGCCGAGTTCGGCAAGTTTCGCAAAATCGGTGAGTTGTCCGTCGACCGGACTGGGATCGAATTTGAAATCGCTGGAATGGACGATGGTACCGAGCGGCGTCGTGATCGCCAAGCCGATGCCGTCGGGCACGCTGTGGCACACGTGAAATGTTTCGACGGTGAACGGTTCGAGGCAAAGCGTGTCGCGCGTCGAAATCGTATGGAGCGTCGCGTCTTTCAAAAGTTTGTGCGTTTTTAACTTGACTTCGATCAAGCCGCGCGTGAGCGGCGTCGCGTAAATCGGCGCGTTGATGCGCGGGAGGATATGCGGCAGCGCGCCGATGTGATCTTCGTGTCCGTGCGTGATGACAATGCCGCGCACTTGTTCGCGGCGCTCGAGCAAGTACGTGATGTCGGGAATGACGATGTCCACGCCGAGCATATCGCTTTCGGGGAACATCAGCCCGGCGTCGATGACGAGAATCGCGCCGTCGTATTCGACGAGCGTCATGTTTTTGCCGATCTCGCCCGCGCCGCCGAGGGGGATGATTTTAAGTTTAGGTTTCAAAGTACTGTCCTACCTCAGATAAAACAATTTCAAGATCGCTCAGAGGATCGCCCGTCAGCGCTGATGAACTGGGTTTATCTTTACCATCGTGAAAATGCTGTGGGAAATTCTTCAGGTTCGGAAAATGCGGCGCGTTATCCCAACGCAAAATCGATTCGTCGCCGGAAATCAACTGGTAGGCGTATCGCAATCCCCGCGAACTCCGTCTGACCCAAATCTGAAAAGTAAAACGCGCCTCAACACGGCAACGCGCTTTGAGCGCGAACGCGCCGCTGGGCGCTTCATCACGCTGCCAGACCCGACAATCGCGCAGAATGGGCGAGCGCTTTAGCAGATCTAAGATTTCCTCGATCAATCTTCAAGCGCCTTCTTGGCGTTGCGCCACTCATTCAACATCTCAAGTGTGGTTTCCCATTCCATCCATTCGTCTTCTTGACGGATCGTCGCGCGGTGTTGCAGACGCTTGGTGAACGCGGCAAAACCGGCGCGATGTTTTCGCTCGAATCTTTTCGCGCGACGTTCGTAAAGCGCGATTTTTCGATCAATTTGGTCGAGCGCGATCGCGCGGATAGCATCGGTTTGGGATGGATATCGCCCCAAACCAACTAACGTATTCGCGATGGTTTCGAGTGTCTTGACTGCGGGCTGCTCGCGCATTGCTATTCCCTCTCTAGAACATACTCATCTGTTGCGGCGGCGGTTTCGGCTTTTCTGCCTGTTCCTCTTTCAAACTTGCCATCTCTTTCAAAACCTGCGGAACGCGCTTGAAATCTTCTTCCAGCACACGTTTCAAACTGGGTTGGTGCAGCGCGGCAGCCGGATGATACATCGGCAAAACGACGAGGTTGCCGAATTTGCGCGGCTTGCCATGAATTTCGGAAATTTTTTTATCGGGAAACCAGCGCGCCATCGCGAAACGACTGATCGTAAGAACGACTTTGGGCTTGATCAATTCGATCTGTTTGTCGAGGTACGCCTTGCACGCCGCCATCTCTTCCGGGAGCGGATCGCGGTTCTGCGGCGGGCGGCACTTGATCACATTGCAAATGTACACCTGTTCGCGCTGCATGCCGATCAACGCGAGCAACTCGTCCAAATATTTTCCCGCCGCGCCGACGAACGGTCGTCCTTCGCGGTCTTCGTGAAAGCCCGGCGCTTCGCCGATGAACATGATCTCGGCGTTTGCGGGTCCTTCGCCCGGCACCGCGTTCGTGCGTCCTTTCGAGAGATCGCATTTTTTGCACGCGCGGACTTGGTCGTACAGGGTAGTCAACTCAGACATCTTATTCTCCGTTCGATTGGGATTCGACAATTCGTTTCAACCAGTGTTCCTTTTCCTGCCCGAGCGCCTCCCACTCGATATAGTCAGTTTCGGTTTGATAAGCATGGGCATGCGGAATTTCTCCGCGCCGCCACGCCGATTCAAATTCAGAGAATATTCTGCCATAGCGCGATTCGAATTGCGAGATTCGCTCGTTGCATTCGCGCAAATTCGCCGTTGCGGTTCGTTCGGCGAGATAGTCAATTTTCGCTTCGACCGTTTCACCAGCGAAATTCTTCAACCGCGCGGATATTCTCTTGGAAAGCATCACTCGTTCCATAAATCCCCCGTATTCAGTTTTCAGTATCCAGTGTTCAGAATAGAATCTACGATTGAATACTGAACACTGAACACTGTTTACTGTTCACTCCTCACTGCTTCGCGCCGCATTCCGGACAGAACTTGACCGCGCCTTCCATCGGCTTGCCGCACTCTTTACAGAATTTGTTTTGCTTGACCGGCTTGCCGCATTCGGGACAAAACTTGCCGCCTTTCAAATCCGCGCCGCAAAACGCGCACGTCCCGACAATCGTTTGCTTGAATTTATCGGCGGAAACGTAATCGACGCTCGACGCTTTTTCGCGCGCGTCTTGAATCGCGGCTTCGGTTTGAATCGCGGAATATTCTTGCTCCAGGTCGGGCGCACATTCTTTGCACATGCCGCGCTCGTTGTTCCAGCACACTTCTTTGCACACCCACTTGCCGCAGCGGCGGCACTGGATAAATTGCGGCTTGACTTCGTCGATTGCTTTGGCGAACGCCGCGTCTTTTTGCTGATGCCACGCGGCGGAATGCACACCTTCGCCGAGACGCGCCGCGCCGCCAAAGACGCCGCCCAAGATACTCGCGGCGGTATTCAATCCTTCGCTCAACATTCCGGTCGCCGAAGTTTGAAACGTACTTTCGTATCCGTTCCCGCAACGGTCGCAGAAAAATTCAAACTGAAAACCGGTATCCGTGCTTTTGTCATTGTGGTTGCGCGTGAATTTAATGAGCGCCATTGTGCCTCCTTGTCGTCACGGATTGTATATCAAGTCAGTTTTTTTGTCTAGCAAACACAAACCGTACAGTTAGACAAGTTCTTACTTTGAGTAAACTTTGATTTTTCTAGGTGTCTGCCGTATAATATGCCCGCAAGTCTCTTTTAGAACCAATTGGTAATTTCCGGAGATTGCGAAGATGAACACATTAACTGAAAAGGATTGGGGAACTCTTCTGGGGACGATTGAAGATGGCGAATGTACTCCGTTCCTTGGTGCTGGTATCAATGATGGAATATTACCGAAAGGTGCGGATATCGCGACGCGATGGGCAAAAGAACACAATTATCCCCTGGAAGACTGTGCAGATCTTGCGCGAGTTGCTCAATTCTTGGCGGTGGATCGAGGAGATGGGATTTTTCCAAAGAGAGAGATCAGAAAACTATTCAGAAACGTTGCCATGCCGAATTTTCACGCACCTAATGACCCCCATGGAGTCCTAGCCGAACTGCCACTCTCGATTTATTTGACCACAAACTATGATAACCTGATGGTTGGAGCGTTGAAAAGTCGCAGACGAGAGCCGCATAGGGAATTATGTAGATGGAACAATGCACTCAAGAATTGCCCTTCCATTTTCGACTCTCCATCGGGGTCTGAACCCACACCTGCAAATCCAGTGGTCTTTCATTTACATGGACACGTTGATGAAATAGACTCAATGGTACTAACTGAGGATGACTACCTGGATTTTCTCGTCAATATCTCAACAAATAGGAACGATAGAAAACTCATCCCAGCGCGTATCGAAAAAGCGATGAGCCGAGCTTCGCTCCTGTTTATTGGCTATCGCCTATCGGATTGGAGTTTCCGCGTGTTGTTCCGAGGGTTGGTCTGCTCTTTGGAAGGCAGTTTGCGCCGCGCGAACGTTGCAGTACAATTACTTCCTGATGTTGCTCAACCCGTGAGCGCGCAAGCGTACCTCAACAAATATTTTGGCGACATGAAGATCCGGGTTTATTGGGGAACCGCCAAAGAGTTCGCGCTTGAGTTACGTGAGCGTTGGAGGAAATTCAAGCAATGACCCCAACATTCAACCAGAACCCATATCCGGGTCCTCGACCTTTCGAAGAGGACGAACAAAACCGATTCTTCGGACGCGCGCGTGAAATTTCAGACCTCACTTCGTTGATCACCGCTCATCAAGTCGTTCTCCTGTATGCTCAATCAGGAGCAGGCAAGACATCCCTCTTAAACGCAGGTGTCATCCCTCAACTTAAGAAAGAGGGTTTTGCGGTCTTGCCGATTGCCCGCGTAGGTACCTCGGTTTCACCGGATATTCAAATCCAAAACATATACGTTTATAATGTCCTTGGAACCTGGGCAGAGAGTACTACAGACCTCCAATCATCCCTCACCGCACTGTCGCTCTGGGATTTTATACAGAGACGAGAACATCCAAAAGACAAACGCGGATTTCCATTGCCCCTGGTGGCTATATTTGATCAGTTTGAAGAGTTGTTTACATCCTATCCAGAACGCTGGCAAGAAAGAGACAAGTTTTTCGATCAAGTCGCGGTTGCTTTGACAAGGGACCCTCTCTTTCGATGTTTGTTCGTTATCCGCGAAGATTTCTTAGCAAACCTCGATCCTCATGCCGATCTATTGCCTGACCGATTGCGTACAAGGTACCGGCTAAACCTATTGGATGCCGATGCCGCTCGTTTGGCTATTGAAAAGCCGCTTGAGGGTACGGGGTACGCGTTTGGTGAAGGCGTCGCCGAAGAACTTGTCAAAGAACTGGGGCGAGTTCGAAGCGTAGGCAAAGATGCCCAGACATCTGAGGTTGCTGGGCAATACATTGAACCGTTGTCGCTGCAGGTTGTATGCAGGAGACTATGGGACACACTGCCACCAGAAGTCACAACCATCACATCAGCACACCGTCAAGCGTATGCAAATGTCGACGAAGCTCTCACAGAATACTATGAAACATCAATCAGCACGGTTCTTACTCGGCGTCTTGTTGATGAAAAACGGTTACGCGATTGGTTCGACAAGAAACTCATCACGCCTGCCCGAACCCGTGGCACAGTCTTTCAAGGGGAAAACGCAACCGAGGGTATCCCGAACAAAGTGGTCAAGTCATTGGAAGATAATCACCTGGTCAGGGCTGAGACACGAATGGGAGGACGTTGGTACGAACTAACACATGACCGTTTTGTTTCACCTATTCTTGAATCCAATCGGGAATGGTTCAAGCAATTCAATGCCCGTGGTCGGAAGAAAGTAACAAGCCTGACGGTCGTGTGTACAATTGCAGTCTTATTATTTGTATTCATATCTTTTTGGTCTCCAACTGCTTGCTTTGTGTTCCTCCAGAAGTATAGCCCTGGGGCACCCCAAGCCATCGCTACTGCATCGGCTCTCGGGCGTTGGGAAATCATTGCTTTCGATTCTCGAGAATTCCCGCCAGAAGAAGGTTGGAAGACAGTCCAAATAAACATTGCAGTTGAGAACAAAACATACGCGTTCGGATCGCCGACGATCAAGACAGCAGGCGCAAGAGTATTTACAGACTCGGTGAACTCCTACCCTGTTGAAACGTTCCGAACCACTGGTACCACATTCATCCGTGCCACCGAGATTAGTTTCTTGGCGAAAATACCGCATGGCTATCGAATGAAGGGAGAATATCGCGGCGATGCGGTCGTGACATACGTTTTCCAAGCGAAAATTCCGGTTGGGAGCAAGCCCAAGTCCATCCAGATCCCTGGTTACACCGGGGAAATCCAGGTCTATTCGAATCCTCCTCTAGTTTTTCCGCGCGACTTGGATTTCGCGCCGCTCCGAGCTCCTAATTATCAGACAGATATATCGGGCCAAGCGACACTCACTGTCGGCAAATTTGATCGCAAACCTGGGGCGTCCCCCATTCACGATAGAATCAGTGCAACAATTACAGTATCAAGCGCCATTTCTGCAACCGATACGATACTTTCCATACGATTCCTTCCCATCGGTGATGATGGGATTGTTGGCGCGGCTTTCACCGAGGCACCTGATTGCCAACCCAAGTTTGAACTTGGACCCGGACAAAAAAAGGAAAGCAGGATCTGCGCCATTATCCCCCACACGGCGAAGAAAATCCAGATGATCTTCTTCGGCGACATTAACGAGGTCTATGACACTCAAGCGCCAGATACTGCTCAATAGAAAAATACCGCTTCAAAAAAGATGCGACTCACAATTGCGAACCCCATCTTTTTGATTGTACCTTGATTATCTCAAGTTATTGGGATCAGCGTAATACGTCTAGTAGTGGACAACCCGACCACACTTTTCTTGCATTACCCCATCAGCACATCGACTTGATGTTGACCGTCGTCGCGCGCGAGTGGGATACGATTATCGGGCAGCGGTTTACCGTCCAGCAGCACCTGCTTGACGCCGCGATTGACTCGCGCTGGATTGTTCACGCGAATTTGATAACACGCGCCATCAACGCGATAGACGACTTGAAAGTCCGACCAGCGTTTGGGAATGCACGGATTGATTTTCAAAATCTGTCCCGCGCGTTGGATTCCCAAAATGGCTTCAAGTCCGACGCGATACATCCAGCCACTCGATCCGGTGTACCACGTCCACCCGCCGCGACCGACGTGCGACGCCGCGCTGTACACATCCGCCGCGACGACGTACGGCTCCACGCGATACCGCGCGATTTTTTCGGGCGTGTCGCCGTGGTAAATCGGATTGAGCAGACGGAACAACACTTCGGCACGATCACCGTCTCCCAATTCCGCGAATGCCCAGACCAGCCACAGCGCGGCGTGAGTGTATTGACCGCCATTCTCGCGAATACCGGGTGGATAACCTTTGATGTACCCCGGATCGTTCGTCGCTTGATCGAACGGCGGCGCGAGCAGCAGCACGAGTTGGCCTTCTGCGCGCACGAGTCGTTTCGCCGCCGATTCCATCGCTTGCGCCGCGCGCGCCGGATCGCCCGCGCGCGACAGGACCGCCCACGATTGCGCGATGGAATCGATCTGGCATTCCGGGTTCGTCGCGGATCCGAGCGGCGTACCGTCGTCGAAATAGGCGCGCCGATACCACGCGCCATCCCACGCGTTCGCTTCGATTGCCGCGCGCAAATCCGCCGCGCGCTGGCGATATTGCGCGGCTTGTTCGCGATCGCCTTTGCCATCGCACAACTCCGCAAAACGCGTCAAGGTCGCGCACAAGAACCAACCCAGCCACACACTTTCGCCGCGTCCCTCGACGCCCACGCGATTCATTCCGTCATTCCAATCGCCGCTGCCGATCAACGGCAAAGCATGCGCGCCGGTCGTCGTCTCTTTTTCTAGCGCGCGCCGGCAATGTTCGTACAACGTAAAGACCTGGGTCGTGGTCGGATAGTGATCATAGCGTTCCACTTGGCCCGGCTCCAACGACGCGGCTTTGCGAAACGGCGCGGTCTCGTCCAAGATCGACGCGTCGCCGGTCGTCGTGACGTAATGCGCGGTAACGAACGGCAGCCACAACAGATCGTCGGAAAAGCGCGTCCGCACGCCGCGACCGGAGGGCGGATGCCACCAGTGCAACACATCGCCCGCTTCAAACTGATGGCGCGCGGCTTGCAAAATATGTTCGCGCGCGAGGTGCGGCGCGGCGTGAACCAACGCCAGCACATCCTGCAACTGATCGCGAAAACCGAACGCGCCGGACGATTGATAGAACGCCGAGCGCGCCCACACGCGGCACGCCAACGTTTGGTAAAGCAGCCAGCGATTCAACAAAAGATTCATTGCCGAATCCGGCGTTTGCACTTGAACGGCGTTCAACAACTCATCCCAGGATTCGTTCACGCGATCCCAGGTCGCCTCGATTTGGTACGCGTTTTGATATCGCTCGATCAATCGCCGCGCGTCGTCGCGCGGCGCGCCCTCGCCGATCAGGAAAAAGATTTGCTCCGCCTCGCCCGGGTTGAGATCGACGTGCAGTTGCAGCGCGGCGCACGGATCGAGACCGGGTTCGACCGCGCCCGCCAATCCGATGCGGTCGAGCGCGGCGGGATGATCGACATTTCCCATCCGACCCAGGAACTCGGTCCGATCGGCGGTCAGACCGTGCAGCCGTTTGTTCGCGGCGACGAACGCGACGCGCTCGCCAAATTCCGGGTTGTAGGTGTTGCGCGCCAAGAGCGCGTGATGATCGCCGTCGAATTCGGAGACGATGTACTGTTGCGCGAGATCGCGCGTCACGCCCAACACCCATTCCGCATAAAACGTCGCGGTGATGCGGCGCGGGCGCGTCCACGCGTTTTCCAAACGGAGTTGGACGATCTTGACCGGCGCGTCCGGCGCGGCAAACAGTCGCAATCGCTGAACGAGTCCGTGACTGTTGTGCTCAAAAATCGAATAGCCCGCGCCGTGACGAATCAAGTACGGCGCAGACGCGCGGCGCGGCAGTGGCGTCGGCGACCAAAATTCCCCGGTCTCTTCGTCGCGCAAATAGATCGCTTCGCCCGGCGGATCGACGACCGGATCGTTCGACCAAGGCGTGAGCCGGTTTTCGCTGCTGTTGCCGAACCAGGTGTACCCGCTGCCGGTTTCGGAAACGACGAAACCAAAATCGGGATTCGCGATGACATTGATCCACGGCGCCGGAGTCGTTTGACCTGGCTCCAAATAAATGACATACTCGCGTCCATCCGCGCTAAAGCCGCCCAGCCCGTTATCGAAAAGCAAATCGCGCGGACGCGGCAATGGCGGTGTGGCTTCTGGTTTTGCATCGGAGGGGACTGGAATAAACGGCGGCAGGCGCATCGGCTGTTTGCGGAGCGCTTGCAATTGTTGCGTCA
This sequence comes from Candidatus Aquidulcis sp., assembly GCA_020723345.1. GTDB lineage: Bacteria > Chloroflexota > Anaerolineae > UBA4142 > UBA4142 > VGOB01. The sequence continues at coordinate 161,356 of DYJA01000001.1, read as the reverse complement.
GCGATCCCTTGCCGCCGTCGAGCACCGCACGCGCCGCCGTTTCCAACAACACGCGATCCGCCGCGCTCAATTGATCGGCATACAAAATGAAAATGCCGCCGCGCCGACTGAACCAATCCTCGCTATTCTGGTGGACGAGAATGCGCTGCAACTGTGCGCGCAACTCTTGCCCGTACGTCGTGCCTTGCTCGTTAAGAATCACCAAATCGATTTGGATATGCCGCTTGCGCCAGTACGCGTGCGCCTGCAGCGCTTGTTGCGCGAGCACCAGGTCGTCCGTTTTGTCGATCCGCACCAACAGAATCGGATAATCGCCGGAGATGCTAAAGGGCCACAACCCAGGTTGCCCTTGGCGATTCGCCGCGAGCGTGGCGGGCGCGGCGCGCAACGCGGCGCGCGGATAAAGCAAAACCGACACGAGTTTGCCGAACTGTTCCAAATCCGCGGTCGTCAGATCAAGGTCGCGGAGTTCCGCTTGCGCGTGTGCGCGCGCTTGCTCGAACGCGCGGACGATGACGCGCCCGTCTTGATAGCGCCGGGCTAATCGCAACGCCTTGTCGCGCGACCGCGCCGCGAGCGTAATGAAACTCACCTGCGCCGACGCGTGCGGCGACAGTTCGACGGCTTGACTCAGCGCCATGATCGGATCCAACGTCGCGCCGGTCGTTCCCGATAACTTGCCGGTCGAAGAGCGCGCCGCCGGAGCACGCAGCGTACCGCCGCGACCCAGGAAGCGCGCGCGATCAGTTTCGTACGCGCCGGTGATCGAATGTCCGGGCGAAACGACGACGGAATGTGCCAGGTAAATCGGCTCTTCCGTCGCCGCGCGCGGACGCCGCCGGAAGATGAGCGCGTTCACCATCGGCGCGTACTCGCTTTCGATGAATAGTTTATTGAACGCCGGATGCCGCGCGTCGTCGGCTTGCGGCGCGAGAATCACTTCGCCGTAACTTGTCAGCGCGATCCGGCGAACGCGATCGGTGTGATTGGTGAGCGAGATCCGGCGAATCTCGACATCGTCGTCCGGCGCGACGGTGATCTCCATCGTCAGACCAATGCCATGATCGTGACGCACGAACTCCGCCATGTGCGGATAGAATTGCACGTTCGGCGTGTCCGGCGGCGCGGCAGTCGGTTGATAACCCGCCGACCACAAGTCGCCGCTTTCGACGTCTTGCAGATAGACCCAGGTTCCGGCGTCTTCGCAAGTCGTATCGGCGCGCCAACGCGTGAGATCGATCCGGGAACCGTCGGGCGTGTCGCCCCAACAACTGTACCCCGCGCCTGCGCTCGTGATCAGCACGCCGTAACGTCCGTTCGAAAGAAAATGAACCTGGGGCGCGGGCGACTGCGCCAGTACACTCCACGGCGACGCGGCGATTTCGCGCTGGGTTGGTTCGCGGCGCGTCGCGCGCGTGTCTTCCGCTTGAACCTCGGCGAGCGGCGCGTCATACGGCACTCTTTCTTGCAAAAGCAGTTCGACGCTGCGTACGCGCGGGTCGGCGTGGAAACGCTGCACCATCACGTCATCGCGCAAATAGTTGACGAGCGATACCAGGATCATGCCTTGGTGATGCGCCATGTACGACCGCACGATGGCGTGCGTTTCTCCCAAAGGCAGATGGGCGGATGAAAAATCCACCGACTCGAAAAAACCGTACATATCGAGCATTTGCAATTTGACCAGGCGCGCGATGTTCTCCATCACCTTGCGCGGGCGCAGCGCGAGCGCCATGAGCGACGCGTACGGCGCGATCACCAAATCGTCGTCGAGGTTTCGTTTGAATCCCTGCCCCGGCACGCCGAAGGTGCGATATTGGTAATTCTGATTCGCGTCGAACGCATAATAACCCGACTCGGAGATGCCCCAAGGAACATTTTTCTGATTGCCGTACGCCATTTGACCATCTACCGCCGCCTGGCAACTGCGCTGCAATAACGTCCCCGCGTAATTTCGCGTCAGCAAGAGCGGCATCAGGTACTCGAACATCGTGCCGCCCCACGACAAAAGAAAACGCGCGCCGTCCGCCTGGGTCAGCGGGCGTCCGAGGTGCAGCCAGTGACTCGGCGGCGCTTGATTCTGGGCAATCGCGACGATGCTCGCCAGCCGCGCTTCGGAGGCAAGCAAATCATAATAGTTGCCGTCCAATTTTTCCGCGGTGACATTGTAGCCGATATGAAACAACTGACGCTGCGAATCGAATAGAAAACGAAAATCGGTCGTCTGAAAATATTGCTCGGCTTGTTGCTCCAATTCTTGCAAACCGACCAACAGATCGTCGGCGGTCTGCGCGGCAAGTTCGATCTTGGCGGCAAGGCGCGCACACCAATCACGCGCCTCTCGAATCTGCGCGTCGGGACTGGCGTGGTCAAGCCGCGCCGTCAGGTCTGCCAAGCGCGCGAGCGCGGCATCGCAGACATTGGGCAACACCTCGAGACTTGACGCCGGCGGCAAGCCCGCGCTCAAGGCGCGCCACGCGTCGCGCAGCGCGGGCGGCGCGTCCGCGCGCGCGAACAACGCGGGTGGTTGACTCTGCGCGACGAGCCACGGCGCAAGTTGATCGATCTCGCGGCGCATTCCGTACAGATGATTTCGCACGCGGTCAGCGGCGAAACTGATCTGGTGCAGCCGCGCAGCGTTTCCCGCCGCCGCGCTCGATCTGACCAAGATCAGCAATGCCTGGCTGAGTTCATCCCAGCCCTTTTCGATCAGTTGGTTAAGCAAAGGCACCCAGGCGGCGGGATCGTTTTGCGCCGCCTGAATTTGCCGGCGCACTTGCCCCAGGTGCGATTGCAGACGCGCGTCAGTCTCCGTTTGCAGATCGTGCGTCAGGTCGTCCAGCAAACCGATTGTATCGAGCAAACCCACCCATCGCTGCCAACGCGGGATCGGCGCGCGCGCCAAATCTTGGCAACCCTGACTGAGCGTTTGGAGGCAGGCGATCAAGTTGCCGCTGTCCACCGTCGAAACGTAGCGCGGCAGCAGCGGTTCGAGCGTACGCGTATCGTACCAATTTAGAAAATGCCCTTGATATTTTTCAAGGCGCGCCATCGTTTCCAATGTCGCGCGCAAACGCGCAGAAAGATCGAGCAAGCCGATGTAACCCAAATCGTGCGCCGACAAGGTCGAAAGGAGGAGCAAACCCAGGTTCGTGGGCGATGTGCTGTGCGCCACGACGCCGCGCGGCGCTTGCTGAAAATGATCCGGCGGCAGCCAGTGATCTTCGGGTCCGACGAACTGCTCGAAGAAGAACCAAGTGCGCCGCGCCAAACGGCGCAAGCGCGCGCGTTCGCCCGCGGAGAGCGTCACCGGCGCGTGATGATATGGCTGGCTGATCCAGTACGCGAGCTCCGGCGAAAGCATCCACGCGATCAAAAGCGGCAGCACAAGAAGCATCGTCGGAAGATGGAACAGCATATCCGGATCGAGCATAGCAATCGATCCGACGAGCGCGATGGTCAGCCCAAGCGCGATAAAAATCTGCCGCCCCGTGATCTCACCGGCAAAGACGCGCACCGTGTCCGCGTAACTCGTCCACTGCAACAGATGTTTGCGCGTGACGAACAAACGGACGAGCGTAATCAGAATTCCACCCAGGGTCACCATCGTTTCATAGGGGAGGAACGCGAGCGCCAAAATCCAGCGCGCCGTGCCGGAGAGCATCGATTGAAAGAGATGACGCCACGGTGTGGCTGGCGCGCGCTGCGTCAATCCGATCAAGCCCGTGAGCACCGGCACGGCTGGGATCAGCAATCCCACCAAGGTCCACGCCAACGGCGAGCCGGGCAGCCACAACCAACCGGCAATCAACAAGAATAACAACGCCGGCGAAAATAGACTCCGCAACAGATTGTCCAAAATTTTCCAGCGCGCGATGATCGAAAGCGCGTTCGGAATCGGTTTGCCTTTCACATCGGGAACGTGTGGCATCAGCCAGGGCAACAACTGCCAGTCGCCGCGAATCCATCGCCGCGAGCGGCGCACGTAGACAAAATAGCCGGGCGGATAATCTTCGAACAATACGACGTCGCTCACCAAGCCGACGCGCCCGTGAATGCCTTCGATCAGATCGTGACTGAGCAGCGCGTTCTCCGGCATCCGCCCCGCCAGACTGCGCTCGAACGCGTCGATATCGTAAATGCCTTTGCCGACGTAAATGCCTTCGCCGAACAAATCCTGATACGTGTTGGAGACCGCGTGCGTGTACAGATCCAAGCCAACATCTCCGGCGAAAATGCGCGTGAACCGCGAGCGATTGGCGCTGGCGAGCATGACTTCGATCCCAGGTTGCAGAATGGTGTATCCGGCAATCACGTTGCCGCTGCGCGGATCGAACTCGGCGCGATTCAGCGGATGCGCGAATGTAGCGACGAGTCGCGCCGCCGCGCCGCGCGGCATGAGCGTATCGCCGTCCAACGTGATGACGTATTTGATCGCCGGGAGGACCGTCAGATCGCCGGTCTGCACGCTGAACGCGGGATCGCCGCCGCTGCGCAGCAAGAGATTCAACTGGTGCAATTTGCCGCGCTTGCGTTCCCAGCCCATCCAACATTCCTCGCGCGGATTCCATTTGGGATCGCGATGGAACAGATAAAATGGATCGGTCGTGGCGCGATGGTATCTCGCGTTGAGCGCGCGGATTCCCGCGGCGGCTTGCTCGACCAACGGACGATCGACCGACCTTGCCGGTTGGAGCGCGTCCGGCAAATCGGTGAGCAGCGCAAAATACAAATGCGGATCCTGATTTCGCAAATAGTGGAGTTCCAATTGTTGGAGTAAGGATTGCACTTCGGCGGCGCTGGACAAGAGCGAAGGAACGACAACCAAGGTCTTGCAATCCGCCGAAATGCCGTCGCTGAAATCCATCTTGGGCAAAACGCGCGGAGAAAGAGTCTGTGAGATGAGCCAATTGATCAAACTGGAGGAAACGGCGAGCGACGGAATGAGCAGCAGCAAAATCACGCGGAGCAACTGCCAAAAATCGCCGCCGACACTTTGGGCATAATTTATTCCGCCGAACAAAATGACCGCCGCCAGGAGCCAGATGCTGCCCAGGTACACGAACGTCGAGTGATTCAAGACCCAATGTCCCACCCGCGCGCGCCGCGGCACGCGATAGTCCACACGCGCTTCGAGTTGCGCGCGTCCCGCGTCGATCAAGAAATAGCCGACATGCGCGGCGCGCGGCGTCGTGGACGACGCGTACGCCCGCGCCAGGTCAATCGCGTCGCGCGCGACGCGCTGCTCGTCCTGGCCGGTCGCACGCGCGAGTTCCTCGATCACCTTGCGATAGCGGTCGCGCGTTTCGCGATCCATTTTGGCGTAGACGTTCGCCGGATCGCCGCGTAAAATTTGCTCGACGCGGCTGACGCTTTCAAAAAAGTTTTGCCAGTCCTGGAGCGCGAGCAACCGCAAACTGATGATGCAGTTGGCGACCATCACATCGTCGCCGATCGCGTGAGCCATCGGCAGCGCGGCAAGCGCGCGCGGACGCGGCAGACCGGTGAGGCGGCTGAGCGCGCGCGCCAAAAACTCGACGAGCGCGAGCCGCAGCATCACCGGCAGCGCCCACAGTTCGCCCGTCGTCAACGGCGTGAGGTCTTGATACAGATGGACAAAGCGGTTGACGCGGCTCAGGTCGAGGTGCGCTTGACTCGTGACCACCAATTCTTGCGCGACGGCATAGATGCGCGGATAGCCCGTGAGATCGCCCGTCGCAATCTTCGGCAACTGGCGATAGAAACCGAGCGGCATATCTTCGCGGGTTTGACGGCACGTTTGTTGCACCAAAGAAAAATTATCCGCCATCCACTCGGCGGCGTTCGAGAGCGATGCTTGGCTGGATTTTTCTCTAAATTGCTGTGTGGCGGATCGGAACAGCGACTGCTGCGCTTGCAGATATTCCGCTAACTTGAGATCGACCGATGGATTCGCCATGCGCTATGATCTTCCGTGTTCCCGCGCCGCGACTTCGGCGGGCGTCGGCGCGGGTCGCTCCGGCAAAACATCTTGCATGATGAAAAGCGGAGTCGTTCCGTACGAAATGAAACTGCTGACCACGCTGCCGTGGGGCCAGCGCATCTGTCCCGAACAACCATGCGCGCTGAGCAACACGAGATCGAATTGTTCTTGCTCGACCAATTCGTGCAAAGTGGTCGCGACGTGATCGCTGATGATGACGCGCGTTTCGATTTTTTCGCCGAGCCGCGCGCGCAGATCGTCCATGTACTGCTCTGCCTCCGTCCGATTGCGCGCGACCAATCGTTCAGCCAATTCGACATCTTCGCGCGTCGGCGGCGTCCGGCGCGGCATTTCCGGTCGTCGGACGACGTGGACCAAAACGATCGGCGCGTCGTACGCGCGCGCCAGCGTCATCGCGACAGGGAGAATACATTCGGCGCGTTGCGATCCATCCATCGGCACGAGGATGCGCCGGTACCGCAAGTCGGTTACAATCGGCGTCGCCGGTTGATACGCGCGCACGATCATGATCGACGTGCAGGCGCGCAGGACGATTTTCTGCACGACGCTGCTGACATTCCAGCCGCTCAAACCGCTCTGCCCGTGACTGCTGAGCAGGATGAGGGGGATCCGGTTGGCGCGGCTGAATTCGATGACCTGATCGGCGCCCCATCCTTCCAGAATTTGCGTTTCGGCGCGCACGCCGGATTGTTGCAAGTGGCAACCCAGGTCGTGCAGGTACGTGGTCATTTCGGTTTTTCGGATTTGCCAATTGAGCGGGTCCATCGCGCGGCGCCAGTGCGCGCCGTGGACGGTTTCCATCACGTGCAAGAGCGTGACCTGGGATTCAAACGCGCGCGCCATGGCGATACTGTGGGGCAAGACACACTCAGCCAGCGCCGAGTGATCCAACGGCAGGAGGATTCGATTGAACATGGGGCTCTCCTCTCCAGCGACGATCGATCGTCGCTCTGCAAAAAAAGATACCCTCGCACGCCTTTCGGAAGCGAAGGTATCTGGGTTTGGTCGATTATGTGGGATTGCGCTTTGAGCGGCGCCTGTTTTGCCCTTCAGGGTCCGGAAGCGATTGTCAATTGATTATAGATCGAGTCAGAACATGCGTCAACGGCATCTCGGATCGGGCGACTCGAAGTCGCAGCAACAGAAGCACGAAGCCGACCTTCGTCGGCTGGTTAGTCGCCGCAGGGCGACTTTGCGAAGTCGTTGCCGCCTGGCTCAAAGTCGATTTTGAAAAATAGGATCGTTGACATCAATTGTGTATTTCCACCAATTATGCGCGATGCCATTCGTCGTCCCGGCAACCTTGGGCAAGTGCGCGAGCCACCACTTGTGATGCGCGCGAATGTCGCCGCCGCCCCAATCGCGCGTGTCCATCGCGCGATAGTTGGGCGGGTCGGGCAAGTTTGGAAATTGCCGCCAATCATCCGCGCACGATGGAATGGGCGTGGCAATGCCCCATTCGTAATCGGCTGGACTGTTCGGCGCGTAATGCACGGTGCCAATGTTCGCCTTGCCCGGCGCGATCTGATCGAAGGACAAAAAGCGTTCGAGCAAATTGAGATTCGTTCCCGTCACCGTCGCGGGCGAACGGTCGCGCGTGTACGCCCACTGCAAGAAATTCTCCGATCCGAAGACGCGCGCGAGAATCGCTTCGGCGCGATGTCCCAGGTCTTCCAACATTTCGCCCACACCGCGCTCGTAGTTGAATCCCATCACGACAAATTTGCGCGGGCACTGCGCGGTATTCGGAATCGGTCCGCCATTGGAGAAGAATGCGCCCGCGCCGCCCATCGCCGCTTCCCAGAAACCGAAATAGGGCCCGCCGAACAGCCACACTTCGTCAAAGTCATTTGCCGCGACACGCTGAAGGATGCTGAATTGCGCGAGGATCGCGCCGTAATCGACCGCGTCGGGATCGTGCGCGCCGCGATGCGTTTGGACAACGGCGACGTATTCCTGCGGCGTGTACCGAAAGCCGTCTCGCTTCACGGGCAGCGCGTCCACTTCGATCCGCTGCACGATTTGGTAATTGATCAGCCCGTCGCTACACTCATGCACATCGGCGATGTAATCCGCCGCGAGTTGATCCGGATCGCTCCAGCGCATCGCTTGGATCAATTTTTTGCCCGACGCGCCGTCCACGACCGGATTGTACACGATCATCAACACGCGCGGTTGGAGTGGCGTGAGCGCGCCGTTATCCGATGGCGGAGGTTCTGTCACTGGCGGCGCGGTGGGAGATTGAAAGAGGCGCGCAAAGAAATCTAACAACGCGGAGAAAAACGATTTCGATTCGCCCATGACACTCCTTTCCGTGAAAATGACAAATTGCGCTTGTCATTGGTCATTTGTCATTAATATTCGATAGTCACGATCCGCGGCTCGACGTGATCTTCGACGATGCGGACATCTTCTTGAATCAAGCCGACCCAGAACTCGGTGTTGATGCGCGGCGGCTTGTCGATGATGCGAACGGTGCCGCTGACCGTGACGCGCTGACCAGGCATCAAGTAAAAATATTCCTTGCCGTCAACCACGACGCGTTTCAAATCCTTGGTCGCGCCTAACTGCCAGCGAAACGGGTACGGTCGTCCGACGCTGTTGCCCTGATAATCCAAGCCGACGCGCCACACGCCCGGCTCTTCGTATTCTTTCTTCGTGTTGAAATTTTCGCTCGTCGTGAAAATCGTGCCGGGTTCGGGACCCTTCGTGCGAACCGGCACCGGTCCAATGTTTTGCACCGTCACCGTGAACGTGAGCGTCCCGCCGAGCGCGACGAGAATCGGACCCTGATCGAGTTTCAGCGTCGGCACGGTGAGCGGCGCCCAATCCACACCGGAGTTGGTGATCGTCGCGCGCGGAATGCCGCCGTCGGCAATCGTCAATTTTTTTGTGACGCGCGTCCGATTGCCAATCGCGTCCACCGCTTCCGCGATCACATCGTACGTGCCATCAGGCGGCGGCGTCGCAAGCAAATCGATGCCGCCGTCGTAATCGTACTCGTGCGCGCCGACGCAGAACTTGTCGTCCTTGACGCAAATCGTCGTGCGCTTTTCCGCGACTTCGTACCGCTTTTTGCCATCGGTCAAATAAACGTCGACTTGCGCGGGCTTGGTCAAATAATAACGAATTGTCACGCGGTCGTCAATACCGTCCTGGTTCGGCGTGAAACGATCCGGATAAACGGTGAAACTCAAAAACTCGGGCGGCGTGGAATCGGCTTGCGTGATCGTCAGCGTTTTTTCTGCTTGCGCAATTTGTCCCGCCGCGTCTTTCGCTTCGACGACGACGGTGTACTTGCCATCCGGCAACACGCGATTATTCACCGCGCCGCCGAAAAGCGAATCGTACGATCCTGCCGCGCGCGGCTGGTCGGCGCGAAAATCGTGCCGCTTGCCTTGCGCGTCGATCAAATAAATCGAAACGGTCGCGTCGTGCGCGAGCGTGTACCGAATCGTCGTCGCGATGGTCGGACTGCCGGCGAACGGCGAAATCGCGTCGGGGTTGAGCGAAACCTGATCGAGCAGCGCGCCGGATGAACACGCGGTCAGCGCGAGCAGAAGGATGAGCAAAACGCGTTTGAACAAGGTCGAACCTCCAAGCCAAGTATAAGGCAATTAGTCGATTAGTCAATTGGTCAATTAGTCGATCAGGGATAAATTTCGATTTCCGCGACGACGATGCTGTCGCCACCGTGGTCTACCGCGAGGCGCGCGCCGGTTGCCGCGTCGTACATTCCGACGATGATTTTGTATTTGCCCGCAGGCGCGTCCGCGTCAATCGAAATGCGATACGCGTCAGGAATAGTTTCGCCGATCAACCACGCGCGCGTCGGCGGTTGCGGCGCGCGATCCACTTGTCCCCACAGCGGATTGTTTTTCTTGGGATTGAATTGTTCGCCGACGATTTGCGCGAACACGGTGTAACTTGTCTCGATTTGCCGGTCCGCGCGCCAGTACAATGTGAGCGGCATGCTTTCGCCTGCGCGAAATTTCGTCTGCGGCAAGTCATAGCCGATCAGATGAATCGCGTCGCCCAGCCGATAGTCGACGCGCTGCGCGATTTCGCCGACGCGGCCGCGATCTGCGCGTGGCGCGACGCGCACCCGCGCGAGTTCGAGTTGATCGACCTGAATCGGAAATTCGCCCGACGCAGTGGGTGGAATCGCGAAATCATTTTCGTAGCGCAACAGATCGCCGCGAGGCATTTGCAGTGTCGTCGTGATAAGACCGCCGACGCGCACCGAGACCATCGCGGGATATGTCGCGCGCCAGTACGTGACGAGGCGCAGCGTATCGCCCGCGTTCAATTCGCGCGTCGGCAAATCGAAACCAAGCAGTTGAAGCGTATCGCCGATTTTTTCCGCGCGCACGATTTGCGGCGCGAAATTTTCGCGCGCGACGTTGACGAAATCGCGCGGCGCGGGCGCGTACAGCGTCAATCGTTTGTCACTGACGACGCGCTCGTACTGCTGCGATAGATCGCGCGCGACGCGCGTCTCTAACAATTTCTGCGGGTCGGTCGCGAGCGCGTCGGGAATCGCGACGAGCCAGATCGCGTTGTGGCGCGTGAGCGCGCGCCGCGTCAGCGCGTCCGCGCTTGCTGCGTCCATCGCTTTGCCGTTCGGCGCGCCGAGCCAAGCGCGCGGCGCGCGCAGATAGTACAAAAACGTGGGCCATTCCTGATCCGTGTCGAGCAAAACCAAGTCGTCTTGCCGCGCGAACGCATTGATCGTGTTAGCGAGCGTCGCGTAATCGTCGCGCAGGCGGCGGTCGGCGTAATAGTCGTTCAGCACGAGCGCGTTGGCGGTAAGGACAAATAGGATCGCGAAAACCGCGAAAGCGCGCGAAAGCCGCGAAAGAAAAGCAATGCCGAGCGCGAGAAGCATGACGTACGCGGGCAGCAAAATCAGCAAATAGCGCGCTTGGATTTTCGGCGCGAAGAAAGAGACAGGTGTCAAGGAAAGAAGATAGATCAAAACGGGCGGCAATAAAACGATGAGTATGAAAAGTAATGCGTGATGCGTGATGCGTGATCCGACTGGCGACTTGATTACAAGCCAACCACATCCCAGCACAACTAACACGGTGAACGCCACCGTCAGCGCGGCGTAATCGTCAATGTTCGTCGTGACGCCGAGCGGCAAAACAGTCGCGACGAGTTTGAGAAAGAGCGCAAAATCGAACGCGGGCGCGGCAGTCCACGCGGCGGCGTTTTGGAGATAGAGCGCGAGCCAGGGCAGAAAGAGGAGCGCGCCCAGAAGATTTGCGATGAACCAATTTAGGATTTTCGATTTGTCTGTTACGAAAATTGCGAGCGCGTAAATGTTGAGCGCGAGCAGAACCAGCGCGGCGAGATAATGCGTCCAGAGTGCGAGCGCGGCGCAGAGCGCATAGGCAAATAGCGAATAGCGAATGGCGAATGGCGAATGGCGGGCAGACAAATCTGAAATCTGAAATCTGAAATCTAAAATCTGGAGTCCGAACCACACCGCCGCGAACGCAAAAAAAATCGAAGGCGTGTAGTTCTTGATGTCCTGCGACCACCAGATGTGAAAGCGCGCCAGCGCGAGAAAGAACGCCGCGAGGACGCCAACCCACGCGCCGCCGACGCGTTTGCCGATCCGATAGATCAGCGCAATCGTCAGCACGCCGAACGCGACGGAAATGAATCGCCCCGCGAACGCGTCGGTCCCCGCGACGAAATTCCAAAAGTGCAGCATCCAGTAATGCAGCGGCGGATGTTCGTCGGATGCAGTTCGCAGCGCGATCGCGATCAGGTCTTGCCGCGACAGCCAAATACTCCAGCCCTCGTCCCACCAAACATTTTTATCGGCAAGGCGGTAGACGCGCAAAAAGAACGCGACGAAAAGCGTCGCGTAAGTGACAAGGGACAGGTGATGCGTGACGTGAAACGTGATACGTGAAACGTAATGCCGCATAGCACGACTAGAATTTGGAAGCACAGTTGTCCGCGTTCAACCGCGTCCTATTTTTCCGCGCCGCTCAAGCCGACGAGCGCGACGCCGATCCCGACGACGACTGAACCGACGACGCGCAGCGGATGAAATCCCTCGCCGAGAATGAGCCACGATTCGATCGCGATGATGACGTAGCCGAGACCGAGCATCGGGTACGCGAGCGAGAGCGGCACGCGCGAAATGACCGATAGCCAAAAGATCGAGCCGCCCATAAAACCCGCAAAGCCGAGCCACAAATTGTAATTCTGGATCATGCGGATGAACGTCGGGACGATTGTTTCGACCGACGCAAAATCGAGTGAGCCGATTTCGTTCATCCCGCGTTTCAAAAACAGTTCGCCTGTGGTGCTGAGCAAGATCGCGGGAATGAGCCACAAAAGCGCGGTGATGGTTTCTCGGGACAAGGTATCCTCCATGACGGAATACGGAACACGAAACACGTGTTGCGTGCTGCGTGTTCCGTGCGGTATCAGACAAATTCATTGACCGCTTGCGCGACTGCGCGCACATCGTCCAACGCTAGTTCGGGGTACAGCGGCAGCGACAAAATTTCGCGTTCGAGTTTTTCCGCCACAGGCAGACTGCCCGCGCCGTAACCGAGATTCGTGTACGCCGCTTGGCGATGGATCATTTGCGGATAATGAATCGCCGTGCCGATGCCGCGCGATTTCAAATGGGAGATTAGAGATTGGCGATTGGACGATTGGATGACGTACAGATGATAAACCGATTGCCCGTACGCCAGTTCGCGCGGCGGCGTGACGGCGCGCAGTAATTCGGTGTACAGCGCCGCGTGCCCGCGCCGCGCCGCATTCCACGCGTCGAGGTGACGCAGTTTGACGCGCAAAATCGCGGCTTGGAGTTCGTCGAGGCGCGAGTTCATGCCCTTGATGTCGCTGGCATACCGTTCGCGCCAGCCGTACTGCCGCAGCAAGTTCACGCGTTCGGCGAGCGCGGCGTCGTTCGTGATGATCGCGCCGCCGTCGCCGTACGCGCCGAGATTTTTCGTCGGATAGAAACTGAACGCGGCGATGTCGCCGTAACTGCCGACGCGCTTGCCGCGATAGGTCGCGCCGTGCGCCTGCGCGCAATCTTCGAGCACGAGAATTTTGCGCGCGCGCGCGATCCGCAAGATCGGGTCGAGATCGCAACTTTGCCCAAATAGATGGACGGGAATGATCGCTTTCGTGCGCGGCGTAATCGCGCGTTCGAGTTGCGCGACATCCAGCAGCATCGAATCAGCGCGCACGTCGCACAACACCGCGCGCGCGCCGGTCAGTTCGATTGCCGCGACGGTGGCGACCGCGGTGTTCGGCACGGTAATCACTTCGTCGCCCGCGCCAACGCCGAGCGCGAGGAGCGCGATGTGAATCGCTTCGGTGCCGGATCCGACGCCGAGCGCGTGTTGAACGCCGTGATATTCAGCGAATTCTTTTTCGAACGCGCGCACTTCGGGTCCGAGAATGAACCAGCCGCTTTTCAGTACGTGCGCGGTCGCGTCGTCGATTTCGGATTTGATTGTTGCGTACTGTTTAGTGAGATCGAAGAAGGGAATCATTCTACCTCGTTGGGGCGCAATTGAATTGCGCCCCTACAAAATCACCAATATTTGTCTTTATTCGCGCGATAAAATTCCAGTGTTTGCGCCAACCCTTCGCGCAAATTCACGCGCGGCGACCAACCAAGCGCGCCGCGAATCTTGCGATAGTCGGTGTAATAGTCGCCGATTTCAATCGGTTTGCGGTCGTGCGGATACGGAATGATCTGGTAACTGCCGCCGCCGTTCACCTCGACGCACAGCGCGGCGAGATCGCGCAAATTGATCCGCTCATCGCTGCCGAGATTGAAGATTTGCCCGTTCGCGTCGTCCATCGTCGCGGACAGCAAAATCGCGTCGACGGCATCGTCCACGAAATTAAAGTCGCGAATCTGCAAGCCGTCGCCCCACACTTCAATCGGCACGCCGTCTACTAGGCGACGAACCCAATCGCCGAGAAAAGTTTGGCGCGCGTCTTTGACGCGCATGTGCGGCCCGTACGTGTTCGTCATGCGGAGTGACACCGCGCGAATGCCGTAGACATTATTGTAAATGATGTGATACCACTCGCCCGCCATTTTGTTGATGCCGTTCACGTCGGTGGGATGCACGAGGTGACGTTCGTCCACCGGCAAATAGTCGGGCTTGCCGTAGATTTGGCGCGTGCTGGTGAAGACGATTTTGACGCGCGGGTTGTGCTGGCGGCACGCTTCGAGGATCGCGAGTTGCGCGCGGCAATTGATTTCAAGATCGCGGTACGGGTTTTGCATCGAATCCAGATGCGACGTTTGCCCCGCGAGATTGAAGAGATAGTCGCGTCCGCGCACGAGATAGTCCATCGAGTACTCGTCGCGCACATCGGCGATGTTGACGCGCACTTTGTCCTCGATGCCGGCGATATTGAACAAGTTGCCGCCGTACTCGGGAATGAGCGAGTCCACGAGCGTGACGCGCGCGCCGAGTTCGACGAGCCGTCGCGCGAGATTCGAGCCGACAAAGCCGAGACCGCCGGTGATGAGGCAGTCGGCGTTGGTATGCAGAGAATAAATGTCTTGGTTCATATCAAATCACATTCTTGTCATTATCACAATCCACCACATAGCCAAGGTCACCGCAATAGTTTCTGGCGCCGAACGAACTGTCGTCAGAAAAGCAATGACCCAAGATTGAGGGGTAATCATTGGTGCAAGCACGGGTGAAGCTGGGAGTGCGAAACCGATATGTCGTAGTCTCAAAGCCGCCACCGTCAGCCCAACTCCAATCGGCACTGAGTATGGAAAGAAACTCAGATTCAGTACTTGCGGAATTGTCTGTGAATAGCGCAACAGTCGTTCCACCCAAAAACCGAAAATCACAAACGAGAAAAGTGTTGCAGTAAAAGTTGGCATCAACAATACAAGCACTCCACGCATTTTATCTGATTGCCAAGCATTCAACGTCCACACAAGGATCACTACAAATGTCATCTGTGGTTTAAGAACTAACAAGAACAGTCCAATGGGGGGGTAATGCCAATCCCAAAACAACTAACCACTCGATGTTGCCACACATCAACGCGTTAAAAGTCATCGGATTTAGGAGGAATGCTGCCAATGCTAAAGGTTTGGCACCAAATTTCCACGCGACAAAAGCGAAAGACAAAATCTCCAATCCGATCAGCAACGGTTTCCCAATCTCAATTGGCAACAAAGCAAATGGGATCAAGGGGAATAATGCCCAAGGCGGATTGAAGATATCGGGATGTAATCCTTCCCCGTGGATTAGAGCAAGTGTCGCAGGTAAAAAGAATCCTACCCAATCTGTGCCCATTGATCCTCCCCGTGTCTACCACTGTATGTTTCCGTAGTGGTGGCAACATGCCTTCCTGCTTGCCAGCGAAACCAAGTTAGCCCTACAGCACTCCGATCCCCATCTCAACCACACCAACGTTGTTGTGATCTGGCTTGCTATCTTCCCTCAATTTGTGCTTGTGTGCCACCGCGCTCTTTTCGTCGCGTTACGCTTCCACTCGTCTGGAATCTGCGAGACTTTTTCCTTGCCCGTCGGTACGAACACTGGCTTGCCCAGCGGTCGAATTGCAAGTTCACCGTTGAAGAACGCGGCTAGACGTTGACGCGCAATCGCAACGTATTCAGATTCCTTCTCGCAGCCCATCGCGCGGCGATTGTGTTTCGTCGCGGCAATCAATGTTGAACCAACGCCCGCGTATGGATCGAAAACCCAATCGTCTTCATTCGTCAACGCAAGAATGCACCGCTCGACGAGTTCGATTGGAAATTGGCACGGATGAATTGTCTTTTCGGGATGATTCGCCTTGACGTTTGGAATCTCCCAGATTTCCGCATTCCAATCTTGTGCGACGATTTTCCAAAGATCGGATGGATTTTTGCCGAGCGGATTGCCCGACGGTTTACCTTTGTTCGGTCCTTTGAAATGTCGTTTGCCCGGATATTTAGATGGTACGCGCACTGGATCGAGATTGAAAACGTAATCATCGCTCTTGGTGAACCACAAAATAGTTTCGTAGCGTCCCGAAAATCGTTTTGACGCGTGCAAGCCATGTTCAAAGTGCCAGATGATTCTGTTCCGCAAGAACAGACCAAGTTTTTTGAAAATGGGGTAGTAGTAGATGTCGAGTGGGAGGACTTGTCCATCTTCAACAAAGTTGCCCACTTGCCAGCAAATACTTCCATCTTCGCGCAAGACGCGATAGAGTTGGGCAATGATTCCTGATTGCGTTTCCAAATATTTTCCGATTGAAACGCGGTCTTCGTACTCTTTGCCCAGATTGTACGGTGGCGAGGTGATGACAAGACTGACTGTGTCATTCGGGATCGTAGCGAGAAAATCCTTTACGTCGCCGTGGTACAAAACCACATCGGCGTCAGGGGCAAAACTGCTCTCGATCTTCTTGGACTTTACAAACAGCGGCATCGTCAACTCTCCTCTTCTGCCGCCAACGCGCCCAGTTGTTGTCGAACCACCACAACGAAATCGCCAGGTTTCAGCACGACGATTTCTTCGCTGGGGGGATAAAAATCGCGCGTGTTGAAAGTTAGCAGGTACGCGCAACCTTCGCGCAAAGCCGCCGCGAGAATTGGCGCATCTTTGGAATCTGCCTGACTTTCACAGTGGGCGATGTCGGCGGGTTCTGGGTCTGGCACAACGCGAAGACAACGGCTGACAATTTGACGAAAGGCGGGGAGTTTGGCAGGCAACTTGTCCGCAAGATTGCGCTCGACTTCGACAATCGCCTGCTGTGAGGTGATGCAATCAAGCAACGTGATTTCGCCCATCTGCAACACGACGTGACTCGCGCCATGTTCGGACGGAGCAGCCGATCCGGCAAAGATCACATCGGCATCTACAAACACCTTGAGTTTCTGACTTGCGCTAGCGGGAGTACTTTTCTTGGTTGTAGCGTTCACGTTGCTCCCGCAATCCTTTGAGCATTTCTTCGACGGTCAAACCCGCTTCGAGACGCGCGCGTTCGATCTCGCGCGCAAGTTCGGGTAACATTGGGGCTATTGGCGTCAAAACCAAAATGCCGTCGAGGTCAACCAGTCGAAACGTATCGCCTTGTTTGATGCCGTACTTGGATTGTATTTCAGCGGGCAAAGTCAATGTGCCGCTCTGCTGAATTTGAATCGTCGCGTCCATTGCTGCCTCCCACATTCTCTTGGGGTTAGTATATCGCATTTGACGACGAAAAGCAAAAGTCAATTTGTAGTTTGTCGCATTTGCCGATTTAGCATCTCACCCAATCGCGGCACATCCCTCTCCACCACCGCGCGCTCCGTGATCGCCTCCCACAGCGCGCCGACGCCGCCGTACTCGAACGACACGATCCAGGGTTCGCGCCACGCGCCCGCGTGGATTTGCGCGAGCGCCCATTCGGCAAACGACCAATCGGGTTCGGTCATCGGCAGATGATCGATCTCGTGACCGATGAGCGACTCGAAGAAATTATACTCTACTTTGGCGCGATGTAACAATTCGGCAACGCGCCCCGCCATGCGCTGTACGCCTGTGAGATGCAGCAATTTGAGAAAATGCCCCGCGAGACGCTGCACACCCGTGATGTGAACTTCGCGGATTTTCTCGACGGGCAGCGCGCGGACGTACTCGCGCTCGTCCATGCCAAGATATTTTGCGGCGATCCGAACGTGCGCGAGATCGAGCAAGAAACCGCAGCCCGTTTCGGCGACGATGCGCGCGATGTTGTGCGGCAGCAGCGCGGGCAGCATCGTCGCGCCGCCGTCCGACGCGATATTTTCGACGATCACGCGATCCGCGCCGAAACGCCGCGTCACCGCGCGCACATCGCGCAGCAGGTTTTCGATGATCATTTCGATCTGCGCGGGATCGGTTGTCCGCGACGGTACGTTCGGATAATCTTTCGTCGTCGGCGCGACGTGCAGATTGACGAACGGTGTATCGGTTTGCGCGAGCAGCGTTTCGACTTTGCGCCAATCGGCGGGCGCGTGCGTCTCCGCGTCAATCGCGTCGCCGATGCCGGAACCGACCAAGAGCGGAAAATGGACGTAGACGGGATGCGCGCGCTGGACCGTCGTCACCAAATCTTGCCACGCGGGACACTTGAAACGGTCGACGCAAATTTTGCCCGCGCGCAATAATTCCGCCGCGTCGCGCGAATAGTTGACCGCGAATTGCATCGCTACTTGGCGCGCCTTGCCGCGAGTTGCGCGTCGCGCTTGGCGCGGTACGCTTTGACCGCTTCCTGCTTGACGACGAGCCGCCACCACCATTTGAAAACGCGAATCAAGGTCGCGCCGACGCGCGATACGTTGAAAAATTGCGACGTGCCGTACATCCGAAAGTAATGATGCACGGGGACCTCGACAAAGCGATAGCCCGCGTCCTGCGCTTTCTTCACCAACTCAAATGTAATCGTTCCCGTGGATGACTCCAACTGCACGACATCGAAAATCTCGCGGCGCATCAACCGAAAATCGCAATCCACGTCCCTGATCTTCAAACCGAAAATCAATTTGATGAAATACTGGTACAGGATGCCAATGACGATTCGATACCACGGATCGCGCCGCTTGATCTTCCAGCCGTTGATAAAGTCCACGTCGTCCGAAATTTTTTCGACGAGCAATTTCAATTCGCGCACATCGTACTGCGCGTCGCCGTCGGTGTAGAACACCCACTCTTTCGTCGCCGCGGCGATGCCGGAGCGGAGTACGCCGCCGTACCCGCGATTTTTTTCGTGATTGACGATCCGAAATGTCGGCGGCAAAACGCATGCCAACTCGTTCAGAATTTGCAGTGCGTCGTCGGGACTCGCATCGTTGACGACGATCACTTCGTAGTCGTCGGTTATCTCGCGCAGCGTTTGCAGCGCGCGAATCACCATCGCGGCAATCGTGCCCGCGTCGTTGTAACATGGGAAGAAAACAGTAATGCTTGGTCGCATAGTCTCAGAGTCACTGAGTCAGATAGTCATCTGGTCGCGTGATCGGTTGACTATCCGACCACGCGACTATCCGACTATTTGACTTCGATCTTTGTTTGCAAAATCACATGATCGCCGATCGGCGCGCCGCCGTCATCCAGCACTTGCAAGCGCGCGAACGATGGATCCTTCGCGTCGTACCACCCGATTTCGATTTGGTACACGCCTGGCGCGAGATCGGGCTTGAGCGCGAGTTCGTACGCGTCGGCGAGGTACTCGTTCGCGACCCAGGTTGTCGTCGGACGCGCGCCGCGCAACGGCTGCGCGTCTTGCTGCGCGGCGACCTTGCCGTCCTTGTCGAGCAGATGCACAAAGATCGTGTACGGTTTGTCGATCTTGGCGCGCGCTTGCCAGTGCAAAACGAGTTTCAAAATTTCGGATGGTTTCAGACTCGGCGTTGGCACATCGTAACCGACGAGCGCGAGATAGTTGTTGAAATTCGCGGATTGCGCGAACTGCGCGTTCGGTTTGACGAAGACACGATCCGTTTTTTCGATGGCGAACGGCGCAAGTTCGACCGACTGGTTGTCGCTCAACACGACGCGCAATTTCACCGCACCGTCTTTCACATTCGCGGGAATCGCGACGGCGTACTGCCCGCGTACGATTTCGCCCGCGCGCCATCTGGAAGTTGGAAATTGGAAGTTGGAGATTGGAAACGCGTCGCTCAGCGCGTCGCCGAATTGGACGCGAAATGTGTAATCGCGCGTCGGCTTGTCGTCCGCGCGCCAGAACAACGTGAGCGGAATCGTTTCGCCCGCGCTCGCTTTGTCGCGTCCGAGTTGATAGCCGAGCAAAGTGAACGGCGGCAGTGGCTGGCTGATCGTGTTTTGAATGTTCAACGCCGCGAATGTGGCGGGCTTGGTCGCGGGCAAAACCGGAATCGGTCCGACTTTCACCGACTTGCCAAGCGGCGCGCCGTTCGGCGCGAGAACGTCGAGTCCGCTTTCGTTGGCTTTAGAATAAAAAGTGATTTCGGCAAAATAATCGCCTGCGGGCGCGCCCGCGAGCAGCGGCACCGTGTACGCGCCGAAAATATTTTCGTCTTTCTTCCAGCGCGTCGTCGGATAATTGTAGCCCGCCGGACGGCGATCCTGCTTGCCCCACAAGTTGCCTGCCGCATCCACGACGCGCAGCGCGACGTAGTAATCGTCGTCGAACGCGTCGCGCGCGCGCCAATCCAAATTGAACGACGCGCCCACATCGGCGGGCGTTGGCGCGGGCAAATCAAAACCGAGCAACTGGACTTGATTCTTGAAATTCGCGGCGCGCTTGTTCCGCGGATCCGGTTCGGTCGCAAAGCGCGCGTTCGGTTCAAGCGTCCAATGTCGCAATCGCACTTGATAAAAATTCGTCGGCTCCAATTTCTGCTCCGCGCCGCGCGACGACAACAGCATCGGCACAAAACCATTCGGATCGACGACTTCGTCTTGCCACAGCACGACCCACGCGCCGCGCTTGCCCGCGAGCGTTTCGTTCAACACGCGCGCGGTATCGTAACCCAGCACGCGCTCGGCGTTGAGCGTCGGTTCATCGGGCAGACGAATCGTCGGCGCGTCGCCGCGATAATAATAGTTGAACGCGGGGAACAGATGTCCGCTCGTCAAGATGATCGCTTCGTTCGGCGCGATCTGTTTTTCGATGTAGCGCGCGACGTCGCGGAAACTCGCTTTGGTGAACGCGGGATCGAAATAAATGTTGTAGTTGGCGTAGAGCGCGGAAGTGAACAGTAAACAGTGAACAGTGAACAGTAGAATACCGATGATGGCGCGCGTCAAAATTTTGCCGCGACGAAAAAACGCGATCAAACTTGCAAGGCCAGCCGCAAGTAGAAGAAAGAACGCAGGCGACGCGATCATCAAATAGCGCGCGTTGAATTTCGGATTACGGGAAAACAGGAAAAGCAAAAGCGCGAGTGGAACGACGAGATAAAGAAGTAAGAACGCGGTTGGGTGATTCGAATTTTGAATCTTGAATTTTGAATTCTGGATGGCTAACGCGAGCAAGCCAATCAATAAAACGCCTAGCCAGCCCGCCGCGAGATACTGCGCGATATCTTCAAGCACCGATTCGCCGAGGGAAAAATTGATCAGGATATGCCGCAGCGCTTCGTCGAGTTTGAGCGCGCCGCGCCAATAACTCGCGTCCTGCCCAAAGCGCGCGAGGACGAAGGGCAACCACGGTATGAAAGCGACAAAGATCGCAGTGAAGGCGAGTGTGAAGCGTGATGCATCTTGCGTGTTGCGTGTTGCGTGTTGCGTGACAATGACGAAAAGCGCGTATAGCAATTGAAACGCGATGACGACAAATGCAAAATAGTGCGTGTACACCGCCGCGATATTCGCAACAATAAACACGCCCCACCATTTCCTCCCAGTTCCTGCAAGTTCCCCAGAGTTCCCCAGAGTCTCTTGCAATTTCAACAGTGCATAACTCGACAACAACAGCAGCAACGTGATCAGCGTGTACATTCGCGCTTCTTGCACGTACCAAATGTACAGCGGCGAGATCGTCGCGAGCAGCGCGGCAATCATCCCCTCCCCTGCGGAGCGGGGGAGGGTTAGGGTGGGGGTGAACAATCGCCGCGCGGTGACGTACAGCAGTGGAACTGTCAGCACACCGAAGAAGAGCGAAAGGAAGCGCAGCGCGAATTCGCTGTCGCCTGCCAGCGCGATCCAGAAATGCAAGAGGTAATAGTAGAACGGCGGCTGAATATCGGCGGCGGTGCGCGCCGTGATCGCGGCAAGATCGAAATGCGCGAGGTACGCGCTGAACGCTTCGTCGTACCACAGTGATTGAACATCGAGACGAAAGGCGCGCAGGGCAAACGCAGCGAGGATGAAAAGGCAAAGCGCGGTAAACCAGGAAACGCGGCGCAAAGGATAACTCCGTGATTTGATGGTCAACATCTTATCACAGGAAAGGAATAAGGGCAAAATCAAAGTCGAATCAGTTTTTCCAGCCAGTCAATTTTTGCGGACTGACGTTTCCAGAACAGGTCTTCCCAGATGTAATGCACCGCCAACAGGCGATAGCCGCTGAAGCGTTTTGCGAACAACCGCATCAGGCGATCCGTCGAAATCGGTTTCTCGGGATCGCGGTTAAAGAAAAGTTTGGAGTAGATTTTTTGTTCCCACGGCGAAATGTGATCCATCTCGTAGTGATGGAACACGTCGAATAGAATATACCCAACCGACGCGGGACCGATACCGTACAATCCCAGCAGCGCGTCGCGTTGTTCCGCGCGCGATTTGTTCCGCAATTCGATCTCGTCAAGCGCGTTGCCGACGAACGCCGCCGTCACGCGCTTGAGCGATTTTGCGCGATAGCCGACTTTGAGCGCGCGCAGTTCTTGTTCGGTTGCGCGGTGTATTTCCTCCGGCGCCCAGCAACAGTAAAACGATCGGTCGTCGTATTCCAGCCGCGTTCCGTACTTTTCGTACAACGCCTGCATCATCTTCACCGAGCGCCGCACCGTGCAATTTTGCAGCATGATCGCGATGATGAGGTACTCGTAGAGCGAACCTGCTGAAAACGGGCGCATCCCGCGCCACTGGCAAATGATGGGACCCAGTTGTGGATCAGCGTGAAACCGCCGATTGAAATCGGTCAGATCGAGGTGGAGGTTATAGCGATAAATGATTTCGGCGATGAATCCGTCCACAAACGCGCGATCCAATTTTGTTTTCGACCAAATCGAAAGGCGCGCGCGCGGCTGGGCAATCGTCCCGCGATTTTCGAATTTGAGTCCCAATCGTTCGCCCTGCCACAACATCGTTTGCCAACGCATTCCAGGTTGCCACGCGTTGTCCGACGACGGAAAGTGATCGGGTTTGTGAAACGTCGCGTCGAAATTGAACGGCGCAGTCGGCTCGATCTCGATCACGCGCTTGTGCGGCAATTGCAACGCGCGGCTCATTTGACGACCTCGTACTTTTTCCCGTTCCGCACAATTTCGCCGAGCAAAACCCATCTGCCGTCGGGCGCAATCAGCGCGTCGGTACGCAGCGCGAGATAGAACTCAGCCGTGTCCCAGGTCGCGCCGAAGAAAACGCCCAGTCCGATCTTCGCGTGCGCGCCCACTTCAATTGGGATTGTTTCGACCGCGATCACTTCGCCTTCTTTCCATTTGAGTGTCGGATACCAGAACGGAAACATCAGATCGGGCAGTCGCGCGTCCGCGCGCGCCGCGCCATTGTCGTCGGGGAAAAACGGATAGAGCGCGAAATTGTTGTCCATCCCCGCCAGGCGCGTCCAGTACATCCGCAGATAAACGCGCTGCCAATCGTCTTGCTTGATGTCGTAACCCAGGAATCGCAACTTGTTGTCGAAATCAATCGTCACGCGATTTTGCGGCGCGATACACGGACAGACGCGCAGATAGTTGAAAAATTCGTCGGGCAATTCCTTTTGCGGCAAACCGCGCTGCAATAAAATGTAACCGTCGAGCGCGTCGCGGATCCCGAAACCTTGGTTCAGCGCGTCGCGATAATTACTGACGTAATCAATCGGGTTCGTCGTCGCCTGCGACACGTCGAGCAAGATGTACTGCGTGTCGGCGGGAATCGCCAGTTGACCGAAACGGTACAGCACGCGGCGATGACTCAGATGCGGAAAAAGCGACGAAGTCGTCATCGCGGGCGCATCGCGCGGAATCTGATTCGTAAATCGCGCGAGCAATTGCTGATGCGGCGTCACGGTGGGCAACAAGAACTCGCCACCAATCGGCGTGTACCCTGCAATCACTTGGTATCCCAACGCGATAACAAACGCGGGAACGACAATGAATGAATTTCGAATTTTGAATTTCGATTTTTGAATCGCCGCCGCTCCGCCAATCGCCGCGAGCACAAAGTACGGCGCGACCGGCGCGGAATAGTGATATGTCCCCGAATACTGCGCGGGATAGTTGCTCAACAGATTCAAAATAAGCAACGGCGCTCCGACAAGCAACGCGATCGGATCGCGCAGCGCGAGAAATCCAACCGACGCGAGCAACTGCGCGATGTACGTGAGTTTTTCGGGAATGAACAACCCTGCAATGATCGCCAGCGGCGATTTCTCGTACCGATTGACGTACGGCGATTGCCCCGCGATGCTGAAATGCGGAATGATCACGAACACGGCGAGATAGAACCAGATGAGAGAAAATAGCGCGATCATCAACGGCACGCATCTGATTCTAAACGTGATGCGTGATACGTGAAACGTGAACTCTTTGACTGGCGACTGGCGACTGGCGACTGGTGACTCAATTGCAAAGTAAGCCGCCATCGCAAACACGAGCAGCGCGATTTCCTCTTTCACCGCGAGCGCGATCAGCGCGAAGAGCGCGTACCGCCTCCACGCGCGTTCTTCGCCGTAGTTATACGCGAACATTAGCGGCGCGGGCGCAAACGTGACCGCGTGAAACTCCGCCAGGTTAGCGGCTTGCAGCGCGGGGAAGAGCAAGTACATCGCCGCGAACAGGACGGACGCCCATTCGCTTTTCAAGCGCCGCCGCGCGATCCAGTAGATCGGCAGCGCGCCGAGCGCGATCGCGACGGATTGCGCGACGAACAGCGACTCGATACCGTCGTAAACGAAAAAGACGAGTGAAACGGCGAGAAAGATCGGCTCGACGTGATCGGTGAGACGCGTGGCTTGACGTCCGCTGGGCTTGGTGTCCTCCAACCAATTCCCGTGCGCCGTGTTCCACAACGCCTGATCCATCTGCCCCATATCGGACGCGTGCGTGCGAAATGAATTGTGCCGCTGGATCGAGAGCGTGGAAAAGTACGCGCTGTACGCGACGATCAGCGCGAGGACGATCAACAAGCCCCAATCAATTTTCGATTTTCGATTTTCGATTTCTGATTTCATCGCGAAATCCAAGTTTGTAGTATTTCACGTTTCACGTTTTACGTGCTACAATATCGCGCGATGCAAGCATTTTCGCGCGCGCTCAAGGAACACTGGGAGTGGATCACACTCACCATCATCGCGCTTACAACTCGGCTTTATCTGCTTCGCGTGTACGATGTCGAACTGTCGCAGGACGGCTTTGACGCGGTTCGCACGTTGACGATCTGGCAAACGCACGGCGCGGGTGCGGTGCCGCGCGATCTGATCGACCGCTTTATTCTGCACCCACTCTATATGCTTTTGCTCGCCGCGCTGCGAATCGTTACGCCCGCGTCCATCGATTTCTATTTTGCCGCGCGACTGCTTTCGTCGCTGATCGCGTGCGTGGCGATCATTGTACTGTTCGAATTCACACGCCGCGCGTTCGAGAGATATACCGCGTGGTTTGCCGCGCTCTTCCTCGCGTTCGCGCCAACGTTTTTGTGGGAGAGCGTCGCGATCCTCAGCTCGACGCTTTTCCTCGCGCTCTATCTCGCCGTCCTGCTCGCGCTGCTGCAATCGCGTTATCGCCTTGCCGCGTTCCTCGCGCTGCTCGCCGCGCTCACGCGGTACGAAGGCATCGTCCTGATCGCGCTGACGTTTCTCTTGCTGTTAGTTCGCGATCTGCGCGAGCGAAGATTTAGCCGCGCCGATTGGTTGATCTGCGGCGCGTGCGCGTTCGGATTTCCGCTAACGCTGATGGCGACCGGCGCGCTCGCGACCGGCAACGCGCTCCAATTTCTCGGCACCAATTCGATGGCGGCGATCTGGCTGCGTTTTCTCGCGCCCGGTGATTTCGCCAAACGCGCCGCGTTTTTCGTCACACGCTACCCCGACGTTACCCCGGTGGCTTACCTTGGAATCGCTGGAGCGATTGCCGCGTTGCTCTGGCGCCGCAACCGCGTCGTCGAATTACTCGTGCTCACGACAACACTGTACTTACTTTTTTTTGAAACGTTGGTATGGCTCAATTATACAACACTCGAAGTCCGTTTCCTAATGTACCCCGGTTTGCCGTTAATCGTGTTTGCCGCATTTGCGTTTGCGCGAGTATTCGGGGGAATTTGGAAGTTTTCAAAAATGCTCGGCTGGGCAGTACTTCTGTTGTTCGTCATCGCCTTTTGCTACTTTGGTTATCGCGATGGCACCAAAGGCATGCAATTTATCTACAACAGCCAATCTTCCATGCGCGAGATGGCAGATGAGTTGACGAACTTTATTCCGGCGAACCAACCGACGAACGTGCTCGCGTACGGCGGCACCTCCGGCGCGCTCGATATGTTCGCGCGCCAGCGCGGCATCCAACTGGCTTTCACCGAATTTCGCTACGCGCCCGACGCCAATCCCGAACAGTACATCGTCGATCACAAAATCCAATTCGTGATCTATCCGGTCGGCAACGCGTTTGCGAAAGCGAAATACCCGTACCTCGCGCGCTTTGAAACGCAAACGCAGCGCGCGGTCACATTCACCCCGCTCACCCAGTTTGCCACATCCACCGACAATCAACTGTACTCGATTTGGTCTGTGGCGTACTGAACGCGCGGTCAGCGATCGATTATTATTTCCACCAGCGCAAACGCGACGCGATCACTCGTCACATTTTTGCCGACCGCGACATTCGCCGGGAATCGCCCGTTCACACTTTCGATTGCCTGTCCGGGCTGCGCGCCTTTGACTCCGATAAACGCGTGTCCCACGCGAAATTGAAAACGCAAATCGCTTTCCACGCCGATCGCGCGCAACGCATCGACCGCGCTTGGCTGTAAATTGCGCGATACCTCGTCAATCGCCACGCCCGCGACGATTTCGCCACGCGATAATTCCGCGATGAACTGCGCGAGCCGCGCCGATTCCTCCGGCAACGCGAATGTGTCAAACCAACCGACGCGTTCCACCGCGCCGGTTTGTGGATGGATCGCGACGAGATGATAGCCGCGCTTGTTCTCGATCACATTCTTCCCCGCGACAAAAATCTCTCCGAACTTGCCCGCGTCGAACCCCGCACCGGTCGCGGCAATGTCGACCGGCGCAACAATGCCGGTATCGCCAATCACATAATCATCGCGCCGCGCCGCACCAAGCAGTGTCGTCTCCGTCACAAACACAAATTCATTCAAGCCCTCGCGCGTCACCGCGCCAGGAACCCGAATCGTGTACGTGTTCCATTCCGTTGTCGCGATGATCTCGTCGACGTTGACCTCATTTACGCGCGCGACGATCTTCTGCCCGTCGCGCGCGCCGCGCAAGCGAAACGTGAGCGCGGTATCTGTGCGCGTCAGTGGCAGCCACAGCGCGGAATCGCCGCGCGTCGCCCAGCGATAGCCGCTGCCATCGGGAAAATACTGCGCGCGTCCCCAGCCGTCGTCGAAATATATCCGCGCGGTTTCATCGCCAACCTGGATCGTCGTCGGCGGCGGCGTGGCGGCAACGCGATAAATCAGGTACGTCTCGTCGCGGTAGATTTCGTTCAGCGAAAAAATCGCGCGCGCGTACTCCAGCACGCGCGGATCGGTCAGCGCGCGCTGCGCGACGACGTAGCGAATGTCGAAAAAGCGCGTCAACTCCGGCGCGGCGCGCGCGTCCAACGCGCGGCGAGTGTCGTCCACCGCGCCGCCGTTTTCCAGCGCGACGAGCGAATTGATCACCGGCAGTTCGAGAAAATATTGAAATTTGAAAGCAGGGTTGCGCGACGTTTGCCCGCTGATCATTCGCTTGGCGTGAATAGTTTGCAGAAATTGCGCCTTGTAATCCAGCTTGCCTTGAAAAGTCACGCTGTTGCGCCAACCCAGCGGCAAATCGAGAATCGCAAAATCGCCCGGCTCGCGACTGATCGTTTGGAAAATTTCGGGCGCGCGCAGATCGCTCAGTGGAATCGGCAAAAAGAGTTGCTCGAAAATGAAGAGCGCGCTCAGCGCGCCGAACGCCGCGCCGCGCCAACGAACACGCCGCAAAAAATACGACGCGCCCAGCGCAACCAGCGGAACGAGCGACAGCATCAACATCGCGTTGTAACGAACGGGATGACGCTCCGCGTTGACGAGCGGGATCGCGCGCAGTAAAGCAAAAGGCATCGGGATCGCGGTCGCATTGCCGCCGACGATCAATGTTGGACCCAGCAAGATCAACGCGAAAGAGAGTGCCGCGAAAATCCAAAATCGCGCGTCGCGATTCGCGCGATGGAAAATCGCGCCGAGCGCGGCAAGGATCAGCGCGCCGTAACCGATGAACGCATAGCGCGTGTTGACATCGGTGATCTGTCGCGCGGCTTGTCCCAAGATCGGATGCTGCGCGGGCGGAATAAAAAAACTGAGCGGTTCGGCGGAAAAGATCGCGACGCGTCCCATTCCCGGCGCGAGATAATAGCCATAGCGCGCGAAATCGTTCAGCAAACTGGCGATGAGCGGGCTGACGCCCAGCAACGCGACGGCGCCAAGCAAAAGAAAATTCAGCAGAAATTTTTTGTCCAACGCCGCGCGATCGGCGAGAAAAAGATAGAGTAAGTAAAGTCCAGTGAAAACCGCGATGAGTGGAACAAATGTCAATTCAGTCCAAGCCGTCAGCGCGACGAACAGTCCTGCCAGGATCCCATTTTTCCGCGCGGCTTGTGCGCGCATCAGAAATAGCGCGTAGAAGGGCAGCCATTCGTTGCTCAACAAATTGGGATCGCCTTGCGCGACGTAACTGATGTGCCACGCGCCAAACGCGTACAACATCCCCGCGAGCGCGGCGACGCCGTCGGCGCGGATTCGCGCGCGAGAAAGAATCTCGCGCGCGAGCAGAAACGCGCCGTAGCCGCCAACGACGAGCGCGAAAAGAATCACGCCGTTGTTCGCGACGATCACGCCGAAGGCAAACTGAATCGGCAGCGTGAGAACGCCGTTCAAAAACGTGGAGGTAAACGCGACGAGGTTGATGCCGAGCGGATAAAAAATGTAATCGGTGGAAAGTGGACTCGTCTCCAAATTGAAGAGCGCGTACTTCATCCACCACAAATTCCAAACGAGCGCCGAACCGTCGCCGCCGTCGCCGGGGATGTGCGCGTCGAAATGCAACGCGAGCGGCATCGTCAGCGCAATCGCGAGCGCGAGGTAAATTCCCAGGACGATCCAATCGGCGCGGCGTTTCATCGCGTCTCGCTTCCCGGTCGTCGCGCGAGCAAACGTTCCGGCGTGATCCAGACGAGCAGCACACCGAGCAGTTCGCCCGCGGTCGACCACAGCCGCGTGACCAGCGAAAAAGCGACCGCGACCGGCGTCGGAAAAAAGGTCGCAAGCATCAACGCGAGCGCGCTTTCGCGAAATCCCAAGCCGCTTGGCGTGACGAACGAGACGTAGCCGATCCAGTACGCGCCCGCATTCATCGCGATAAATGCCGGCAGTTGCTCCGGCGTCGGCGGCGTCATCGAGCCGATGAAAAGAAAAAACGCGACGCCATTCGTCAGCCACATCAACATCGAAAAAAACGGCGGGACGAGTCCACGCGCAAACGTCGGTACCGGCGCGCTGATTTCGCGGCGGAGCAGACGCGCGGTCACCGCGACGATCAAACGATTCGTGATCGGCAGCGCGAAAACGACGACGACGAGAACGAGCGCGAACGCGGCGATGATCGGCGCGGACGCCGCGATGAACGACGGCACAATCGCGCTGAAAAGATCGGGACGCACCAAAATAAACATCACGCCGAACAATCCGGCAATCGCGAGCGCAAGCGCGGTGTAAATCACCTGACTCAAGAGCGCGTTCGTTTTGCTTACGCCGCGTTCGCCGACCATCACCATCATCGTCGCGACCTGCCAAATGTTGCCGGGCACATAGCGCGTAAGATTAGACAGGAACCACACGCGCGCGCCGAAACCGAAATCGAAATAATCGCCAAGCGAAATGACAATGCGCCGCCACGCTTCCACCGCGAACGCGCGCGCGACGACGAGCAGCGCGAGCGAGGCGGCGAGCATCGGCGCGTTGAACGAAAATTCAAAACCGCTGTTCGCAACCTGCGACCAGGTCGCGGACAACGTGCGGAACAGAAAGAACAAGATGATCGCGGTCAGCGCGTAACCGATCAGTCGTTTGTAATTTTTCATCGTCGGAGCGCTTGAAGGTCTGCCGCCAATTTTTCCACGGCGCGATGAAGATCGAACTGCGCCGCCAGTTCGTCGTGACGCGCGGTGAAGCGCGCGCGCGGCGCGTCCCGCATTTCGATCAGCGCATCGGCGAGCGCGGACGCGTCGCCCGGCGGAACGACCAGCCCCGCGTCAAATTCGCGGACGAAATCGCCCAAATCGCCCACGTCCGTGGCGATGACCGGGACGCGCAAGCACACGCCTTCTTTGAAAATCATCGGGACACTTTCCGCGCGCGACGGAATCACGAGCGCATCGCACGCGCGCAAAGCCGCCGCGAGCGCGCGCGCGTCGAGAAAGCCCAGGAACGTCACGTCGTCTTGCAAATTCAAGCGCGTCGTCTGCGCGCGCAAATCGTCTTCGAGCGTACCGACTCCGGCAATGTAAACGCGCGGACGCGGCGGCGAAATGCGCGCCAGCGCGTCGAGCAACACGTCGATGCCTTTGACGTACTCCAACCGCGCCGCGACGAGCAGGTTCATTCGATCTCTCGGAAAATCGGCGGGCGGCACATCGCGCGGCAGCGGGCGCATATTCGGAAGCAGCGCGCAATCCACGCCGGTCAATTCTTCCACCATCCGCGCGAGCGCGTGCGAATTGGCATAGCGCCAGCGCGCGCGTTTAAGCGCGCGCAGCACGAACGCGCGCGTGATCGGATTGCGCGCGCTCGTGTGAATGTCGGTGCCCAAACCCCAGACCGCGTACGGCTTGTCGGCAAACGACGCGATAAAACCGGCAGGGATCGCCCAGCACGCCAGCACCGCGTCGATTCGCTCGCGCGCAATCAGCGCGTTCAGCGCGCGAATGCCGCGCCAGACGAAGCGCGCCACGCGCAGCGCGTCGCGCGGATTAGTGACGCGGAGCGCGCCGAGCGGACGCGCGTCGCCCCATCCGGCAAATCGCTCGACCGGCAAAAGAGGATCGGCGACATCGGGTTCCGGCGTACTCTGCGGCGCGAGGACGCGCACGGAAATTCCGCGCCGAGTCAGTTCGCGCAAAAAAGGCGGCAAAAAATTTCCGGGGATTTCCTGGGGCGCGTGGGGATGGGCAGGATAAAGATGCGTGATAACCGCGAGGTTCATTGCCGCGATCGCTCGTCCAAGTCTTGCAGTCGCTGCGAAAGTTCGTCGACGCGTTCGTTCTGGCTCACGATCAATTCCGCGAGAAAACCGACGACGAAAAACAACACGCCGACCAGCAAGAGCACTCCGGCAAAATCGAATATCGGACGCCGCTGACCCAGGTTGACGAGGTACATCACCGCGAGGACCACGAACGTCGTCAACGCGACGCCGACGATGCCCAAGCCGATCCCGCCAAAAAAGAGCATCGGCTTGCGCGAAAAAGTGAGCAGAAACCACACGACCAAAACATCGAGAAACGAAACCGGCAGGCGTCCCAAGCCGTAGTGCGATTTCCCTTTTTGGCGCGGATAATAATTCACCGGTGTTTCGCCAATCGTGTAGCCCTGCGCGGCGGCGAGGATCAAAATGTAGCGGTGCCAATCGGAACGGAGGCGAATGTTCTCGATCACCTCGCGGCGAAATGCCTTGATCCAATTCAGATCGCGCGTCGTCAAACCGAAGAGCCGCCGCGAGACGATGTTCGCAATCGCCGACGCGAAGACTTTGCCGTCGCGTCGCCCCTGCCGCCAGCCCGCGACGACATCGTACCCTTCGTTGATCTTGGCGTACAGTTTGGGAATATCTTCTTCGGGATCGGATTCGAGATCGCTGGGGAGAAAAATCACCACGTCGCCGCGGCAACGCGGAAAGCCGGTCCGCATCGCTTCGGTCAAGCCGAGCGATTTGCGGTGGCGGAACAACCGCGCGCACGGATGCCGCGCGGCGGACGCGTTCGCTTCGTCCCAGGTCGCGTCGGTCGAACCGTCGTCCACGAAAATGATTTCGCCGGGGACGCGCAGCGCGTCGAGTCCGCGCGCGATTTTGTCGAAGAGCGGCGCGATGTTGCCGGCTTCGTTGCGCGCGGGAATGAAAACAGAGATGGCGGGAGCGGCATTATTGGACATCGGAGTTTGGTTTGAGCGTGGCGAGAAACTCGTCGGGAGTATACACGGGAATTAGATTGGCGACTTGTTTAAAGTGATGGTCGAAGGTGATCAATTCTGAACAACCGTAAAACAACGCAGCGACAACGTGTGGGATATCGGCTGAATCAGATAGGGTAAAGCGCCGTCGCAATCGTTCAGCATCAGCGCGATCCACATAGGGTTTGACGATCAATGGCATGCGAAACAGTTCGACCAGACTGTTGCGAAAAGTCTCATCCGCTTTTTCTGCGAGATAATTCCGAAGGACATAACCGTATAGCTCGGGCAATACATAGAATGTTACGATCCCTCGAAGGCGGCGAGCCACGATGGCGTCAAACAATCGCTTGGCTTGTTCGGCCTTCGCGCGATTGTCAATTTCTTCATAGAGATAGGCAACAAGTATCCCCGAATCCAAATACGCGGTCACTTTGATCCGCTACTTTCTGACCCGGCAAAACGCCCAGCCGCTGCTTCGATGAATTCAGCATTCTCTTCTTCAAGTTGTCTGGCATACCGCCGGGCGGCATGAACCTCCGCGTCAAAATCAGACACCGGTCTTTTGTAACGCGCGAGCTGACGCAATTTTAGCCGCGCTTCTGAAACCTGTTCGCGCGGTTTGCGCTTTGGCGCAAGATATTGATCCAGGGCAACCCGCACCAAGCGCTCTGGCTTGATCCCCTGGGCTTTTGCCGCGCGCGCGACCCGCTTTTCCAACGTCGGCGATAAACGAATTACCATCTTCGCCTCCTTCGGCGCGAAATTATAGCACCGACTTGTGTTTTCGACAAAAGGCAATTAACGCGCAAGCGTGTTTCGTGTTCCGTTTACGCATCACGCATCACGCCTCACGTTCCCGCGCGATGATTTGTTCCAGGATTTTTCTTGCGCCCTCCGCCGCGCGCGCGCGATGACTCACGCGATTTTTTTCGGCGGTGGAGAGTTCCGCCATCCGCACACCGCGCTCGGCGACCTGGAAAATCGGATCGTAGCCGAAGCCGTTTTCGCCGCGCGGCTCGAACGCGATTTCGCCTTCGCACACGCCGTCGGTTTCCCAGAGTTTGCCGCCCGGCATCGCGAGTGCGATCGCGCAGCGAAAGCGCGCGGCGCGCTTGCCTGCCGGCACATCGCGCAACTTGTCCAGCAAAAACGCGATCCGGTCCGCGTCGCTTTTGCCCGCTCCGGCGTACCGCTTCGATTGCACGCCCGGCTCACCGCCAAGCGCGTCGACTTGCAAACCGGAATCGTCGGCGAGTGTGAGCAAGCCACTTTGCCGCGCGTACGCGATCGCTTTGAGGCGCGCGTTCTCGGCGAAGGTCGCGCCGGTTTCTTCCACATCCTCGCGAATGCCGACATCGTCGAGCGTGACTAGATCGAATGGCAGATCGGCAAACATTTCCTGGTATTCGATCAGTTTGCCGCGATTGTGAGTGGCGATGAGTAGACGCATCATTGATATGTCCTCGGACAAATTGGAAATTTGTCCTACACGCTAATCACTTTTGCCGCGCCATTCATCGCCGCGATGATATCGCCCATGCCGCCGACGATGCCGACGCGCACTTGCTCGCGCAAACCGAAAAAGTCGAGGCACGTTTGGCAGATGACGAGCCGCGCGCCTTTTTCCGATAACGCGCGCAGTTGATCGAGCACCGGCGATCCTTCGCAAGTGAGTTTGACTCCCTCACCGTAGAACGCAACAACACCGGGCGGCGCGTCCTGTCTTACGAGCGTGAAAAAAGTTGACGCGAGTTTTTTCTGCAATTCGGCGGGCGCGTCGCCCATGCCGAAACGCGTACAGAGAATCAGCGTATCCTGGTTCATTCAGTCGCTCCTTGACGTTCTGTGCATATCGCGCTACAATGCAAACAAACTTGTCGAAGATTTCGCGGGGGCTGGCGTGGAAATTATTTTGCCGATCGTTTTATTTCTGATCGTTCTGGGTTTGGCGGGTTGGATCGCGCTTCTCGAATGGCGGCATCGCCAACTTGCCAACGCGTTTCGTTTGCTGATGACCGGGCGCGGCGGTTCGGATTTGGAAGCGACGCTGCTTGATTTTGTCACGCGCTTGAATCACAACGAACAACTCACCCAAGCGATGGATCACCGGGTTACGGACTTGGAAGTGAAACAGCCGTACCTCGTGCAACACGTCGGCGTCGTGCGCTTTAATCCGTTCGCCGACAAAGGCGGCGATCAAAGTTTCGTCCTCGCGATCTTGGACAATCACGCGGATGGCGTCGTGCTTTCATCGCTGCACACCCGGACCGACGTGCGCGTTTACGCCAAGCCCGTCGTCGGCGGACAATCCACCTACACGTTGACCGCCGAGGAAAAAGAAGCGATTGCCCGCGCGATGAAACCGCGCGCGTAGAATATTTTCGATTTTGGATTTCAGATTTTCGATCAGTGGATCAGTCGAGTCATCGCGACGTGCGTTGGCTCGACTGTTTTATTGCGTCCACACGGAGCAATCGAAAATCAAAAATCGAAAATCGGCGATGCTACGACGCGCCGTCGCGCGGGCAGCGAATGGAGTAACGACAGCCCGCCGACGAACGCGAAACTTGTCGCGTACAAGAGCAGGAACGGCAGCGTCCAAACGAGATGCTGCTGCCACGCGATTGCCGCGCCGATCGACGCGTACACCGCGAGCGACAATTCGGCGAAAGTTTCCCACGATAACGGCAGCGCGTACCGCTTCGACTGCCACGCGTCCGTCTCGTTTTCGACGCTGAATTTGGGCGTGCGTCGAAAGGTGTTGCCGCGCCGCGTGAATGCCTCGATCACCGCGCACGAATTGCTCAGCGCGATTCCCGTCCCCAAAAGCAAGAGCACGCCAAAATAGCGCAGACGTGATAACCAATCCGGATAAAGCGCGCGCTGTGACAACGCGTACATCACGACCGGACCGAACATCGCGAAACTCAAGTACATCATCGCGTCGGGAAAGCGCGCGTCGAGCGCGAGCAGCGGCACGAGCGTCAGCAGCAGCGCAAGCATCAGCACGTTCATCAAATAGCCGGAGAGGTGCAACAAGCCCTCGACGCGTTTGAATAACGAAAGACCGGGCGTCGTCAAAACTGGCGCGCCCAGTTTGAGCAAAACCTGGGTCGAGCCCTTCGCCCAGCGATATTGCTGTCGTTTGTACGCGTGAATTTGCGGCGGCAATTCCGCCGGGGCGACGACATCGGGCAAAAACAAAAATTGCCAGCCGCGCATCTGCGCGCGATAACTCAGGTCGAGATCTTCGCTCAGCGTGTCGCCCTGCCAGCCGCCCGCGTCTTCGATGCACGCGCGCCGCCACACGCCTGCCGTGCCGTTGAAGTTGAAGAACAAGTCATTGCGATGCCGCGCGGTTTGCTCGACGACGAAATGCCCGTCGAGCGCAAGCGCTTCCGCGCGCGTCAATAGCGAATAGTCGTCGTTCAAATGCCCCCAGCGCGTCTGCACCAAACCCAGATTGGTTTGCGTCTGGAAATGCGGGATCGTGCGTGTGAGGAAATCGCGCGGCGGCACGAAATCGGCGTCGAACACTGCGATAAAATCGCCGGAAGCGCGCTCCAACCCGGCGGCGAGCGCGCCGGCTTTGAACCCCGCGCGGTCGGCGCGCTGAATCAGCGCGATGTCGAACCCGCAGCGGCGATAGTGTTCGACGCGCGCGCGCGCCTTCGCCGTGGTTTCGTCGTCCGAATCGTCGAGCACTTGAATTTGCAGACGCGCGCGCTGCCAAGCGAGCGCGGCAGCCGCGTCAATCAAGCGTTCGACGACGTACAGTTCGTTGTAGATCGGCAACTGCACGGTGACGCGCGGTTGCGCGGTCAATGGCGGCGTGGCGACGCGGCGGTCGCGCACGCGCCAGTACAACCACGCGGTCAACAAAATATTAAAGCCATAAATCGCTAGCGCAAACGCGGAAAGAAAATAAATCAGACCCAGCAACTCACTCACGCCAGAACCTCCAAAAAATTCCAAACAAAAAAACGGCGTCCCTGAATGAGCATCGCAGAACGCCGCTCCATCGCGGGCGAGATAATCGACGGTGTGCGAGTATACCACCGATTTTTATTTTGGACAAAACAAGAGCGAGGCATTGGCGCGATGCGTTTCCCAGGTCGATCGGTCGCGCGGATGCCTCGCCTTTACAAATGATCTCGACCTATTCTGTCAATCCCAATTCGCGCAAACTACTTTCGCGCTCGCGCCACTTTTCCCACACCTTGACCCACAACTCCAGGTACACTTTGTGTCCAACCCATTGCTCGATTTTGACGCGCGCGTTTTGTCCGATCTTTTTCAACATCGCGCCGCCTGCGCCGATCACAATCCCTTTTTGCGAATCGCGCTCGACGTAGATCGTCGCGGCGATGTGGGTCAAATCGTCGCGGCGCTCCTCCCACGTTTCGATGGCGACGGCAATCGAATGCGGAATCTCCTGCCGCGTCTGGAGAAAGACTTGCTCGCGGATCAATTCGGCGGCAATCGCCTGCATGTTTTGATCGGTGACTTGATCGGCGGGGTACAGTTCGGGTCCCTCCGGCAGACGCGCGAGAATTTGCGCGAGCAGTTTGTCGAGATTCGTCTGGCGCGTCGCGGAAATTCGCATCCAGTCCGCGTGTTGGATAATCGCCCAGTGCGCTTCCGTCACGGCTTGCACGTCTTCGGGTTTGAGCAAATCCATTTTGTTCAGCGCGAGGAGCACGGGCGCGCGACATTTTTCGTTCAACAATTTGCCGATGCGTTTGTCGTCTTCGTCCGGCAAGCGCGCGCCGTCGGTCAAAAAAACGACGACGTCCACTTCGTCGATGACGTTCAACGCGGATTCGACCATCGTCTTGCCGAGTTTGTGCTGCGGTTTGTGAATGCCGGGCGTATCCACAAAAACGATTTGCGCGTCGTCACGCGTCAGAATGCCGCGAATGACGCGGCGCGTCGTCTGCGGCTTGGGCGAAACGATGGCGACTGGTTCGCCGACGAGCGCATTGACGAGCGTCGACTTGCCGACGTTCGGTTTGCCGATGACGGCGACAAAGCCAGATTGATGATCGCGCGCGACGCGATTGGGATCGACTTTGTGCATGATCGTAGTATACGCAAGGCGCGCAGAAACGCAAGCGGCGTTGACATTTGCCCAGTCCTGTGATAAGATAACGCCGCAATCAAAACCATCCTAATTTATTCCCTGGTTGCCTAACTACACAAACCGTTGCGGAGAGACACCCAACGCACTTGGTTTTACTAAAGCGGTCTGAAATCGCTTGTCGTTTTGCAATTGTAATTTGTCCTTTTTCCCTCGCTTGAGTGTGTCTCCGCGGCACACTCTTTTTATTTAGTTAGGCGACGGGGAGGAGGCAACCATGGGCGTCGAATTTCTCCTCCGCATTGTCGGAATGCTCGTCTTCGCGGTGATCGGCTGGCGCATCGGCGACGCGCTCGGCGCGAGCGGCGACGCGCTGCGCTACATCATCGTGCTCGCGCTGGCAGGCGCCGCGCTCGGTTTGATCATCACACCCTGGATCACGATTCGCCCGTACGTGTGGGCGCGCCGCACGATCCGCCAAGTTCCCGCGCAACAACTTCTCGCCGCGACCATCGGTTTGCTGATCGGCTTGATCATCGCCGCGCTCTCCGCGTTTCCGCTGTCATTTCTCCCCGCGCCCTTCGGCTCGATTTTGCCATTCGTCTCGTTGATTCTATTCGGCTATCTCGGCGCGTGGGTGATGATGATGCGCGAGCGCGATTTCTTTGCGATCCTGGGTGGGCGACTGGGACGCGAAGGATTGGCGCGCGCGGCATCGGAAAAATCCGTGTTACTCGATACAAGCGTCATCATCGACGGACGCATCGCGGATATTTCGCGCACCGGTTTCATCGACGGGACGATGATGATTCCGCGTTTTGTCTTGCAGGAACTTCAGCACATCGCCGATTCGCCGGACTCGCTGCGGCGCAACCGCGGACGGCGCGGCTTGGAAATGCTGAACAAATTGCAAAAAGAATCTATCGTGCCGATCCGAATCACCGATCTCGACGTGGAAGAAGTTCACGAAGTCGACGACAAACTCGTGCGGCTCGCGAAAAATCTGCACTGTCCGATTGTCACGAACGATTACAACTTGAACCGCGTCGCCGAATTGCAAGGCATTCGCGTCTTGAACATCAACGAACTCGCGAACGCGATTCGCGCGGTCGTTCTGCCCGGCGAAGGGATGCGCGTGCGCGTCGTGCAAGAAGGCAAAGAGTTGGGACAAGGCGTCGGCTATCTCGACGACGGGACGATGGTCGTGATCGACAACGGCAAAAAATTCATCGGCAGCACGATTGACGTGACGGTAACGCGCATGTTGCAGACGAACCAAGGTCGGATGATTTTTGCCGCGCCGCTCGATGAGAAAAAATAGTCGCGACCGAAAGCGTTCGTTCGGCATTGCTCAAGGCGAGAGTGTGTGATGCGTGAGCAAACAGGAAAGATCGAAATCAATCGAATAGAACAACTCGCGCCAATGTTTGCGGCAGATCCGGGGATCGTCCTCGCGTTTCTGTTTGGGTCGTACGCGCAGAATCGCGCGAACACGTTGAGCGACGTTGATCTTGCCTTGCTGCTTTCATCCGAAATCCCCCCTGAGAAATACCTGGATTATCGCCTCCACTACGCGACGGCGGCAATGCAAGCCCTCCACGATGATCGCGTGGATGTCGTGATTCTGAATACCGCGCCGCCCCTATTGGCGCACGAAGCGATCAAGGGACACGTCTTGTTCGAGCGTTCGCCTGAGGCGCGCGTGCGTTACACGGTGGACGTTCAGCGAAGGTATCTCGATCTCAAATCGTTTTACGCGATTGATTATGCGTATATGCGGCAGCGCCTGAAGGAGGGTACCTTTGGTCAGCCCTGAGGTCGTCCAAAGGCGCCTTCGCATATTAGAGGGTTATCTCAAGAAACTGCGCGCCATCCGCGCTCGCATCACAGTGGAATTGTTCCTTGAAGATAGCGATACGCAAGATATTGTAGAACGCAATTTGCATTTGGCGGTAGAGTCCGTTCTCGATATTGGCCAGCACATCATCGCCAGTTCAGGTTGGCAACCCGCCGAAGAGTACGCGAGTATCTTTACGACGCTGGAACAGCACGGCGTAATTTCCAAAGAGTTGCTGCGGCGCGTCCACGGAATGGCGGGCTTTCGGAATTTGCTGGTTCACGAGTACGCCGAAATAGATCATTTTCAGGTTTTCCAAGTGCTGCAAGATCATCTTGACGATTTGGTGGAACTCGCGCAGGTATATCGGCAATTCATAGAGGTTGAGCAAGGAAGATGATCGTTCTGGCAATCGCCCCTCGAATTCTCCACTGCTTGTGTCTCCGGGGGACATGCGCGTAACGCGCATCGTCCCCGTTTTGTCGTAAAGTATGAAGGATGAAGGCGGAAGGCAAAAGTATTCTTTCATACTTTATACTTCTGCCTTCTGCCTTTTCAAAAATCAAACACCCCCGGAGAAAATACGATGGCTCTCAAAATCCATAGCACGCTCACGCGTCAAACCGAAGAATTCGTTCCGAACAAACCCGGTCACGTCGCGCTGTACGTCTGCGGACCCAACCTCTACGATCCGTGCCACGTCGGGCACGCGTTCTCGTACATCGTCTTCGACGTGGTCAAACGCTATTTCAAATATCGCGGCTACACGATGCGACACGTCCAGAACTTTACCGACATCGAAGATCGCATCATCGCGAAAGCGCAAGCCGAAAACAAAACGATCCAGGAAATCGCGCAAGTGTACATCGCGCGCTTTATGGACGAAATGGACGCGCTCAACATCCAGCGCGCCGACGCGTACCCGCGCGCGACCGGCGTCATTCCGACGATCATCGAAATCACGCAAGGATTGATCGCCAAAGGATTCGCGTACGAAGTGGATGGCGACGTGTACTTTCGCGTCCGCAAAGCCGATGGCTATGGCAAACTCGCGCACCGCTCGCTCGACGAGATGGAAGCCGGGGCGCGCATTCAAGTCGACGAGCGCAAAGAAGACCCGATGGATTTCGCGCTGTGGAAAGCGTCCAAGCCCGGCGAACCGGCGTGGGACAGTCCTTGGGGCAAAGGACGGCCCGGCTGGCATATCGAATGCTCGGCGATGAATTATGTGGAACACGGTCCGCAGATCGACATTCACGGCGGCGGACACGATGTGATCTTTCCCCATCACGAAAATGAAATCGCGCAGAGTGAATCGTTCACCGGCAAAAAGCCGTTCGCGAAATATTGGATGCACAACGCGCTCCTGCGTTTGAGCGGTGACTCTTCTGCCGAAGACAAAATGTCGCGGCACGTCGGCAACACGTTGTGGATCAAAGACGCGCTCGCGCGTCACACTGCCGACGAGATTCGGCTTTACTTGCTCTCGACGCACTATCGCACGCCGCTCGCGTGGACGGACGACGATGTGGACGCGGCAGCGCGTGGGCTGGAGCGATTGCGCGCGGCGGTGGCAACCCCCACCCCCAGCCCCTCCCCCGCAAGCAGGGGAGGGGAGAGCGCGCTGACGCAATTTGCGAATCAAACGCGCGAAAAATTCATCGCCGCGATGGACGACGATTTCGGTACGCCGCAAGCGATTGCCGCGCTGTACGATCTGGCGCGCGAGATCAATCGCGCGCGGAATGAGAACGCGACTGCGGAAACGCTCGCACCCGCGCAAGCGACGCTGCGCGAACTTGCCGGCGTGCTGGGTCTGACGCTCGAAGAACCGAAATCGAAAATGCTGCAAGCCGCGCCGTTCATCGAGTTGCTGATCGCGATCCGCAAAGAGTTGCGCGCGGCAAAGCAATTCGCGCTCGCGGACAAGGTGCGCGCCGATCTCGCAAAACTCGGCGTCGCGCTGGAAGATGGCGCGCAAGGAACGACGTGGAAGTCGCAGTAAAATGTCCGACTATCTCTACGGTCGTCACGCGGTTCTGGAAGCGCTCCGCGCCGGCAACGCCATCGAACAAATCTTGATCGCGCGCGGCGTTCACACGCGCGGCGCGTTGGACGAATTGCTATCGCTCGCGAAAAGCGCGAACGTGCCGGTGCGCGGCGTCGCGCGCGATGAATTGGATCGCATCGCGCGCAATCATCAAGGCATCGTCGCGCGCATTGGCGAATACGTGTACGCGGAAATCGAAGAGGTGCTGGCAGTCGCGCAGTCGCGCGACGAGCCAGCATTTCTGTTGATGCTCGACTCGGTGCAAGACCCGCAGAATTTCGGTACGCTGCTGCGAACAGCCGAAGCCGTCGGCATCCACGGCGTCATCATCGCGGAACGGCGCGCGGTCGGCGTAACCCCAGCAGTCGTCAAAGCATCGGCGGGCGCGGCGCACCATTTGAAAATCGCGCGTGTGACGAACCTGGCGCGGACAATCGAAGAGTTGAAGCGCGCGAATATTTGGATCGTCGGCGTGGAGAACGTGCCCGAGGCGCAAGATTTTTCGCGGATGGATTTCAAGATGCCGCTCGCGCTCGTGCTGGGCAGCGAAGGCGAAGGAC
Source organism: Candidatus Aquidulcis sp. (assembly GCA_020723345.1). Taxonomy (GTDB): domain Bacteria; phylum Chloroflexota; class Anaerolineae; order UBA4142; family UBA4142; genus VGOB01. The sequence continues at coordinate 119,786 of DYJA01000001.1, read as the reverse complement.
TGGGACGACTTGTCCGCGAGAAATGCGATTTCCTGATTCGCTTGCCGATGTGGGGGAAGGTGAGTTCGCTCAACGTCGCGATCGCGGGCTCGATCGTGTTGTACGCGGCGAAGAGGCAACGGGCATCCCTGTCGTAATTGGGCTTGGCTGTTCATACAAGGAGCGGGAGTTGTCCTTTCAAGAACGGAGATGTATAATCTGCACCTAGTCTGTTATGCGGAAACGATTCCGCATAAGATGTAGTTGGGTGCTAACGTAATAGAATCGTCAAAAATGAATTTTCAGATAAGTGATACTCATGAATAATCAAAATAAGAGCAACCCATTTCTTTATGGCTTTCCAGTAAACCTAAACGACCTTCCAAGTCGAAGGCAAATAATCCTATCTGTGGCTGAAAGGCTGGGTAATGGAGTATCTGTGGCATTGATTGGTGAGCCACGACTTGCAAAGACAAGTACGATTGATTATTTACTGGCTCCAGAGAATCGTAAATCATTGTTTGGAGACAACAGCGAAAAACTAATTTTTAGTCGCATAGATTGTCAACTTTTACCCAGCAAGATTACCCAAGCAGAATTCTGGGAGTATGCGCTATCTCCAATACTGCCTGAGATAGAAAAGAATCCTGATTCTCAATTAAGCAAGTCATATAACACATCTAAAGAAAAAAACTTTGAATCTCTTTATTTATCCAAGTTTATTTATAACTTAGGAGAACTAGAAAAACGGTTAATTCTTGTTTTTGATGAGTTCGAAATTCTTCTTTCACACGCATTGAACGATTTTGATTTTTGGTGGAGTTTACGTTCTTTTTCCGATACACCTCGGACCCTTGCAGTTCTTATATCAAGTCGCCATCCTCTTGACGCAATCCAAAACCGTACTGGAAAAGTCGAATTAGCAGGCTCTCCATTTTTCAATTTGTATCACCAGATTCGATTGTCAACTCTTCCTTTCGATGATGTAAAAATACTTCTCAGTAATAATTTTTCTCCAACAGACTGCCAATATATTTATGATGTTTCTGGAGGACATCCTTATCTAGTTCAAGTATCTGCATCGGCTATGTGGGAAGAGTTTTTTCAAAACAATACAGACCGTTTTAAGCGTCATTTAGCAGTTGGAGAAAAAGTTAGGGAAAGCAGCAAGTTGTTTTATTCGGATTTATGGGAAAGTTGGTCTGGCGCTATACGTAAAGCAATCGCAATAATAGGATTGAGTCAAACGCCATTAACACTACAAGATAACAGCAAGCAGACTTTTGATTTTCGCAGAGATTTGGTATGGCTTTCTCCAGAAACTGGATATCTGTTACGGACTGGAATAATTGAAGAAGATGACTCAACATCTAGCGGCTATAGATTGGCTCAAAAAGCCATGCTTTGGTGGTTGGCAGATGAAATTGTTCGTATCGTAAGAGATGATATTACATTTGAAAATTGGATTCTAGACCGTCAATATATACATGGAGCAGTCTCACGTAGCGACCTTAGGCAAGTTAGCCAAGCAGCAAAAATTGCTGGTAATTGGCTAGAAAAAGGTGCATCCACGTTAGTTGAAGCATATGCTAAGAGTTTAATAAAATAGAGGTGAAGTCTTATAAAAGCGCCCAACAAAGCGTGCACCTGACGTGTGGGATTCTGCGCGATTTACAAGCATTTTTCTGGCTTCGAGTTTTTCCTGCTCCCAAACATTGTCCACGCCCGCCCACACGCGGGTAGCGCAAGCCGTTGGGCGCTGGGCATTTACCATCATCATCTACTGAACTTTCGGAGACCTAATGGATATTCTTGATAGATTGCTTGGTCACGATACTTGGACAACTCGCCAACTTCTTTTAGCGTGCCAGTCATTACCTGATGATTTGCTAGATAAGGAATTTGATATTGACCACAAGTCGCTTCGCGAAACTTTCATCCATGTTATCGAAAACATGGAAGTTTGGACAGATTTACTTTATGAGCGAGCCGTTCAGGACAAAACTGGAAACACGATTTCAGAATTACTTGAACGTTTGAGCATCGTTAGTCGAGATTTTGCCAATTTAGCGCATAATATTGCGCGAGAAAAACGTTATGATGATTGTTTCATTGATACTCTTGACAACCCGCCTGTGAAAAAAACCTTTGGTGGTGCAATTGGGCATGTAGTCACTCATAATATGCATCATCGTGCTCAGATTATGTTTTTGATGGAAAGAGCAGGGCTGAAGAATCATATTGAAGGAGATTTGTTGAGTTGGGAAAGCAATAGTTTCGGCTGGCATTAATGCCACAAATTAATCTCATGGGAGATTATGTTCTGTTATCCAGCCAAGTGTTGCGTAAAAAAACGCGCCCAACAAAGCGTGCACCTGACGTGTGGGAGTCTGCGCGTTTTACAGGCTTTTTTCTGGCTTCGAGTCTTTCCTGCTCCCAAACATTGTCCACGCCCGCCCACACGCAGGTAACGCAAACCGTTAGGCCGTTCTCAATCCACAACCTTGTCTTTCCACAGACAAGGTTCTGCTTTTTTTGCCAACGCCCTGATCACCATTTTCACCAAACCAAATCCATCGCGCCTTTGACGAACCCCTCTCCCCGTGTTATAATCTCCCCGCTCAAATGAACCGCCCACGCATTTCTGCCGTCATCCCCACGCGCAACGGCGCGCGCACCCTCGCCGCGTGTTTGGAATCGCTCCGCGCCTCGTCGTTTCCGCCCGCCGAAATCATCGTCGTGGACGACGCATCAACCGACGCCACCGGCGACATCGCGCGGCGGTTCGCCTGCCGCGTAATCCGCGCCGACGAAAACATCGGCGCGGCGCGCGCGAAAAACCGCGGCGCGCGCGAAGCGACGGGCGACATTTTGTTTTTCACCGACGACGACGTGATCGTTGCGCGCGACGCGCTCGCGCGGCTCGCCGAAAATTTCGCCGATGCGCGCGTCGTGGGCGTGGTCGGCTTGCTCGATCGCAAAATTCCGTTCGACGATTTTGCGAGCAACTTTAAAAATCTCTGGATGCGCTTTACGTACGAACGAATGCCGCGCGAACGCATCGGCTTGTTTTACACGAGCGTCGCCGCGATGCGCCGCGAAACATTTCGCGCGCTCGGCGGCTTTGACGAAAACTATCGCGGCGCGAGCATCGCCGAAGACACCGAGTTCGGGCAGCGCGCGTGGGCGGCGGGACACAACATCGTGCTTGATCCGCGCGTCGGCGTGACGCACTGCAAACATTACACGCCGCGCGAGGTGCTCGTCACCGATTTTCTGCGCGCGCGCGCGTTGATGCTGATGCGGCTCCGCAAGCGCGGTCACGCTGTGCGGTTTTACACGAGCGTCCCGCTCTTTTACCAACTCGCCGTGCCGATGATTTTCGCCACGTTCGCGTGTCTCGCACTCGCGTTCATCCATCCGATCTTTCTCGTGACAAGCGCGGTTTTACTGTTCGCTGTTTACTGTTCACTGTTCACTTGGCTTGCTTTTCTCGCGCGCGAACGCGGTTTGCGCTTTGCGCTGATCGCCGCGCTGTTTCAGCCGGTTGATCTAGTCACGGTGGGATTGGGAATGTTCAAAGCGATTATGGATTTTGTGGGAGGCAGGAGGTACTGATGGGCTCTCCATTTCCCGGCATGGATCCGTTTCTCGAAAGTGAAATGTGGCAAGAATTTCACGACCGATTCGCCAATCAAATTAGCGAACAACTGTTGCCGCGTCTCAAGCCCAAATACGTCGCGCTGCTGGCAAAGCGGTTTACCATTGAGCATCCCATCTTGAGCGACACGCGCGCAATCTACCCGGATGTCCACATCGCCAAGCAGACGCGCGAAGCATACGCGGTTGCTCCGCCGAACATTGGCGTCGCGCCGATCGAATTAGACAACCCGCTGCCTGAACCGATTCCGCGACTGGCTATCGAAATCCGCGATGTCGCCGAGCGGCGGCTCGTCACTGTGATCGAAATCCTTTCGCCGGAAAACAAACGCGGCAAGGGCTACCAAGAGTACAACGAAAAACGGATCGAGATTCTCGAAACGAAAACGCACTTGATCGAAATTGATTTGCTGCGGCAAGGACAGCGCATTGAACTGATCGGCAAACTTCCCGCGGCGGCGTATTTCGTTTTCGTGAGTCGCTGGACGCATCGACCGAAAACCCAGGTTTATCCAATTCAGCTGCGCGATAAATTGCCGACCGTGCCGGTACCGCTTCTGCCGCCCGACGCGGATGTGCCGCTCGATCTGCAAGCCGCGCTCGCCGCGTGCTTTGATCTCGTCGGTTACGAACGTCTGCTCGATTACACGCAGCCGCTCGCGGAATTAGGCGCAGAGGATGCCGCGTGGGTGGAGGGAATCGCCAAGTCATTCAGGCAATCGGACGATCAGTAATCAACCAGTCCGTAATCGGGCAATCGGTAATCAGATACCGATTGACTGATTGACTGATTGCCCTATCATTAGGAAAACAACGCCAATGTCTCTGATGAACTATATGAAATTCGCGCCGCGCATCCTCTACAAACGCGGCGCGTCGCCCCTATACTTTGTGCTGTTCGTGACCAAGAACTGCAACGCGCGCTGCGGGCACTGCTTGCTCGGCTCGCACGAACGCCACGTCGGCGAACTGACGATTGACGAAATCGAAAAAGTCAGCCGCTCGATGGATGACATGATCTTCTTCACGCCGACCGGCGGCGAGCCGTTCTTGCGGAAAGACTTGCCGGAGATCGTCAAGATTTTCCATAAGAACAACCACGCGCCCAACGTCGGCATCCCGACGAACGGCTCGCTCACCAGCCGCGTCGTCGACGGCACGCGCGAAATGCTCGACGCGTGTCCCGATCTCGATTTGCACATTGACATTTCGATTGACGGCGTCGGCGAAGACCACGACCGGTTTCGCGGCTTCAAGGGCTTGTTCGACCGCGCGATCCGGACGTACCGCGAACTGCGCGTGCTCGAAAAACATTACAAGAATTTTTCCGCGTGCATTCAGATCGCAGTCAGCGCGTACAATCACGAGAAGCTGAACGAACTCTACGACTATTTGAAAACGTACGTCGGCGTCAATACCGTGTTCACGCTGCTCTTGCGCGGCGGACCGAAAGACCCTGCTGCGAAATACACGCCGCCGATCGATCCGCACGCGAATGAATTCGACATCGATAACTATCTCGATTTCCATTATCGCCTGGAGCGCGAAAACAAAGCGCGTGAACTATCGGGCTATTACAAATTGCCCTTCGGCGATTTCATCAACGCCAAACGGATCATTCGCCCGAAACTGATCACGCAAATGGTGAAAGAACGCCGGTTCGTGATTCCCTGTTACGCCGGCACGCTCGGCGGCAACATGTTCGCGAACGGCGACGTGCTCGCGTGCGAGCAAATGGGCGAGGAGCAACTTCTCGGCAACGTGCGCGACTTCGATTACGATTTCAAAAAGATCTGGCGCTCGCGCAGAGCGGACGAGATGCGCGCGTGGATTTCCAAAACGAAATGCTATTGCACGTACGAATGTTTTTTGACCGTCAATATTTTGTTCAACCCGTTGATGTACCCGGTCATTTTGAAAGAATGGGCAACGTTGAAATGGGCAGAGTTGCGGCACGGGCTTTCGCCCGAAGTAATGCAAGCCGCGCCGCGCGCTGTCGAAAGTTATCAGGTGAAGTTATGAAAATGCGAGAGATGATCTTGACGGCGGCATTGTCGTGCGTGCTCGTCGCATGCGCGACTGTGGCAACGCCAACGCCGCCGCCGACGAAAGCACCTGTCGCCCCGCCCGTCGCGACGACAACATCAAACGTCACATCCTGCCCGGCGACGTATCCAGTCCCCGGCGACGAGTTTCGTTCCGACGATCCGAAGAAACTCGTCGCCGGGAGCAAACCCAAACTCGTCGAGTTCTTTGCGTACTGGTGAGTGACCTGTCGCGCGCTCAAGCCCATCGTGCATGGGCTAGAAGCCAAGTACGGCAACTGCATCGATTTCGTTTATCTCGACATCGACAACGCGGCGACCAAGAACGCGAAAGATCGTCTGGGTTATCTGGCGCAGCCCAACTTTTTCCTGCTCGACAAGACCGGCAAGGTGGTCTGGAAAAAATATGGAACGCTCACCGAAACCGAACTGGAAATCCAACTCCGCGGAGTGCTAACGCCTTAATGTACAAAAATCATCGCATCTCACTCGTCATGCCTTGTTGGAACGAAGAACACGGCTTGCCGGAGGTCTATCGCGATCTCGATTTGAAAATCGTAGACGAAGTGATCGCCGTCGACAACAACTCGACCGATTGCACCGCGCAAGTCGCGCGACAATTCGGCGCAAGAGTTATCTGCGAAGCCAAACAAGGGTACGGCGCGGCGTACAAAACCGGCTTGCGCGCGGCGACCGGCGACATCATCGTCACGATGGACGCCGACGGCACCTACCCGCGCAATTTCATTCCGATCCTGCTCGACGTGATGATCGACGAAGGATTCGATTTCATCACCTGCGACCGCACCGGACACAAAGACAAACCGAGCAACTGGCTGCGCGTCTTTGGCAACGACGTGCTCAATTTCTTCATCTGGATTCTGTTTTGGTTTCGCGTACGCGATTCGCAATCGGGCATGTGGGTCTTGCGCCGCTGGGTCTTGACGCATCTCAATCTGACGAGTGACGGAATGGCGTTCTCCGAAGAGATCAAACTCGAAGCGATGTCGAAAAAGAAAATCATTCGCGCGAAAGAGTTGCCGATTTACTACAAAGAGCGGCACGGCGTCAGCAAATTGCGGATTTGGCGCGACGGCTTTTACAATTTGTTTTTCCTCTTTCGCAAACGCTTTGGTTTGCTCGGCAGCGCGCCGCCGCTCGTCGACCCGAATGATCCAAATTTGCAAAAACACGAAAACGCGTAGAAAATGAGCGGGCAAGCAAATTGCCCGCTTGATTTTTTCCAATGACTAGTCGTTCGGCGCGTCAATTTCCCCAACCCGAATTGTTCGTCCTCGCGTTTACGCTGCTCGCGCTCTTTCTGCGCGCCTATCGCTTGGCGGAATTGCCGCCCGCGCTGTACTTGGACGAAGCGTGGGATGCGTACGACGCGCTGCGTGTCGCGCAAACCGGCGCGCTCCCGATCTTCTTTCCCGGCGATTACGGGCGCGAGCCGCTGATGATTTACTTGCAAGCGCTCGCGTTTTTCTTCTGGGGCGCGAACGACTGGGCATTGCGCGTGGTCCCTGCGCTCGTCGGCGTCGCGACCGTTCCGGCGATCTATCGCGTCGCGGCTGAACTTTTCCGCGAAACCGCGCGCGCGAAATGGCTCGGCGCGCTCGCCGCCGGAATGCTCGCCGTTTCGTTCTGGCATCTCGATGTGTCGCGGCTGTCGTTCCGCGTGATTTTCGTTCCGCTGTTTAGCGCGCTCGCAACGTGGACATTCTGGCGCGGTTGGCGAACCGGACGCGCGCGCTATTTCGCGATAGCCGGCGCGCTGATCGGCATCGGATTGTACACGTACCCCGCCGCGCGCTTTATTCCGGTCACGCTCGCCGTCTTCGCAGTTGCGGCTGGAATCGCGCGCCTGATTTTGCGCGCGCGATTTTCAACATTCGACTGGCGCACCGCGCTGATCGGATTCGCCGTAATGGCAATCGTCGCGGGCATCGTCTTCGCGCCGCTGGCGATTCATTATTGGCAACACCCCGGTCAATTCGCGCTACGCACCGGCGACGTGTCGATCTTCGCCGCGCACGATCCTATCGGGCTTGCCGAAAACATAATTCGCGTCGCGCGCATGTTCGTCGACCGCGGCGACATAAATCCACTCCTCAATTTACCCGGACGCCCCGCGCTCGATCTGCTCGGCATCGTCGGATTTTGGATCGGCGTCGTCATCGCGTTGACACATTTCGCAACGCCGCGCTATTCGCTCTTGCTGATTTGGATCGGCTTGAATCTTTTGCCGACCGCGCTAACCGTCGACGCGCCGCATTTTCTCCGCGCGATCAACGCGCTTCCTGCGATCATCATTCTGTCCGCCGACGGACTAACCCAGGTTTGGCAACGCGTCGTTCCAAGATTCGGATGGACGCCGCTCTTGCTCAGCGCGATCATTTTTGGCGGCGCGCTGACGTGCCGCGATTATTTCGACGTGTGGGCGTCCAGCCGCGCGACGTACGACGCGTTCGAGGGTTCGCTTGATGCGACGGTCGCGCGCGTAATGTCATTGAGCCAAACGGCGAACGTGATCGTGCCAGTGAGCATTTACGGTACGCCGCAAATGCAATTCGCGATGGCAAAACGTTACCCGCAAAATATTCCATTCATACCGCGCTCGCCGCAATCGTCCGCGTGGTTCGTCACGACGACCGTTCAACGCGCGAACATCGTCGTCGGTCCCGACGGCATTTTCATTCCGCAGCCGCTGAACGACGCGCAGATCGCGCGGCTCAAAACACTGTTGAAAAACGGTCAGCCGATCAAGAACAAATTCGGCGATGGCGTCGCGTCGCAATTGCAAATTGACAACACGCCGGAATATATCGCGGACATTCAACCTACGCATCGCCTCGACGCGCGATTCGGCGACGCGATCCGCCTCTTCGGCTACACGCTCACGCCGACGACAGTCACTCCCGGCGAGCAAGTCTGGATCGCTTTGTATTGGCAAGCGCTGCGCGATTTGAACACCGATTATTTTCTCGCGGTCAACCTGTTCGACGCGCGCGGTGAATCGTTCGCGCAACGCGTTGCGCATCCCGCGCTCGACGCCGCGCCGACAAGTTTGTGGCGGCGCGGCGCGCTCATCCCCGACGCGTTCGATCTGCGCGTCCCCGCCGACGCGCACGACGGCAAATATCGCGTCGAGATCAGTTTGCTGGATCGCACCGCCGCCGATCTGTTGCTGCCGTTGATCGGCGCGACGGATCGTCTCTCGCTCGATCCATTCACCGTCGCGCGCGCGTCCGTCAATCCCAGCGCGATCAAAAATCCCGTCGCCGCCAAACTGGGCGAACCCGCGCTCATCTCATTCCTGGGTTACGATCTCGACCGCGCCGGAGAATCGTTGTCCGTCATACTGTACTGGAAATCGGAACGCGCGACGCCGCAAGATTATTCCGTGTTCATTCATTTGCTCGACGCGAGCGGCAATCTAATCGCGCAGCGCGACAGCGCGCCGCAGAATGGCAACGCGCCAACATCATGGTGGCTGCCCGGCGACCTCATCGCCGACGCGCACGCGTTCATCTTGCCGCCCGGAATTTCGCCCGGTCGGTACACGCTCGCGCTCGGCGTGTACGATTCGGCGAGCGGCGCGCGTTTGCCAATCTTCGACGCGAACGGCGCGCGTCAGCCGAATGATGCGTGGCGATTGCCCATAGAAATCGCAGGTCGCTGATATGCGCCGCTGGATTCCATTCGCATTTCTCATCGCGCTAACCGGACTCGCCGCGCGACCATTGTGGGAATTGTCGTTTTATTATTCCGACGATGGATTACTGCGTTTGTCGCACGCGTTCGCGCTCGACGAGATGATCCGGCAAGGAATGCTTTACCCGCGCTGGCTGAACGATCTCGCGTTCGGCTTGGGCTATCCGCTCTTCAATTACTATCCGCCGCTCTCCACTTACTTGATCGAATCGTTTCATCTGCTCGGATTTGATTTTGTCACCGCGCTCAAAATCGCGTTCAGCGCGATGATCGCCATCGCCGCGCTCGGCGCGTACGCGCTCGGCGCGGAAATTTTTCGCGACGCGCGGCGCGAAAACGCGCGCGCGCTAGGCGTCCTGACCGCCGTCGGGTACGTCTGTTTCCCCTATTTGCTCACCGACATTTACACGCGCGGCGTCAGCACTGAAGCGCTCGGGTTGGTTTTGTTGCCCTGGGTCGTCTGGTCGCTCCGGCGCGCGATCACCGCGCCAGCGATCAGCGCGATCATTCTCGCCGCGATTTTTCTGGCATTGCTGATGCTCGCGCACATTTTGACGCTCGCCATCGCCGCGCCGGTTATTATTTTGTACGTCATTTTGGAATTACGAGAATTGCGCGATTTCTCAGTCTGCGTAGGCAGACCCTTCGGCTTTGCTCAGGGCAGGCTTGGTGTAGTTGTTGCCGCGATTTCAATCGCCGCCGGACTCACCGCGTTTTACTGGTTGCCCTTCATCGCGGAATTGTCGCTCGTCCGCATCGGGCGCGGCGGCGTTCCGATCGGCGCGGTCTTTCCCGATCATTTTTTGAAATTATCCGATCTCGTTCAAACATCCTGGCTTTATCAGTACACGTCCGCGCCGTTCGCACTTGGACTTGTACCGATCGTGTTGGGTGCGCTCGCGTTTGCCATCGCGCTCGCCGCGCGCAAACCGATGCCCGCTCGCGCGACGATCATTTTCTTCGGCGTCGTCGCGTTCGTCGCCGCGCTCGCCATGTCCGAACTGGCGCGCGATCTGTGGCTTGCTGTGCCGTTCGCGCTGATGATCCAATATCCCTGGCGCGTTTCCGTGCTGATCAGTCTGGGAGTTGCCGTCAGCGTCAACGCGCTCGCGCTCATTCCGCGCCAATTCAACTTGTCCGCGCGTCAAGCCGGTATTCTTCAGTTCACTCTGATCGCGACGATTGCCGGCGTGATGATATTCGCGGGTCTGGGCAATCTCGCGCCGCAAGAAATTTTTCTGCCCGACAACGCGCCGACGCTCGCGCACATCGCGCGCTATGAAGCATCCTCGAAATTCATCGGCGCGACGACCTGGGGCGAGTATCTGCCCGCGACGTTCAGAGTACGCGACCTCGCGACCTACCGCGCGCCGCAAACGAACGCGCCGCGCGCGACGATTGCGTTGACGCGATACGATGCCGCGCGCCGCGAAATGAGCGTCTCCGCGTCGGAACCAATCTCGCTCTCTCTGCGCGCGTTTTATTTCCCCGATTGGCGCGTCACGATTGACGATCAAGCCGCCGTCGCGTACGCGAACACGCCGCAAGGGCTGTTGGCGGTTGACGTACCGGCGGGCGATCATCGCGTCGCGTTCGTCCAGAGCGACACGCCGCCGCGTCAGATCGGCGCTACGCTTTCTATCGCAAGTCTGCTCACGCTGATCGGTTTGATCGCGCTTGCGTTGCGCCGCCGCGAGTCCGACGCGCGCGCGATCATCGGGCTGATCGCGCTGCTCGGCGCGCTGTTCACGCCAATCGCATTTACCGCGTTGACCGCGCCGCTGCGCGATTTGCAAACAACGCGCGTCACCGTTTCGCCCGCGCTTGACATGATCGGCGTGCGCGTCGAAAACGCGCGGTGGGAATCGGACGCGTGGCGCGTCTCCGAACCGACGCGGTCGCTGCGCTTGCGCGCGTACTGGCACGTCAAAGCATCGGCGCAAGACAAGCCGCTGACCTGGCGTTTGGTGGACGAGGCGGGCAAGGTGTGGGCATCGCGCGAACAAATGCCGCGCTACGGCACCGGCTACGCTGCATCCTGGGTCGCGAACGAAATCGTCGAGGACGCGTACGATCTGCCGGTCGCGGCAATCGCGCTCGGTCGTTATCAACTCCAAGTCGCATCTGCGGACGCGCGTGGATTCGTCCCGGTCGGTGTGATCGCGTTTGCGCGCGGCGTCGCGTCGTCTGCCGATCCACGCATCGCACATTCGCTCAACGCGCGGATCGGACAAAAAATTCGTCTGCTCGGATACGACACGCCGCCCAAACTAATTCCTGGGTCACGTTTTCCGTTGACGCTGTTTTGGCAAACTGACGAAAATGTGTATGATGATTACACCGTGTTCGTGCAGTTGCTCGACGCGCAAGGCGTTGCAATTCTGAAATACGACAGCGTGCCGGGCGGTGGACTGAATTCACCGTTCTTGTGGGTTCCGGGTGAAACGATCGTAGATCGCGTCGCGCTGAATCTGCCCGACGATCTCAAGCCCGGAAAATATTCTGTGATCGTCGGCATGTATCATTATCCTGAATTGGAGCGCTTGCCGGTAACGTACCCAACCGGCGAACAGTCGCCGGATGATGTGATTGAACTAGGACAATTTGAAATTGGCAATCGCGAATAAATCCGAAACGCAATTCAGAAATTTTTGCATCGCCAAGCCATTGATTGTTTTGCTCGGCGTCTTTATCGCGCTCGCGTTGTTCTATTCGATCATCATTCCATTGTTTGAAGGTCCCGACGAAGACGATCATTTTCGCTACGCCAAATTCATCGCGGATCAACGCGCACTGCCGGTGCAGTTGTTCGAGCCGGGCGGCGGAATCGCCGGACATCAGGGCTGGCAGCCGCCGTTGTACTATTCACTCGTCGCGCTCGTCGTCGCGCCGATTGACACATCGGATCACGAACAACACTTGTGGCGCAACTACGCCGCGACGTTCGTCGGCGATCCGGCGTGCTGCGGGCGCAACATTTATTATCACACCGATTCGGAGAATTTTCCGTACACGCGCACGACGCTCGCGGTTCACCTCGCGCGCCTGCTCTCGATTCTTTGCGGCGCGGTCACAGTGTGGGCAACGTACCAGACCTGTCAGGTTTTCGGAAACCTGACAGGTCTCGCCGCCGCCGCGATTGTCGCGTTCAATCCCAGTTTTCTCTTCGCGAGCGCGCTCGTCTCCAACGACGCGATGCTTTCGGCGTTTTCGTCGCTTGTGTTGCTGATGTGGGTACGCTTGCTCACCGAAAAAACGGCACGCCAAACCGTCATTGCGAGCCGCGCAGCGGCGAAGCAATCTCCAAATCGCACTATGGGGATTGCTTCGTCGCGATCCTTCGACTCCGCGACGACGAACGTCGCTCCGCTCAGGACGCTCCTCGCAATGACACGATCTGCCGCGTTTCTTGGCGCGTTGATCGGCTTGGGAATCTTGACCAAAACGAGCGCGCTTGGCTTGATTCCTTTTTCGATGCTCGTGCTGATCATCGCCGCGTGGCGCGCGCGCGATGCGCGTTTCGCGATCATCGGCAACGCGACGATGCTCGCAATCATCGCACTGATCAGCGGATGGTGGTTTATTCGCAATCAAATGCTCTATGGCGATCCGCTCGCGTATCGTTTGATGATCACTTCGGCAATTTTTCCGCGCGCGGGACCGCTCACGCCGCCAGAACTTTTTCAGATTTCGCTGCCATGGCTGTGGCAAACCTTTTGGGGTGGACCAACACCCAGCGATTTTTCGCCAGCGATTTTGATCACGCTGGGCGTACTGACGTCCGTCGCTTTCGTCGGGATGATTCTCTCAATCATTCGAGATTCGAGATTCGAGATTCGAGATTCGATTCTCGTGTTGGGCGCGTGGCTCGCGTTCATTCTCGTCGCGCAAATTCAATTCATCCGCACAACCACCGGCGCAGATCAAGGACGTTACCTCTTTCCCGCGATCAGCATCATCGCGCTGTTTCTTGTCGCCGGATTAGTCGAGTTCGCGCGTTTCGTCATCCGAATTTCGACCCTTCGACTTGGCTCAGGGCAGGATTTTGAATTTCGAATTACGAATTTGTCATTTGTCATTTGCTCATTTGTCATTTCCGCATTTTTTACACTCGCACTCTTCGTCCCCTTCGCGTACACTCTGCCCGCGTACGCGCGACCGGCGCTGCTATCGCCAAACGACCTCGCGCGCATTGCGAATCCGGCGCAGGCGACTTTTGCGGATCGATTTCAACTGCTCGGCTACGATCTCGAAACGCGCGCGGCGAAACCCGGCGACACGCTGCGCGTCGCGCTCTATTGGCGCGCGCTCGCGCCGATGAACGAATCGTACCGCGTGTTCGTTCACGTGATCGCGCAAGACAATCGCAGCGCGGGCGGCGCAGATGTAATTCCGGCGCGCGGCGCGTTTCCGACGGTGTACTGGAAACCCGGCGATACGCTGCGCGATGTCGTCCAAATTCCGATCGCGCCGAACGCGCCGTCGGGCAAATACGAGATACAAGTGGGCGCGTATCCGGTTGGCAAACCGGGCGAACGGCTGCAATTATCTGGCGGCGACGAAAGCCACGTGGAGTTGACCGCGATAAAAATCGCGCCGCGCGACGCGGAGCGCGCCGCGTTCACGCCGCGCACGCGCGTCGACGCGAATTTCGGGCATCAAATCGAATTGACCGGGTACGACTTGAGCGCGAATCAAGACACACTTGAACTGACGTTGTACTGGCGCGCGCGCGCGGCGCCGGATCGCGATTACACCGTATTCGTCCACGCGCTCGATGCGAACGGCAAAATCATCGCGCAAGCGGATCGGCAGCCACGCCCCTATCCAACTTCGTTGTGGGACACGGGCGAACAAGTGCGCGACGATTACACGCTCGCGCTTGCGCCGGGCACGAGCGCGCAGCGCATCATCGTTGGGTTGTATCGCGCGGACACCGGCGAACGCCTGCCGGTCGGCGACAGCGATCACGTCGAAATCAATTGGCGTGGAGCCGGACGATGACGCGCGCGCGCTGGGCATTGCTCGCGATTCTTGTGCTTGCTGCCGCGCTCCGTTTTTATCGCGCGGCAGAAATGCCGCTGCGCGCGGATGAAGCGTCAAGTTTGTTCCTCGCGCGGCAAGACCTGCAGGACATCGTACGTGTGTTTGTCACGAGCGATCCGCACATGCCGCTCTATTTTCTCATCCTGCATTTCTGGATGCTGGCAGCCGGCATCTCGGAACTCGCCGCGCGTTTTCCCGCGATTTTTGTCGGCGTCTTGAGCGTTGCGCTTACGTACGCGCTGGGCAGACAACTTTTTCCGCGTCGACCGCAAATCGCGTTGATCGGTGCAGCGTTGATCGCGCTCAATCCGTTTCTGATCTGGGACGCGCAAGATGTTTATATGTACTCCGCGCTTACCGTGACGACACTCGTCTCGTTCAACTTATTTCTACATCTGATCAAACCAGGCGCGCGGGGGGCGCACTGGATCGCGTACATTATTGCCAGCGCAGTCGGATTGTACTTTCATTACTTCTTCGCGTTCATCCTACTCGCGCAAGGAATCCTCTGGATTTATTGGATCTTCACGCGGCCGATCGATTTGCGCGCAACCATGCGCTTTGCATTTGCGGCGAGCGCGAGCGCGATCGCGATCCTTTTTCTGCCCTGGGTGATCGTCGCGTTGCCTTTGCTGACGACTTTTCATTCCGATTTCATTCCGCCGCTGTCGTTGTTGGAAATGTGCCAGCGCGCGCTCGTCACATTTACGGTCGGACGCACCGATACGCGGATGGCGCCCGCCTGGGTCGAGCCGACAATTGGCACGCTACTGTCGCTCGGCTTTCTCGCGATTTTTCTGTACGGCGCGTTCGCTCAAAATTCGGCGGAAGGCGCGGGACGCGTCGCGTTGGTAATTTTTCTCGGCGTGCCGATGGGCGCGTTCTTCACTTATTCACTCGTCCGCTTTCCATTGTTCGACGAACGCTACGTCCTGTACATTTCCGCCGCGTTCTCGCTACTCGTCGCGCGCGGTCTCGCGAATCTCTGGGACTCGCCGTGGCGCCGCTGGATCGCGATTGTTGCCGCCGCGTTCATTGTGATCGCCGACGGTTACGCGCTCAACAACTATTTTCACGTACCCGAATTTGCGCGCAGTCCGGATTGGCATACCTTTATGCAAACGCTCAACGAGCAAGCACAGCCCGGCGATGTCTTGATCCAAAATTATCCCGATCCCGCGTTGCCGTACTATTTGCAAGATCGCATGCCGCGCGTGCTGCTGCCGCGTTCGGGTTCCGCGACGATAGCGGAGGTCAACGCCGATTTGCAACGCGTGACGGCGAAGTACGCGCGCGTGTGGTTCCAAGCCGCGCCGTACTCCACCTGGGACACCGACGGCGTGGTCGAAACCTGGCTGCGGCGTCACGCGCGCCTCGTCAGCGCGTCCGAACCGCGCGGCTTGCGCCTCGCGCTCTATCTACCCGCGTCGGTCGCGTTGCGCCAAGCCGAACCGATCAACGCGACGTTCGCCGGACAAATTCGCTTGCGCGCGTTCGATTCCGAGACGCGCGGAAAAATCGCGCGACCGGGAATGACCGTGCGCGTGACGCTGTACTGGCAAGCGATCACGCGTCCGGCGCGCGCGGCAACCGTATTCGTTCATCTTTACGACGCCGATGGGAAATTGTGGAGTCAACAGGACAACCCGCCGGTCAGCGGAACGTATCTCACGACCGATTGGGAAACCGACACGATCATCGTGGACGAGTACGCATTGACAATTCCCGCCGACGCGCCGTCGGGAAAATATTTTTTGGAAGTTGGCATGTACGATTCACAAACGCGCGAGCGACTCGTCGTGGTTGATGCGCGCGGCAAAGCGTTTCCACAAAATCGCGTCCCGTTGTTCGAGGTCGAGTGGTGATGATTCGGCAGACCCTCCGCGTGCATCGCGAAATCGTTGTCGTCCTGGCATTGTTCGTCGCGCTCGGCATCGTCTACAGTACGACGACGCCGCTGTTTGAAGCGCCGGACGAGCAGTGGCATTTCGCATTCGTGCAGCACGTCGCGACCGGGCGCGGTTTGCCGGTGCAAGCGGAACCGCTGACGCATCTCGCGCGGCAGGAAGGGAGTCAGCCGCCGCTGTACTATTGGCTCGCGGCAGGCGCGACGTTTTGGATCGACACATCCGATTTTCCCGGCATCGTTTGGGAAAATCCGCATTACGGTTATAATGTTCCCGGCATCGTCAACGACAACAAGAACCTTTTCATCCACACGTCGCTCGAAAATTTTCCATATCGCGGCGCGACGCTCGCCATTCACATCGCGCGCTGGCTATCGGTGGTGATGGGCGCGCTCGCGGTGCTGTTCACGTACTTGCTTGCGTTGGAAAATTTTCCCGCGCAACGATTTCTCGCGGCGAGCGCGGCGGCAGTCGTCGCGTTCGTTCCGCAGTTTCTTTTCGTCAGCAGCGCGGTGAGCAACGACAGCACGATTGTCGCGCTGAGCGCGTTGACATTGTGGTTGATGACGCGGCTGTCGACCGCCGACCATCGACCGCAGACCGCGCTTGTGCTTGGCGTCGCGTGCGGACTTGCCGCGCTCGCGAAAGTTAGCGGCTTGGGGCTAACAATTCTCGCCATGCTTGTTTTGCTATTCGTTGTTTATCGCGATCTACGCCGCCCAAATTTCGAATTCCGAATTTTGAATTCCGAATTCAGGGCGTCGCTGCTTTGTTTCTTTGGCGCCTTTCTCCTTGTCGCCGGTTGGTGGTACGCGCGCAATCTGTTTTTGTACGGCGAATTAACCGGCACCGCGCGCATGAACGAAATTTTTCACCTCCGCGCCGCGCCGATGCCGTTCGATCAATTGCTCGCACAGTTGCGCGAAGTGTGGGAAACGTTTTGGGTTGGATTCGGCTGGGGGAATGTGCGCGCGCAGCCGCTGATTTACACGGCGATTGAAATTTTTGTCGCGTTGGGCGTTATTGGATGGTTGCTGGGAATTCGTAATTCAAAATTCAAAATTCAAAATTCAAAATTCATCGGCTTGATGGGATGGCTTGCCATTATGCTGGGCGCGCTGATTTATTGGATGCAGTCAACGCAAGCGCCGCACGGGCGACTCTTCTTTCCTGCGCTGCCCGCCCTCGCCGTGTTGCTCGTCTCCGGACTCGCGCAATTTTCGATTTTCGATTTTCGATTTCACGCAGCACGCATCACGCAACACGCATCACCTTTCACGCATTTGTCATTTGTCATTTTCCTATTTGCGCTCGCCGCGCTCGCGCCGTTTCTAATTCTGCAACCGGCGTACGCGTATCCGCCAACGCTGAACGAAAACGCGATTCCGCAGATACCGAACCGCGTAGATATTTCGTATGATGACAAAATCAAACTACTCGGCTACGACGCCTCATCGCGGCGCGTTACGCCCGGCGGCGCAATCGAATTGACGCTGTACTGGCAATCGCTCGCATCGCTGGACGAAGATTACTCGATTGGGATTCGCGTGCTGGACGCGCAGCAACGCGTCATCGGCGCGCGCAATAGTTATCCGGGGCATGGAATGTTGCCGACGCGGTTATGGTACGCGGGACAGATCATTCGCGATGCGTACTGGCTGCCGATCAATGCCGATGCGCCCGACACGCCGCTCGCGCAACTCGAAATCATCGTGTTCGAGCGACTGAGCCGGCGCGATCTTGTCGCGCGCGATCCGCGCGGGGAAATCATCACGCCATTCATCGGGCAAATTGAGGTTGCCGCAAAATGAAGGTTCCTCACGCCTCACGCCTCACGTATCACGTATCACGTGATCACCTCATCGCGCTTGCGCTCTTCATCGCGGCGCTCGCGCTCTACGCGCGCACTGCCGCGCCCGGTTTGCTCGACGGCGACGAAGGCGAGTTTCAAACGAACATCGCGCGCTTGGGCGTCAGTCACACCGGCTACCCGCTCTTCTTTTTGCTCGGCAAACTCTGGACGATGCTCGTTCCCGTTGGCACGCTGGCGACGCGCGCGAATTTGTTCGCGGCGTTTTGGGGCGCGCTCGCCGTCGTCGCGATTTTCGTCTTCACGCGATTTCTTGTCGGCAATCGCTGGGTCGCGCTGCTGGGCGCGCTGTTGCTCGCGGTCTCGCGCGTCGAATGGTCGCAGGCGATCATTCCGCGCCCGTACACGCTCAACTCATTTTTCGTCGTGCTGGTCGCGCTCTTCTTTTTCCTCTGGCGGATCGGCAAAGTTGATCTCAGCGTGCCGGTCTTTCTCGTCGGACTCAGTTTGACGAATCACCGGACGATGATCTGGTTCGCTCCGGCGATTGCGTTCCTGGTTTTGTGGAAAGAGCGCGCCGCGCTTTTTCAACCGCGTCGCTTGCTCACGCTCGCTGTCGCGTTCGTTGCGCCGCTCTTGTTGTACGGCTATGTCTTTTGGCGCGGCGACAGCGACGTGGGCGTCGAGTTTCACCTCAAAGATTTTAGCGATATGATCCTCGCGGGGAACGCGAGCCGCTGGATGCGCTATGGTCCGCTCGATTGGCTCATCAGCCGCGTCACCGATTTGTACATTCCGCTGCTGATCGAACAGTTCACGCCGCTCGGTCTCGTCGCCGGATTGATCGGCATACTTGCACTCGCGCTCGATCGCACGCCGCGCGGCTGGCAGCGCGCGTTGCCCGCGCGCGAAGCGTTGCTCTTCATCGCGCTCGCGAACATCGGCAACAGCGCGTTCTGCGTTTTCTTTTGGACGATTGACGTCGAAAAATTTTTTCTGCCGTCGTACATCACGTTCCTGTTTTTCGTCGGCGTCGGGATCGCTATCGCGTGGGATTGGCTGGCGAGGCGACGCGCGGGCGCGCAAGCCGTCGTCGCAATCGCGTTTGTCGGCGCGGCGGGTTTTCTGCTCGCGAGCAACTATGTCCAAAACGATTTCAGCCATCGGACTGAGGCGATCACAACTTGGAATGAAAACTTGGCGCAACCGTTGGAGCAAAACGCGCTGATCGTCGGACCCTGGGAAACGCTGACGCCGCTGGAGTACGCGCAGTACGTCGACAACCGGCGCACCGATCTCGAACGCTGGAAAGTGATCGTCAAACAAGAGCAGGTGAGTTTGACGCTGTACGGTTCGCGGCAAGCCGACATCGAGCGCGCGGTGCGCGCAGGTCGTCCGGTCTATCTCACCGTGCATCCGCGCGAAACGGAAACGCTCGGCGCGCTGGCGGACGAATTTCGTCTGACGCGCGTTGGCGAGTTGTGGCGTGTGGTGAATTGCGAATTGCAAATTGCAAATTGCGGAGCGCCGGTCGTCACGTCGCGCGCGTCGTTCCGTGACGGCGACGGACGCGCGATCGAATTACAAAGTCACGCGGTATTTCCGGCGACGAATTTGCGCGCAGGCGATTTCGGATTATTGATGCTGGCGTGGCGCGCGCCGCAATCGCTCAGCGCGCGGTTTACGATTTCGCTGCGTGTGGTGGACGCGCAAGACCGCGTCGTCTACCAGCGCGACGCGGAACCGGCAAACGGCTTGCGTCCGACGATCGGTTGGGCGCCGGGTGAAATCGTCCAAGACGACGCCGGCTTTTTTGTTCCGCCGGATGCCGCGCCGGGAACGCATCGGCTGATAATCGTCGTGTACAATCCGGCGAATGGTGAAGAATTAGTAACCGACCAAAATATAACCTTCCTGTCCATTCAGACATTCATGATTGCGACACCGTGAGCCGGTTTCGTCGACCACTCGATCACCTCAAATTCCCATGACGAAGGATTCTTGAATGGCAAACTCTGATGTCACGCCCAAGTCACACGTGCATGCGCTTACGGGACTCCGGTTCCTGGCAGCGCTGGCAGTGTATTTTCACCATCACCCAAAAGCCGACTATTTTCCGGACTGGTTAACCACGTTCTTCAATGCGGGATACAATGGCGTTACGATCTTTTTTGTCTTATCGGGTTTTGTCATTTGCTTGAATTACTTTGACTCTCTGACGCCGCTGACCGGGCGGGCGTTGCTCAAATACGCCATCGCCCGGTTGGGGCGAATCTATCCCCTGTACGTTTTGGTCTTGCTCTATGTCTGGTTAACGCGCGGGGCTCCGCAGACCTACTATTTCATCCCGCATTTGCTAGCGATCCAGACATGGTTTCCGGATCTTGGCATTGCCTATGGATTTAATGGACCCGGTTGGTCCATCGGAGTCGAGTTCTTTCTATATGCGTGTTTTCCGTTGATTGCGATTGCAATCGCTCCCCTAAGGCAACACCGGAAATCGTTGTGGTTGTTGGCGCTGGGGACAATGACATACTTGGTCATCGCGGTACTCTATTTTCATTTATTGGGACGCGCGGACTTGGCGATGGAAGACCCCGAGTCCGCACACCGTTGGCTCTACCGAACTCCGTTGACTCGGCTCGGCGATTTTCTGCTCGGTATGATCGCGGCATTGCTGTTCAAAAGCGGCACGTCGTCCAGCGCGCGCGCCGAACGACGGTGGAATTGGCTGAGTTATGCCGCGTGCCTTGGCATCGCGCTTTTGATGCTTTGGCCCCTCAATTAT
The DNA here is from genome assembly GCA_020723345.1 of Candidatus Aquidulcis sp. GTDB lineage: Bacteria > Chloroflexota > Anaerolineae > UBA4142 > UBA4142 > VGOB01. Next base: position 98,834 of record DYJA01000001.1, on the reverse strand, counting down.
TTCTCCGCGTTCAGTTGGGACGCGGCTTATGCGCTGCCAGCGTTCCTTCTCATCCTGGGGCTTGCGCGCGCGCCCCAAACAATGCTGGGGCGCTTGCTGGGTTCGCATCCGCTCGTCATACTCGGAGAGGCGTCCTTTGCGCTCTATCTGATCCACACCCCATTGATGTCCATCTTCAAGATTGATCGCTATCTGGCGTTTGCCCCCTGGGTCGCGATTCTTTTGTGGATCGTTTTTGGCGCGATCTGCATTGCCCTCTCCATCAGTCTGAATAAATATGTTGAGACACCACTGCGGCGAGCGATCAACCACTGGGGCGCGCAAATGATCGACCGGCGCGCTACGGTTTAGCCAAGGACACGCCAATTGCGATGAACTTCAAGCGTCATTCTCTTTCGACTCTTGTCGCCAACTTGAAAACCGTGTTCCAACGCCATTCCGCCTGGAGCGTGTTTGCATTTCTGGGGATCGTGATCGTGATTCTCTATTTCCCCGCGCTGACTGCCTATTTCATCAGCGACGATTTCGGTTTTCTCTCGTACCTTCATTTTTACACGCGGGATCTGCTGAATGGACAAAGATGGGGGGAATGGCTGCTCGGGGGGATCCAGGGCGCTGTTTTCTTTCGCCCTTTGGCAAATGCGTTCTGGGTTTTACATTATATCGCTTTCAACTTGGACCCAGTTGGCTATCACAGTGTCAGTATGCTGTTTCATCTGCTTGCCTCCTATGTTGTGTTTCTCCTCGTCACTCTATTGACCCGCCATCGAAGCGCTGCCAGCGTGAGCGCGCTTGTATTCGCGGCGATGCCGGTCCATGCGGAACCCGTGGGCTGGATTGCGGCGATTTACGATCCGATCGGCGGATTGTTCTTCTTTCTGAGTGTTCTTTTCTTTGTTTTGTATCTGCGGCAGCATCTGCCCAAGTGGTATCTCATGGCGTTTGGCGCGTTCATGGCGGCGTTATGCTCGAAAGAAATCGCCTTGACTTTGCCCGGCGTGATCATACTGTACGACGTGATGTTTCACGGGCTTGCGCCATTGCGCCTCGGAGAGCGCATCAAACGCCACGCGCCATTTTGGATTATGATTGCGGTACGCATCCTGGCTTTCGGGCATGGAAATACCGGGCTGCGGTTGGACGAGCGGAATGGGTGGAACTGGCTAGACGGCATCCTCATCCGCGTGGCAAATCCTTTGATCGTCGAACCCAACGCGGTGATGCAACTAGGCGTCCTGGTTGGCGTGATCTTCTTGGTGTGGGTTTATCGTTCACGTCGCGAAGTGCTATTCGGCGTGCTGTGGATTCCGATCACATTTTTCCCTACGATCGTCGGCGAAGTCAGCGATCGTTCGTTTTACATTTCCTCGTTTGGATTGGCGCTTGTACTCGCAAGCATCTTGACGCGCCCGCCTTTCTATCCGCGCCGATGGTGGTCTGTGGTTGCCGCTGCCGGTGTGATCGGGTTGATCGTGATCTACAGCGCCGCACTCATCACGACCAATCAAACCATGCGCAAAGCGGGCGATGTCGCGGAAACAATTCTAAAGCAGATTGTCAAACTGCATCCGAGCGCATCGCCGGACGAGCGCCTGGTCTTTGTAGGAGTACCGGACCGGATACCCGAAGGTCCTTTGGTTTTTCTGACCGGGTTTCCTGGTCTGTTGCATCCCTGGTACGGAAGCAGGGAGATTCAAGCCCTCAAGTTCAACAAGTTCCCTATGTGGCTCGACAATCTGGACAAGGTCTTCTTCTTCGAGGTCGATCACCGCAGAGTAGCCGAGCGCACTGATTTGGTTCAAAGATTGAAGGAGCGCACACAATGCGAAAATTACTCTGCGCCATTTCAGCAATGGAACTTTGCCACCAGCCCGCTCGATTGGGAATCGTGGAATCAACTAGTCGATTTTGCGATCCGCGACCACGCTTGGAGCATGCGTGCGGTAGGCGACGACCCGATCCTAGCTAGTCCACCGTTTGAACTTTCCACGTTGGCAATCGGCGAAATTCAAATCACGATGCGCGTTCGGGCAAAGCAACCCACCTTGCGCGGCGAGGTGTACTGGCTGACGACCAGCCAGTCCGATTTTTCGCCGGGGCTCAAATTGACATTTCCAGTCCTCGCCGACGGCGACTGGCACACCTATCGCGTGGATATGGCGCGGAGCGGCATGTTATTGCTCGGCGATCACATCACCCAACTGCGCCTCGATCCAACGGACGCACCCGCCGAGATTGCGATCCAGTCGATTAGCATTTCCACGCATTGCAGTTCGTGGCAAAACGAGCGGTGTGTTTGTACGCCGCCGTGAGCAGACACAAGTACAGTGCTGGCAGACGCGAAAAGCACTCGGCAGTGAATTGCCGAGTGCTTTGTTTTTCCGATTCGCGTCACTGGTCCATCTTGGCGGTCAACCGATCCGCGGCTTCGTATCCCATCTTCATCGCGATGTGCGTGTTGATGTACGCGAATCTGCCCTGCCGTCCTGTCGTTTCCGCGTTCGCCAAACTGCCGAAAAACGCGAGCAGCCGTGCCAGGTGATCTTCATAGTGCAATTTGTAAATCGGATACGCGTGCTGCGCGCGAAAGACGTGCATTTCGATCACGTCATCGCGCGTCAACAATTTCTCGGCAATCAGGTCGTCGAGGACCGCTTGCTTGGCGAACGGCTCGTCGTTCCACGCGCGATCGTCCACGTCGCAACTGATTTCGGCGACGAGGAGTGCGCAGCCGGGCGGCGTGATGTGAAAACCAAATTGCGCGAGATCCGAAATTCGATTGAACGAGTGCTGCCGAAAATACATAAACGACGACGGCAGCACTTGATCCTTTCGCACGAGCAACCCGACGAAGACGAGCGCGCGGAATCGCAGCGCGCGCGCCGACCCGACGAGCGCGTCCGCGGGAGGCGGCTGGATCATCAAGAGCGCTTCGTTGATCGGCAGCGTGTTGATCGTGCCGCGACAAGCGATCCGTTTTCGTTCGCCCGCTTGTTCGTACTCGATTGCCCAAACGCGCGCGCCGTCGCACTCAATCCGCGTCGCCGTCGCGTTCAGTTCGATCTGCCCGCCGCGCGCAATAATTTCGTCTCCCATCCGCTGCGTGATCAGCGAAAAGCCCTGGTTCGTCGTGTACAAATTGCCTTCCACTTTTTCGACATAGCCGTCGGTTTTGACCGCACGCCCCAACCGATTCTGCGCGTGTGTCCGAAGTTTGTCGAGAAATTCGAGAATGTTCATGCGCGGAATTCGCTCGCGCGCGAACGACGGCGAAAATTCGGCGGGGGGGATTCCCCACACGGCGGTGATGTACGTCTTGAAGAAAAGTTCGTACAGAACGTTGCCGTAGTACCGGCGCAAAAGCGTTTCCGATGTCTCCACTTTGGGACGCCAGATCGATCCGGTGACAAAATGCCACAAGAAACTCAAGCCCGCGTGGATGACCGTGGGAATCGGGAGTTTGAACAGCACATCGCGGATCGCGAGCGGAAATTTGAAATAGTTGCCGAGGAATTTGATCTTGATCGTACGATTGTACGGAATCAGCGCGTCGCCCATGAGCGACGTAATGTCGTTGAGAATTTCCGGATCAGTCGTGTGAAACGTGTGCGGACCGTACTCGTACGTGTTGCCGTTGATCCGCACGCCGCCCGCCAATCCGCCAACGTGATCGGCGCGTTCGAGCAGGACGACGCGATAACCGCGTTCGGTCAAGCGCATTCCGGCGGCTAACCCCGCGCACCCTGCGCCGAGAATGACAATGGGTTGTGTAGTATTTGGCATCACGCAACCTTGGAGTACGCTTTCACGGTGGTGACGATCTTGTCCATGTCGGCGGTACTGAGATTGGGATGCAAGGGCAAATTCAGTCCTTCTTCGTTCAATTGCGCGCTCATCGGCAAAATCGCGTTCGATTTGTAAATCGGATTCAGGTGCAACGGGTGATAGCGGAACGTCGTGTAGATTCCCCGATCGTACAAATATTTCGCGAACGCGTTGCGCTTGCCGTTGAGCACGCGCACGAAATACGTAAAGTACGAATGTTGTTCATCGGGTTCCGGATCGCACGGACGCGCCAGCCAACCCAGGTTTGCGAATTCGCGCTGGTACAATTCCCAAGTCTGTTTGCGGTACGCCTGCAACTTGTCGAGTTTTCGCAATTGCGCGAGCCCGATGGACGCGTTGATGTCGTTCGGCAAGAACTTGGGAAAGAAATCCACGATATTGTATTCCCACCAGCGATCCTTGTTTGCCGAGGCTTCAAAGCCGGATTTGCCGATCCCGCAGTAGCGCAGCGTCCGCGCGCGCGTGATCAGTTCCGGGTCTTGCGCGGTCACGCCGCCGCCCTCGCCCATCGCCAAATTCTTCACCGCGTCGAAACTGAACGCGCCGACCGCGCCCATCGCGCCGCACGCTTTTCCGCCAAGTTTAGAATCGACCGCGTGCGCGGCATCTTCGATCACCGGCACGCCGAAATCCAAAATCGGCTGCATTCGCACCGGCTTGCCGGCGTAATGCACGACCATGATCGCGCCGGTCTGGCGCGTGAGGTGCGGCGCGATCGTTTCGGCGGTGACGTTTTGCGTGCCCAAATCCACGTCACAAAAAACCGGGACACAGCCTGCCAAAACGACCGCGTGCGCGCACGAAATCCAGGTCAGCGCGGGCAGAATCACTTCTGTGCCGGGCGCAAGGTTCAACAGTTTGACCGCCATATACAAACTATTCGATCCGCTGTCGAGCAGCGCAAAGCCGGGCACACCCAAGCGTTGCGCGATTTGCTCTTCGAACGCGCGCGTCTTGGGACCAATGCCCATCCACTGCGCTTCGATACTCGTACGAATTTCGTCTAGTTCTTCCTGACCGACCTTGGATCCAAAAACAGAGATCACGATGTTCTCCTTCTATGCCTTCTGACTCGTCTGAATTTTTTCAAACGCACACGGTCGAAACTGCGCCCAATCAAGTTGCGCCTCGACGTACGCGTCGAAAAACTTGATCTCGCGAAACGCGTTCTTCCGATACCACGCGCGCGCCGGATTCGACAGCAAAACTTGCGCGCTAATATCGCGGGTAGAATTGGTGGCGATGAAACTGCACAGCAAACGCATTGCTTGGCTCATCACACCCTTGCCGCCGTGTTCTGATTGTCCGCGAATGACGTTGTAAATATCGGCGCGCTGATCGAGCATTCGAAATCCCATGCAGCCAACCGCTTGCCCCGCGCTCTCCACGATGAACATATAATCGCGCGCGCGTTCCAGATAATCTTGAAACCACCGGACTTGCTGTTCCGGTGTGATGATCCCCTGATAAAAAAAAGCAGAACGATTCGCGTTCTTCCACGCGCGCAGATTCTCCAGATCGGCAAGCGTGATCGTGCGGAGCACAACGTCGGATTCGGGAGATGTGAGCGAAAAAATCTCTTTCATAAATCATCAGCGCGCGATCAATCGGTTGAGATAATAACTCGCCATTTCGGCATATTGCTTGAGATAAAACAGTGGCTCGTTTTCCGAAATGTTCCACACGTCGTAATTCAGATTGTCCCAATGCCATTGCCAGCGCCAGCCATAATCCCATAATCCGAACGCTTGGACGATTGCCGCGTATGCAAAGGCGCACCAAAACGCGCCCCGCGCCGCGCCGCGCAATCGCGGCAAGACCGGAATGAGCAAGAAGGCAATGTACGGCATCGCGTCCACCAGCACGCGGGGACCATAATTCCATCCGCCATCCCAGTTTTGAAACATGCTCAATATGTATGCTGACAAGACAAAAATGAATGCCGCAAAAAGATAAAAGAGCCGCGCCGCTCCGTGCCGCGCCAGCCACGCGCCGTAAATCGCCAGAACGAGAAACGGCGAAAAGACAAACAAGCCGCGACTTGGGCTGAGAAACAAGCCGATGATGCCGTCCACGCGCAGCCACGCCATCGTTTGCGTGAAACCTTCCTGATAACCAAACACAAACGGCGAGCCGTTGTACAGCGCGTTGTAAAACATCGCGAGCAAGGCGGGTGGAATCGCCCAGGCGATCCAGCGCCAGATCGCCGCGCGGTATTCGATCAGCACGTACAGCGTGAACAACAACGCGATGAAACCATTGTTCGCGCGCGTGACCGTCGCGGCGGAGAAGAACAGTGCGCCGGGCGCGATCGCGCTCGCGCCTTTGCGCCTGCCGCGCAAGAGAAACCAAACACCGATCAATTGAAACAACAAACTCGGCGTGTGCTGCCACAATGCTTGCGACGCCGTCGACCAGACGCTCGTGCCGAAGGCAAACGCGAGCGTGACTGCCGCGCTCGTTCGCGCGTCGGCAAGTTCACGCGCGCAGAAAAAGAACATGACAACAGCGAGCGCGGTCATGAGCGCGGCGGCGAACTTCGCCGGGTAAAAAACACTCCACGGAAAAACTAGCCAATCGCGTCCTGGATCGAAGAGCCAACCAGTTCCAAACGGCACGCCGTAGAGTGGCAACGCCAAGATCGCCGGAGCGATGGGATAGCGCGAGACGAGTCGCCCATTTACTTCGGCGACAAAGTACGGGCTGCGCCAATTCTTGGTAAAGAAATCTTGATACTTCTCCAACGTAAAATCGCCGCTCTCGAAAAGCACGAGCGGCAAGAACGAAGCAGCAGCCATGTCCTGCCCCGCGCTCCAGAAGAATGGCTTGTGAAGCAGATTGTAGCCGAGCGGAAAATTGTAGACGACGATCGCCACAAGAAAAATTCCAAGCGCAATGCGCCGCGTTGAAGAACCATTGGTTTGCATACAAACACATTATACGCGTTTAGGGGGTATGGTCAAAGGAATGAGACAATGCATGGTCTAGGTTGTTTGACAATTAAATGGATGTAAATAGAATGTGGCTCAATAACAAAAGGATGCGGGACATGGCAACTGCAGAGATATCCTCTGGTGGTTCTTGCCCGCTTTCGTCAAATCACACTAGGGTTATCAATAGGGAAAATCCAATGCGGTCGCTCGTTGAGAAACTCGAATCGCGCTATCTGTCATCCGTGCCAATCGGCGTTGTCCTGCTCTGTCTTTTCTTTTCTTTGTACACCTTCACGATCTATGGTCAGATTCGGTACGGCGACGAAGCGGAAAGGTACTTTCAGGCAAGAAGTCTGATCGAAAAACAAACCTTCGTGATTCCATTTATCCCCGGCGAAGGGCAAACCGGCATCGACGGGAATCCGTACTATCAATTTGAAATGGGATACGGGCTGTTAGTAATTCCATTTTACGCATTGGGACGTTTGGTTTCGAATTTCATTCCACTTGCGGATGCCGATTGGATCCCGATGTTGTTTGTATACCTTTCCAATCCATTGATGACCGCTTTGACGTGCGTCTTACTTTTTGCATTTGCCCGCGCAATCGGACTCACCCCGCGTCTGGCAATCTGGACGACAATCGTTTTCGGGTTAGGGACAACGGCTTGGCCCTACTCCAAGGGGCTTTACCGTGAAGCACTCCAAGGTTTGTGCTTGCTGCTCGCCGTCTATGCCATTTGCAAAGCGCGCGCGGAGGAAACTGGGAAGTGGTTTTGGGTATCGGCGATTGCCTTTGGGTGTTTGGCTCTGACCAAAGTCGCCAATCTGATTATGCTTCCTGTTTTTTTGGGCTACATCGCCATTACCTTTTCTCCGAGCAACGTAGATTGGAAATCCAGAGCTAGATGGACGCGCGCGATCAAATTGGTGAGTCTATTCCTGATTCCTACGCTATTGTGTCTGACATTCCAAGGCCTTATCAATCTGTTCAAGTTCGGGAATTTTTTCAACATCGGTCCCGCCATTGTTTATTTCGACCCGCTGCCTGCTTTTTCGCTTTCTGGTCTCCGTTCCGGACTGCCGGGTCTCTTGATCTTCCCGGGCAAAAGTCTATTGTTATACGCTCCTCCTGTGTTGCTTTTCTTGCCGGCGTGGTTTGAGTTTTTCCGCAGAAACAAGTCTGACGCTACGTTCCTCCTGATCATGGTCATTCCGAACTTTCTTTTCTATGGCGCCTATATATTTTGGGAGGGCGGCTCGTATTGGGGACCTCGATACGTGGTGGAACTTGTCCCGCTTTTGGTGTTGCCGTTTGGTTTTTTGTGGCAGACCGGACAGGGATTCACGCGATGGCTTTGGCGGCTTGCATCAATCATCGTGTTCGGGACTGGTCTTTTCGTCCAAGTACTTGGCGCTTGGACGAATGACCGCGAATATCTCGATGTCACAGGTCAGTGGATCGATATTCCCGGCGCACTTGATTTCTTCCGTCACGGGGGCATCCATTCATTGATGGTTTCTCTCAATCCCCAAGGCGGGCTGCAGGCAAGTCCCTTGGCTTGGTTCTTGATCGCTTTGGTTCTGCTTTGCAGTTTGTTCTTGTTCATCCGATTATCCAACAAAGAGTCAGAATATCTCCGTATGTCACCCTGGCATAACGCCGCCCTTATGGTGATAGCAGTTGGAATTCCCCTTGCTGGTCTGGTGGCATGGCTGCTCCCGTCGTATCCTGCGGCTTTAGCCGCGCAGGGCAACACCAAGTACGTTGCCGCCGAGTCGTTTTTCGCAGACCAACGGTTTTGTGAGGCAAAAGCGTTTTATGTGGAAGCGCTTTACTTTGGGACTGCCTTCTCCAGACAAAGCGCGAGTCGATTTGACGAGATTACCCCCAAGTCTCTAGGAACAGAGGTTGCAGTTGGAGATTTGATCGCCTTGGAATCGAATAACGACGCGATGAAGATTGAGCAGGATGCAGCGGTTGTGCTTTTCGAGGATCGCTCGCTCAAGATCAGTACGCCGCCGGAAAGACAAGTTAGCACAGAGGCAGACACTCCTTTTTTCTCAGTTCTCGGCAATTCCCAGTACGAATTGTCCGGCTGGTTCAGGGCAGCCGGAATCGCCGGTGACGGCGCTGCGATCATCGGCTGGTTCGAAGATAATGGCAAGTGGCGCGACTCGCGGAATCTCGACATTGCCCAAGCCACCGGGACACATGGCTGGTTGCCATTCAGGCAAACGATCACAACCGCGCCCACTACACGGCGGGCATTGCTAAAAGCCGGTTTCTCGAAAGCGTTTGGGACGATGTGGATCGAAGGATTGCAACTCATCCAAGTCGACCCAGCCCAGTCCGCCCAGACCAAACCGCGCTGCGCCCAGTGAAAATCGTATCTCCCGAATTTCTTGCAAATTAACCCCATTGCGATTATAATCGCGTTGCAGGATAATCGAAGAACCTAGTTCGCAGTATTCGCCGGGGATGTTGTCCATGCGCCATAATACCCAATTCGAGCCACATAGCCGCCAGAAAAGTCGCACCGCACTTAGGGTACTTGCTTGCCTCTCCCTTGTGCTTTGTTTTTATGCCAGTGCGACAGCCACTGCCCCCCTTCCTCACGCAGGTATATCGACGCGCGAGTTTTCTCTCATTGCGATGCAGCAGAGTACTCGCACACCATCGCTCGCTGCGACTCGTGTTCCGTCAATGGCGACACCTGTAGTCAAGTCCGCATTTGCTATGCAGTCTGTGCCAGGTCAACCCCAAGTCGACGCCGATACGATTGCCTTGTATCACTTTGACGCCCCCACCGGAACCAATCAAGTGATCGATGCGACCGGGCGATACACTGCAACTCTAAATGGAAACGCGCTCGTAACAACTTCAGGTCTGTACGCTGGCGTGTTGCAGACGGATGGGAATGGCTCGTACGTCCGAACCGGTCATTTTGACAACGTGGATTTCAGTCAGGGGACAATTGAGGCATTCATTGATTTCGAAACAGCATGTAATCCACTGCCTGGTCCCTTTGGAATTCTTTCGGCTGGCGGCGAATATGGTAGCAATCAACCTGTGCTGAGATTACGCTATGGCGATCTCGATCAAGTATATGATCAAAGATATATCGAATTTGGAATCCTCGCCAATGGACACTGGGTTTATGCGAATGGAGGTATTTCGTGCCGCTATCTGGGTCATCAGTCAGCCCCACTCTGGCCCTATGAAACTTGGCGATTCCGTCACGTTGCCGGCACTTGGGGCCCGCGCGGCGTAGAGATTTGGGTGGATGGTGTATTGCACGGCGTAGGAATATACCCATATCCTGAAGTAGATAACATGTTCCAATACCGGTGTAATCCGCAAATGCAATTGGGGATTTCACCATGGCCTCCGAACGATCGCTATCCTCTGTGCAAAACTCCCGTGCTGTTGCCGACCATGACTTCGACTCCCCCCGGCGATTATTTCGGCGGACTGTCCACGTACAGCACGTTCCTAATCGGTTGTGATCCCAATGGATCGTGTTTCAATGGGAGAATTGACGAGGTCCGGATTAGCAATGTCCAACGTTCTTTTTCGCCATCGGTAGTTCCCACGACGACGCCGACACCCTCTCAAACCCCCGATCAGATACTGGGTGAATATACGGTTGATGCGGCAACTGTTGCGCTCTATCACCTGAACTCGACGAGCAGTTTTTGGTGGAGCCGTCTTTACAACGAAGCGAGTCAGCAGTGGGATGCGTGGTTACGCGGCAACTCATCCATCACCCAGAGTGGACGCTACAACGGCGCCTTGGTGCTCGATGGAAATCTCTCTTATGTGGAAATGCCGACAGTGGCCAATTCATCTAGCGGAGTAATGGAAGCGTGGATCAAGTTGTCCAGCACGCAGGCGTCTGTCCCAATCATTTCCAGGGGTTCCGGTCCTAACGCGAATCCCCCGTCGAGAAATTTGGTGTTGGGTGTCGACTATTATGGGCAAGGCACCTTGGGCTTTGGCTTCTTTGGTCAAGATTCAAATTGGTATTGGGCGGACAGTGGAATGCCCAAGGAAGCCCTGATCGGATGCTGGCATCACGTTGCCGGCACCTGGGGCGCTCAAGGCGTGCAGATTTGGGTGGATGGAACACTGCGCGGAGCGGTGGCGTATTCTGGCTGGCCGAATGGCAGCGGGGCTGACAAGTTCGTCATCGGTTGCGATGAAGGCAACCGATGCTTAATGGGTGTGGTAGATGAAGTGCGAATAAGCAACATTCAACGTTCTTTTTCGTCACACGCTCCTTCCGGTCGAGTGCGCTTTCGCACCGGACCGCGAGCACCTGAAGGGACGCCCGTTTTTCTGCCCCTCATAGTGGTGCCGCAGGTTCCACCGGCGCCTGTTTGTCCATTTGGATCGTAAGCGCGCATTCCGGGTTAGCCAGTACGCTCAACGCAGCAAACGAGTCATCGGTGCATGCCTCTCATCGTTAGACGCGGACGATCAACCTCTCAGGGAAAACTCGATCAAACAGTCTAGTATCCCCTCATCGTTTTGGAGGAAAGGTGTCTCGGTGGTTACTCCTCGTGAGCATTGTGCTCATCGCCTTGGTCATTATCTTCGTTTACTATCCTTCACTCTGGATTGGTTTTTTCGCGCAAGATTACGATTTTCTGAATCCAGTCGCGCAGTTGGACACGCCCGCGTATTTAAACTATGTCCTCGATCCCCGCGCACAGGTTTTGTGGTATCGTCCGCTGCAAGGGCTTCAAATCCTGCTTGAGTTTTCGCTGTTTGGTTCCAATCCTGTGCCGTATCACTGGGTCCAAATCATTTTTCACATCGCGACTTGCGCGCTCTTGTTCGCGCTCGTCTGGCGCGTCGCGCGAAAATGGCGCGTCGCGTTTCTCGCCACCCTGTTTTACGCGACGTTTCCCGTGTACGCGCTCGCGATCAATTGGATCAACATCACCGATCCGTTGATGACGATTTTCTATTTGCTCGGCGTCTGGTTCTGGCTGAATTACCTGGAACGTGGATCAAAACGCGATTATCTCATCGTCCTCGCTGCATTTGTCTCGGCGCTGCTAAACAAGCAGATGGCGATCACTTTGCCCGCCATCCTCTTCCTGATTGACCGATTACTGATTGCCCAGTCGACAACCTGGCGCGCGTTGATCCGCCGCTACGCCGCGCTCGTCGTCGTCGCCGGAATTTTCGCGGTCGTGCAGTACGCCACGCGCAGCACGCACACGTTCGCCCAAGTGTTTGGCTATTCGCTCGGCGCGCAAATTCTTTCGATGCTGATTCAATATCTGTCACTGCTCGTTTTTCCCTGGGGCTATTATCCGCCGACAGACACGCAGATCACCGAAGGATTTCCATTTGCCGATACCGGCAATTTGGTTTGGCTCGCGGGCGCGAGCATCTTGATCGTGTTCCTCGCCGCGTCGCGCAAAAACCGTGGATTGATTTTTCTTGGCACCGCGATTCTTGCGACACTGGTGCCGGTCCTGCCGTTCCCTTTTATCGAATTGCGGTATCTCTATTTGCCCGCGATAGGTTCGGGCATTCTCCTCGCGCTCTGGTTCGACCATGCGCTCGACGTTCTGCGAAATGCGCGCTGGGCAAATGACGCGGCAGCCATCGCGCTGGGCGGCATCGTGCTCGGCAGCGCTTTGAGCATCGCCGGCGCGAACGCCGGCATCGCCGAAATCGCGCGGCAGCGCCGCGTGCCGTTTCGCGACATCGAACGCCAGCATCCAACTTTTCCCGCAGGCACGCACCTCTATTTCATCGATCCGGTTTCGCCCTTGCCCGAACTGACCGGGATGTTCTTGATGCGGTACGGTCGCGCGGTGAACATCGGCGGAGATCGCGCGCCGACCGCCGCGCGTCTGCGCGAATTCAAGAACGTTTTCGTCTATCATTTCGACGCCACCGGCAAACCGATTGAAGTTCAAGCCGATCTGAACACCGTACTGCAAACATCGCCCGCGTTTCCGGTTGTCTACGATCAACCCATCGTGCTGGACGATGTGGAAATCGTCCAACCGCGCGTCAAGCGCGGCGGCGCGCTGATCGCGTTGTTGTACTTGCACGCGCGCGACACGGTCGATCGGAATTACACTGTTTTCGTTCACCTCGTCGATGCGAAGGGAAACATCGTCGCCGGGTACGACAGCGAGCCGCGCAAAGGCATCGCGCCCACAGCGCAATGGACGCGGTACGCGCCCGTCGTCGATCCGATTGTGATGTCAATTCCCGCCCACGCGCCGACCGGTGACACGTACCGTTTGGAAATCGGGTTGTACGATCTCGCCACGATGCAGCGGCTCGCCATCGTCGACGCGCGTGGTCAACCGCTGGGCGATGCGTTGGTGATTCAACCGCTGAGTGTGATCGAATGATGATCCCTCCGACTGTCATTGCGAGTGAAACGAAGCAATCCCCACACCGCGATTTGGAGATTGCTTCGACGCAGCCCTTCGACTCCGCAGCAAATCCTTCGACTCCGCTTCGTTTCGCTCAGAATGCCGCTCCGCTCAGGATGCGCCGCGCAGTGACACTGGCGAGTATCGCCGCGCTCGCGGCAGTTGTGCTCACAACATATCGCGCTGCCTTGCTGCTCAACTTTTACGGCGACGACTATTCATTTCTGGAACTCGCGGGACGCTCATCGTTCGCGGAATATCTCGCGGCATATTTCGATCCGCGCTGGCAGACCGGCTGGTTTCGCCCCATGCAAGGAATGGTGTTCGGGATCGAATGGATGCTGTTTGGCGGAAATCCAGTCGGCTATCATCTCGTCAACGTGCTCGCGCATCTCGCCAACGTGCTGCTTTTGTTCGCGCTCGTTGGCGTGATTTCGCAAAAGTGGCGCGCGGCATTTCTCAGCGCGTTGCTGTACTCCGGCTTGCCGTTGTACGGCGTCGCGGTCTTTTGGCCCGGCGACGCGGATTTTCTTTTGACGTTCTTTTATCTCGCGTCAATGCTGCTTTGGGTTTTGCATTGGCAACAAGGCAAACGCCGATTCTTTGTTTTGTCATTCGTTTGTTTCTTACTCGCGCTAATGACGAAAGAATTCGGCGTGACCTTGCCGATCGTTTTGTTTCTGGCAGATCGCTTGTTGCTCCAGCGGCATGTCATTGCGAACGAAGCGAAGCAATCTCCACCTCGCGACTGGGAGATTGCTTCGTCGCATCCTTCGACTCCGCAGCAGAAAAATGCTGCTCCGCTCAGGACGCGCCGCGCAATGACACTGGGACTCGCGCGACGGTACGTGCCCTTTCTGATCGTTTATCTATTGTACTTGCCACTCGAATATTACATTCAATCGCGCAGTGTGCTGACAAACACATACGGCTATCGCGTTGCGGATCACGTCGCTCTCAATTTCGTTCAATACCTCGCGTGGCTTGCTTTTCCCTGGAGTTTACCGGAGCCGCTCAACTACGTTTGGCTCGGCGCGGCAATCTTGCTCTACGGATTCATCTTGCTGCGAAAAAAAAGCGCGCCGCTGCTATTCCTGGGCATCGCCGCGATTTTGGCGTTTTTGCCGGTCACGCCGTTTCCCTGGTTCTTTACGCGCTATTTGTATCTCGCCGTGACGGCAACCGCGATCGTCATCGCGTTTTTGATCGATGGGACAATACGGCGATTCGCGCGTGCGCGTTGGTTCGCGCCCGTCGCGTCCGCCGCGCTCGCGCTGATTGTCTTGGGTAACTCGGTCGGCGTGGCAGGCGCGGTCGCCGATTTCGCCGAACTGGGTCGTCAAACGCGCGTGCCGTTCCGCGATATTTCCCAGCGCCATGCGACTTTTCCCGACGACACGTACTTGTACTTTATCAATCCGCCGACGATCACGTCGCAGTTGTCCGGCATGTTTTTCCTGCGCTACGGCGCGGGCGTGCATGTGGCGAGCGACGCCGATGGCAACCGCCGCGCCGACTTGCGCGCGCACGCGAACGCGTACGTGATCTATTTCGACGAGGAACGCCGCACGCGCGAAGCGCCGGTCGACAAAGCGTCCTCCATCGAAACGCGTCCGGCGCTGCCCGTCGATTTTGTCGCGCCGATTCGGCTGGAAGGTTTCGAATTGGCGAACGCGAACGTCAAACGCGCGCAACCCATCGTGCTTTTGCTGTACTGGCGCGCGCTCAAACCAGTCGAAAATGACTATGCGGTCGTCGCCCAGTTGGTCGATGGAGACGGCAAAGTTGTCGCAAGTTATGAAAACGAACCGCGTCACGGAGCCGCTCACACATCGCAGTGGCAGACCGGACAGCAGATTGTCGATGCAATTGTCTTGCCCGTCGCGGCGGTTATGCCGGGAAAATATCGCCTTGAATTTGGCTTGGTCGATTCAACCACCCGCCAACGCCTGAACCTCCTAGACCCAAGCCAAACGCGCGCTGGTGATCGCATCGTCATCGAGCCCTTGAGGATTTTAGAATGACGCGCCTTGGTGGCATTTTCAATGATCAGAAAAAATACCTAATCCTCAGCGGTGTAGTCACTCTGAGTGTGAACTTGATCATCTATCAATCCGTTCTGAATGCCGGATTTTGGTCGGATGACTATCACATGATCGCGCCGGCAGCGCGGTTGACCTGGTGGGATTTTCTGACTTATTACATTGACCCGCGCGTCCAATGGATTTGGTACCGTCCGGTCCAAGGAATCCAAGTTGGAATCCTGTACATGCTGTTCGGCAACGTTTCTTTTGGTTATCACCTTGCGCAACTTTTGCTGCACTGCGCTAATACGTTGCTGCTGCTGGAATTGGTCACCCATGTCTCGCGAAGATGGCGCATCGGACTCGTCGCCGCATTGATTTACGGAACCTGGTCAATCCTCAGTCTCGCTGTTTATTGGCCCACCGTCGCCGATCCTCTGCTGGCATTTTTCTGTTTATCGGCGCTTCGCCTTTGGATTCACTATCTCGAAACCGAACATACCCTTGCGGCAGTATTCGCCTACGTTACCTTATTCGCCGGATTAGGAACGAAAGAGAACGGGGTGGTCGTGCCGATCCTTTTTTTTCTCGCCGACCGGTGGATCGTCGGTAAGCCAGTTTCACCGGTGCAATTATTCAAAAGATATAGCCCGTTCGTTTTTGTATTTTTGATTTATGCCGCGCTTGAATTCGATGTCGTGCTGCACAGCGCGTATACGCGCGACTCGGGTTATGGCATCGGCAGTCATATTGTACCGGTACTAGTCCAGTATCTTGGGTTGCTCGCTTTCCCCTGGGATGTCCAATCGCCGCTGGTTTATCTATGGCTGGTCGCCGTACTCGGAATTCTTGTCTACGTGGCACTCACCCATCGCTGGCGAATTCTTTTTGTCGCGGCTTGCGCTCTGCTAACGCTTGCGCCTGTTATGCTGTTTCGAAGTGTTCTACCGCGTTACCTCTACTTGCCCGCGATGGCATCGGCTGTGTTGTTTGCGCTACTGATCGAATGGGGGCGCGGAATGTTAGAACGATTCGTCAAGTCCGCGCCTGCTGTACGGATCGCCAGTGTCTTGATCATTTTAGGAATGATCTGGTCCGGCGGCGCGACGATTGCCGAGGGTGGACAAAACTATACGGGATTTGTCCGCCAGGTCAACCTCAAATTGCAACCGGTATTCCAACGCCACACGAGTTTTGCTCCAGGTACGTTGCTGTATTTCGTCGATCCACCGTTTGCGCAAATCAATGTCGCAGGCGCAATGGCTTTTCGCTATGGCGCTAACGTCACTGTCGATGGCAGAGACGGCAGGCAAAGAGTCGGACTAGGGAATTACAAAGCCGCTTTTGTATATTACGAAGACGAGCAAGAGCATTTGCAAGAAATCGCAGCAAATCCAACCGCGTCTGTTCGCACGTCACCCGATTTGCCCGTCCAGTTTGGAACGGAGATTTCCCTGGATGGGTTTGAACTCACCAATTCTACGCTCACACGTGGCGAAGCAGTAGCATTCATCTTGTACTGGCGCGCCATCAAGAAGATAGATGAAGATTATACCGTTTTTGTTCATCTTGTCGACGCGGAAGGCAACCTGATCGCAAGTGTGGACAGCCAGCCCAAGCGCGGTAGCGTGCCGACGAGTACTTGGGCGCCCGGCGCGCTGATCGTAGATGCGATTGTGCTGCCGATTGATGTAACCCTTCCGGCGAGCGAGAACTTGCGCGTGCGGATTGGCTTGTATCTCCCGTCAACCGGAGAACGTCTAGCGATTCTCAACGCGCGCGGCGAACCGATTGGCGATAGCGTTGTGTTGGAACGATTCGCGAGTGCGCCTTGACGCACGCACAAAAATTGGAGACCTGGAGAGTGAGTGTAGTTGTTCGATTTTTCGAATCTCGCGGGTGGCAGATCATCAGCGCGCTGGCGCTTGGCGTTGCCGGAATGCTCATGTTCAGCCCGGCGTTCCACGCCGGGTTCTGGACCGATGATTTTGTTTTTGTCGAATTGGCGGCGCGCCGCGGACTCGGCGATTATCTGCTGTACTATTTCGATCCGCGCAACACCGAACTGCTTTGGTATCGCCCGTTTCAGGGTCTTCAGTGGTGGATCGAATATCAAATTTTCGGCGTCAACCCGATGGGGTACCACGTCGTCAACGTCGCTTTCCATATCGCCAACTGCTGGCTCCTCTTCAACCTGGTCACGCATTTCACGCGCAATCGCGTGAGCGGATTCGTCGCCGCCTTTGCGTTTCTGAGTCTGCCGCGCCTTACCTGGGGCGTGAGTTGGCCCGGCGTTGCCGACGCGTTGATGGCATTATTTTATCTTGCGTCACTCTCTTTCTGGATCGCGTATCTGGAGCAAGGTCGTCGGTCCAACATTGTGTTTGCCTGGTTTGCGTTTGTCGGCGCGCTGCTGACGAAGGAAATGGGTGCAACGCTCATCGCGATTCTGTTCCTCGCGGATCGCCTGCTGGTCAATCGTCCGGTTTCGCTCGCGCAACTCGCGAAGCGTTATCTGCCATTCGTCATCGTTCTGATTCCGTATGTGTTGATTGAGTACGAAGTGTCGCGGCGCGGTGTGTACGTTGGACAGGTCGCGTACGGGATGCGCGCGCAGTCGCTGGCGAATCTGTGGCAATACGCGCAGTGGCTGGCATTTCCGTGGCACATTGACGCGCCGTGGACTCTGATCGCGCAGGGCATCGTCGCCGCAGCAGCGCTGTACTGGCTCGCGGTCAAACGCGCACGCGCGGTGATCTTTTTGGCGGCGAGTGGATTGATCGCCGTGTTCCCGGTGTTGCCATTTCCGTTCGCGCTGGATCGCTACTTGTATTTACCGATGATCGCAACGATGGCTCTGCTCGGCTTGGGTTTCTACGCCGCACGCGCGCATTTCACAACTCCGCGCTGGCGCGCCGCGCTGGCTTTCGGCGCGCTGACATCGTTCCTGATCTGGAACAGCGCCACCGTCTATGATGTTGCCGACGCGTACACCGGATTCGTGCGCGAAACGCGCCTGCAATTTCGTCCGATCTTTCAAAAGCATCCGACTTTTCCGTCCAATACCATTTTGTATTTCATCGAACCACCCTTTCCTACGCCGACGATTTCGGCGATGATGTACCTCCGCTATGGCGCGAACGTCTACGCGTACGGAACGGATCGCGGGCGCGTCGCCGGGCTGCGGAATCGCGACGCCGCGTTCGTGTACCATCGCGACGAACAAAATGGTTGGCAGGAACTAGTCGTCGCGAAGAAATCCGCCGCGCGCGCGTCGACGTCGCTGCCGGCGCAATTCGATCAAGGACTCGAACTCGCCGCGTTCGAGATCGTCAGCGACCGCGTCAAGCGCGGCGAACCGCTTGCCTTGATCGTTTATTGGCGCGCGAGGCAGCCCATCGAAAAAAACTATACCGTGTTCGCCCACGTGGTTGACGCCAACGGACGAATCGTCGCGGGGTTTGACAGCCAGCCGCATCAAGGCAGTGCGCCGACAAGTTCGTGGCGCGTGGACCTGATGGTCGCCGACGGCATGGTCATTCCTGTCGACGCGACAGTTGTCCCTGGCAATTACATGGTTGAAATTGGGTGGTACGATCTGGCTACATCGCAACGGCTCGCGCTCCTCGACGCGCAGGGTCAACCAATCGGCGATCAGGTGATCATCGGACCCGTCTATGTGGATGAATGACCTTGTTTCGCGCGTTCAATCGCATCGCGCCCTTGCGCTGATCCTCGCCGCGTTTATCGCGCTCGCGACAATCTACTCCATCGTCACGCCGATTTTTGAAGCGGGCGACGAACTGTGGCATTATCCGTTCGTCCAGCATCTTGCCACCGGTCACGGCTTGCCGATCCAAGATCCGAACGTCAAAACGTTGTGGGAACAAGAAGGTGGACAGCCGCCGCTGTATTACGCGCTCGCCGCGCTCGCGACGTTTTGGATCGACACGCGCGATTTGCCCGACCGCTTGTGGCGCAACCCGCACGCGCGCATCGGCATCCCGCTCGATTACGGCAACAAGAACATGATCGTTCACACGAGCGCGGAAAATTTCCCCTGGCAAAATACGACGCTCGCCGTTCACCTGATTCGCTTTCTCTCGATTCTGCTTTCGACAGTTACCGTCGCGCTGACGTACTTTTTCGCGTTCGTCATTGCGAGCCGCGTAGCGGCGAAGCAATCTCCAACTCCCGAATCGGGGATTGCTTCGAGCACAAACCGCTCTCGCAATGACACAGAAGACAAACGCCTTGCCGCGCTTGCCGCCGCGTTCGTCGCGTTCAATCCGATGTTTCTGTTCATCAGCGCGTCGGTCAACAACGACAATCTCGCGACGATGCTCGCGACGCTTGCGCTGCTGCTCATGGCGCAACTGATCACGCGCGGCGCGACGACGCGGCGTTTTGTCGCGCTGGGAATTGTTCTGGGTCTCGGCGCGTTGACGAAAGTGAGCAACCTGGGTTTGCTCGGCGTCGCGGCAGTCGTGTTTGCGTATCTGCTGATGAACAGCCGCAGACGACAGACCGCAGACGGCGATCCTTCGACTTCGCTCCGCTCCGCTCAGGATGCGGTGGGCGGCGGCAGCGCGGCGTTGCAGGAAAATGGGAATGCGCCGCCGCGCCTGAGGTGGTCGGCGGTCATGCGGGGTAGTTTCACTTGCGCCGCGCTCGTCGTCGTCATCGCGTTCTGGTGGTACGCGCGCAACTGGATTCTGTACGGCGACTTTTCCGCGTTCGACGTATGGGTGCAAATTGCCGGTGGGCGACCGACGCCGGTCACGTTCGCGAGTTTGCTCGACGAATTCCAGGGCTTTCGCATTTCGTTCTGGGGCAACTTTGGCGGCGTCAATCTGATCGCGCCGGAGTGGGTGTACTTTCTTCTCGACGCGTTCACCTTGATTGCGTTAGTCGGTTTGTTGGTTGGTTTGATACGGCGCGCGCTGCCGCGCTTGCTGTGGCTGCCCGCGCTGTGGCTCGCGCTCATTTCGCTCGCGCTCGTGCGCTGGACGTGGATGACGATGGCGTCGCAAGGGCGCTTGATCTTTCCGGCAATCGCGGCGGCGGCAGTACTGCTGGCGTACGGGCTCGCCGAATTCAAAATTCGTAATTCAAAATTCGTAATTAAAAATTCACGCCACGGGATGGCTTTGAATTTTGAATTTGGAATTTTGAATTTCGGGTTAGCAATCTTCTTACTGCTTTTTTCATTACTCGCGCCCTTCGCAATCATCGCACCCGCGTACGCGCTCCCCGCGCGTTTTGCCGACGAGGCGGCGGCGCCGAATCCGGTTCACATCACGTTCGCCAACCAAGCCGAACTCGTCGGGTACGCGTTGCCGCAAACGCGCGTCGCGCCCGGCGGCGAATTGCCGCTGACGATCTACTGGCGCGCGCGGGAGCCGCTCGCCGAAGATTTTTCGGTGTACATTCGCCTGTTCGACGCGAACGACAAAATCGTCGCGCGCTGGGATGCGTTTCCCGGCGGCGGCTTGTATCCGACGCGCGTGTGGCAACCCGGCGAAATCGTCGAGGACAAGTACCGTATTCCGATCCCAGTCGACGCGCGCGCGGGCGTTGGTCGGATCGAAGCCGGGCTATTTCGCCGCGTGCCGCTCGAAACACTGACCGCGCGTGACCCGCGCGGCAACATCGTCACGCCGACCATCGCGCGATTCAAAATTACCGGACACGGACCGCCCGCGTCGCAAATCGAAAACGCGGTCAACCACATTTTCGGCGATCAAATCGCGCTCGTCGGTTTTGCGCGACCGGATAGTGTCGCGCGCGGTTCGACGCTATCGCTCAAATTGTATTGGCGCGCGCTTACCCCCACCACGGAAAACTACACCGTGTTTGCGCATCTTGTCGACGCGAACGGAAAAATTATCGCGCAACAAGACGATCAACCGCAGCGCGGCGCGTATCCGACCTCGTACTGGGATGTTGGCGAAATTATCGCGGACGAATACACGCTCGCGGTTGCGCGCGACACGTCGCCGGGCGAATACCAAATTCGCGTCGGCATCTATCGCGCGAGCGACGGCGCGCGCTTGTCGGTGCGCGGCGACGATCAGCTTCCGCTCACGCCTGTGCGCGTCACTCCGTAAATTGACAAATTTTTTCGACTGTGCTATAAACGGCTCGCAATTGAATAGAACTGGACACTCATCCAGAGAGGTGGAGGGAACGGCCCTGTGAAACCTCGGCAACCGGTGTGGAGATTAGAGATTAGAGATTGGAGCGTTCCAATCTCCAATCTCCAATCTCTGGACGCGGTGCCAATTCCGGCAAGCCAACGCGAAATGCGCGCGCCGCGGCTTGGAAGATGAGAGCAAGATTTTGCGATTCTCTCTCATCGGAGAGAATTTTTTATTTGCGCAGATGTCATTTCGAGAGTACATACCGCCGCGCGGTATGTTCGCACTCAGAAACGCGCGTAGTTTGTAGTAAGCGACGCAGCGAAGTTCGCGGAGTCGCGTTGTAGCGGATCTAGAAGGCACTCCGCAAAGTGCGCTGCGTGCCTCACTACAAACGAACGCCAAGTTTCTGGATAGGAGCGTTTTCTGCGACGAGAAATCTCGACGCTGAGTTGCGGAGATTTCTCGCGGAGTTTATCCTGAGCGGAGTCGAAGGACTCGAAATGACAACGAGGATTGAATGCGAACCATCGAAATGCTCGGCGGCGTGGTCAAAATGATCGACCAACGGAAACTGCCGCGCCGATTTGAAATCGTCGAGTGCCGCGATTATCGCGCGCTCGCCGAGGCGATCAAAGATATGACGATTCGCGGCGCGCCCGCGATTGGCGCGGCGGCGGCGTTTGGACTCGCGCTCGCCGCGCGCGAATCAAAAGCGACGACGCGCGATGCGCTGCTGCGCGATCTCGACACCGCCGAAAAAATCCTCCGCGCGACGCGCCCGACCGCGGTCAATTTGACGTGGGCGCTCGATCGTGTGATGCGCGCCGCGCACGCGACGAATCTCGACGCGAACGGCTTGCGCGATTTCGTCGTCGCGGAAGCGCAGAAGATCGCGGAAGAAGACGTGGCGATCAATCGCGCGATGGCGAAAAATGGCGCGGCGCTGATCGACGACGGCGACGCGATTTTACATCATTGCAACACGGGTCCTCTCGCGACGGTTGACATCGGCACTGCACTGGGCTGCATCATCGAGGCGCACAACCAGGGCAAAAAGATTCACGTCTTTGTCGACGAGACGCGTCCGCGCTTGCAAGGCGCGCGCCTAACCGCGTGGGAGTTGACCCAGCACGGCGTTCCGATGACGCTCATCGCCGACAACGCGTCCGGCTATTACATGCGGCGCGGCAAAATCCAGAAATGCTTCGTCGGCTCGGACCGCGTCGCGGCAAACGGCGACGTGGCAAACAAAATCGGCACGTACAAAGCCGCCGTCGTCGCGCATGAGAACGGAATTCCGTTTTATGCGGTGATGCCGACTTCGACGATTGACATGAATCTAGCGAACGGCGATCTCATTCCCATCGAAGAGCGCGACGCGCGCGAGGTGACGCACATCGAAGGTGTGCCGATTGCGCCGGAGGGCGTGCGCGTCGGTAATCCCGCGTTCGACGTGACGCCGCACAAGTACATCACCGCGCTCGTGACGGAACGCGGCGTCGTGTATCCGCCGTTTGTGGAAAATCTAGCGAAGATGATGAATCGAAGGGAGGCAAGCAATGGGTGATGTTTATCTCGATTTGACGATCATCAATGACACCGACCCGCAGAAACAAATGGAACTCCAATTTTTGGCGGACACCGGTGCGACGCGCGCGTGGATTCCGCAAGACATCGCCAAGAAACTGGGAATCAAACCGGTCGGTAAAACTCCGATGGAATTGGCGAATGGCAAGATTGATTCTCTCCCCTACGGTCTCTGCAAATTTGAGTATGAAGGCGAAGTGATCAATGGAACGGTTGTGATCGGACCGAAAGGAATCGAGCCGCTCGCGGGCACGCACATTTTGCAAGAGTTTCGCATGGTCGTCGATGTGACGCATCATACTATTCGCCGCGCGCGCGCGATGAAAGCGAAATGAGCATGAGCGTATTAATTGCCGGTTCCATCGCGTACGATTACATCATGCAATTTCCCGGCTATTTTCACGATCACATTTTGCCGGACAAGATCGCGAATCTCTCCGTTTCATTCCTCGTCGACTCGATGAAGAAACAGCGCGGCGGCGTCGCGACGAACATCGCGTACAACCTCGCGCTCTTGGGCGAACGCCCACGCATCATGGCGACGGTCGGACAAGATTTTGTCGAGTACCGCGCGTGGCTCGAAGCGAACAACGTCGACACGCGCGCGATCATCGCGATCCCGGACGATTTCACCGCGTCGTTCTTCGTCAGCACCGACGGCAAGCAAAATCAGATCGCGATGTTTTACACCGGCGCAATGGCGCACGCGCACAAACTCTCGTTCAAAGAACACGCCTGCGGCGAACAAATCGATCTCGCCGTCATTTCGCCAACCGATCCGCGCGCGATGACGCAGTACGTCCGCGAGTGCAAGGAACTCGGCTTGCCGTACATTTACGATCCGAGTCAGCAAATCATTCGTCTGAACGGCGACGAACTCGCGGAAGGCGTGCGCGGCTCGACGATGACGATTGTCAACGAGTACGAATTCGAAATGCTGAAAAATAAAACCGGCTGGACGGACGCGCACGTGATCGCGCAGACGCAAACGCTCATCGTCACACTCGGCGAAAAAGGATCGCGCATCCACTCCGGCGACAAGACGATCACCGTGCCCATCGTTCCGCCGCGGCGTCAGGCGGATCCGACCGGCGTCGGCGATGCGTATCGCGCGGGCATCATCAAGGGCTATCTGAAAAAATTGCCCTGGGAAACGGTCGGAAAAATCGGCAGTCTTGCCGCGACGTACGTGCTGGAAGAACACGGCACGCAGAATCATCGTTACACTTTGCAGGAATTCGGTGAACGCTTTCAACACGCGTTCGGCGATATAATTCAATTGTAGTTCGTCATTTCGAGGAGGCGTCCTGAGCGGAATCGGAGCGAAGCGGAGATGGAGTCGAAGGACGCCGACGAGAAATCTTTTCGTTGGGCATCGGGGATTTCTCGCTCCGCTCGAAATGACAAAACTCCCGGGGAGGAGCCAATGAGTCAGACGCCGTATTTTGACGAAGCCGCCAAATCTGCGACGTTTGAACAGGATGGACAATTCAACATCATCGGCGTGCGCGCGTTCATTACCAGTTGCGCGTCCATCGCGGATTGGATGGACGATTTGTACATGCTGCTGGGCGAACGATTCATCGACGCGCGGTTGTACCTGAGCGCGCGCCGCGCGGCAAAGCGCACCGTCACCGCGCTGCTCGCGGAATTTCACGTGCCCGACGATCCAAAATCGAAAGAGCAATTCTTTGCCGAGTTTTACGCCGCCATCGGCTGGGGCAATCTGGAGTACCAACTCGATTACGCCCAAAAGACCGGACGCGTCGTCGTGAAAAATTCTTTTCTCGCGCAAGGGTACGCTAGCAAATTCACCGCGCAGGGTCGCAGTATCGCGACCGGCGCGAAATCGACCATCACGCGCTGCGCGTTGTTGGGCGCGTATCTCGCCGCCCAAGTTTCCAACTTTTTCGGCGAAGAGATCGAAATGCAAGAACAACAATGCGCGGCGATGGGAAACGACGCGTGTCTCTTCCAAGTCTCGCATGAACGATTTTCATTGCGAAATCATCACAAGCAAAACGAATCGTAGGGGCAGACCTGCGTGTCTGCCCTGTGCGGGCGACCACACAGGGTCGCCCCAACAAGCAAAATAAGGAGTATCGAATGGCAAAACGCGAAAATGATGTGAAGGATCTTTCACTGGCGGAAAAAGGACGTTTCCGCATTCAGTGGGCGGAAAACGATATGCCGGTATTGCGGCAAATCCGCGACCGCTTCAAAAAAGAGCAACCGCTCAAAGGATTGCGGATCGCGGCGTGCTTGCACGTGACGACCGAAACCGCGAACTTGATGTGGACGCTCGTCGAAGGCGGCGCGGACGTGGTGCTTTCCGCGTCGAATCCGCTTTCCACGCAAGACGACGTTGCCGCGTCGCTCGTCGCGCATTTCGAAATGCCGGTCTTTGCGATCAAAGGCGAAGACAACGCGACGTACTATCGGCATTTGCGCTCGACGCTCGAATTCAAACCGAACATCACGATGGACGACGGCGCGGACTTGTTGTCGACGCTACACAAAGAGCGCACCGATTTGCTGCCCGGCGTGATCGGCGGTACGGAAGAAACGACGACCGGCGTGATCCGCTTGCGCGCGATGGCAAAGGCGGGCGCGCTGAAATATCCGGTGATCGCGGTGAACGACGCGCTGACGAAACACTTTTTCGACAATCGCTACGGCACCGGGCAATCGACGATTGATGGGATCGTTCGCGCGACGAATCTGTTGTTCGCGGGCAAGGTGTTCGTCGTCGGCGGGTACGGCTGGTGCTCGCGCGGGATCGCGAGTCGCGGGCGCGGCTTGGGCGCGCGCGTCGTCGTCACCGAAGTGGATCCGCTCCGCGCGCTCGAAGCGCTGATGGACGGCTTTGAAGTGATGACGATGGAACAAGCCGCAAAGATCGGCGATATTTTCGTCACCGCGACCGGCGACAAGAACGTGATCGACGAACGTCATTTCCCGTATCTGAAGGACGGCGCGGTTATTTCAAACTCCGGTCACTTTAACGTCGAGATCAACATCCCCGAATTGGAAAAACTCGCGGTCGAAAAACGCCAGGTGCGCGAATTCGTCGAGCAATTCATTATGAAGGACGGACGCCGCATCAATTTGCTCGCGGAAGGTCGGCTCGTGAATCTCGCCGCGGCGGAAGGTCATCCGTCATCCGTGATGGATATGTCGTTCGCGAATCAAGCGTTGAGTTGCGAGTACATCGCGCGGCACGGCAAAGAATTGCCGAAGAACGTTTTCCCCGTACCGACCGACATCGACAAAGAGATCGCGCGTTTGAAATTGGAGGCGATGGGGATCACGATTGACAAATTGACGCCGGAACAGGAAGCGTATCTGGCGAGTTGGGAAGAAGGCACGTAAATCAGTAGAACAGTATTCAGTGTTCAGTATTCAGACTGAAAACTGAACACTGAATTCTGAATTCTGACATCCAAAGGAGTGATCATGAGCACTACATTCATGTCCGCGCCCAAGTTGCTGTTGACTTCGGAATCGGTGACCGAAGGTCATCCGGATAAATTATGCGATCAGATTTCGGATGGCGTGTTGGACGCGATTTACCAGCAAGACCCGTACGGGCGCGTCGCGTGCGAAGCTGCGTGCAGCGGCGGCTTGGTCGCGGTGATGGGCGAAATCACGACGACCGCGCATTTCGATCCGTACGAAGTCGTCCGCCGAACCATCGAGCAGATCGGTTACACCGATTCCAAGTACTGGCTCGATTTCAAAACCGCGGGCATCATGACCGCGATCAAAAAGCAATCGCCGGACATTGATCGCGGCGTCAGCGCCGCGCTGGAAACGCGCGGCGGCGACGGCAGCGATCCGATCGACAAGATCGGCGCGGGCGATCAGGGCATGATGATCGGGTTTGCGTGCAACGAAACGCCGGAGTACATGCCGCTGACGATTTCGCTCGCGCACAAACTCGTCAAGAAACTCGCCGACGCGCGCAAATGCGGCGCGCTGCCGTACCTGGGTCCCGACGGCAAATCGCAAGTGACGGTCGAGTACGCGTACGGCAAAGTCGTGCGCGTTGACACGGTCGTCATTTCGACGCAACACACCGATCAAGTGACGCAAAAAACGATTCACGACGACGTGATCGAGCAAGTGATTCGTACGACCGTGCCCGCGAATTTGCTCGACGCGAAAACCAAGTACTATGTGAATCCGACTGGGCGATTCAACATCGGCGGACCGGTGGGCGACGCCGGATTGACCGGGCGCAAGATCATCGTCGACACGTACGGCGGCATCGCGCGGCACGGCGGCGGCGCGTTCTCCGGCAAAGATCCGACGAAAGTGGATCGCTCCGGCGCGTACATGGCGCGCTATGTCGCCAAGAACGTCGTCGCGGCGGGACTCGCCGATCGCTTCGAGATGCAAGTCGCGTACGCGATCGGCGTTGCGCGTCCGCTGTCGATCATGTTCGAAACGTTCGGCACGGAAAAAGTGCCGCACGAGAAAATCGTCGAACTGATCAACGCGCATTTCGACATGCGCCCGGCGGCGATCATTCGCGATCTCGATTTGCGCCGTCCGATCTATCAGCCGACGGCGGCGTACGGGCACTTTGGGCGACACGACATCGACGCGCCGTGGGAAAAGATGGACAAGGCGGAAGCGCTGCGGAGCGAAGCAGGATTGTAGACCAAAACCTTCCAGGTTTCCGAAACCTGGAAGGTTTTTTGCTATCGTCTCGTCCTATTGCGGAAACTTTTGCCGCGTGGTATAATTGGGCTGAACATAAGAAACAGGGTTTTCCCGTTTTGTCAACTTTCTGCTACCCTGTTTGGAGATAACGAATGCCCACACGAATTCTAGTTGTCGATAGCGATCAAGTAACAATTAACTGGCTTGAATCCAAACTCACAGCGGAAGGGTACTCGGTGGAGGGCGCGACGCGCGGCGATATCGCGTTGCAAAAGATCGCGCAAGATTCGCCGGACCTGATCGTACTGGAACTCAATTTACCGGATGGAAATGGGCTGGACCTCATCCATCGCCTGCGCGAAGACCCCAAGTTCAGTCACTTGGGGATCATCATTTTCAGTTTACGCGCCGAACCGAATGATATTGTGGCGGGCTTGAACGCCGGCGCTGATCATTACGTCCACAAACGTCCGGGCGCGGACGCCGAATTGCTGCCGGTGGTGCGCGCGTGCCTCACCCATCCACCCAAAGTCACCTACGCCGCGAGTCGCGGCAAGATCATTTCCTTTTGCAGCGCCAAAGGCGGCACCGGCACGACTTCGGTCTGCGTCAACACCGCGTACGCGCTCGTCAAACTTGAACCGCAGGCGCGGATCGTGGTGATCGATATGGTTTTTCCCATCGGCTCGGTTGGCTCTTCGCTGGGATACGAAACCGCGCGCACCATCGCGCGCATGTCGCGCGAGGTATCGTCCCAGGTGGATCGCGTGACTATCGAGCGGTACGTCTCGCAGAAACTCAAATGGGGCTTTCACGTCATCATCGGCGCGAACGATCCGCAGGAAGCCACCGGACTCAACGTCGATCAGATCAGCACGATCTATGAAATGCTCAGCGCGACCTACGACTATATCCTCGTCGATTTGGGGCGCACCTTGTCGCGTATTTCGATTCCGATCATCGAAAATTCGATGGCAGTCGTCGTCATCGTGACACCCGACATCAGTACCGTCAAAGCATCGCGCGTCATGCTCGATTATCTCGAAGCGCACAACGTGGAACGGAATCGGATTGTCCTGATCAACAACCGCACCGTCGGTCGCGTTTGGACGACGACCGAAGACATCGAGCGCGAATTGCGCTTGCCGCTCAGTCTCACGATTCCATACGTCGTCGAATACATGACGATGGCGATCAATGCGTCCGTCCCGTTTATGGAAAAATTCCCCGATCACGCGGCGGGAATGGTCTTTACCGATCTCGCGCGTTTGCTGCAAGCGCGCGAGCGCGCGAGAACCTAGCGGCGATTGAAATCGCGGCAACAACGACACCCAGCCCGCCTCCGCGGGCTAACGCAGAGCGAGCCGACGAAGGTCGGCTTTGTGTTTTTGTTGCCGCGACTTGCCGTCGCCCGAACGCGCGTTGACAAATTCGCGGCGCGGTGTTAATCTAGGATCGTGGCACAGACTCGCGCGCAGACAGACAATAAAATCGGCGAGGGCGTCGGGACTTTTGTCTTGCTGCTCTTGCTCTTCTTTTGCTTGACCGGCTCGATCACCGCGGCGGATTGGACGGACGGACTGGGCGTCCTGGGTTGGGCAGTCCTCGGCGGCATCGCGTTCGGCTGGGTACTGGCGAAGATTCAACGCGTGCGGGGATGGTTCGCGCACCTCGTCATGGGACTCCTGTCAGTCCCCGTGACCATCGCCATCGTCGCGTCGTTGCTGCCGAACTCGTTCACGCTCGAAGAAAAATTGTTCGTCCTCGGAGATCGCGTGGTGATCTGGCTGCGGCGAGTGATCAGCGGAGGTCCCGGCGCCGATAGTTTGATCTTCGTGATCGAACTGACACTGGTGACCTGGCTGTTCGCGTACTGCGCGGCGTGGTTCGTCTATCGACGCCATCAAGTTTGGGGCGCGATCCTGCCGAGCGGCATCGCGATCCTGATCAATCTTTTTTACGCCGCGCCGCAAGCCGACTTGTATTTCGGCTTGTACCTTCTGTGCGCGTTAATGCTGCTCGTGCGAATGAACCTGGTGACGCTGGAACAGGCATGGCGTCAATCCGCCATCGGCTACACGTCCGATGTCGGTTGGGATGTCATGTGGTCCGGGTCGCTCATGGCGACTTTGCTTTTGGTCATCGTTTGGGTATTTCCCGCGAGCGCGCCGAATCCAACCTGGCTCGCCGTGCTCGAACCGCTGCAAGCGCCCTGGCGCAGTTTTGAAGAGCAATTCACGCGCGCGTTCAGCACGCTGCGCGCGAGCGCGCGCCCGGACCCGAACGCGTTCTACGGCGCGACGTTGACGATGGGTGGTCCGGTCAACCTGGGTCAGCGGCGCGTGATGGATGTGCGCGCGGAGAACGGACGTTATTGGCGCGCGGCGGTGTACGACAAGTACGGCGGCGGCACTTGGGTCAGCACGCATCTGCAAACGCTGATGCTGAACGCGCACGACGCGCGGCTCGACGACTGGACAGGGTATCTGCGCGTCGAAGTCACCCAGACGGTCACGCTTTACAGCAACGATCAAAACATTTTATATGCGCAATCGCAGCCCGTTCGCTTCAACGTTCCGACCGAAGCGCGCGTGGGGATCGATAAAGCGTCCGGCGGATTCGGATTGGACCTGACGCTCGCCCGCGCGCGCAAGCCGCTTCGTGCAGGCGAATCGTACACCGTCGTTTCGATGATCAGCGCGGCGGACGAAGAATCGCTGCGCGACGATGCGACGGAATATTCCGAGTGGATCGCCGCAAATTATTTGCAACTGCCGAACGATCTACCGGAACGCGTCCGCGCCAAAGCCAAAGAAATCACCTCCGCCTTCGACAATCCGTACGACCAAACCGTCGCGCTCGAAAAATATTTGCGCGCGAATGTCGCGTACGACGAAAAAGTGAGCGCGCCGCCCGCCGATGTCGACGGCGTGGACTATGTGCTGTTCGAACGCCTGGCGGGATACTGCAACTATTACGCGTCGGCGATGGCAGTGCTGGCGCGTGCGGTCGGCATTCCAGCGCGCGTCGCGTCCGGCTATGCGCTCGGCGATTACGAAAGCGGCGCATACCACATTGTCGAGTCGAACGCACATTCGTGGACCGAAATCTATTTTCCGCACTACGGCTGGATCGAATTCGAACCGACCGCGAACAAACCGGAGATCGAACGCCCCAAACGCGCGCAAGCGGCGCCGCAAAATTCCGACATCGGCGATTCCGCCGAAGAAGAGCGACGACGCCAAGAACGCCAAAATCGCGCGGATGAAATGGATGAGCAAGATTTCGGCGCGGGCACCGGCTACACTTTGCCGTTCTGGTCGGATCCGGGCAACGTGGCGCTGCTGTTCGCTGGCACGATTGCGTTCGTGGCGTTTGGGACACTCGCGCTGCGCCGGCGACATCGCTTGCAGCAAATCGCGAAGCTCGCGCCCGCCGCGCGCGTGTACGAAGAGATGCTCGAACGCGCGCGTTGGCTCGGCGTGCGCGACGAACGTTACGCGACGCCGCTCGAACGCGCGCGCGCGATTGGCGCGGCGCTGCCGGACGCGCAACCGGAAGCCGAACGTGTCGCGGCATTTTACTCGCGCGAACGTTTCAGCGCGCGCCAACTTGATGTCGCGGAGCGCGCGACGTTGACGCGCGCGTGGGAGGTTTGGCGCGCGGTGTGGTGGCGTGGCATGGGCAAGCGCGTTGTCGATAGCATTGTCGTTCCGACACGCGATTTTCTCGCGCGCGCGTACGCGGCGTTGGAACGATGGAATAATCGAAGTACGTCGGTATAGGAGTTCGACTACTACAACCACGAGAGGTAAATATGAAAGTCGAATCTATTTCGATTCAAAATTTCAAGTTGTTCGACAAACTTGAGGTATCGTTCAAGAACAAGACATTGCGCGAAGTCAGCAATCGCTACTTGATCCTAGGCGACAACGGTACTGGCAAGACGACACTCTTGCAAGCCATTGCTCTACCGCTCGCATTGGCGACTCGGCAAATTCGCAATGTGACCGTGTTTGATTGGATTGGATTTGTTTCAGGACGTTACTTGCGTTGGGGTCCTCCACGGATCGAAGTGGTAGTATCCTTTACGCCGGAGGAAATTGATGCTACAAGTGATGTGGCTGAGCGATGGCGGCGCGCGCAGCCAGAGACTTTATGGCTAGATCGCCCCTTTATTGCGCCGAGTAGAAATTCCAGCGTCGCATTAACATTGGATGGCGAATCTTGCCGCGCTCAAACGGCGGCGGAATACTTTCAATTTCAGGGGCGCCATTATGCTCTGCAATTGTTGAAGACAGATCCTTCGGTGCGGTCGTTGTTTTCCAGACTTCCCGGGCTTTTCTGGTTTGATCAATTCCGTAATTTGGGATCGAGTCCCTATTGGGAAAGCAACGGCGACGGACAAAAAGAGAGTAGCGGGCGGACTTCGTACGATTTGGGAGTTGGGCAACTTCGCAAGTATCTGAATGGATGGCAGTTGGCTCGATCATCACGCAGCCAACCGTATCTGCGTGACTACTTGATGGAATTGGAGAATCTTTATCGCAAGGTCTTTCCCGGACGTTCTTTTTCTGGCGTCGAGCCAATGCCAGGAATGGATTCTCCTACGGCAGAAGACTATTATTTTCTCCTCAATGACGGACACCGCACATACGACATCGTTGAAATGTCGGCGGGTGAACAGGCAGTCTTCCCTGTCTTGTACGAGTTTGTCCGCCAGCAGATCGCCTACTCGGTTGTGTTGATTGATGAGATAGATCTTAATCTGCATCCGCCAGTGGCACAATTGTTAGTAAATCAATTGCCTAAAATTGGACCAACCTGCCAGTTTATTCTGACAACGCACTCGGATGCGGTCAGTAATCTCATCGGCGAAGATGAAACCTTCCGTCTGCCAGGAGGTTCATTATGCCTATAACCATTTTATACTGCGAAGGAGGCGCGAAGAGTCCTGACATTCGCGTGCTTTCAGTAATTCTTGCGGGAGTTTGTTTGGTCGTACCCTCAGGTAGCAAATATGGCTTTGGGCAAAGGGTTCTGCAGGCAAGAGGAATCCAATCTGGCTCAGTCATTGCTGGACTGTGTGACCGCGACTTTGACGATGATGAAGCAATACCCCAAGGGCTACCGCGTGAATGGCGAATTGATGGGGGCAAGACTCAGTTGGGTTGGCGATGGGAACGGAAAGAACTGGAGAACTATTTGATTGATCCGACAGTCGTGAGCCGCGCCCTCGGCACCCGCACACCTGATCTAGAAGATTATCGCGCGGCTCTGCAAGCCGCCGCCGAAACAGGGTCAGATTATACTGCTGCTCGAACTGCGCTATCGCTCAATCGCCCGCGTTTTTCTCCTTTGGAAAATTCGTGGGGAACCGAACGGAATCTGAATGGACATCGTTTCCCAGATCAGTTTGGCGAGGATAATTGTCGTCAAGGCATGCGTGCGATTTTGCAAGACTATGCTCAATCCCAAATCCCGTCCCTGCAGAACGCGTTAAGGGAATTTGACAGATTGCTTCCCTTGTGCCGCCGGGGCGGCGTGCGCTTTCAGCATTTTCTGACCTTTTTCGCAGGCAAGGATCTGCTCTTGGGAATGCAAAGCGAGTTGGCGCGATTCGGATTCGAGTCACCGCGCCAATTCCGAGAACAAATTATCAAGGGAATTGCAGAGTCTCTCGAAGATGCATGGACTTGGCTGCCTGAATGGACACAACTACGTCAGAAGATCACTTCTGGATCTCCGCAGTGAGGAAACGATGACTCTACACATCTACATCCAAGACATCGCCGCACATGTCGGCAAAGAAATCACGATGAAGGGCTGGCTCGCCGACAAGACCGATAAAGGGAGATTGCAATTTTTGAAATTCCGCGACGGCACCGGTTTCATTCAAGCGGTCGTCTTTCAAAAAGATGTTTCGCCGGAAGCGTTCGACGCGGCGAAAAAACTGACGCAAGAATCGTCGATCGTTCTCACCGGCGTACCACGCGCCGAACCGCGCGCGCCGGGCGGATACGAACTTTCGGTGAAGGATTTGCAAGTCGTCCAAATCGCCGCCGATTATCCGATCACGCCGAAAGAACACGGCGTCGAATTTCTGATGGCGAATCGGCATTTGTGGCTGCGTTCGCCGCGCCAGCACGCGATTCTGCGAACGCGCGCGCGCATCATCAAGGCGATTCGCGATTGGTTCGACAACAATGGCTTTATGCTCGTGGATACGCCGATGCTCACGCCCTCCGCGTGTGAAGGAACGACGACGCTTTTTGAAACGGATTACTTTGGCGTGCCGGCGTACCTCACGCAAAGCGGACAACTTTACAACGAAGCGGACGCGATGGCGTTCGGCAAAGTGTACTGCTTTGGTCCGACGTTCCGCGCGGAAAAATCGAAAACGCGCCGTCACCTCACCGAGTTTTGGATGGTCGAACCGGAGTGGGCGTACGGGACGCTTGACGATTACATGAAGGTCGGCGAAGAATTTGTGTCGTACATCGTGCAGACGATTTTGAAAGAGCGCGCGGATGAATTGAAAACGTTGGAACGCGACACGAGCAAACTCGAAAAAGTGACGCCGCCGTTTCCGAAAATCTCGTACACCGACGCCGTCGAGATTTTGAAGAAGAACGGTTTCGCCGATTTCAATTGGGGCGACGATTTCGGCGCGCCGCACGAGACGGTGATCAGCGAACAATTCGACAAGCCAGTCTTCGTCCATCGCTATCCAACGGAAATGAAAGCATTTTACATGGCACCCGATCCGAACGATCCGAAAGTGTGTTTGGGCGCGGACTTGCTCGCGCCGGAAGGGTACGGCGAAATCATCGGCGGCGGCGAGCGTTCCGCGGATCTCGCGTATCTCGAAAAGCAAATCGTCAAGCACAAACTGCCGCGCGACGCGTACGAGTGGTATCTCGATCTTCGCAAGTACGGCACGGTGCCGCACTGCGGCTTCGGTCTCGGCATCGAGCGCACGGTCGCGTGGATCTGCAAACTCGATCACGTGCGCGAGACGATTCCGTATCCGCGGATGCTGGAGAAGATTTATCCGTAGTTGTCAGTCAACAGTAGCCAGTCACAATCCATCACAGGTTGTCATTCTGAGAACACATACTTGTTCGTAGTGGGCGATTTATCGCCGTTCGTGCGCCATTTATGGCGCGACTACGAACCCGTGCCGTCCCTTGCGCTGAAACGCATACTACGAACAAGCTTCTGCGGAATAACACCAATGCATCTCTACGAGCAACTTGCCGCGCGCGTTGACGCGTGGCGCAAACAAAATTACGCGCACGCCGAATATCCCGTCATCGCGGAAATTCTCGAGTACGCGGCGAATCCCGAAGGCGACGGTTTTCGCTTGCGCGCGCCGCAACTGCGCGCGCTGGAAACGTATTGGTATCTTCGGCTTGTCGAGAAGACGCCGCACATCTTCGACCTCTATCAAAAATATTTTTCTCCCCAGGATGACCCCGACGCGCTTTTGAAGGCGTTTGGAATTCCTGATGAAGCGTTCAAGAAAAGCAAATACAACTTTCAAAACCTCTGGGATAACGTCAAGACCGACGACGATTTTGCGCGCGAGTTCAGACTTGAAGCATTGCGCGAAACGCTGACACTCGCTTATCCGAGTTACATTCTCGCGCTGGCAATGGGCGCGGGCAAAACGATTTTGATTGGCGCGATTTTCGCCACCGAGTTCGCGATGGCGTTCGACGCAAAGCGTCCCGACGCGAATTTTGTGCAGAACGCGCTCGTCTTTGCGCCAGGCAAAACGATTATCGAATCGCTGCGGCAACTCGCCGAAACGCGCTACGACCGCATCCTGCCGCCGCGTCTGTTCAAACGATTCGCCGCGTCGGTCAAACTCACGTTCACGCGCGATGGCGAAAAAGACATTCCCGTCATTCGCCAGAGTTTGTTCAACGTCATCGTCACGAATACGGAAAAGATTCGGATTCAAAAAGAAAACATCCGCAAAGCCGATTTGGGACCGCTCTTTGCGCCAGAGCGCGCGGACGAGGCGCGCGAAGAAGTCGCGAACTTGCGTCTGCAAGCGATTGCGAGTTTGCCGCATCTCGCCGTTTTCTCCGATGAAGCGCATCACACGTACGGACAGTCGCTCGATACCGAACTCAAAAAAGTTCGCAAGACAGTGGATTATCTCGCGGCAAATACGAATGTCGTTTGTGTCATCAACACCACGGGCACGCCCTACTTTCAGCGGCAACCGCTTCGCGATGTGGTGATCTGGTACGGACTTTCGGAAGGCATTCGCGATCACATTCTCAAAGAGGTCAAGGAAAATATTCGCTCGTATGAATTCGAGGACAATATCGAAGCGTATGTCGCGCACGTCGTACAAGATTTTTTCAAAGATTATGGCGATGTGACGTTGCCCGACGGCACGCCCGCGAAACTCGCGATGTATTTTCCCCAGACCGGCGACGTTGCCGCACTGCGTCCCGCGATTGACGCGCAACTCGTCGCGCTCGGCTTGTCGCCGACGCTCATTTTGGAGCATCACACCAAGAACGACAACAAAGCCGACTTTGACCGGTTCAAAACCACAGCATCGCCGCATCGCATCGCGCTGTTGGTAGATCGCGGCGTCGAAGGGTGGGACGTGCCCACGCTGTTCGCCTGCGCGCTCGCGCGCAAACTCAAGAGCAGCAACAATTTTGTCCTGCAAGCCGCGTCGCGTTGTTTGCGCCAGGTGCCTGGCAACAATGTTTCCGCGCGCATTTATCTTTCGAGCGACAATCGCAACGTGCTTGACCGCGAGTTGCGCGAGAACTATGGCGAGACGCTCGAAGAGTTGACGCGCGCGGCGAGCAAGAGCCGTTCCGAAACGATTCGCTTGCGAAAATTGAATATCCCGCCGCTCGTCGTCAAGCAGTTGATTCGCACCGTCGTGCGAAAAGAAAATCGAGAGCAGAGTTTTGAATTTACAATGCCGACGACGCCCATCGAATCGAATTTGGAAATCACGACGCTGACGTTGGACGAGCAACGCGCCTCAAAAAATGTTTTGCGCGAGGCGACGGATACGGTTTACGTTGCGACGACGCCCAAGACAACTGACCTGTATTCGGCGGCGGTCGAACTCGCGGCGATTTATCGCGTTGACCTGTGGGCGGTGCTGGACGAATTGCGCCGCATCTACGCAGGCACACACGAAATGCCGCGCGCGCATCTCGCCGACCTGGCGCGGCAAATCGAAGAGCAAACGCGCAATTACGAGGTGCGCGAAGAGGAACGCGAGATCGCGCTCGCGCTTGTCAAGCCCGATGGATTCGAGTATGACGCCGCGACGGAAACCTACACCGCCGAGATTTCCTATCCCATCAGCAAAGAACATTTGCTGGCGCGCTATGAGGAATGGCAAGCACGCGCGGGCGATTTCGGTTTTCACTATGTCCCGTACAACTTTGACTCGAATCCCGAAATGAATTTCTTTGAGCAAGTTTTGATTCAACTCAATTTGCATCGCGACGAGGTCGAGGACATTTACTTTACAGGCGCGCTGACCGACGCGCGAAAAACCGATTTTCGCGTCGAATACAAGGGCGAAGACGGCAAATGGCACGATTACACGCCTGACTTTGTGATTCGCCGCAAAGATGGGAAATGCTTGATTGTGGAAATCAAAAGCGCGCAGTTCCAAGCCGCGACCGAAGAAGATTTGAAACGCGACGCGCGCGGTGAGACGGCAATCACCGTCGAGGGGCGCAAAGCGATTGCGCTCAAGAAATGGGAACGGCTCGACCCCAAGCGGCTCAAGTATCAAATCATCTTTGCGCGTGATGCCGTAGATTACGAACAAATGAAAACAGCACGCGAATTCATCGAGGAGCGATGACGGTGGCGAAAAAACCAGGAACACGAAAGCCGCGAAAGGTCGCGAAAACCGCGAAAGCGTTAAGGCGCGCGCCGCGTCAGTCGCGCAAGATAGCAGAAGCGCAAGCCACCTACACGCCCGAAAAGCAAACGGTAAAAATCAACGCGGCAAAGGGACGCCCGATGCTCACGTGGGTCGGCAAACGTCCCTTGCATCAAGTGACCGCGTTCCCCGCGCAACTCGTCGAGCGCTTTGCCCCTCCCCTGTCTAACGGGGGAGGGGATAGGGGTGGGGGTGAGGGCTTGCTCTTCCACGGCGACAACAAAGACGTGCTGGCGTATCTCTTGGCGAACGGCTATCGCGGCAAGGTGAATTTGATTTACATTGACCCGCCGTTCGATTCAGGCGCGGACTATGTGCGTAAAGTGCAACTGCGCGGCGTTACGGGCGCGGCGAAACTCGACGGCGAAACCTACACGCTGGGCGAGCAAATTCAATACACCGACATTTGGGCAAACGATAATTACTTGCAGTTTATGTATGAGCGGTTGTTGTTGCTGAAAGAGTTGTTGGCGGAGGACGGGAGCATCTATGTTCATATGGATTGGCGTCGAGCGCATCCGATAAAGGTCGTGATGGACGAGGTATTCGGAGAACAGTCATATGTGCGTGAAATCATTTGGAGAATCGGATGGGTATCGGGATACAAATCTACGCCAGACAACTGGATTAGAAATCACGAAACACTTCTTTTTTACGCAAGAGATAAAAGCCAACTTACCTTTAACAAAACATACGTGCCCTATCCGCCTGACTATGAACGTTGGGGTGGGCGACCTTCAGGAAAAGGTTTGCCGATTGAAGATGTATGGGGCGTATTTCCTCAAGAAGGCGTAACTTCGCTGCAAGTGGTGAGTTTCGCGAAGGAATTAACCGATTATCCAACCCAGAAGCCCGAAGGACTTTTGGAGCGCATCATTCGCGCATCATCAAACCCAGGCGACCTCGTCCTCGATTGCTTCATCGGCTCTGGCACCACCGCCGCCGTCGCGCAAAAATTGGGACGGCGGTGGATTGGGTGTGACATCAACAAGGGCGCAATCCAAACGACGAGCAAGCGTTTGCAGACAATTATGCTCGAGCAGAGCGAGGCGGAGAAAAAGACTGCCGCCAACAAAAAATTGCCCGAAATGGACAAAGATGAGGAACCGCGCCCCGCGCAACTCGCGTTTTCCATTTATCGCGTCAACGATTACGACTTGCAGATTCAGCACAACGAAGCGGTCAACCTGGCGTGCGAGCACATCGGCATCAAGCGCACCAAGAGCGACACATTCTTTGACGGCGAACTGGGCAAGCGGCTCGTCAAAATCGTCCCGTTCAATCATCCGCTCACGCCGCTCGACCTCGAACAAATCAAGAACGAACTCGCCGCGCGTCCCGATGAAGAACGCGATATTACCGTCGTCTGTCTTGGCAAAGAACTCGCGGTGGATGGTTGGCTCGCAGACTGGAATCGTTATCGCAGGCAAAAAGATTTTCCGAACAAAATCGAAATCATCGAACTCCGCACCGATCCCAGGTACGGCAAATTCTTTGCGCATCAGCCCGTGACGGCAAAAGCGGACATTCAGCGCGCGGATGGGCAAATCAAAATCAAGATTCGCGATTTTGTCTCGCCGACGATTGTCGAGCGATTGAAAGAGCAGGCAGGCATTCTTACGCCGCACATTGACGATTGGCGCGCGATGGTGGATACGGTGATGATTGATTCATCCTACGATGGCAAGGCATTCAACATCGCGCTCTCGGACGTGCCCGAAAAGAAAAACGATCTCGTCGCAGGCGAGTACGAGCTTGCCGCGCCTGACGGCGCGACAACCGTCGCGGTGAAAATCGTGGATATGCTCGGCGAAGAAGTCCTGGTGACGAAACAAGTATGAGAGTTCGTAGTCAGGCGATTCATCGCCGTGATGCGCCATCAATGGCGCGACTACCAACCAACCGTGTTACCAACTATGTACGAGTACCGTAAACTCACCGCCGAGCAAAAAGAAGAGGTTCTGCGTCAACGGCGTTTGAATGGTTATCCCTTGCACTCGCCGCCGCATTTGTACGCGGCAGAGGGATGGTTCCTCATCACCGCCGCGACGTATGAACACAAGCACTATTTCACCGCCGAAGAAGACCGCGCATGGTTGCTAGAAGAACTCTTCAAGGAACTTGGCGCGGTCAATGTTCCATTTGCTGGTTGGGTGATCTTGCCCAATCACTATCATCTGCTTGTGCAGTGCAGTCCTTTGGCGATTGTCAGTGAGCCACTGCGTCGCGCCCACGCGCGCACCGCGCGCGAACTGAATCGCCGAGATAGTGTCGAGGGCAGGCAAGTGTGGTATCGTTTCAGTGACCGCTTGATCCGCGACGAGCGACATTATTACACGACCCTTAACTACATTCACTATAACCCGATCAAACACGGCTATGTCAAAAAAGCGCTGGACTGGAATTGCTCAAGCGCGCATTGGTACGCGGAACACCTGGGATTAGAGTGGTTGCGCGATGTGTGGCGCACCCACCCTGTGCGCGATTATGGAAAAGGTTGGGATTAGATTAAAAGTTTGTAGTCAGGCGATTCATCGCCGTGATGCGCCATCAATGGCGCGACTACGAACTATCGCCGTATTCCGCGCCATCAATGGCGCGACTACGAACCGTAAACGACTGGAGGTAACAATGACTGAACGCGTCGCACTTTACCTGCAAGACAAACACGAAATTCGCGAAGGGATGGAGTACGTCAAGTACGCCGAGGCGCGCGGCTTTGAAGCGGTGTGGCAAGCCGAATCGCGGCTCGTGCGCGATGCGATTGTGCCGATGGCGGCGTTCGCGGCGGTCACGTCGAAATTGAAAGTCGGCAGCGGCGTGATCAACAATTGGACGCGCAACATCGGCTTGCTCGCCGCGACGTTTCTCACGCTCGACGATCTCGCGCCGAATCGCGTCATCTGCGGCATCGGCGCGTGGTGGGATCCGCTCGCCAAGAACGTCGGCATCGAGCGCAAGAAACCGCTGCTCGCGATGCGCGAGACGATCACCGTGATGAAGCAATTGCTCGCGATGCAACGCGTCACCTTTCACGGCGAATTTCATCACGTCGACGGGATCGAACTCGACGTGGTGCACGGTCGCCGCGAGCCGCGCAACGTGCCGATGTACATCGGCGCGACCGGCGACGCAATGATGGAACTCGCGGGCGAAATCGCGGACGGCGTCGTGCTGAATTATTGCGTGCCGCCGGAGTACAACATCAACGCGCTCAAGCATTTGGAAATCGGCGCGAAAAAAGCCGGACGCAAACTCGACGCGCTGGATCGTCCGCAACTCGTCGTCTGCTCGGTGGATCGCGATCACAAGAAAGCGGTCAACGCGGCGAAGGAATTGATCACGCAGTACCTCGCACAGCAGCCGCACATCGCCAAAGCGAGCGAGACGCCGGAAGAGACAATCAAAAAAATCCAGAGCATTCTGGGCTGGCCCGCGACGAAAGAGCAAATTCATCGCGCGATGGAACTCGTGCCGGACGAATTAATCGAACGCATTACCGCGAGTGGCACACCGGAGGAGGTGCGTCACAAAGTCGCGCAGTATCGTCACAACGGCTGCACCTGCCCGATTTTGTATCCGCTCGGAAATGATGTAAAATTGATGATAGATACGTTCGCGCAATAGATCCAAGCGAGAGGAGTCGCATCATGGCAAAATGGGAATATTGCTACGTCCTCCAATATCCTGATGACACAGGCGTATTCTATTTTCAAGAAGGCGACCACGAAGACGCCAAGAAATCATCAGAGCAGAACGCCCCGAGCGGACGTCAAGTCATTGACGAATTGGGGAAGAATGGCTGGGAAACCATTTCGGTTTCCGCCGTTCGTGACGACACGCACGCGCTGGAGAGCAAACCGGTCTACAAATGGATCTTGAAACGTCCGGAGAACCAGAGCGAGCCGCGTCCTAGAATCGCGACCGACTGACGGTAGTGTTGAACCTAAACGAGATTCACAAGCCGACCACGCTCGCGGATGCGCTACAATTTTTGCAGCAACCCGGCGCGATCGCACTCGCGGGCGGAACACAACTGCTCGCGAACAAACGCGACGACGTGCGCGCGGTCGTCGATCTGAGCGCGCTCGGCTTGGCGTACATCCGCGAACGCGACGGCGCGGTGATTATCGGCGCGATGACGCCACTCGCCGGAATCGCCGAGTCGCCGATTTTGCGCGCGCTCGCGAACGGCGCCGTCGCGCAAGCCGCGCATCGCAGCGCGGCGAGCATTTTGCGAAATCAAGCGACGAGTGCCGGTACGCTGATCGCGGAACCCGACGGCGTTTTGGCGGTTGCGCTGCTCGCGCTCGACGCGCGCGTGACCGTCGTTCGCAAAGAGCCGCGCACTGTCGCGCTTGCCGATTTCCTCTCGATGCGCGAGCATCTCTTGATGACCAAGGTCACCTCGGTGATGGCGCTCGTCACCGAAATCGCCGTGCCGCTGACGAACCCGCGCGCGTCGCTGCAAACGGTCGCGCGTACGCCCAGCGACAAGCCGATTGTCTGCGTCGTCGCGTCCGCGCGGATCGAGATTCTTCGCGCCGCTCAGAATGACAAGGTGGCGCGCGACGTACGAATCGCGTTGGGCGGCGTTGGCGACATCGCGATCCGCGCGGGCGCGTCGGAAAAAATGCTGGAAGCGCAATCGCTGAACGACGCGTTGATCGATCAAGCCGCGCGACTTGCATCGCAAGACTTGATGCCGCGCGACGATTTTCGCGGCAGCGCGGAGTATCGCCGCGAGATGGCGGTTGTGCTGACGCGGCGCGCGGTGAATGAATTGCGCGCGTGATGGATCCGTGGAGCGCGCGAAAGTGAGATAGCCCATGGCAATTACGACAGCCGATCTCAAACGCATGCAGCGCGATATTGAAACGCTCAAGAAGCAGGTGGCGCGGTTGGAACGGCGCGGCAATGGCAAGCAACGCGCGGCGGCGCAAAGGCGCAAAGCCGCGCTCCCATTGGCGCGGGCAAAGAATGAAAACGAATTGGCGGATGAAATTTTGCGCCGCGCAGGTTTGCTGGCAGAACTAACGCCGGAGGAAAAGGCAATGGCAGCGGAATGGCGCGCATTGCCGGAAGCGCGGAAGCAACAAGTTGTTCACAAACTAAGAACGACCCCGTTCAATCCAACCTTCTCTGAGACAATCATCCAAGATCGTGGCGAGAGGTGATCATGGGCATCTACTACTTCGATTCCAGCGCAATCATCAAGCGATACGTCACCGAAATTGGGACCCCGTGGATTGATCAATTGTGTGCTGCGCGTGACGCGACAAACAAAGCCAGGATGCACACGCTTCATGTTGGCGAGATTGCGCGAGTCGAAGTGGCTTCCACATTAACCCGAAAAGCAAAAAACACAAAAGAAATCAGCGAGCAAGATGCGATTGATGCGTACAAATTATTTCTCACGCATCTCGAAGAAGAATACCGGATCGTATTGTTGACATCTCGTCTACTGCGCTCCGCTGCCGAACTGGCGCAGAGACATGTTCTGCGCGCCTACGATGCCATTCAACTCGCAATGGCGCACCATCTTGGTGTTACATTGAAGGCGAATAATCTGACTCTGATTTTCGTCAGCGGCGACGACAAACTCTTGCAAGCCGCGCACGCCGAAGGACTCGCCGCGGAAAATCCATTCCACCACGCCGAGCCGGATTA
>DYJA01000001.1:0-55591 GCA_020723345.1 Candidatus Aquidulcis sp. | reverse complement strand
CGACAAGCCCCTAATCCTCGTCGTGGACGATGAGCCGGACTTGCGCGACGTCGCGCAAATGTACTTGTCCCGCGAAGGTTTTCGCGTCGCGCTCGCCGGCGATGGTCAAGACGCCCTGACGGCGGTCGAGACGCAACTGCCCGCGCTCGTCCTCCTGGATTTGATGCTCCCCAAAGTCGATGGCTTGGAAGTCTGCCGCCGCCTCCGACGCGCGACGAACGTGCCGATCATCATGCTGACCGCGCGCGACGCCGACGTGGACAAGATCGTCGGCTTGGAAGTGGGCGCGGACGATTACATCACCAAACCCTTCAATCCGCGCGAGTTAGTCGCGCGCGTCAAAGCCGTGCTGCGGCGCGCCCGCGCGCCGGAAACCGCGACCGCGCAAGACGCGCAAGTCGGCGCGCTGACGATCGATCGTGCGAGCCGCACCGCGCGCGTCCAGGGGCGCGCCTTGGAACTCAGCCCGCGCGAATTCGATTTGTTGTGGACGCTGGCGAGCGCGGTCGGCAAGGTTTTCAGTCGCGCGCAATTGATCGAGCAGGCATGGGGCTATGAATTTCCCGGCGGCACGCGCACGGTGGATATGCACATCGCGCAATTGCGCCGCAAACTCGCCGCCGCCGACGCGCGCGATCTGACGATTGCCACCGTGCAGCGCGTCGGCTATCGGCTGGACGTGAATTGAAATGCCGCAGAGCCATCGCGCGCGTTTGCTGATCGCATTTCTGGCGGTGGTGTTATCGTCACTCGCGCTGTTTATGGGACTGACGCTGCTCCAGTTCGGCGCATACAGTCGCAACGCGCGCGTTCAGGAATTGCGGCTCCGGCTCAAACTGCTGAGCAGTTGGGTCGATCCGCCGTCGCCCCAGGCAAAAGACGCGCTGCGCGGCGCCAGCGCCGAGTGGGGCGCAGCGTTGTTGGTGTACGGCGGCGAGCGGCAGCCGCGCGTGTACGTCAGCGAAGGTTTTGCGATCCCCGACGCGGACCTCGCCCGCGTCAAAATCATCCTCGAACGCGAATTGGCTTTTCCCCGCGCGACCACGCTCACCAGCGAAGACCTCACGCTGATTCTTCAGCCGATGAACATCGCGGATCAGACGACCGGTTTGCTCGCGGCGGCGATCCCGAGCGGCAACCTGATCGCCGGTTGGCAGCACTTGCTCGATGCGATGATTCCTGCCGCGCTATTCGGATTGATCATTTCGACGGTGTTGGCGGTGTGGCTGGCGCGCTCGATCGCGCGTCCGGTGACGCGTCTTACCGTCGCGGCGAATCGAATGGCGCAAGGAATTTTCGACGATCCACCCTTGCCCGCCAGTCGCGATGAACTGGGACACTTGACGCGCGCATTCGACGCGATGCGCGTACAAGTGCGCGACGCGCAGCAGCGTCAGCGCGATTTTTTGACCAACGTCTCCCACGATCTCAAAACGCCGCTCGCCATCGTTCAGGGTTACGCCAGCGCGCTCGCCGACGGCGCGGCAGATACGGAATCGGCGCGGCAGCGCGCGCTGACCGGCATCCAACGCGAGACCGAACGAATGACGCGCCTCATCGGCGCGTTGTTGGAGTTGGCGCGCCTGGAAGCCGGTTTGACGCCGTTCCATCCGGTCGCGTTAGACCTCG
Organism: Candidatus Aquidulcis sp.; assembly: GCA_020723345.1. GTDB lineage: Bacteria > Chloroflexota > Anaerolineae > UBA4142 > UBA4142 > VGOB01. The sequence goes on along the minus strand of DYJA01000001.1, from coordinate 53,962 downwards.
CGGAGTTGGCGCGTCAAGTCATTGCCGATCTCGCGCCGCCCACCGAGGGTCCGCGCATCGTGGACGCGCTGCCCCCCGCGTTCCCCACGCTCCAAGCCGATCCGACTCAGATCGAGCGCGTCCTGACGAATTTGCTGGAAAACGCGTTGCGTTTTACTCCGCGCGACGGCGTCATCACTGTCGGCGGCGCAGTCGAGCCAGCCGGCAACATCGCGCTCTGGGTGCAAGACGCCGGACCCGGAATCGCGCCGGACGCGTTGCCGCACGTCTTCGATCGTTTCTACCAAGCCGACCCCGCGCGTTCGACCGGTCGAATCGGCAGCGGCTTGGGCTTGACCATCGCGCGCGAGATCGCGCGGCGGCACGGCGGCGACCTCACCGCCGCGAGCCAGCCGGGTCAAGGCGCGCGTTTTACGCTCACCCTCCCCGCGTAGAACGAATCGCCAACGCGTTCGCCTCTCCGCATCTCCATTTTTACAAATCCCTTACAACACCATTACCCGATTCATACCGCGCCGTTGTCGAACGTTAACTCCTTTCTGGTATTGTTCGACCAGACTGTTCGTGTGAACACGTCAAAAAAGAAAGGAGAAAAAAATGAACACCTTGAACTTGGTTCGATCCAAACGCGCGCGCGGGAGCATCGTCGCGGGATTGGTTGCGCTGTTTTTCGCGCTCAGCGCGATGCCGTCCGTCGCGCAAAGCGATTCCACCGCGCTCTACGTGAATCGCAACGACCCGCGCTGTTCCGATCAAAATCCCGGCACGGAACGCTTGCCCTTGTGTACCATTCAGGCGGCGGCGGACCGCGCGACGCCCGGCACAATCGTCCACGTGCGAAAGGGCGTTTATCGCGAAAAGGTCACGCTCCGAACGTCCGGCGCGGCGGGCGCGCCCATCAGTTTCGTCACCGACGACAATGAACGCGTCGTGATCGCTTCGCCCGGCGAAGCCGGGTTCGATCTGTACGACGTGCAGTACATCAAGATCCACGGCTTTGAGATCACGGGCGCGCTGATGTCCGCCGCCGCGGATGCCGCGCCAACGCGCGAGCCCGCGCACGGCGGCGGAATTCGCGGCGTGCGCGTCCACAACAGCATCTTGACGCACAACGTCATTCACGGCAACGACGCGGGCGTTTGGCTCGCGCTCAGCGATCACAACATGATCAGCAACAACCTCATCTACCACAACGCCGAAGCGTCGGTGCGGATCAAGCGCGGCGATTACAACCACGTCGCCAACAACCTGATCTTCAACAACGGCTCGGTCGAACGTTGGGGAATCACGTTCTACTGCGCGCTCGGCACCAAAGTTTACCACAACACCATCGTCGAGGCGAGCGGCGGCGCGGTGTACATCTACGAAGGCACGGCGAATCTCGGCGGAACGCCGCCCGGCGATCCCGGCTTTTGCATCCCCAGCAACGAAACGCAAGTGTACGACAACATCGGCGTGGTGATCGGCAACGCGCAACCCAGCGCGCCGTTGGTGATCGGCAGCAGTACGACGACGGATCGCCGCCCCGCGTTGAATCAGTACGGCGCGTTGACGAATCAATATCACCACAATCTCTGGTTCAACAAGAACGACAAGGACGCCGTGGTGAGTTGGGGCGATTTTTCCGAGCGGCAGACGTTCGAATTCTACGCGCGGCTGAGTCTGACCGATTTTCAACACAAGAGCGCGGGCTATGGCGCGCACTCGCTGGCGGTCAATCCGCAGTTCGTCGATCCGGCGCGCCGCAATTTCAAACTCGCGGAAAGCAGTCCTGCCAAACGCGCCGCCTCCGACGGCGGCGATTTGGGCGTCAACTTTGCGACGCTTCCCGCCGTCAACTTTGACGATCTGCCCGGGCTTGGAAAGTAGACGCTATGCGGATGCTCCATTTCTCTTTCATCGTTGCACTGTGCGCGTGGGTCGGCGGGACTTGCAGTACAAGTCCCGCCACCGCCGAACCCAAGATCGCCGGTTTCGTCGCCGCCGCGCGCGCGGATCGCGGAGTGACTCTTTTCGATCTGGATGGGCAAGCCGTCGCCGAGTTGCGCGCGCCTGACTTGCGCGCGAGCGAACCGGGGTGCGTGCATCTCGCCGGGGCTTGGCGCGCCGATGCTTCTCTCCCCTTGATCTTCTGCGCGTTCGAGCAAGGCGACACGATTCTGCGGCGCAATGTCAACGACGCGATTGCGCCCGTCGCGGCGACGCGCCGCGTCTTCAAACTGGCTGGAGCGCCCGCGCAACCGATTCTGGCTTATTCGACCGCCGAAGAAACCGCAGGACGCTGGCTCACCCAGTTGTTCGTCGGGACCAGCGAAACTTTGGCGACGGCGCAACCGGTGTTGACGCTGACTGAACCGGCTGGCGAAGCGCTCGCGCCGCTCGCGCTCACGACTGCGCGCGATCGCGTTGTCGGCGTGTGGTACACGTTTGAACCGGCGCGCGGTGGAGAATTCGCCATCTTCCAGCCCCGGCGCGGACTGTACTACCTGGACTTGGTCGCGGGAGCCAATCGAGAAATTCTCAATCGCGAGACCAACCCCTCCGCTTTATCGCCCGATCGCTCCTGGGTGAGTTACGCCGCCAACGACGACGCGGACGCCGGTCCCTTGACGATTCGCAATTTGATCACGGGACACACCGTCACCTTTCCGCGATTGGCGCAGAGCGATCGCGGCGCTGGCAGCGCGGCCTTTGCGCCGGACAATCGCCACGTCGCCTGGATGGAGGGGCGCGGACACTGGCATCTGCGCGCGCCGCCGACCTTCGAGGCGTACGTGCGAATCGCTTCGACGACCGGCGCAATCGTCGCCGAATTTCCGGTCTCGGCGATCAACGGCGTCGGCGGAGTGCGCGACGTGTTTTGGATGGCGCCGGTCGGTTGGCTGGACGCGCGCACGGTGCTCGTACAGATCGGTCCCAACGCGCGGAATCCGGTCGCGCTCGCGCGCATCAACTCGGACGGCAGCGGCTTGGCGTATCTCGCGCCCGGGCGTTTTGCCGGATGGGTCTATCGGTAAATAGTAGAGAGGTAAACGATGAAAAACATTCTTCTGCTTTGCGCGCTGGTCGTTTTGACGGGCGCGTGCGATTCCGGCGCGACCAAGCGCTTTAGCGATTTCTACACCGGCGATGCGTCCACGATCACGCGAATCGCAATGCTCAATGGCATCAACGGAGAAACCCACGCGATCCGCGACGCAAAGCCAATCGCCGCGTTCTTCGATCTGGTCACTGCGCTGAGTTTCACGCGGCAGGCGAACCAATCGCCGCGCGGCGGTTATCTCTACCGCGTCGATCTCTACCAGGGCGAAGATCCGGCGTTGCAGTTGACTTTCAACAGTCGCGCCGTCGCGATCGACGGCACATACTACGATCTGGATGCGGACGTGCGCGCGCGGCTGGACGCGCTGTACCGCGACGCGCCCGAACGGATCACGTACCACCGCTTGCGCTTTGAGTTGACTACCACCGCGCAAGGCGCGCGCGTCACGACGCAGGACACGAGTTACTTTCTCACCGCGCGCGCGTTGAACGTCGCGGGCAATCCGCTCAAATGGGGCGTTGACTTGCCAAGTGTGTGGGTGGCGCAAGTCGCGCCGGGAAATCGCATCGCCGTCACCGCCGATTACGCGGTCACTTCACGCGGGCGGTTCGTCACGCCGCTGTCGTTGCGCTTGGAGCAAACGTCGGAGGGCGCGAGCGCGCTGCGCGTGTGGAACGTGATCGGGAACGAAACGGAATTGATCCGGGAAATTCGACACGATGGCGCGACGCCGTTGGATTTCGCGCTCGACCTCAGTATGCTCGACCAGCGCGCGCGCCTGACGGGTGAGATCGCGATGGTCGAGCCGCGTCCGATGCTGTGGGCGTACTATTATCCCTGGTACGTGGCAAACGAATGGGATACCGCGATCCTGCGCGACCGCCCGCGCGGGGGTTATTACACCTCCGGCGACCGGGCGGTGCTCGCGCGGCACATCGAACAGGCGCAAAGCGCGGGGATTGATGGGTTCATTTCATCGTGGTGGGGTCCCGGTAGTTATACCGACGAAAATCTGGCGCGGCTCCTCGATTTGGCGCGCGAAAAAAATTTCGCCGTGATGATCAACTTTGAGTTGTTGGGTAATGCCAGCCAGCCGCGCTCCGAAAGCGAAATCTTCCAATGGCTGCGCTATGCGATCTCCCGCTACGGCAAGCATCCAGCGTACGCGCGCGTCGGCGGCAAACCGGTGTTCGTCATCTGGGCGTCGTATCAAGTATCGGAAACGACGTGGGCAAAGTTGCTCGCGCGACTCAAGGCGGAAGGACTCGACGCGCTCTTGCTCGCGGAGTTTGCCGGAACGTGGGCGAAACTCAACGCGCTCGATGTGTTTGGCGGGATGTATCAGTACAACATTCTCAACGTCGTCCAGCGCAACGATCAAGTGACCGCGCGCTTGCCGCGCGTCAACGAACGCACGCGCTTCGCCGTTCACTATTTTCCCTTGCTGGCGGATGCGCCCGCGCCGAAAATTTGGGCGGCGACCGTGCAACCTGGCTACGACGATCATCTCATCCCCGGACGCACGACGCCCATTCTGGATCGTCAGGACGGCGCGCTCTATCGCGCCGCGTGGGATGCCGCGCTCGCCAGCAACCCCGATTGGATCTTCATCACGACGTGGAACGAATGGTGGGAACACACCTACATCGAGCCGAGCCAGAATTTGGGCGACCTGTACCTGCAAATCACGCGCGAATACGCGCAACGCTGGAAATGACAAAAAGGCAAAAGTCGTTTTCGACTTTTGCCTTCATTCCGCCTCGCTCGCGTAAATTCGCACGCGCCGCTTGGGTTCTTTGCCAATCGAACGCGAAAAAAGATTCGCCTGCCGCGCCGCCTCGTGTTGCTGCCGCCGCACGTACGCGCTCTGCGGCGCTAACTCAACCGAGTGCGCGCCGTTCCGAATCTGTTCGATCGCGGCTTGCATCTCGTCGAGCGCGGCTTGCGTGGGATCGCTCGCGCCATCGATGCCGTACAAATCCTCCAACACGCCTTCCATCTGCGCGAGCGTGTTCGACCGCAAAACATAGACCGGCACGCCGCGCCGCTCCGCATCGGTGACAATCGGTGGACGCTTGTGATAATAATTTTTCAGCGTCAACACCGCGTCCGCGCTGTGAACGTCGTTGACGACTTGAATCGGCAAATTCAAACTTTTCGCGGCTTGCTCCAAGCGATCCTGGCTCAACCCGTACGGGAACAATCGCAGCGCGCGCGGCGGTTGCTCCTCGGCGTGCGCTTTTTCGGCTTCACGTCCGCGCGGCGATTCGCGCAGCGCGCCGACGCGCACGGTCGCGGACTTTTCGATTTTGACTTGCCCGTCCGCGTCGCGCGTGCGAATCTCCGGCTCGAGCGCGCGCCGCCGCAAGAGCGCATCCACCGCGTACGCGATGTCGGGGTGCACTGCGAGGCGATGGCGCGCCTGAATTTCGATCAATACGTCGAACGTCGGCGGGGCTTTGCGTTCCAAGATCGATTTCTGCGTGCCGCGCCGCCGCGCTTCTTCGTCCGACAGCGTGACCGATTGAATGCCGCCGATCAAATCGGAAAGCGTCGGGTTCATCATCAAATTGTCGAGCGAATTGCCGTGCGCGGTGCCGATCAACTGCACGCCGCGTTCGGCAATCGTGCGCGCGGCTTCCGCTTCCAACTCCCGCCCGATCTCGTCGATGACGATCACTTCGGGCATGTGATTTTCGACCGCTTCGATCATCACTTCGTGTTGCAGCGTCGGCGTCGGCACTTGCATCCGCCGCGCTTTGCCGACTGCCGGATGCGGCACGTCGCCGTCGCCGCCAATTTCGTTCGACGTGTCGACGATCACGACGCGCTTGGTCTCGCCGAGAATGCGCGCCGATTCGCGCAGCAGCGTCGTCTTGCCGACGCCGGGGCGACCCAGGATCAGCACGCTCTTGCCCGATTCGATAATGTCGCGGATGATCTCGACGGTGCCGTACACCGCGCGCCCGACGCGGCACGTCAAGCCGACGATGCGTCCTTGCCGATTGCGGATACAAGAAATGCGATGCAGTGTGCGCGGGATACCAGCGCGATTGTCTTCGGTGAATTCGCCGATGCGCGAGACGACATAGTCAATGTCGTCGTGGTTCACTTCGCGCGAGTTGAGCGTGATCGTCTGACCGACAAAACGCGCGTCGGGCACGCGCCCCAAGTCCATCACAATTTCGAGCAATTCCGCGCCGCGATTGATTTCGCGCAAGTGCGCTTGCAAATGCGGCGGGAGAACGTTCAGCAGCAAATCGAGATCGTCGGTAATCAAGTGTTCCGTAGTCAAAAAAACCTCGAATCGAAATTAGAGATTAGAGATTAGAGATTGGAGATTGGAAATTCTTCGGGCGCTATTATACCACCATCTTGACAAGAGCGTCAAAGCGGCAAACGCGATTCGCCATACGCCATACGTAATTCGCCATTCGCAGATTGGCGCGATTGCCAAGCGATGCTATAATACGCGCCAAGGAGGAACGCTCATGTCATTCATCAATCTATCCGATCTCGCGTCGAAAGAACTTGCGCCGGGGTACACCGCGCGCCTCGTCCACGGCAACAACCTGACAATCTCGCACGTCTCGGTCACGGCGGGCGCGCCGTTGCCGCAACACGCGCACCCGCATGAACAAATCGCGAATATTGTCGAGGGTGAATTTGAAATGACGGTGGGCGGCGAGACGCGCGTGCTGCAAGCCGGGATGGTCGCCGTGATCCCGTCGAATGTTCCGCACTCGGGCAAGGCGATTACACAGTGCTACATCGTGGACGTGTTTTATCCGGTACGCGAGGATTTGCGGAAATAAGATTCCGCCCCATTCACTTGGCGTTTTGTCCCGAACGGGTGGAGTGAGCGATTCCTTCCATAAACGTTTGAATCCGCGCCTGAATCGCTTCGTCGTCGTACGAACGCGGGTCGCTGTGATCCGCTTCGATCATCAACCCAGGTTTCCCCGTTTGCTCCGTGACGATGCGGCGAATGTCGTACTGCCCCACCGAGTACGGTTTGCACGACCGATTCGAGTGCATGACGAATCCGTCCACGTCGAAACGCGTGACCAAGTCCGCCATATCGCGCGCGCGGACGCGCAGACCTTGATTGAGAAACACCTCCGTGTACGTCCGCGCCAACGCCGCGATCGGTTCGCCGCCTTCCATCTTCATCGCCCAGCCGCCGGTGTACGTGTCCACGACGAAGCACGCGCCGTAATTCGCAAAGTGATTGTAAAAACGATAGAGGTGGTGCCAGATCGCGATATTGTCCCACAGCAGGCGATATTTTTCCTCCGGCAGCGCGCTCACTTTGTTAGCAACGCGTTCGGCGATTTCTTCTTTCAGCGCGCGATAAAATTGCACGCACTCTTTCGTGCCGCGCAGCGTGACGATGGGCGCCATGTTCAAAAAAAGATCGGGCGCGTTCAGCGGCGACGGACGCGCGCGGCAAGATTCGCGCACATCGCGCCAAAGCGACACCGCTTCGCTCGACAGCCGCGCGGTTTCCAGCAATTTCTCTTTCGATAGTTTGCGGCGCGTTTGCTTTTCCAGAAACGCGATCATTTCTTCGAGTTGCGCAGCGACGTAGCCGATGGCGTGCGCGGTCGGCTCGCCGTCGTCGGCGTGGATGAACGGCGTGTCGAGAATAAAGAGTGGCGCGTGGAAATGCCGCGCGGCGGCTTCGTACCATTTCAGTACCGTGCCGCAAATGTTGCCGCACGTGATCAACAGATCGGGACGCGGCAGTCCGCCGAGCGGCGCGTGTTTCGCGTCGTTCATCATGCCGACGCTGCTGCGCGCGTACGCGCACAAGTCGGGCGAATAGCCGCGCGCCTCGGCGACCTGGCACAGCGCCGCCGACGCGCCGCGCGCGCCGCACAACGCGCCGTAGTTTTCGGGATAGACCGGAAAGATGTCGAGCGCGCGAATGATCTCGACGGGCGCGCCGCTCGTCAGCCACGCAAGCGGTCTGCCGGGATGAAAATATTTTGCCGCGAGATAATGTTGTTCCAGCAAGCGTTTGAGTTCCGGCGCGGTTTTTAGTTTTTTGTAGCGTCGTTCGCTCATAAAATTCCCCTGACCGCAGAGGGCGCAGAGACGCAGAGAAAAACGATCTAACCCTCTGCGTCCTCTGCGGTTTATTCTTCCGACAGCAATTCAAGAAACGCTTCCACGCGCACACGCGTCTGTCCAACCGGCGCGACTTGCTCGACTTCGAGCAGCAGGTGCGGAATCTCTGCGCGGTCGAGCGCGGCGGCGAGCGGCGGATAGTCCCACGCGTGCGGGTCGCAAAATTTCTTGTGATAAAAGATGACGCCGTCCGCGCGGTTGTCTTTCGCGAGTTTCACCAAACGCTCGACGCGATCGTCGAGCGCGCGATGTTTGCAGGGACAAGTCGCGCGCGTCAGTTCGCGCGTCGCAATCGCTTCGATGGGATCGCCTTCTTCCGCGACGAGCGTGTCGAAATAGCGTGCGCCGTTGCAAAAATCGTCCGCGACAATCCGCGCGCCCAGGTCGTCGAGGATTTGCGGCAGCGTCGGTTCGTCAATCGTCGCGCCGATGAGAACAAGGCGAATTGCGGATTGCGAATTGCGAATTGTCAATTGTGAATTACGAATTGCGAATTTCTCTAGCGCAGTTGTCAACGCCGTGTTCATCACATTGAACCATGCCACGGCCGTGAATTCGGTGCGACGCGCATAAAAATCGGCGAGCGCGCGGCGGCGCGTGTTGTAAAGCCGAATGCTCGCGCGCAACGCGTCGTCGGTGACGCGCACGGCGAAATGTTTTTCGAGCGCGGCGGCAAAGCGGCGGAGTTCGGCGACGAGATATTTTTGCGCGTGCGGACCGTTCAGCGTGACGGGACCGACGACGGTTTCGACGAACAAGTTCGGAAACGTCGCGCGCCAAATGTCGGCGAGACCTTGCAGCGTGTCGCACGTGTGCGCGAAGACGACGCCCGCGAGATCATTCAGTTTACCCGCGAGCGCCTGATCGAGACAACTGCGCGCGAGGCAACACGTGTAACTTTGCAAATGCGCGTCGGCGCGCGTCGGCGGCGTCGTGTTGGGCGCGATCCGCACGGGAGAAAATCCTGCCGCGTGGAGGATTTCTTCGGGAACGTAAGTGCAGAGGTAGCCGATTTTATTTTGCATCCCTTGTTTCTTCCCTCTGGAAATAGGTCACAGATAAACACTGATGAACACTGATTTTTATCTGTGTCAATCTGTGTCCAATTTCCACATCTGTTCATTAGCGCGGCGCAATCTTCGCGAATAGTTCCTTCGCAATCAGCGCCGCGCCCACCGCGCCCGCAATCTGTGTATCGAAATTCGGTTTGCGCGCGACGATGCCCAATTCTTTTTCAAGTCGCGTGACGATACCGCTGTTTTTCGCAATGCCGCCGGTGATCACAAATTCACTTTCGATTCCGATGCGTCTGAGCAACGCGGCGACGCGATGCGCCATCGCGCGCGAGTACGCTGCGAGCACGTCGTTTTTCTTCCACCCTTTTCGCAGCAAACCGAGCGCTTCTGTTTTTGCGAACACGACGCACGTGCTCGACACCGGTTCGGGTTCTTGCTCGATGCGCAGCGACAACTCGCCCATTTCTTCGATGGGCACCTGGAGCAGATCGGCGATCACTTCCAAGCCGCGACCGGTGCCTGCCGCGCATTTGTCGTTCATCAGAAAGTTGACGACTTTGCCCTGCGCGTCGATCTTGATCGCCTTGCAATCCTGCCCGCCCATATCGAGTACCGTTCGCACCGCCGCGCCGTACAGAAAATTCGCGCCGCGCGCGTGACACGCGATCTCGGTCAGCGTCTTGTGCGCGAACGGAACGTTGACCCGCCCGTATCCCGTGCCGACGATGTAGTGAATCTGGTCGAGTATGAGGTCGGCGCCTTCGAGCGCGCACTCCATCGCGCGGCGCGCGCTGTCGGGGCTGCTCGAGCCGGTGCGGCGATTGGCGTACGCGTACAGTTTGCCGTCGATCATCACAACCGCTTGCGTGCTGACTGAGCCGACATCCACGCCTGCCGTGATGATCTTGGCTTTGCGCCACGAAAGATCGAGCGCGCGCCAGTTGTATTCTTTCCAACGCCAGAATTCTTGGGGCATTGCAATTCTCTCGGCGATTGAAATCGCGACAACAACATCACCAAGTCTGCCTTCGCAGACTCTAGCCGACGGAGGTCGGCTTTGTGCCTTTGTTGCTGCGACTTCTAGTCGCCCGCAATCAACGCCGCGCCGAGCGCGCCGATGAATTCCGGATCGCGCGGCACGATGATTTCCCTTCCCAGTTCGCGTCTCAGCGAGTCGACGAAACCGACGTTGTGCGCGATCCCGCCGACGAGCGCGATTTCCGGCGCGCCGCCGACGCGCCGCGCGAGCGACGCGACGCGTCCTGCGATCGCGTCGTGCGCCGCGCGTACGATTTCCGCTTTCGGCGTTTGCGCGTGGATCAGCGAAACGACTTCCGATTCCGCGAACACGGTGCATTGCGAATTCAGCGTCGCCGTACCGCTCGCTTGCCGCGACAGCGCGCCCATTTCTTCGAGCGATACTTCGAGCGTGCGCGCCATCGTTTCGATGAAGATGCCCGCGCCCGCCGCGCACTTTTCGTTCACCGCGAAATCGAGTACGCGCCCATCGGCGCATTTGAGCGCGCGCGCTTCTTCCGCGCCGACGTCAATCGCGGTGCGGACTTGCGGATGCAAAAACGCGAGCGCGCGCGCGCCCGCGGTGATCTCGGTGACGTTGCGCCGCGCGAGCGAAAACGACTGCCGCCCCGCGCCGGTCGCGACGACGCGCGCGAGGTCGTCGCGCGATAAACGCGCGTCGGTGAGCGCGGCGGTCAGCGCGTTTTCCCCGGCTTGCTGCAATTCCCAGCCGGTCAGAACTAAACTCCGCGCGATAATTTTGTCGTCGTTCAGCAGGACGACCTTGGTTGTTTTGATGCCAATGTCAATGCCGGCGGTAATCATTGTTTCATCGTCCATTATAACAACGAGGTCTGAAAATGACAACCACGAATTTAACCCGACTTTAACCCAAAATCCATTGACAGGCGCGGATAATCAGGTTTATAATGCGCATGGAAATACAAACCCGATCCGTTTGGTTCGCGTGATGCTCTGCGCGATAGTGGTGATGTTGCCAAACCTAGCGGATGCGTTGATCTCTAGTCCGTCGATGGCACACCGACTTTTGGACACACTACGACTAGAGGGAGCAAACAGTGTAACCGGCCGTTGGAATCTTGACGGCTGGTTTTGTTTTTTCTTTGAGCGGGGAGCGCTATCATGCAGAACGTTCATCGGTGTTCACGCAAATCTATCATCAAAGGAGGGAGGACGAGATGAACTGGAAAAAATTTACGGTTACGGTGCTCATCGCAATTGTTTGTCTATCCTTCGTTTCAACACGGGGCGCAAGTACGTCCCTGGCCAAGGCGCCTACACAGTTACCCCTGAATGTAGCAGCGTTGGTTGCAAAAGCACAAGCGAACGGAACTGTGCCAGTGATCGTTGGTTTGAGGATCCCGTTCCAAACCGAGGGAAACTTGGTCAGCCCGACATTGGTGCAGAATCAGCGTGTTGCTATCCGCAGGGCGCAAGACGCACTATTGACCCAGATGGCAGCGTACAATGCCCAATCTGTCAGAAAATTCAGCTACATCCCCTACATGGCGATGTGGGTGGATGCCGCTGCCTTGACCTTTTTGTCCACGCGCCGCGATGTGTCAAGCATTGAGGAGGACATGGCTGATCCTCTCGCCCTCGCGGAGAGTGTCCCTTTGATCGGTGCGCCGACCGTTTGGGCAAGCGGTTACACCGGCGCGGGGCAGGTAGTGGCTGTCCTTGATACCGGTGTTGACAAGACTCATCCATTCCTCGTCGGCAAGGTGGTCTCAGAAGCGTGTTATTCCAACGGCGGTGGAGGAGGCACTTCGGTCTGTCCTGGAGGGGTAAATTCTACAGCACCCGGCTCAGGGGTCAATTGTAGCCCGGCTATCAGCGGATGTTCACACGGCACGCATGTGGCAGGCATCGCCGCGGGAAAAGACAATGGCTCGATTGGTTTTTCAGGTGTTGCGAGGGATGCGAACGTGATCGCCGTTCAAGTTTTCACACAATTCGGCGGCTCTGTCTCAAGCTATGTTTCTGACCAGATCCTGGGCTTGGAACGCGTCCAAACATTGAGTAGCAGTTTTACTGTTGCAACGGTTAATATGAGTCTAGGTGGAGGGCGCTACTACGATCAGGCATCGTGCGATTCTGCCAATACCGCAAGAAAGGCAGCGATTGACAACCTTCGTTCGCTGAAAATCGCCACGGTGATCGCATCGGGCAACAGTGGTTATACTGACTCAATGAGCGCCCCCGGTTGTATCTCCACAGCGATCAGTGTCGGAGCTACTGGTGATGGAAGTAGCGGAACCACTGTGGATGCTGTGATGAGTTATTCCAACAGCGCCTCTTTCTTGAATCTGCTCGCGCCTGGTTCGAAAATAAACTCATCCACACCGGGAAATACGTGGGGAAATTGGGATGGCACTTCGATGGCAACCCCACACGTCGCCGGCGCATGGGCGTTGCTCAAGTCCAAAGTACCTTCCGCAACGGTCAATCAAGTCCTTTCGGCATTGACGACAACCGGATTGCCGGTCACTGATTCACGCAACAGCATTACGAAACCGCGCATACGGTTGGACCTTGCGGCAAACGCGCTGGAACCACCAAATTTATCTGTCTACTTGCCCTTTGTAGCCCGAAGCGATACGGGTACCTGCGGGTTCAACTCACAATTCAATGGATCCGCGCCTGGATGGCAATTCCATACAGGTACTTGGTCGGTGGACAGTAACTATCTGCGCTGTACCGGGGCGATCTCCACCGGATCCTCTGCCAGTTACACTCAAGATTACTCGAACTTTACCTACGAAGCGCGGCTCATCCGCTATGGATCGGATACGAATGCCAATCGACTGTGGATTCGGGGAACTGTGTACCCGCTGGGATCAACCAACTGGTGGTACAATGGATATCTGTTCCAATATACTCGCAACGGCGCCTTCTCTGTGTACAAAAGCGTTGCCGCTACGTCCACGTCGCTTCAGTCTTGGACGACCTCTTCTGCCATCAACCAAGGCGATGCATGGAATACCCTCCGAGTTGTTGCCAACGGTTCCAGTCTATCCTTCTACATCAATGGTACCCTAGTTTGGTCCGGGTCTGATGCCTCGCTGACGTCAGGGCAAGTAGGCGTTGGCATGTATTCCGAAAGCAGCGACCAACTTCTTGTGGATTGGGCAACGCTGACGTGTGGTACAAGCACAAGTTCCTCCTCTGGCACAATAAGCCGAGAGCAACATGCGTTGAATGACGCCGCGAACGCGCGCAGAGGTGGTAACCCTGATACTGCGCCTTCACGCCGATAGGAACGATGCAGTCGCAAGGCGCGCGGGCGCTGCTCTGTATGGGGACAAAGGCGTGTGCGTCGTTGATCGCTCTGTGGCACACCCAAGTAATCGCGAATTAGCAATCACAGTAGATTAGCTATCACAGCAACCGCTGCGCCACTAATCAGTTTTTCCTGCCGTTCATACGCGAGCAGTGAGTCGACGGGGGTACATGAAATTGCACACAGTACCTGCCTTCGGCAAACAGTGTCCGCGATCTCGCGGACGTTTGCGATCACAGATTAGGGAGAGAATAATGGATCGGGATTTTCCACTAACCCGCCGCGAGCGCGAAATCGCCGCGCTGGTCGCCACGGGCGCGAGCAACAAAGAAATCGCACGGGAACTCACCATTAGCATCAAGACTGTCAAGAATATCCTCACCAAGGTCTTCGCCAAGACCGGCACGCGTTCGCGCACCGAGTTGGCAATCCGCCTGGTGCGGTTGGAATTTGGCGCATCTGCTGCCTGAGCAAAGTGTATTGTCGCAGCCCAACAAGTATAATGCGGACGAGAAACATTCTCTCGTCCGCATTATTAATTTATAGATTGTGGCTTGGAGATTGCTTCGCTGCGCGCGCAACAACAAATTGCGCTAGCCCGCTCCGCGCACCTCCGCGCCGATTTCGCGCTTGAGCCGCGCGACGATTTTCTCGCGCACCTTGCTCGCGTCCGCGTCCGACAGTGTGCGATCTGCCGACTGGAACGTCAGCGCGTACGCGAGCGACTTTTTGCCTTGCGCGATTTGATCGCCGCGATACACGTCGAACAGGGTCGCGCGCTGCAAGAGCGCGCCGCCGGTCTGCGCGATGAGCGCGTGCACGCGATCCGCCGGGACGTTTTCGTCCACGATCAGCGCGAGGTCTTGCGCGACGCCGGGATAGCGCGAGAGCGCCGTGGTTTTGTACGCCGCCGTCACGCACGCGAACAACGCGTCCAAATCGAATTCGCCGACGAGAACGGCTTGCGCGGGCAGATCGAATCGCTCCGCGTCGCGCACGACCGGATGCAGTTCACCGAATTCCCCAATCACCACATCGCCCACTTTCACTTGCGCGCCGCGCCCCGGATGAAACAGCGGATTGCTCGACGCGACGAATGACGCGTTTGTGAGATGCAACCCGGCGAGCAGCGTTTCGACGACGCCCTTGAGATCGTAGAAATCGACCGGCGTCGTATCCGCGCCTTGCCACGCGATTTCGCCGCGTGCGCCGGTCAACACGATTGCCAGGCGGCGACGCTCAAGCGGCAACCGGATGCCTTTGTCTTCCGGCAATTCGGTCGCGACTTCGCGCGGCAACAGCGCGTCGTCCGCGCCGCGCATCCAGAATACGGGCCCGATTTCGAACACGGCGACGCGTGGGCGATAGCGCAAATTCGCGGCGGTGAGATCAAGGAGGTTGGGAATTAGAGATTGGCGCAGGACGGAGCGGTCTGCGCTGATCGCATTCTCGATGCGGACGTATTCACGTTGCGGAATTGCCGGACGCGGCGAACCTGGGATCGTGAGCAGCGCTTCGCGCTCCGGCGTCGTGAAGCGGTACGTGACGACATCTTGCAGCCCCGCGTCAACCAGCAAATCGCGTACGTACTCTTCCTGTTCCAGGTCAACATTCGCGCGCTGCGGCGGCAATTCGTCGTCCATCCGCGAGATCGGAATATTTTCGTAGCCGTACATCCGCGCGATTTCTTCGACGAGATCGTCCGTGCCGTCCACGTCGAGGCGGTGGTCTGGTACTGTCACGCGCAAGACTGTTGCGTGTTGCGTGTTGCGTGTTGCGTGCTTGCCTTTGAATTTTGAATTTTGAATTTTGAATTCGAGCGCTTCAAGCATCTTGACGATTTGCTTTGCCGGAATTTCCACGCCGAGTTGCCGCTTGACTTCCACGACCGGCAAGTTGATGACGATTTTCTTCGGCTTGTTCGGGTACTCGTCAATGATCCCCTTTGCGATTTCGCCGCCGCCGAGTTCGCGCATCAACTCAATCGCGCGTTTCAACCCGACGCTTGCTTGCGCGGGATGGACGCCGCGGCTGAAACGATATCCGGCTTCCGACGCGATTTTCTGCGACGCCATCGTTCGGCGAATGTTGATGTATTCCCACGCCGCGGCTTCGAGCAGCACGTTTTTCGTGTTCGCGTCCACCTCGCTTTCCGCGCCGCCCATAATGCCGCCAATCGAAAGCGAACCGCGCGTGTCGCACACAAGAATGTTGAACGGATCGAGTTTGTGTTTGACGCCGTCGAGCGTTTCGAGTACTTCGCCGGGTTCCGCGAGCCGCGTGATGATCGTCGGCGGCGAGCCAGCGGCTCGCGCCACCAGTTTATCGTAATCGAACGCGTGGAGTGGTTGGCCCACTTCGATCATGATGTAATTCGTCGCGTCGACGATGTTGCTGATCGGGCGCATGCCCGCCATCAACAAACGACGCTGCATCCAAAACGGCGACGGTTTGATTTCGATTCCGCGAATCAGCGCGGCGGTGAAGCGCGGATTGAGTTCCGCATTCTTGATCACGATCTTGACCTGGTCTTCAATCGGCGCGCCTTGCGCGATCATTTTTTGCGGCACCGGTTTGAGTTTCGCGCCGGTCAGCGCGGCGATTTCGCGCGCGATGCCGATCACCGACGCGCAGCGCGCCATGTTCGGATTGATCTTGATGTCGAGTACGATGTCGCCGAGATAATCCGCGAGCGGCGTGCCGACGGGCGCGTCGTCCGGCAAAAGGATAATGCCTTCGTGCTCGTCGCTGATCGCGAGTTCTTTTTCGGAGCAGACCATCGAACCGGATTCGATGCCGCGAATTTTCGATTTCTTGAGCGTCGCGAGTTCCCAGCCCGGCTTGTGTCCGTCGTACAAGCGCGATCCTTCGAGCGCGAGCGCGACTTTGTAGCCACTCCCGCCGACCTTGATGTTCGGCGCGCCGGTCACCATTTCGATTGGTGCGTCCGCGCCGCGCGAAGCGTCGACGCGCACGAGCGTCAAGCGATCCGCGTTAGGATGTTGTTTCACTTCCAGAATTTCGCCGACGAAAATTTTATCGCGATCCCACGCGAGTTCCGGGCGTTCGCCGGTCGCGCGCGATCCCGCCGGGCGCGGCAAACCGATGTACTCCATTTGCTCGACTTCGAGTCCGGCAAAAGTCAATTTCATCGCCAATTCTTCCGGCGAAATTTTGATGTCAACGTAATCGCGGATCCAACTCAAGGGCAACTTCATTTTGGACTCCTTGTTTTGAAGAGGGGATAAGAGGGCATCAGAAGGCGGAGAGGGCGGAGAAGGCACGCGCCCTCGTTGCCTTCTCTGCCTTCTTTGCCCTCTAATGCCTTCTACGCCTTCTTATGCCCTCTCATCCCTTCTCATCCCTTCTGCATTTCAAAACTGCTCCAAGAACCGCAGATCGTTTCCCCAAAAGTACCGAATGTCTTCGATGCTGTAACGCAACATCGCGATGCGTTCGGGTCCCAAGCCGAAGGCAAAGCCGCTCCATTCGTCCGGATCATAGCCGCCGTTGCGGAGGACGACCGGATGCACCATCCCCGATCCCAGGATTTCGAGAAAGCCGGTGTACTTGCAGAGCGCGCAGCCCGCGCCGTTGCAGATGATACACTGCACATCCATCTGCGCGCTCGGTTCGGTGAACGGAAAATGATCGGCGTAGAAACGCACCGGACGTTCGCCGAACGCGCGCCGCGCGAATTCGGTCAGCGTCCCTTTCAAATCCGCGAACGTGATGTTGCGCCCGACCGCCAGCCCTTCGACTTGATTGAATTGAATGTCATAGCGCACGCTGGCTTGCTCGTAGCGATAGCACATCCCCGGCAGAATCACGCGCACCGGCTGCGTGCCGTTCGCGCCCAGTTCGCGCATCGCGCGAATTTGTCCGGGCGACGTGTGCGGGCGGAGCAAAACGCGATGATCGGTATCGGCGACGTAGAACGTACTCCAGTTATCGCGCGCGGGATGATGCGGCGGAATGTTGAGCATTTGAAAATTCACTTCGTCCGATTCGGTTTCGCGCGACAGAAAAATCTGAAAGCCCATATCGCGCCAGATACGATAAATCTCGCGCAGATTCGCGTTCGCGGGATGCAGACGCCCGCGCTGAATCGGGCGACCGGGCAGTGTGATGTCAAGCGGCTCGCTTTCGAGCGATTCGCTGAGCGCGCGCTGTTTGATCGCGCCGATCTTCGCTTCGAACGCGGATTCGAGCGCGGTCTTGACCTCGTTCGCGAGTTTCCCGGCGGCAGGACGTTCTTCCCTTGCCAACATGCCCAGTTTCGTCATTGCCGCGGCAAGCGCGCCACTGCGTCCCAGAAATGTGATGCGCCATTGTTCCAGCGCGCTGTCGTCCCAAACGTGCGCGAGTTGTTCGAGCGCGTTCGCGCGGAGTGCGTTTAGTTCGTTTATCATTCCATCCTCCTGTTGGAGTATCCAGTGTTCAGTGTTCAGTATTCAGTATTCAGTTCGCCCGGTTCACCGCGGCTGCCCGGCAATGCCCACACTGACGCGGGATCATCCTTGCCATGTTGTTCCACAAGCAGAATTTCGTCACCGCGCCGGATGATCGCGGCGACGATGACAAGCGTCCCGTCTACGCGGTCCATGCTTCTTGCCAACGCTTGGGCAATAATTCTCCCAATGAAATTGTCGCGTGTTCGCCGAGGATGACTTCCGTCTGCAAATTCGTCAGGTTGATCTGAAACATCAATTCGCGGCAGCGCCCGCACGGCGACAAAACGGTGCCGTAGTGGTTGACGGCGACGATTTGACGAATGCGCGATTCGCCCGCGGTGATCATCGCGGCGATGGCGGCATGTTCCGCGCAAAATCCGATGCCGCACGCAGCGTCAATGCACACGCCGCCGTACTCTGCGCCGCTCCCGGAAACGATGACGCAACCGACTGCGCCCACCGTGCACTCGTCCGACAGCGTTTTTTTATTCGCGAGATTTCGCGCTTTCTCGATCAAGCGTTTGGGTTCCATTCCTGCTCCGTTACTGCCCGCCGTACTCGCGCAACTGCGGCACGAGCCACGCCGTCACCGCAACCAGAATCACCGTCGCGATGCCGCCGCTGATCACCGCGAACGGCGCGCCGAACAACGCCGCCGCGATTCCGGCTTCAAGATTTCCAAGTTGCGGACCACCCTGGAAGAAAATCATATTCACCGATGTCATTCGCCCGCGCAAATGATCCGGCGTGGCAAGTTGGCGAATCGTGTTCCGCAAAATCGTGCTGATCGTGTCCGCCGCGCCGACGAGCGCGAGCAAGACGAACGACAAGACGAAAATATTCGACATGCCGTAGAGCGTCGTCGCCATCCCGTATGCCGCGACCGCGCCGAGCAAAATCGCGCCTTGCTTCTTGATGTTGCCGAGAAACGACACAATCGTACCCGCAATCAACGCGCCGATCGATTCCGCGCCGTACAAAAGCCCCAGTCCTTGCGCGCCGACGTTTAGAATTTCTGTTGCGAAAATCGGCAGGAGCGAAGTTGCCGATGAGAAAAACGTCGCGAGAAAGTCCAACAGCATCGTCGAAAGAATCATCGGCGATTTGACGACGAAGCGAATCCCTTCGCTGACGGCGGAAAGCGACACACTCGACGCGCCGAGGTTTTTCTGCGCGGGCGTTTTCATCAGCACGAGCGCGCCAAGCACCGCGAGAAACGACAGCGCGTTGATCCAGTACACCGCCTCGACGTTCAGCGCCGCGATCACAAAACCTGCGAGCGCGGGACCCAGGATCGAGGCGGTTTGACGACTCAGGTTGATCAGACTGACCGCGTTCGTCAAATGCTCTTTCGGCACCAAGTTGGGATAGAGCGCCTGCCGCGCCGGGCTATCGAACGCGCCTGCCGCCGCCGTGAGCGCGGCAAGTGCGTAGATCAGCGGCGCGTTGATGATTTCAAAGATCGTCAGCAGACCCAGCATCGCCGCGAAAAACATCATCGCGATTTGCGTGACGATCAGGACGCGCCGTCGGTCGTGCGCGTCCGCAATCGCGCCGCCGATCAGCGAAAAGACGATGATCGGCACGACGCGCATCAGTCCGATCAAGCCCAGCGCGACCGGTGATTTCGTCAAGATGTAAATGTGCCAATTGATCGCGACTTGCTGCATCTGCGTCCCGGCAAGCGAGATCAATTGACCGAGCCAGATCAAGCGAAAGTCGGAATGTTGCAGCGCGACGACCGGCGACAATCGCGCGTTCGAAGAGGCGGGTGTCAAAGGCGAACTCAATTATGGTCGCTTTCCGTAGGACAAATTTGCAAATTTGTCCAACAGGGTCTCCGGTGCCAGAAACGTTCCGTCGGCGTCGCGGCGCGCTGCGCGTACCGCGACAATCGCGTCGCGGTTCAGCGCGCCGTAAATGTGCGGGTAGATGCGCGCGGCATCGTCGTACCGAATTGACGCGTGGACGCGCGTTTTGTCAATGTAGAGATAGTAATGCGATTCCGCGTCCGATTTGTAGTAGCGATTCGCGGTGCGCGCCATTTCCTCCGCGCCGTCGGTGCAGTGAATGAAGCCGTCGCGCGCGAAATCGCGCGGCACGTAATCCGCGTGCGGATCGAGCGCGTCGAAATATGCTTGTGGAACGAGATGGAATGTTAGATCCATGGGATCACGGTAGGACAAATTTGCAAATTTGTCCTACAACAAAAAACTCCCGCCCCCAAAGGGACGAGAGCGTATCTCGCGGTACCACCCTGGTTAGTCAGATAGTCGCATAGTCGGTTAGTCACATAGTCGCTTCGTCAGCTGACTACATGACTATGTGACTACAGGACTAGTTGACTCACTCAACGCCGACCATCATCGGCTATCCCGGTAACGCGGGATGCGCGGCGCGGGCTAGTTTCATCAACCGATTTCGCCGGCGCGGCTCGGGAGGGAATTTCGCCGTCGTACTCTGAAAGGACTCGCACCCTGCCGCGCATGTTGCGGCGTGCCCTTCTCGCTGCCAGATTCCGAACAGGTACTCGTCTCCGTCGTCGCCGTTCGCTTGCATTATCGTCAGAAAATTCGATTTGTCAATTTGAATCGCGGCGCGCGTCCAGACGCTTTTCCAAGTCGGCAATCGCCGCGCGGTTGCCGATTTCTTTTTGGAGCGCCAAGGCGCGCTCGAAACACGCGCGCGCGTCGTCGAACTTTTTCTGGCGTTGGCGCAACATGCCCAGATGTTTCAAGACGCGCGCGCTGCCCGACGGATCACCGATCGTCTCCGTAATTTTCAACGCGCGCAAGAAATGCGCGTGCGCGTCGGGGCAATTGCCTTGCTGCGCCAGGATTTTCCCCAGCGCGTCGAGCGATGCGGCGATGCCGCTTTGTTCGCCGATTTGTTCGCGCAGCGCGAGCGCGTCGCGCAAGTGCGCGAGCGCGGCATCCAATTTGTCTTGGCGTTGCAGAATGACGCCGAGTTGATGGTGCGCGGCGGCAAGCGCGCTCTTATCGCCGGACGCGTTTTGCTGCGCGAGCACTTGCGTTTGGTACGCGTGGGCGCGCGTCAGATCGCCTTGCGCGAGGTGAAACTGCGCGAGCGCGGCGAGCGCGTCCAGATTCGCGGGATCGCGTGGAAGCGCGTCGCGTGGCGGCACAATGGAAACGGGTAACTTGTTTTCAAATGCGCCACTGCGAATTTTCTCGAACAACTTGGTCGTTTCTTCCGATGGGGCGGTGTTGAACTCGCGCGCCAAAATCTTGCGGCACGTGTCGTACTGCGCGAGCGCCGCGCCGCGCTGTCCGTCGCGCGCGAGCGCGCCCATCAAGGTCCGATGCGCTTCTTCGCGCCACGGTTCCAGTTCGATCTGGCGCGCGGCGTACTGGCGGGCGCGCGCGTACTCGCCGTGTTCGAGGTGGTGCGCCGCGAGCGTATCGAGCGATTCGAGCGCCTGGCGGTGCAGCAATTCGCGGCGGACGAGGACCCATTCCTCGAACTGCGTGCTTTCGCCAATAAACAGATCGCGCAGCAATTCACCGCGATACAAATCGGTGGCGAGTTGCAGGCGCGCGATGCACGCGGCGCAATCGGCTAATCGCGGGTGCAAGTGCGTCTGGCAGGTTTGGACGAGCGCGGCAAATTCCGCCACGTCGAGCGAGTGCGCGCTGGCGCGGTTGAATTGAATCGTTTCGGTCGAGGCGAGCAAGAACGCGGTATTATCGGCGTCGCTGATGGCGCCGCGCAAGCGCAACAGGGCTTGCCGCAAACTATGCCGCGCCGCTTCGTCCGGCTGATCGGGCCACAACATGCCCGCCAGCGTTTCGCGGCGATGCGCGTGTCCGGATTCCATCGCCAGGTACGCGAGCAGCGCGCGGGTTTTGTCGGTGCCAAAGCGCGTGATCGGTTGTTCGTCGAGCGTAATATGGAATGCGCCCAAAAATGCCAGTTCCAACTTTGCCATCGCGCTCGATTATATAGTAAAAAGGTACCAAAGACAAGTTATTTTGACGCGCTTGTGACGCGGCTGTGGTATAAGGAGAGCAGAAAACAAAGCACTCCGACAACGGCAAACCCGGCGAAAGCCGGTGACGCAAAGCTACGGACCTAAAATCGTCGCCGATTATGGTCGCCGGGCTACCGAAGAGGACACATTCATTCTCGCTGATCTGGGCTTGGACTGGCTAGGTTCCAGCACAGGGATCGCAAAACCCGCTTCGGATATTTGGAGCGGGTTTTGTTTTTGGGGAACTCGCTCCAACACCGCCCGCGCGAGGGTGTACGAGAGATACCATGATTGAAAATCAAACCAATTACGAATCGTATCTGCTGCGGCTGTGGCAAGTGCGTCAGGATGGCAAACCGGTCTGGCGCGCGTCGTTAGAAAGCACGCGGACTGGGATGCGCGAAAATTTCGCCGACTTGCAGCAGGCATTTGCTTTTTTGTGTACCTCGTTGCAAGGCGAGCAGGACAAAGCGCCGTCCCGCCGCAAAAAAGTGAGCGTGTCCAAGCGCAGTGGATGAGCGCGTTCTTCAGGAGCAAAGATGCCAACCGCTAATTCTACCAGCAACCCACAAATTAAATCGTGGATTTGGTTAACCATCGGTTTGATCGTGCTTGCGCTGATCGTTCTCGGCGTGCTTGCCGCGATGGTGTTCGGCGCGCAAGGCAAGCCGGTCGTCGTCATCGACGCGCCCGCCGCGGGCAGCCAATTCGGCGAAGGGCAAGCCGTCGCCGTGCAATCGACCGCGACCGACACAAAAGGAATCGTCAAGATCGTTCTTTCGGTCGACAATCTTGTGGTTCAGGAAGACAAGATCGATCCGCCGCAAACCGCGTTGCAGCGCAACCAAACTTGGAATGCTTCCGGCGTCGGCGCACACACGATCATCGTGCGCGCGTTCCGCGCCGACGGCACGGCGAACGATCCGGCAGGAATCGCCGTGACGGTTGTGCCGCGCAGCGCGACGCCGGTGCCAACCTCTGTCGCCGGAACACCAACGCCGATGCCTCCACCGCCGGGCTGCGTCAACGGCAGCGCGCTCGTCTCCGACAATATCACGGTGCCGGATGGCACCTCGATGCAACCGGGGCAGACGTTCAACAAGGTTTGGCGCGTGCTGAATACCGGCACCTGTCCCTGGAACGCGGGTTATCAATTGATCCTCGTCGGCGGCGAAGCGATGTCGACTCAGAATACTGTCGCGATTCCGTACACGCCGGTCGGCGCGATGTTCGATCTGAGCGTCGCGATGACCGCGCCGGTCGCGCCGGGACCGCACGCCGGGCAATGGCAATTGCGCGGCGCGGACGGACAAACCTTTGGCGCGCTGCTCGACGCGCGGATCAACGTCGTGAATCCACAGCCGACGCCGGTCTGCACCGGTTCGCCGAACATTACCGCGTTTACCGCGTCTTCGATTTCCGTTCCGCCGTACACCGCGATCACGCTGAACTGGGGCGCGACGAACGTGAGCGCGACGCGCATCGATCCGGGCGTCGGCGCGGTGCCGGCGAGCGGCTCGCTGCAGGTCGTGGTCGATCAGACGACGACGTTTACGTTCACGGCGTACTGCGGCGGCGCATCGATCAATCGTCAGATCACGATCAATGTCGTCGCGCCGGTTCCTACCGCGACGCCGGTTCCGCCAACACCCAAGCCCGCGTTCCGCGTCACCGGCGCGTCGATGAACGTCAACCCATCGAATTACGTCGGACATTGCCCCGGTCATTTCTACTACACCGGGAGTATCACGACGAACGATGCCGGCGCGGTGACGTATCGCTGGGTTGGCTCAGGATCAGTTTCGCCATCGCCCGTGATGACGTTCTACGCGCCGGGCGCGGGCACGCATCAATTGCCGGGGTATTCGCAGGAATGGGGTACGAAAGGCGGGTTGTGGGCGCAGTTGGCGATCTTGACGCCGAATCAGCTCACTTCGAATCAAGCATCGTTCACGAACAGTTGCGCCGATCCCACGCCGATTCCGCCGACCGCGACGCGTGTCCCACCGACCGCGACGCATGTGCCGCCAACCGCGACGCACGTTCCGCCGACGAATACGCCGGTGCCGCAGCGTCGCAACATCAGCGGCAATTGGCATTCGGGAAAATACATCATGGAACTGACCGAAGCGCTTGGCTGCCCGGGACCGGAGTGCGGCGTGCAAGGTCGCCTGATCGAAACGACGAGCGGCGCGCCGATCATCGACGATTTGAGCGGTACGGTCAACGTGCATACCGGCGCGGTCTCGCTGATCCTCGCGCGTCCCGGCGCGATGGGCGGATTCACCGGCACGTTAGCGGCGGACAGCCGGACGATGACCGGCAATTTGATTGGAGCAGGTTCGGTGACTTTCACGAAACAATAGGAGTTGAGACCGGGCGGATTCCGCAAAATCGGTCCGGTCTGCGGGAGGGAAAGATGTACCGCATTGGCTTGTTCGTGATTGGCGCAGTTGTGTGGTGGGCGTTGAGTGGCTGCGCTGTGATGCTCTGATTGTTAAGATCAAACTGAAATCGAAAAAGGAGAGAAGAAAGTGAAAACCCACAAGCTTAAATCGTTGCTGTTTGTACTACTGATCGGAGTGATCGCGTTGGCGGCTTGCTCTGCATCCGCCAAACCGACGGTCAAGTTCACGCCGATCAGCGGGCAGATCAGCGCGGGTCAGGAAATCGCGTTCCAGGTGACCGCGAGCGATTCCGGCAAAGGCATCGTGCGCGTGGAATTTTTGGTGGACAATGCGGCGGCGGGCGACGCCAAGATCGATCCGCCGCAAAAATCGATCGCGCTGCCGTTCAAATGGATGGCGGTCGCCGGTCAACACACCGTCAGCGCGCGCGCGTACAGCGCGGACAACGCGACAAGCGATCCGGACACGATGGTCGTCGTCGCGAGCGGCGCGCCCGCGCCGGCACCGACGGTCGCGCCGACCGGTGCGCCAACCGCCGCGCCGACAGTTGTCGTGCCGACGGCGGGTCCCGGACCCTGCGCGAACAACGCGGCGTTCATCGCGGATGTGACCGTCCCGGATGGCACGCCATTCCAACCGAATCAACAGTTCAACAAGATCTGGCGCGTGCAAAACGTCGGCTCGTGTACGTGGAATCCCAAGTATCAACTCGCGTCGGTGGGCGGCGAGCGGATGACGAATCTCACCCAGGTCGCGGTGCCGTCGAACATCGCGCCGGGGCAGACCGCCGATCTGTTGATCGCGCTGACCGCGCCGGCTGCCGGTGGCGTCCACGCCGGGCAGTGGCAACTACACGATGAAAACGGCGCGTTCTTCGGTCCCGTCCTCGTCGCCAAGATCAACACCATCGTGCCGGTGCCGCCGCCGCAAGCCGCCATCACGTCGCCCGGCGCGAACTTTTCGTTTGCTGCCGGCGCGGACGTGTACATCACGTTCCAGGGTGTCGGCAACACCGAACTGTCGTCGGTCGCGCTCTTCATCAACAACACCCAGGTCAGCAAAGCCACCTCGCGCTCGGCGACGCGCACGATCACCGGTTCCTTCAAGTGGCAGCCGGGCGTCGGAAGTTATACGTTGTACGCGATTGCAACCGACATTCAAGGACAAGCGACGACTTCGGGAAAGATCACCGGCATGATCACGCAGCCGCAGCCGCAATGTCAACTCGCGGTCAACTTTCGCGCGGATTCGTACAACATCAACGTCGGGCAGTCTACCGTTCTGCGCTGGGATGTCGAGTGCGCGAACGCGGTCTATCTGAACGGGCAAGGCGTCACCGGGCACGAAGCGCGTTCCGTTGCGCCGAATGTGACGACGGCATACACCTTGCGCTCGATCAAAAAAGACGGCTCGCCGGATGATCGCACGATCACGATCACGGTGAATCAACCGGCGCCGACAGCCGTGCCGCCAACACCCGTACCGCAACGGCGCAATATCAATGGCATTTGGAGATCAGGAGACTATTCCGTCGAATTGACGGAAGCGCTGGGCTGTTCCAGCGCCGAATGTGGCATCGCCGGTCGGATGGTCCACCAAGTTGGGACGACGACGCCGCAAATCACAGATGTGAGCGGGACCTTCCATGTTTACACCGGTGCGGTTTCGTGGGCGACTCATTTACTGGGCGGGCAGAGTTTCAGCGGCTCGGTAAATGCCAGCAGCAATCAAATGTGCGGCAATCTCACCAACGTCGGCAACATCTGCTTCTCAAAGTAGGAACGATGTCGAGACCTGTCAGGTTTTGGAAACCTGACAGGTCTCAACCGCGCGTTTTGTTGAGACGCAAATCTATCATTCGGCAGATGAATTTTGCGCCCGAATGTGATATTCTCTCTCCCGAAAGGAGTAATGAAAATGAACTTTCCCAAGATTTTTTCGTTGATCGGTTTGGCGCTGTTTGTCGGCTTGGTCGCGGCGTGTTCGTCGCCTGCGCCCGCCGCCCCGCCTGCTGTAACCGTCGTTCAAACACAACCAACCGTCGCGCCAACGACCGGCGCGCCTGGGTCGAGCATCGCGAATCCGGCGTCGACGTTCTGTGTTCAGAACGGCGGCAAGTTGGAGATTCGCAAAGACGCGCAAGGCGGCGAAGTCGGCTACTGTGTTTTCGCGGACAAGAGCGAATGTGAGGAATGGGCGTTTATGCGCGGCGAGTGCAAACCCGGCGCAAAACCAGTGTCGGTGACCAAAGCCGACAACGGCAAGACGATGCAAGCCGCGGTGGGTAACATCGTCGAAGTTGTTCTGGAAGGCGCGCCCGGCTCGACCGGCTATGCGTGGTCGCTCGTGTCCGGCAACGACAAGGTGTTGAAGCCGCAATTCGATCCGGCGAAACCGATGGATCAGTATCAAGCCGGCGCGGCGATGCCCGGCGCACCCGGCAAGTTCGTCTACAAATTTCAAGCCGTCGGCGCGGGCAGCGCGGTGTTGAAATTCGTCCACAAGCAAGCGTGGGTGCAAGATGACCCGAAAGCGGAAACGTTTAGTGTGACGGTGAGTGTCAAGTAATCGCAGACCAAAACCCGGAGGTTCTTGCCGGTTGTTTTGGGACCATCCAACCGACAATCTGCCAGCGTGGGCGCCCAGATAAGGCGAGCACTTTGACAATGTCGGATTTCCACGCCGATTGAAGGGAACGCGGAAGAACGAATCAGAAATTGAACATCCGTGATCCTTTCGATCGGTGGGAAGAATATGATAGGATAACTTTCGACGATGTACGCCGTGATCTTTTTTCTTGCGATGAGCGTTTCGTTGATCGTCGCCTGGTTCGCGTGGCAACGCCGCGCGACGCCGGGCGGGCGTTCGCTCGCGCTCTTGCTGCTCGCGCTCGCGGTGTGGTCGCTCGCAGAGACGCTCGAAATGATCGCGGCAACAACGCCCGAAAAAATTCTTTGGTCGAAAGTGTCGTACCTGGGTGCGGAAACCGCGCCGTTGCTGGTGCTGATGTTCGCGCTCGAGTACACGCATCGCCCGCTCCGCTGGTACGGCTCGACGCTCTTGGCGATTCTGCCGCTCGCGACCCTCTTGCTCGTGTTCACGAACGAGTGGCACGGCTTGGTCTGGAATCGCATCGAGCCGATTCCCAGCGATCTCGAAATTTTGAATTACGGACACGGCGCGTGGTTTTGGATCAACGCGGCGTACTCGTACGCCGTCATCGTC
Organism: Candidatus Aquidulcis sp.; assembly: GCA_020723345.1. Taxonomy (GTDB): domain Bacteria; phylum Chloroflexota; class Anaerolineae; order UBA4142; family UBA4142; genus VGOB01. Next base: position 26,371 of record DYJA01000001.1, on the reverse strand, counting down.
GGCGCGCTGTTTGTGTTGGCGAGCGCGTCGCTGCACGCGCAGCACGCGTACCGGCAGCAGGCGTTCGCGCTCCTTGCGAGCATCGTCATTCCATTTGCGTTCAACGCGATTTACATTTTCGGCTGGAGTCCGGTCGCCGGATTGGATCTATCGCCGCTTGCGTTCATCCTGGGCGGTTTGCTGATCGCGTTCGGCATTTTTCGTTTGCGCCTGCTCGATCTCGTGCCGGTCGCGCGCGACGCGCTCTTTGAAGCGTTGAGCGAAGGCGTGATCGTGCTCGACGCGCACGATCGCATCGCGGACATCAACCCCGCGGCGCGCGAAATGTTGGGCATTCGCGCCGAGGCAATCGGCGCGAACATCGCGACTTTGCCGCTGAACGGATTCGTCGCCGCGCGCGACGACGCGCATCCAACCGCGTTTCATCCCAAAGAAATCCAAATCGCCAATCGCTGGATCGACGTGCGTGCCGCGCCGTTTTTCGCGCCGCACGGCGTCGTCACCGGGCGATTGATCGTGCTGCGCGATATTACCGAGCGCAAACAGATGGAAGCGCAATTCGAGGAAATGGCGATCCTGCGCGAACGCCAACGGCTCGCGCGCGATTTGCACGACTCGGTCACGCAATCGCTGAATAGTTTGGTGCTGGTGGCGTACACCGCGGCGAATCGATTGAAGCACCACAAGTACGATCGTCTCGATGCGCTGATCGAGCAGTTGGGCGAAGGCGCGCAGCAGGCATTGAAGGAGATGCGCTTGCTGCTGTACGATTGGCATCTCGCGCCGGAGCAGACCGGGTTGGCGGACGCACTGGCGCTGCGGCTCGACGCGGTTGAAAAGCGCGCCGGCATCGACGCGCAATTCAGCGCGGAAAATGTGCCGCTGCTCGCGGCGACAATCGAACACGAATTGTACTTGTTCGCGATGGAAGCGTTGAACAATTCGCTCAAGCACGCGAGCGCGACGCACGTCGTCGTGACGTTGCGCGGCGGCGACCAAGATTTGAGATTGGAGATCCGAGACGACGGCAAGGGATTCGATCCCCACTCGGTGCGGACGGGCGGAATGGGTTTGAGAAATCTGAAAACGCGCGCGGAAAAAATCGGCGGGCGATTGACGATTGACTCTGCGCCGGGCAAAGGAACGCGCGTACAACTCATAGTTCCTCTGAGTTCGGCAAAGTTCCCCGATTTTTTGGGAGAGGCGCGATGACCGCCAAAATGCGCGTCTTGATTGCGGACGATCATCCCTTGATGCGGAACGCGCTGAGCGCGCTGTTCGAAGACGAAGTCGAAGCAAGCAATCTCCGAGCAACATGGGGATTGCTTCGTCGCAAAAAACGCTCCTCGCAATGACAATGACAAAGCCCTAACAAAACAGATCGAAAGTTGCGCTAGACATCCCAAGTGTGATACACTTGGGATGTCTAGCGCGTAGAGAAAACAAACTGATCAGGAGGATCGACCTAATGGGTTTGAGGAAATCGAAAGGAGCAAGCGTAATGAAACTATTTTTCCTTTTTGCGTGCGGCGCGCTGCTTTTCGTCGCGCTATCGACGCTTGGCTGTTCACCCGCGCCCGCGCCGGCGCCGCCGGTCGTCACCGTGATCTATCCGACCCAGGTTCCGCCTTCCCCGACCGCTGACAACCGACCGCCGACTGCCGCGCCTTCGCCTGCGCCGACGATTGATCCGCGCCCGCAACCGACGCCGGTGCCGCAGCGGATCACATTTCCATCCGGTGGAGTGACCGCGTCAGTCTCCGGCAAACTCGCGGCGAACACAAGCGATCACTGGGTCTTGCGCGTTCTGGTTGGACAAACCCTGAGTGTGAACCTCGTTCCGACGAACGGCAGAGCGCGCTTGATCATTTACGGCGCGGACGGTACCGTCCTGATTTCCGATCACGCCGACGCGATGCAGTGGAATGGGCGCATCCCGATCACCCAGGATTACAACATTCGCGTCAACGCGTACGATGGCACCGCGCCCAATTACACACTCCAAGTTACCGTGCCGCCATTGCCGACTGCCGCGCCAGCCACGCCGGTGGCAAAGCGCATCACTTTTGCGCCCGGCGGAATTTCGGCGACGGTGCAAGGCGTCACGCGCGCGGTGGAGGTGGATCGGTGGGTGATTGCCGCGCAAGCCGGGCAAACGATGAGCGTCAACCTGATCGTGCCGCCCGGCGGACAAGCCGCGCTGGTGATCTATGGCGCGGACGGGACGGTGCTGATTTCGGATCATGCGAGCGCGATGCAATGGAGCGGACTGCTTCCCAAATCGCAGGATTATTTCATCAGCGTCAAACCGGAAACCGGCGCGGTGAGTTACACGCTGATCGTGACAATTCCGCCGCGCTAATCAGTGCGATAGTTCGATAGTGCAATAGTGAATGCCTAACTATCGCACTAACGCACTCCCCAGGAGGAAAAATGTCTACCTTTTCTCGTTCGTGGAATTTGGTCAAAGCATCGTGGAACGTTTTGCAAGATGACAAAGAACTCGTCGTCTTTCCGATCGCCTCCGCGTTCGCGCTGCTCTTGGTGACGCTTGCGTTCGCCGTGCCGGGATTTTTTCTCTACGCGGCGGGCGGCAACGAAGTGCTGGGCTATGTTTTGTTGTTTCTGTTTTACATCGTCCAGTACACCGTCATCACCTTCGCGAATTCCGCGCTCGTCGGCGCGGCGATGATGCGGTTGCGCGGTCAGGACCCGACGCTGAGCGACGGCGTGCAGATCGCGCTCAGTCATTTCGGCGCAATTCTTGGTTACGCGCTGATCGCCGCGACGGTCGGCATGATTTTGCAAGCGCTCTCCAAGCGCGGCGTCGTCGCGGACATCGTGCGTTCGATCATCGGAACGGCGTGGAATCTCGCGACGTATCTCGTCGTGCCGGTGCTCGTCGTCGAAAATGTCGGTCCGCTCGAAGCAGTCAAGCGCAGCGCGCAGTACTTGCGCCGGACGTGGGGTGAACAAATCGTCGGCGGCGCGGGGATGGGCTTGGTGTTCTTCTTGCTCTTTTTGCTCGTGACCGCGTTCATCGTCGCGGGCGTCGCGCTCGGCATCGCGCTGAATGTCGCCGCGCTGATCGTCGCGTTCGTCGTGATGGGCGTACTGGCGTACATCGCGCTCGCGCTGCTCAGTTCGACGCTCGGCGGCATTTACTCCGCGACAGTTTATCGCTACGCGGCGGAAGGCGAAACGAGCGGGAAATTCGCGCCGGAATTGATCCAGAACGCGTTCCGCGCAAAGTAGCGCGTCTGACGATTCTTTGCGCAGCGCGCGCGTCGGTTGATTGACGCGCGCGCTGTTTTTGTTTATCGCTGAACTCTAAAATTGAAACTGCCGTTCCAACTCGCGCCATTTTTCCCGTCGGCTTCGATTCGCAAAACATAGTCGCCGTTCTCGACGATATTCTGCGTGCCGGGCCAGCGCGTATTCAGATTGCGAATGTCGAGCCAGTTGCACGCCCCTGATCCGCCGAAAGAACAGTACGGCGCGTTCATCTCGGTGTGCTCAAAGACCCATCGCAGACGACCGTCCGCGAGTCGCTTGAAAAAGACAAAATAAACCGAGTTGACATCTCTGCCATCCGGTCGATTGTTGCAATTCGGCGCGCACGCGACCGCGCGAAAAACAAGTTGCCAACCCACTTGTCCGCCGAACACGTACAAATCCATGTTGCCGCCGCCTTGATCGGAAACACTCAACTGCGGCAGAGATGGAGTCGATTGAGGTGGTGGCGGTGGCGGCGGTGGTAGCGCTGGAGTGTTCGTCGGCGCGGCGCGCGGAGTGGCAGTGGGAATTGGCGCGGAGGTGGGCGTCGCCGACGGCAACACCGGCAGCGGCGTTAACGTGGGCGGCGGCGGTTGCGTTGGCGCGGGCGTTGCTGTCACGACGATCACCGCTGGCGATGGCGCCGCGCCGAAAGTGATCGTCAGCGGACTGCACGCGCTCAAAGCGAAACTGCTCACGATGCCGGTTAGCATGATGATCCGAAATACGTTCTGCATGGTTACTCCTGCATTCTCTTTTTGACATCGGATTGATAGAGCGCGCAGCGCGCCGCCGATGTTTCGGCGGTCGTCGCATCAAAATTTTTGATCTCGATGCACTTGCCATACCAATCCAGCGCTTTCTGATATGACATTCGCGCGGCGGCGTTTTCTTTCGACTGCGCTTGCGCGATCCCTTTTTCGAAATTCGCGTTGCCCAAAGTCAGGTACGCTTCCGCGAGCGAGCGGTACCGTTTCGCCAAGTTGGAAAGTTGTCCCTCCGTCGTCTTGATCGACTCGTCGAAGACGGCGGCGGCGCGTCCCCAATCTTGTTTGTGCAGCCACGCCTCGCCCTGCAAAAAATATGTCGTACCCAACGCGATGCGAACTTGGAGCGGCGTTTGTTCTTCGCCCGCCTGGATCGCCGCGTTCAGCGCGATCTGATATTCCGCAAACGCGCGATTGAGAAACTCGGGTTGATCGAGGCGTTGTTGCGGCGATTGGCGCAACGCGCGCAAACGCGCGACGCTTGCCAATCCGGAATGTGCGCGCGCGTAATCGGCGGCGCGCTCGCGCGAGTGCGCGAACTGTTCCTCGGCTTTGGCGAGATCCGCGTCCACTTGCGCCGATGCTTGTTGCGCTTTGTCGCGCAGCGCGTTGCGCTCCGCGTCTGACCTGGCTTGACCGGCTTGCCGATTGAGCGATTCCATTTCCGCTTGCTGGTTATTTGCCAAGAGAAGATACTGTCGCCCAAGAAAATAAAAAACGATTTCTTCGCCCTGGCGACTTTTGGAATCTTGCAGCGCGCGCAGCGCGTTTTGGAAAAAACCGATCGCGTCTTCGTGATAACCGCTCAAGTCGTGCGTCAAGCCGAGCGTGAATTGCGCGAGCGCCTGCTGCCGCGCGCTGAGCGTTTTGTTGAGCGGTAAACTGTCCGCCCAATTCGCGCCCAGATCGTTCGCAAGTTGCACCGGAATCGGCGCGCCGAATTGATACTGCCCGATGATTTCGGCGGTCTCTTCGTCGTTCAGTTGCGCGACGTAAAACTCGGGAACGAATGCCGCCGAGTTTTCATTCGCCGCCAGGTTGCCGTAGATGATCATTTTCGCGCCGATGCTTTCCGCGAATTGTTTCGCCGCGGCGCGCCGCGCGTCTGGCGTATTTCCCGGTACCAGATCGATCCGCACACGCATCTGGGTCGGAAACAAACTATCGTGCCAGACATTCGGCTTGAGCAGCCCAGGCAAGTTTGCGCTTTGCGGGACAACTTCATCGCGCAGCGATTTGAAAATGTACTGGCTGAACATTTGCGAATTCGCGGTTGCGCTCACGCGCCCGTCCGCGCCGATTTCGCCGAATTGCGCGACGGCGACGTTGAACAAACTTGGCGGCATCTTGTCCGGCACGAAACGCCAGTACGCGCCGAGCGCGGCGAGCGCGATCAGCGCGACCACGCCGACGAAAACCGGCGCCGCCGGCACGACGAGCGTACCGATCCGCAAAATGTTTTTGCCGACGATCACATCGCGCGCGCCCGCGCCGATGTTCGCGACGACGACATCGCCGCGCGTCGACCGCGCGCGCAATCGGCTCAACCAGGTGGACTTGCCTTCAGCCATTTCCGCGCCCCAATCGCTCTTTTGCCCACTTGACCGCGACTTCGCCGGCTTTGCCGATGACCTTGCCCACCGCTGGCGTCGCGAACAAACCGATCACTGTCTCGGCGACGGACGGCACATTGTCGAGCAGCCAATCGCCAACCTGGGCGATCGTCGTCGCGCTCGGCGTTTCCTTTTCGTCGGTTTTGGTCAACTCACCTTGCAAGAGTTTGATCTGGAACTCCGCCGTCTTTTTCGTGTTCGCGTCGATCTGCCCGCCAAGTTTGCCAAGCGTGGTGTTCAGTTCCGCAAACTTTTGCTCGATGATCTGCTTGTCGCCCGGCGCTGGCGCGCCCAGTGTGGAAATGATCGTCTGCTGGATATGCTTGCCCACTGCGACATTGTGCGCGCCCGCGCCGACGTTCGCGATAATCGCGTCGCCGCCAATCGACGCGGGAGGTTGATCCCACCACGGTTTTTGCTCGCGCGGTTTGCTATCGTTTTTTGCCATGTGTGCTCCTCCCGGAAAATAAAAAAAGGCAAACCCCCAGGATTTGCCGAAGCGAATTGACGCAATCGCGCGCATACCGCGTTGCGTTGCTTGCCCGCAATCGTCACGGGGAAAACAAGACTGGGTCGCCGCACTCATCACGACGACCAACCATCTTGGCGTGGATTATAGCATTGGGTTTCCAGGTGTGTCAAGGGGCGTCCGGACGTTTGACGCGCGCGCCGCTCTGAGTTACAATGTTGTCGACAGAAACGGAGTTTTACGTGCGCGTGACAGCAAATTCATAGTGACGCGAATATCACTTGGACACAGGTGTACACAGATAGACACAGATTACACATAGTTTGATCTGTGTTCATCAGTGTTTATCAGTGTCCCATTTTCGAGGGAGCAATCACGATGGGACTGAAAGACCAACTTGCCGAAGATTTGAAAGCCGCGATGCGCGCCAAAGACGAAAATCGGCTCAACGCGATTCGGATGCTCAAAGCCGCGATCTCCAATTTCGAACTCGCGCAACCCAAAGACAAGGCGATCACGGAAGCCGATTTGTTCGGCGTCGCCGAAAAGCAGGTCAAGCAGCGCCGTGAATCCATCGAATTGTTCAAGCAGGGAAATCGCGCGGACTTGGTGGAAAAGGAATCCGCCGAACTCGCCGCGCTCGAAAAATATTTGCCCAAGCAAATCTCGCGCGACGAAATCAAAGCCGAAGTGGAAGCGATCATCGCCGCGCTGGGGACGAAGGAATTTCCTAAAGTGATGAAGCAAGCCGCCGCGCAAATGAAAGGCCGCGCGGACGGCAAGTTGGTGAATGAGGTGGTACGGGAGTTGACAGGGTAGGGTGCTTTGGGACGCTTCCAAATCGGCAGAGTGACAAACCTAATCAACCTGTGTACAATCACATGTACGAGTGGACAAAATGCCAACAATCTATCTTGACGCTTGTTGTTTGAACCGTCCATTTGACGATCAATCTCAGGATCGCATTCGCCTTGAAGCAGAAGCAATCCTGATCATTTTGAATCATGTCAAAAATGATGAATGGCAATGGATCAGCAGTACAGTCCTGGGCGTCGAAATTCAGCAAATACCAGACGCGGAGCGACAAGCGCGGATCAAACTGCTCATGCCCTTAGCGCGCCATTCGATCCACGTCAGCCAGAAGGAAGAGAAACGCGCCAAGGAGTTGCAAACGCTGGGTATTCATCCCTTTGACGCAACGCATCTGGCATGTGCGGAAAGCGGCAGTGTTGATGTATTTCTGACTACGGACGATCAACTACTTCGCCAAGCGGTGCGTCTCTCAGCACAACTTGGTGTGCGTGTGGAAAATCCGCTAGTATGGGTTAAGGAGCAATCGGAAAAATGAGTACTCAAACAATGACTTTAGAGCAAATCAGAATATCTGGACTCGCCGCGCTCATGCACGAGTTGGGTCCCGTCGGGATGATCCGCTTCTTGCAGCAATTTGAGACGGGCTACGGCGACTATTCCAAAGATCGGCATCAATGGCTTGATCGATGGGATATGGAAACATTGCTTGAGCAGGTCAAACAACAGCAAAAGCCGGGCGAAGCACGCTGATGGTGCGGCGCAGCCGCGTTCGTTTTGTGTGAGCGTCAGTTGAGACAATCATTGCCGCGCTGGGAACGAAAGAATTTCCCAAAGTGATGAAAGAAGCCGCCGCGAAAATGAAAGGCCGCGCGGACGGCAAGCTGGTGAATGAGGTGGTGCGGGAATTGACAGGGTAGGGTGCGTTAATCTCGCAAGTCGAAGGGGGGGACGATGCCACAGCTCAGACGAATCTCAAAACAGTCGGGCGGAAATTTGTACGAATTCCGGGATGCCCCGTTGTTGCGTAGTCTTGCACAACGAAAAACGAGTTGGCCCCTCTTGCTCGAAACTCCGCTTGGTTTGTACGATCCAAAGTATCGCGTTGATCTCAAAGAGGGCAGCAATACGCAAAAGGATCGGCTGAATATGCGCGAAGAGACAGATTCTTTTGATGTTCAAGTTGCCAAGATCGTTGGACTCTCCAAAACGCTGTTTCCTAGTCAGGTTCTTGGCGTCACGGTTCAATTGCGTGAGCAGGCGATGACTAATCTCATCGCAAAATTGATCTCCGTCGAGACAGAGGAAGGTGTGGTCGAGTTTGATTATCCTTTTACTCCAAATTGTCTCACCTTTATCGAAGAGCACAAATCGCGCCTATGGTTATACCATCTCAAGCACCTTCGCCAACGTGATCCGTTTATTTTCAGGCAAGCGGCTAACAAGATTGATTCGTTCTGTACCGAAGTCCACGAACACAGGGAAAACCTTCGCGAACGAGGCAAAAGCGGCACAAGCAAACAAGTTCAGGAGACGCTGGAGAATAACTTGTTGATTCTCAGTCGCTTTTGGGAATGGCTTGGGATTGACTTGGGGCTGCATGTGACCAGGTTTCCAGATCAACCATACGCAACAATTACGATGACGGGGCACGGGCGAATTCAACGCGGCATCGAATTGAAGTATGATTCCAATGGCTATACCCGCGCAGGATATAAATCGAAAAAGGGCGGGAACGAAATCGTCATTTTGTGTTTCGAACATAATGATCGCAAACTGCTCAAGGGTGAAGACTATCTTGATGTGATTGACGCGAGTGAATTAGGCAGATTTATGGTTGGTGAACTGAAAAGGATCACGAGCAAAGAAGAGGGCAAATGAACGTGGTGAGCCACCCCATCTCAGTTTCAGTTCCTCCCAAGAAGCAATCCGTCCGCCGCCATTTCGGATCGCATCCGTATTTCACGCGTCGCCCGTGGAATGTCGTGCAAGCGTACATCAGGCACTTTGCGCCCGACAAGGATAATGTCGTCCTCGATCCGTTTGGCGGCAGTGGCGTGACGGCAATTGAAGCGGTTGTGCTGGGACGGCGCGGGATTCACGTTGACATCAACCCGCTCGCGAATTTTATCTGTCAGCAAATCGCAGTCGCACCGATTGACATCACCGCGCTCCGCCGAGAATTTGTCGCAATTGAAGAAACGTGCCGCCCGTACATCGAGCGTCTTTACGCGTTGTCGAATGAAGTACTGGAACAGGAGCCGCTGGACGCGTGGTATCCGCGCGGCTTGGCTTTGCCGAAGAATGCGGATGCGCGCTTGAGCGAGGAGTTATTCACGCGGCGACAATTGCTGGCGCTGTCGCGGGTCTATCAGCAAATCGACAATGTCCGCGATGCGGTCATTAGGGATTCGTTGCGCTTTGCTTTTTCGGCGACACTGAACAAGTGCAATCTGACCTACAGCACAACCAAAGGTCGCAGCGAAGGACGCGGCAACAGCGGTATCATGCACACGTATCGATACTGGATTCCCAAAGAATCGGTTGAGTTGAATGTGTGGAATGAATTCAGTCAGAAATTCAAGAATCTAGTCGCGGTCAAGAAAGAAACGAATCAAGCAATTGGCGAGAATTATCAGCGACTCAAAGTAATCCACGCATCTGCGACCGAATTGACCAGTGTGATTGATCACGAATCAGTGGATTATATTTTCACCGATCCGCCGTACGGAAGCCATATTGCTTATCTCGACTTGTCTACAATGTGGAACGCGTGGTTGGGGTTCGATGTCAACGCGCAGGACAAGCAAGCCGAAGTGATCGAAGGCGGCGATCTGGACAAATCGCGCGATGACTATGCGCGGCTGTTGCAGGATTCTCTGCGCGAGATGCGCGAGGTACTCAAGTGGAACGGCTGGCTGTCGATCGTCTTCGCGCACAAAGACCTGGCGTATTGGAATGTCTTGATCGAGGCGGCGCAGGACGCGGGATTTGAGTACGCTAACACCGTCGCGCAAGCCAGTTTCCAATCCTCGCGCCACAAACGCGCCAATCCATTGTCGGTTCTGTCGGGGGAACTGATCCTCAATCTACAAAAGAAGCGACAGCCGCGACGCATTCGATTTGATCGCGGCAACGGGAATGAAAACGATATTCTCGTTAGTCAGGTCAGGGAACTGGTCTCTCTCAAAAAAGAGGGATTGACGACAGAAGAAATTTACAATCAACTCATTCCGCGCCTGCTTGAGCACGGTTTGCTGAACGCTTTGCAGAAAACACGGCTATCGGAGTTGGAGGAACTTTTGCAAGACGGTTTCTTTTTTGATAACACAACTGCGCGTTGGTATCTCTCTCAAGCCGCCGCCAAGCAAGGACGCCAAGCGCTTGCCTTGATGGAGTCCAAAGGTCAACTCGCGTTGGATCTAGAACATGAAGATAAGTAAAAGAGAACTCCGTTTTCTCACCTTTGGGAAAACGGAGTTCTGTTATTTGATTACGCGGCGATACGTCCCCTCCCACAAAAACCGCGCCACCGCCAGCGTCAAAATGTAATCGCGCGCGTTGACAGTTTGACAGTCCGCGCGTCAGTACGCCGATCGCGTCCATTCAACAAAGTTGGAAGCGAATGGCGATCCCCCCTTGACGCCGGTTGCCCCTTCGCTCTATAATTGCCGCGTCTTTGGAAGATACTCGGCGATGACAAATTCAAGCGCGATGGATTTATGGTGGGGAGGTGATGTGGCGTAAGACCAAGCAACTGATCCCGAATTCATGAACTGCGAACGATAATCATCATTCAGTTTTTGAAGGAGAAAATCTGGCAATGTCAACCAAAACTTTTCCACCCGAGGCGCAAGGTCTGAATTGGGGCGCCTTCTTAATGTCCTGGATTTGGGGCGCATTCAATGGCGTGGGTTGTGGTCCGCTCGCGCTGATGTTCTTCCTCCCAGGAATCGGCAGTATCATTGGCTTGATCAAGGGCAATGAATGGGCTTGGCTCGGCAAGGATTGGCAAAGCGTCGAACAGTTCAAAGCCGCCCAGCGCAAATGGGTGATCGCCGGCGCAATTCTGCTCGTTGTCTGTATCGTGCTTGCCTGTCTTACGAGCGTCGTTCCCTTGCTCTTAGGCGGTGGCATGCGATAACCGGTGCAGCCGCTCGAGTATTGACATTCTAACCGAGAGCGTGCTGCAACTAAAGAGACGACTTGCGCGCAAGTCGTCTCTTGTTGTGTGTTATCCCCCGTACTTCCCCTCCCACAAAAACCGCGCCATCGCCAGCGTCAACACGTACTCGTACGCGCGCTGACGATTCGACAGCCCGCGCGTCAGCACGCCAATCGCGCCCATTTTGTACTTGACGTCGCGAATGTTCGCGAACGTGTCCATCGCCTCGCCCAACTCCGCGCCGGCTTTGATCCGCGCCGCGACTTGATCCGGCAGCAGCATGTTCGTCGAGCCGCCGATGCCGACGCGCCCGCGCCGGTCCACAATCGCGCACCACGCGCACGTCATCATCCCAAACTCGTTCTCGATGATCCCGGCTTCCAGTCCAACGCCCCAATCCGCGCGCGCCGCTTTTCGCACCGCGCGCGCGCGATTGACCGCGCCGCGCCGCGTCTGCTTGTCGCCGCGCGGCTGTCCCGGCACGCCGGACGGCGCCTCGCGCGCGACGAATTCCGCGTTCGGAAAAATTTTTCGCACAACGCGTTTAACCGCGCGAATCTTGACGGGATTGGTAGAGCCAATCGCTATTTTCATCGTAATCAAAGGATAAAGTCAGAAGTATGCGGTATGAAATTCATCCTTCATCCTTCTGCCTTCTGCCTTTACACGCGCAGCGTCTTCCACCGTCCTGTCCGGAACCGCAGTGTGATCAGCGCCGCGCGTACCACCCAATCGCTCGTCCAGGCGATCCACATTCCGAACAATCCCAAACCCAGAACGATGCCGAGCAAATATCCAAACGCGACGCGCATAATCCAGATGCCGCAAAAGGTCACCACGAGCGTCGCGCGCGTGTCGCCTGCGCCGCGCAGCGCGCTGGAAAGCACCATGCTCACCGCCAGCAAAGGTTGACTGATCGCGATAAACATCAAGCACATTTGCGCGGGCTGCCACACGTCGGGATCGCTTGTAAACAATTGCACCAGCGGTTCGCGCCAGATGACGAACGCGACGCCCATCACCACCATCCAGAGCGTTCCGTCTTTCAACGCCGCGTGCGCGCTCCGCTCCGCGCGCTCGGGGTCTTTCGCGCCGAGATTCTGCCCTACCAGCGTCGTCGCGGCGACGCCGAACGCGAACGCGGGCATAATCGAAAAATTGTTGACGGTGAACGCGACTTGTTGCGCCGCGTAATTCGCCGTGCCCAGCGAAACCGCCAGCGCCGCGAACACGAGGAACCCGGCTTGAAAGACGACTTGTTCCAGCGCGCCGGGCAGACCGATGTTGAGAATGCGCGCGATCACATCGCGATGAAAACCCCAGCCGCCGCGCCACGCAAGCGGCAAAATTTTCGTGCGCTTGAACAGCACATACAAAATCAGCGCCGCCCCGACTGTCCGCGAGACCGTCATCGCCACCGCCGAACCGAGGGGACCCACACGCGGGAAACCGAAATTGCCAAAGATAAACGTGTAGGCGACGATGATATTGATAATGTTGATAAAGCCGGTGATCAGCATCGGCGTGAACGTATCGCCCGCGCCGCGCAGCGTCCCGCCGCCGATGAACATCACGCCCATCACGAACGCGAACAAGGAAACGATGCGGAGAAAGCCGCTCGCAATCGCGTTGACCTCTTCCGTCGCGCCCATCACGCGCACGATATCCTCCGCGACGAACCAGGTGAAAACGCCGATCGTTACTGCTAGCACCACCGCGAGCGTCAACGATTGCTTGGCGATCCGTTCGGCTTCGCGCTTGTCGCCTGCGCCAATCGCGCGCGCGACCAGCGCGGTGTTGCCGACCGCGAGTCCCATAAACGCGACTTGCAAGAAGAACGTCAATTGCCCACCCAAGCCAATTCCGGCAATCGCGTCCTTGCCGAGTTGCCCGACGAAGATCATATCGCAAACCAGCAGCATCGTCTGCAACAGGTTTTCGACGAGCGAGGGTCCCGCTAGGCGCAACAATTGTCGATTCAAACTGAGCGGCGCGGTTTGCGCGCGCGGTCGTCGCATCGTATTCAGGCGTTCGAGTACGTCACTAATCGTCACTGTATTTTCTCCACAAAGGTAGGGATTCATTATCGCGCTGGAGCAGGATAGTGTCAAAAAAAGGCAGAAGGATGAGGGATGAAGGATGAAGAAAGGCAAGGCGCTTTTCATCCTTCATCCTTCTGCCTTCATCCTTCGTTTGACGCTCCCGCGTGACTGTGTTACAATCCCAGATGTTCTACAATGAATCATTTGTTCTACGAGACTGGAGGAGACAATGGAGCTCAAGGTTCAGACCGGCGACATTACGACTTGGAAAGGCGATGGGATTGTCGTCAACTTGTTTGAAGGCGCAATGTCACCCGACGGCGGGGCGGGCGCGGTCGACAAGAAACTGCGCGGCGTGTTAACCCAAATGATCAAGAAAGGCGAGATTAACGGCAAACTCGGCAGCGCGACGGTTGTCCATACGTTTGACCGATTACCCGCCGACCGCGTCTGCGTAGTCGGTTTGGGTAAGCAAGGCGAATTTACGCTCGATCGGGCGCGCCAGGCGGCGGCGAACGGCGTCAAGGCGCTTCGCAATGCCGGAGCGAAAAAAGTCGCGACGGTTGTCCACGGCGCGGGCGGCTTGGGGAATCTCGATCCCGAAAGTGCGGCGCAGGCAAATGCCGAAGGGATCATTCTCGGATTGTGGCAGTTTCGCAAGTACTTTACCGACAATAACGACGTGAAACAAATTGAGCAAGTGGTGATGCTCGAACGCGACGCGACGAAATTGAAAGTGATGAAAGCCGGAGCGGAACGCGGCGAAATCCTCGCGAACGCGACGAACCTCGCGCGCGATCTGACGAACGAACCCGGCAACGCGATGACGCCGACGCGCCTCGCCGACGTTGCCAAGCGCGTCGCCAAAGAAGCCGGGCTGGAATTCGAAGTGCTCGACCGCGATCGAGCCAAGAAACTCGGCATGGGCGCGTTCCTCGGCGTCGCGCAAGGATCGGACGAGCCGCCGTGCATCATCGTCTTGCGCTATCTCGGCGGCGGCAAAAAGAGCGCGCCGGGCGTGGGCTTGATCGGCAAAGCGATCACGTTCGATTCCGGCGGCATTTCGCTCAAGCCCGCGGCGGATATGCAAGATATGAAAGGCGATATGGCGGGCGGCGCGGCAGTCATCGCGGCGATGCAAGCCATCGGACATCTCAAACCCACGCTCAATGTCACCGGCATCGTCCCGGCGACCGAAAATCTGCCGAGCGGCAAAGCGTACAAACCCGGCGACATTTTGAAAGCGATGAACGGCAAGACGATTGAAATCATCAGCACCGACGCGGAAGGGCGTTTGATTCTCGCCGACGCGCTCGTCTACGCGACCAAGACGCTGAAACTTTCGCCCGTCGTCGACGCGGCGACGTTGACCGGCGCGATGACGATCGCGTTGGGACATCTTCGCACCGGACTTTTTTCGCCCGACAAAGAGTTGACGAACCTGCTGTTCCGGCTCGGCGAAGAGACCGGCGAAAAGAATTGGCCCATGCCGATGGATCCGGAATACGCGGAGAATATCAAGAGCGATTGGGCGGACATTAAGAATTCCGGCGGGCGTCCGGGGGGTTCGATTATCGGCGCAATGTTCCTCAAGAATTTCGTCGGCGAGACGCCGTGGGCGCATCTCGACATCGCCGGCAGTTCCGACAATCCCAAGGCGACGAGCGGTTATCAGAACAAATTCGGCAACGGCACGCCGACGCGGACGTTCGTCAATCTCGCGCTCGCGCTTGCCGCGAAAAAATAGCAGAGGGGATAAGAAGGCATCAGAGGGCGTAAAAGGCGAAGAAGAACGAGAGGGCAGAGAAGGCAACGTGGGTGACTCGTCCCGGTTGCCTTCTCTGCCTTCTTTGCCTTCTAATGCCTTCTCAAGCCCTCTTATCCCATCTCCGGAGATGTATGAATGTCAATCACAAATCCACTTCTCGACCGGCTCCGTCGCGGTCCCATTCTCGCCGATGGCGCGATGGGGACGCAGTTGTACGCGCGCGGCATTTCGTTCGAGCGCTGTTTCGACGAACTGAATCTGTCACAGCCCGCGCTCGTGCAGGAAATTCACCGCGATTATCTGCGCGCGGGCGCGGAGTTGATCGAGACGAATACGTTCGGCGCGAATCGGTTCAAACTCGCGCGGCACGGACTGGAAAACAAGGCGCGCGAGATCAATCTGCGCGGCGTCAAGCTCGCGCGCGAGGCGCGCGAAATCGCCGGGGCAAACGCGTTCGTCCTCGGCTCGGTCGGACCGCTCGGACAATTCGTCGCGCCGCTCGGCGCGCTGGCGGAGGCGGACGCGCGCGCCGCGTTTCAAGCACAGATCGAAGCGCTGCTCGAAGGCGGCGCGGACGCGCTCATCCTCGAAACTTTTTCCGATCTCAACGAACTCAAAATCGCGATTGCCGCTGTGCGCGCGGTCACGCGCGATCTGCCGCTCATCGCGCAAATGTCATTCACCGAAGACGAAGACACGCTGGCGGGCAACACGCCGGAAGAAATCGCCGCCGCGCTGCGCGACGCGCGCGTCGACGTACTCGGCGCGAATTGCTCCGTCGGTCCGGCAGGAACGTTTGACGCGGTCAAGCGCATGTTGCCGCCGACCGATCCCCAATCCCTAATTACCAATCCCCTTCTCTCCGTCATGCCCAACGCCGGTTTTCCCACACGCATCGGCGAGCGGTACATTTACGTTTCGTCGCCGCAGTACTTTGCGGACTACGTTCCCAAGTTTGTGGACGAACTCGGCGCGACGATCATCGGCGGGTGCTGCGGCACGACGCCGGAACACATCGCCGCGATGCGCCGCGCGCTCGACGCGCTGCGTCCGGCAGAATTGCCGCGCGCCCTGAGCGTGTCGAAGGGCGTCGCGGAAAAACCGAAACCGGTCGCGGTCGAAGAGCCGATGGAAAAGTTGACGCGCGCGCCGGGTTCCTTGCGCGAGAAACTGCGCGCCGGGAAATGGATCACCAGCGTCGAACTCGATCCGCCGCGCGGCTTGAACCCGGCGAAAATTTTGCGCGGCGCGGCGATGTTGAAAGAGATCGGCGTGGATTGCGTCAACATCGCGGATTCGCCGCTTGCCAAAGTGCGGATGGATTGCGTTTCGCTCGCGGCGATGGTGCAGCAGCAAATCGGTTTGGAGACGATCATCCATTTCACGACGCGCGACCGGAACTTGATGGCGCTGCAAGCGCAACTGATCGGCGCGCACGCGCTCGGCATTCGCAACGTCCTCGCGCTCACCGGCGATCCGCCGCGCCTCGGCGATTATCCGAACGCGACCGCGGTGTACGACATCGACGCGATCGGCTTGATCAAGATTTTGAAACGCCTGAACGAAGGACGCGATTGGGCGGGGACGAGCATCGGCGCGAACGCGGATTTCTTCGTCGCGTGCGCGCTCGATATGATGTGGGCGAATTCCGATCCGAAAGAGCTCGAGCGCTTTCATCGCAAAATTGAAGCGGGCGCAGATCTCGTGATGACACAGCCGATTTACGACGGCGCGATTCTGCGCGAGTTTCTGCAAAAGTACGGCGACCAGTTCGGCAAGGTCGAAATTCCGATTCTGCTCGGCGTGCTGCCGCTGATGAGCAGCAAGCACGCGGAATTTTTGCACAACGAAGTTCCCGGCATCACGCTGACCGACGACGCGCGCCGACGGATGAAAGACGCGGGTGAGCGCGGCATCGAAGAAGGGATCACACTCGCGCAAGAGTTACTGCTAGACACGAAAGAATTCGTCGCGGGAACGTACCTGATGCCGTCGTTTGGGCGGTACGATGTGTGCGCGGAGATCGTCAGGTGGGCACACAGTCAATCGGTCAATCAGGCGATCAGGCAATCGGGCGACTGATCACCGATTGCCCAATTACCGATTGCCTGGTGGACTATTTTTGACTTTTCGCCGAATCGTGCTATTATTGCGCCCGTCAAATTTCTCGAAGATTTCGGAGGTTTATTCATGCGCAAGGTCGTTTTGGTTTTGGTGTTCGCAGTGTTGTTATTATCGGTGGTCGCGTGTCAGACCGGCGCGCCGCCGCCGCCGAGCGCCGGGCCCAAACCTGTGATTCAACGCACGCCGACGCCCGTGCCCGCGAACGCCGAGGAAGCGATCCGACAGTTGATCGTCGCGGAAGGCGAAGCGGTGGTGCAGCAAGACATTGATCGCTTGCAAGCGATGTGGGCGACCGACGGCGTCGTCACCGACGCGAATCGGACGCCGGATAATCCCAGCGACGACAAGACCTGGAAAAATTGGTCGGCGATTCGCGACCGCTACGTCAACATTGTCTTTCCGTCGAATCCCGCGTTCGCCGAACATCCAAACATTCGCGTGACGCTCACCGGCGACAGCGCGACCGCGATGGCGGATACTAAAATCGGGATCACGAACGTCAAAGATAACGACAAGTGGACGTTCCGCAAGATTGACGGTCAGTGGAAGATCACGACGCTGACGTTTGGGTTGGCGCCCAAGTAACGTCGCTCGAAAGTAGACCCGAAGGGTTTGCAAACCCTTCGGGTCTTTTTAGTTGCGCTTGATCTCGCGAATTTCCATTTGGCGGACTTGCACGCCCCACGCGTCCGTCATTGCGCGCAAGCGCGTTTGCAATTCGGTGCGAATCTCTTCCCGCCGGAACATCACATCGTTCAGCGACATCCCGCCGATGATCGAACGGAGCGCGCTGCTCGCGCTTGCTTGCGCCGTCACGTCCAGATTTTCGACGTTGAGGACCGCTTTTGCCGGATCGACGACTTGATAACTCCACAGCCAATCGACGACGATGCGCCGATTGTCTTGCGTCGTCGCGGGATCGGCGCGCGGCACGGTCTTTTCGCGCAAGTCGACGCGCACGCCGAGATCGACGAACGGCACAAGAACCACCAAGCCGGGACCGGCGACGCGGATGAATCGCCCCAGCCGAAAGAGCGCGAGCCGTTGGTACTCCGGCACGATCCGGAGCGCGCCGGTCAGCAGAACAAGCGCAAGGATCAGCGTGAGCGCGAGGACAGTCGCCAGCAACGTGAGTGGAAATGGCGCGCTAGTGGGCTGTTGAAACTGTGGAGCGAAGAACATGGAAACCTCCAAGGATTCGCGGTGATCTGTTCGTCGCGTTCAACTGAGTCGCGCAGGCGCGATGCAGAACGGCGCCAGGATGAATGATCCAGACAGCCGGCTTTCTCAAGCTTCGCGTGCAAGAAGAATCGTCTAGGGAAACGGACACTCTCATTATATACCAAAATCCTTGTTGCGGCAAAGTATTCGTTCAAATTCGTTGACACCCCGCCGTTTTGGAGTAGAATGGTGGCATGAAACTCGTCTCCGGTTTCCACCACACGCGCGGTAACCACTGCGGCTCAACCGCGATGCGCGATCTCCTACACTGCGCGGCGTTGGACTTGAATCGCGCACGCCGTTTCCCGGTCACCGCGTCGTCCTCGCCGGATACGACGACGCGCGCGGTCGCACCCCTCGCCGACAACGCGTTCGAGTCGCTGCCAGAGATTGCGTTCGGCGCGCTGCGCGAGAACGCGCGCGCGATATTGAGCGCCAGCGATCCACACGCGGGTATCGCGGGAATGAAAACACTTGCGGACGATTTGGCGAATTGGGGCGACGCGCCGGACTGGCAATTCTGCGCGCGCTTTGGCTATCAAATCGTCGAGCGGCGCGGGACAGGCGGCGGCGCGTTCTGCAAAATGTACGCCGACTATTTGCGCGAGACGGAAGCCATCGCGCCGGATTTACGCGCGGCAAAACTGCCCAACTCGATGGTGAAAATTGCGGACGCGTGGACAGCGTTCGCGCTTTTGCTCAAACGCGTCTCGGACGAAAAGAATCGCGCGTTGTTTGCCGAGGCGCGCGACGCGCTGCGCGACCTGGCGGCGCGCGAAGAAAATTTCTGGCGTATGATCGAGTAGGACAAGTTTCCAAAACTTGTCCCACGTATGTGGAGAAAAAGCGATGACCACATTACTCTTGGTGGACGACGAGAAAAACATCATCGAACTCGAACGGATGTATCTGGAAAAAGAAGGATACCAAATCCAGGTCGCGTACGACGGCAAGACCGCGCTCGAAAAGTTTCGCGCGACCAAGCCCGCGGCGATCATTTTGGACTTGATGCTGCCGGGCATCGACGGTTGGGAACTCTGCCGCCGCATCCGCCAGGAAAGCGACGCGCCGATCATCATGCTGACCGCGCGCGATCAAGATATCGACAAGATCGTCGGACTGGAACTCGGCGCGGACGATTACCTGACCAAGCCGTTCAACCCGCGCGAACTCGTCGCGCGCGTCAAAGCGATTTTTCGCCGCGTCGCGCCTGCGCCCAAAACGCAGCGCGTCATCGTCGGCGATGTGACGCTCGATCAAGCGCGCCGCGAAGTCACCGCCGCGGGGAAATCGGTCGAACTCCGCACGAAGGAATTCGATCTGCTCGCGGTGTTGATGCAAAACCCCGGCATCGTTCTCACGCGCGAACGTCTGCTCGAAATCGCCTGGGGTTACGATTTTGCCGGGGAAACGCGCACCGTCGACGTTCACGTCGCGCACCTCCGCAAGAAATTGGCGGGCGCAAAGACGCAGATTGAAACGATCAGCGGGGTTGGATACAAACTGGTCGCGTGAACCTGGCATTTATGATTTAGGATTTACACTTGCCCTGGCGGGAACGCAAGTGCCAGGGTGACTCAGGATTTGCTTCTGCCGCCACATCATAAATCGGAAATCATAAATCGTAAATTCTAATGTCTCTCAGAACGCGTCTCATTCTCACCCACGTCTTCATCATTTTCCTCACGCTCGCGATTCTCGCGGTGAGTCTCGCGATCATTCTGCGCGACTATCAGCGGCAGGTGCAATTGTCGCGCCTCGGCGACGCAGTCGTGCCGCTCGCGTTTCAAGCGCGCGCGATGTTCCTCAACGACGTGCCGCCGCGCGAGGCGTTGACGCGCTTGCAGCAGCAAGCGGGCAACATTGGCAGCGTGATCATCGTCACCGACAAAGGACTCGTGCTCGCCGATGCCGCGTACGGCTTGACGAATCGCACGATCACGCTGACGCCCATCGTCCGCACCGAAGCGCCGCGCGGTTTTTTCTGGGGCACGCATACGCTGCGCCCCGGACGCGTCGTGCTGTACGCGGCGATTGCCGCCGGACAAATCGGCGGGCAAAACGTGTACGTCGCGCTCGCGAACGTCGAACGACCGTTTTTTGAAACGCTCGACGAGATCGGTTGGAGTCTCGTGGTCGCGGGCGGCATCACGCTGCTCGTTTCCTTGCTCGTCGCGCTCGTTCTCGCGCGTTCGATTGCGCGTCCGATCACGCGCTTGACGCAAGCGACCGAAGCGATTGCGCGCGGGCAGTACGATCATCGCGTCGCCGCGCGCGGCAGAGACGAGATCGGGCGACTCGCGACGAGTTTCAACACGATGGCGGCGCAAGTGCAGAGCGCGCGGCAGATGGAAAAGGATTTCGTCGCGAACGTTTCGCACGAATTGAAAACGCCGCTCACTTCGATCCAGGGATTCGCGCAGGCGATCCTCGACGGAACGGCGCAAGATTTGGACAGCGCGCGGCGCGCCGCGCACACGATTTTCGAAGAAGCCGCGCGCATGGCGCGGCTCGCCGGCGATCTCCTCACGCTCGCGCGTTTCGAGTCGGGACAATTGCCGATGGCGCGCGATCCGGTCGATCTGAACGAGTTGCTGCCGCGCTGGGTGGAGCGCTGCCGCGCGCGCGCGAATGCGACCGGCGAAACGCTAACGACCGTGCTCGATCCATTGCCGGAAATCATCGGCGACGCGGGCCGTTTGGAGCAAGTCGTCACGAATCTCGTGGACAACGCGCTCAAGTACAATCGCCCCGGCGGCGCGGTGACGGTGACCGCGAAATCGTCCGCGAGGTTGAGCGCGACCAAGAGCAGCATTCTCGCGTGGCGGCGCGTCGTCGATCCGCCGCCGCCGCAATGGATCACGATCTCCGTCGCAGATACCGGCGAGGGCATTCCGCCGGAAGATTTGCCGCGCCTCTTTGAACGTTTTTATCGCGGCGACAAAGCGCGCGTCTCCTTCGACTCCCGCTCAGGAGGCGGCACCGGCTTGGGGCTTGCCATCGCGAAAGAAATCGTTACCGCGCACGGCGGCGCGATCACGGTTGAGAGCGAATTGGGTCGCGGCAGTACGTTTACCGTGCGGCTACCGGCGCGCGCGTGAATGGACAACGACAAACCCTTCGGGTTCTTGGAAACTCAAAGGGTTTGTTATCGATGGGGCGAGAGGGAGTATGACTCCAATCAACTGCCTCATTGCATCGGAGTGTATGCCTCGCGCGATTGGCGAACTGATCAAATCGCGGAGGTCATTCGCTCGTTGCCTTCTTTTCCAGTACGCGCGGATACTTGACGCCGCGCTTCGCAGCACCTGTGCTTTCGAGCACGAGTTTGACACCACTCTTCATAGAGATAAAATACGGATGAATAGGAGAAAGCCGGTCATCAGTACTGGCTGACACTACACCAACAAATGTCGCTGGGGGGATGCTGCGGTGAGCAAGAAGAACAAACACAAGACACCCAAGGTTGATCCGCGTGTGCTGGCGCGTCCGCGCCTCGACGCGCTGTTCGAGCGCCACACACGCGGCGAACTAGATGATGCGGGGCTGGTTGCCGCCGTTCAGTCGCTCATTGCGGAAGCCGACCTGCCCTCGGTGCTGGGCGCGCTCGTCACGCGCATGCACGACACACCCGAAGCCGAGCGCGATGTTCTGATGACGCTGGTGGGACGCCTGAAGAATCACGAAGTAATTGACTATCTCTGGCAGCAAGTGAAAAAACCGCGCACGCTCACGCTCGACGCCAAGATGACCGTCCTGGTCATACTCAAAGGCATGGGCGAGGAGGTGGATACTTCCGACCCAGGTCGCTACTTTTCCCCGCGCGATCTCAAGCCGAGCGATCTGAAATCCGCCGAGGATCTCTTCCACGCCGGCGTGCGCGGTCTAGCGCGTCATCTGCGCGACTCGCGCGATCCCGCGGAAGTCGAAGCGTATATGCACCACATTTACAAGATGCCGGAAAACGCGAGCGCCGGACAGGATGTTCTTTTCGATTTGGTGAAGAGCGCCGAAGCGGGCGGGACGGATTTGGAAGCCGATTTTCTTTACGCGATCGCGTACACGACTTCGATTGAAAAATTGCAGCAAGCCGCCGAAGGCACGCTCGACCGGCTTGCCGCCAAAGGCGTCAAACCAATTACGCCTGCCATCCTCAACCTGGGTCAGGCGCGATTCCACGCCGCGTACATGACTGATCCGAATCATCCCTGGCAGCAAAGCGTGACGGTTGCCTGGGAGCGCGGCGAAGGTGTTGTGCAAGCGCTCGTCTTCTTGCTCGATTTCGGCGTGCCGTGGCGCGGCGCGATCAAAGATATGTTCCCCACCCAACCGCTGTCGCCCGAAAAATTCCGACGTGATTTTATCGAGCGCTCGGAGGCGAAGATGGGGGAGCGAATGTATCGCGTGAGTTTGGCGCGCGCGCAGGCGACGATTGCCGCCGCCGTACAAGCCAATCGCAAATACAGCATCGCCCTGCCAAAAGATTTCATCGGATTTCGCCACCTCGTCGAACGCTGGGTGCTTCATCCGTCTGCGTCAGAAATCGCAGCAGACACTACGCGCGATGAGTTGGCGCATTTGCCGCTGACACCGGATCGCAGCGGACGACCGCTTATGGTGGACATGCGCGATCTGGAACATAACGAGACATTTCAAAACTTTGTCGCGCAACAAGGTGAAGACTGGGACGAAGAAGACGAAGAGGATACGTTTGAAACCGATCTCGACAAACTCTACAGTTTTGACGATGTGATAGCCGATGTAAACAAGACCTTCGCGGCGTTGACCAAAAGATTGCCGTGGTTCCCGCCCCAATGGGTCACCGACTATCTGGCAACACTCAGCGAAGAAGATCCGCAGGGCTTGGATCGCGCCGACGAGGAACTGGAATGGATGATCGAGCAGTGGTCGGACATCAAGGATTTCGTTCAGTACCTCGATGAAGACGTTGACGACTTTGAACGTGCGGATGATCTGCATGACTTTCATCTCTGGGAGTACCTGACTGATACGGCTGTGGGATGGGATGAAGACGATGGGCGTTCTCGCGCTGAGAACGTGCGCGATCTATTCGCTTTCTTGGCGCAGCGCGGCTCGATCCCGGCTGACTATGCTTTCCTTCGAGATGCGAACGCGATCCTCGCGCAACCTGATCGCCTAACTCCGCTGCCGCGCCCTGAGCCGCTCGGCGGGGAGATTGCTTTTCGGCTGCCCGAGTTTGGCAGAGAGAAATGCGATGAGCCATTCACCTACAACGAATGGTGGATGGCGCTGGCGCTCAAACGCAAGTTCAGGGATAACTGGGACAAGTGTCGGAAAGAAATCGGCAAACGACCTGATGCCGCCGCAAAATTGGCTATCCTTGACCGGCTCCAAGAACGAGAGACGGAAGAATCCGAGTATCTCGACGCGTTGCGCGTAAATTTTCCGCCGACCGCCGAGGATTATCAGCGCGCCGAGAAATGGTTTGATCGAGAACAAGTCAACGAGGCGCGCGCGTGGTAATGGACACCTCTGCGATCCTCGCGCGCGAACTGAATCTTCGTTCCACTCAGGTTGAAGCGACCATCGCGCTGCTCGATGCCGGCAACACGATTCCCTTTATCGCGCGCTATCGCAAAGAGACGACCGGCTCGCTCGATGAAGAGCAGTTGCGCCGTCTCTTTGAACGGCTCACCTATCTCCGCAAACTCGCCGAACGCCAAACGACCGTCCTCGAATCGATTGCCGCGCAGGGCAAATTGACGCCGCAGTTGGCGAGCGCGATTCAAACCGCCGACAAACTTCAGACCGTCGAGGATTTGTACCAGCCCTTCAAACCCAAACGGCGCACGCGCGCGACCGTTGCGCGCGAACGCGGCTTGGAACCGCTCGCCCGATTGATCCTCGCGCAGCCGCTCACGCGCGATTCGCTGGCGAAACTTGCCGCGCCTTTTCTGTCGGAAGCCGTGCCGGAAGCGGATGACGCCTGGGCAGGCGCGCGCGACATTGTCGCGGAAATCGTTTCTGACGACGCGGAATTACGCAGCGCGGCACGCGCCTTGGCGCGCGAGCGCGGCGAAATCGCCAGCACGCTTGCCGATGCCGAAAAGGATCCGCGCAAAGTGTTTGCCCAGTACTACGAGTTCGCCATGCCGGTTGCGCGCTTGCGTCCACACCAAATCCTCGCGCTCAATCGCGGCGAAAGCAGCGGCGCGCTCCGCATCCGCTTCAACGCGCCGGACGCGCACATCCTGGCGCGGCTCGCGCAAAAATATCCTCCGAACGCGCACTCGCCGTTGGCGGAACAATTGACGCTCGCGACCCGCGACGCCTATGAACGCTTGCTGTTGCCGGCGGTCGAGCGCGACGTGCGCGGCGCGCTCGGCGATGACGCGAGCGCGCACGCCGTTCGCGTCTTCGCCGAAAACGTCCGCGCCTTGTTGTTGCAGCCGCCGATTCGCGGACATTCTGTCATCGGCATTGATCCCGGATTTCGCACGGGGTGCAAGGTCGCCGTGGTGGATCAAACCGGCAAGGTCTTGGTCACCGGCGCGATCTATCCGCACGAGCCGCAGAAACAATGGACGGAGAGCAAAGCCGCGCTGCGCCGCCTCGTCGAAACAACCGGCGCCGATCTCTTTGCGATTGGCAACGGCACCGCGTCGCGCGAGACCGAGCAACTTGTCGCCGAAGTAATCGCCGAGAGCGCGCGCACCGAATATCTGATCGTCAGTGAAGCCGGCGCGTCGGTTTATTCCGCATCGCCGCTGGCGCGCGCAGAATTGCCTGATCTGGATGTGACGCTGCGCGGCGCGGTCTCCATTGCGCGCCGCGTGCTCGATCCGCTCGCCGAATTGGTCAAGATTGATGCGCGGTCGATTGGGGTTGGTTTGTACCAGCACGACGTAGATCAAAAAGAACTCGCGGACGCGCTGGACGCGGTCGTCGAATCGGCGGTAAACGCGGTGGGCGTGGACGTGAACACGGCTTCGCCCGCGCTTTTGCGCTATGTCGCCGGCATCGGACCAAAATTGGCTGAGACGATTGTCGCGCATCGTGACGCGCAGGGTCCTTTTCCGAATCGCGCGGCGCTGCGACTGGTCAAGGGGCTGGGTCCGAAAGCGTTCGAGCAAGCCGCCGGATTTACGCGCGTGATCGGCGGCAGCGAGCCGCTCGATCAAACGGCGATTCATCCCGAATCGTACGCCGTCGTGCGTAATCTCTTTGCTCTGATCGGCGTCAACGGCACCGAGCGCGATCTGTCCGAACGCTGCGCCAAGTTTCGCCAGCAAACGGCGGTTGCAGAAATCGCGCAAGTGCTTGGATGCGGCGAGCCAACGCTCGTCGATATTTTCGATCAGTTGGTGCGCCCCGGACGCGATCCGCGCGATGAATTGCCCAAGCCATTGTTGCGGCGTGATGTGCTGAAACTGCAAGACCTGAAAACCGGGATGCGGCTCAAAGGAACGGTACGCAACGTCGTAGATTTCGGTTTGTTTGTTGACATCGGCGTCAAGACCGATGGACTCTTGCACAAGAGCCAAATGCGAAGGGGCGGGAGCAGTTTGGCTGTCGGCGATACGATTGATGTCGTCGTGTTGTCCATCGATGCCGAACGCGAGCGCATCGGATTGGGACTGCCCGCCTGAAGTTGAATAGGAGCGCCTTATGCCACGCCATGGATCCTCCATTTCCAACCTGCCGCGACTGAACGAAACCTGGTTCGTCGCGATCAATCGTCTGCGAACCTGGGTCGCTTCGCCAAAGGGAAAGCCCTATCGTCCTTTCATCGTTACCGTTTTGAACGGTGAAATCGGCACGATTCGCGGTTCGCAGATTTTTCCGACGTTGCCTACCCCGCCTCAGGTGTACGACACGCTCGCCAAAGCGATGCGCCATCCGGTGCCGCTCGGCGGCTCGCGCGGCGTCCCGCGTGCGGTGCAGGTTGCCCTTGGCGGCAGCGCGCTGGCTAACGCGCTCGCCGATCTATTTCTCCGAGCCAAATTGGAGATTGCCGTTGGGGAGAGCGCGTCTCCGCCGGAAGTAGACGAAGCGATCCGCGAATTCGAGCAAATGTCGAATGGGTGCAACTCTCAAACTGTGAGCACGGATGTTCGATTCAGATTGCCAGTGG
>DYJA01000044.1 GCA_020723345.1 Candidatus Aquidulcis sp. | reverse complement strand
TTGCTGCATTTCCGGCGTGCCCTTGTCGCGGCGCAGCACATCCCACGCGAGATACGCGACGAACACGAGCGCGCAAACTCCCGATACGGGCACAACCCAGATCAGATCCATCCTCTCCCTCCTTCGATGCCGCTTTGGAAAAACACAAACGCAGACAAACAACGTACTCCCGAAGCCACATTGCTCCGGGAGTATCTATGCGTTTAGATTTGCGTCGCGCAGATCATGCTGGCTTGACTTGCAAAACCTGTCCCTGCGCTGTCTTCGCGTCAAACGGGGACCCTTCGAGCAATCGCTGCTTGAACGCTGGAATGACGAGCAAAACGATCACACTCAAGCCCATTAGCGCGCCGTACAAATAATCGTTCGTCGCGTGACGGAAATAGTGCGTCACGCCACACTCCTCTCGCGCAGCCATCCGCCGATCCCTGGGATCAGCAGCAACGCGAGACTGCCAATCGCCATCGCGATTCCTTGCGCGAATTCGGCGACGTTCGAATGCGTGACGTAAAGCCCAATCGTTCCGACGAGCATGATGACGACTGCCGACGTCGCGAGCCACCACCCCGCGCGCGTGCGCGCCGCGAGCAGAGGAATCGCGATGATCGTCGCAAGGACGCCCGCCCAGATCACAGGAATGTTGAACACGTAGCCGAAGAGACTCGCGTCGAATGCGTACGCTTGCGGACGCGCGAGCACCATTCGCAGCGACGAGTGTCCGTTCGAGAACGTCCACGCGGCAGTCACGCCGAGAAGCAAGAAGACCACCAAGTTCGCCAACTTGCGCCGCCACGACGATTTTTCCCAGAGCAAGAGCGCAAAGTACGGAATCAAGCCAACCGCCATCACGATCATGAATTGCGTGCGCGCGTCGGGCGCAAACGCCATGATCGGTCCCGTCATGTACGCGCCTGTGATCGACGGAATTGCCAGCAGTCCGACGGCGGCAGGACGCGCCCAAGTATCGCCGCGATAAATCGGGTACGCGAGCACAAGCAGCGCCGCACCCGCGACGACACACAGCGCGCCCCAGAACGGGAAGAAGAAGGTGACCAGCAGCGGCGCGGGCGCGAACAGCGGATTGTTCGTCGCCGCGATCTTGGCGACCGCGCCTTTGAGCGTGGCTTCCATCGCGCTGATGACGGACGCAGGCACCCAGGTCATCAGTAGGATTGCCGCGATAAGCGCGATCACCGCGAGAATCAGACGATCACGCGCGGTAGTTTCGTTTGTCATTTGTTTCACTCCTGATTATTGAGATAAAAAAAAGACGCGGCGATCCAAGCCCGCTGCGCCAGAACGGATTCGTTTTCTTGTTGCCCTCCTTGCCATCGAACCGCGTGCGGCGCGACAATCTTTTCGATTGCCCAACGCGTGGCGGCTCGCGCCTTTCCTACAACGCGGCGAATCCCGCGACGAACGATGCGGTCATCAGCAATAACAAACCAGGCAGCACCCGCAAAATGGTTTCTTGCGCCAGAATCGGCTTGCCCACTTTCAGAAAACTCAGCAGCAAACCGCCCAGCCCAATCAGCGCGCCGCCGCCGCCGACCAACGCAAAGCCCGGCGGCGCGCTGCCGCGCAGCCACAAAACAATCGGCAAGCCAAAGATGAGAATGCCCGCGACGCCGTGAACGACCGCCAGCGCCATCGTCGCAAGTGCGCCGCGCGCGCCGAATCGCGTCACTGCAATCGCAAGCAAACCGATGATCGCCGCGCCAAGCGCGATCATTTCGAACGCGGCAAAATAGTGCGCCACGAGACCGAACGCAAGCCCGAGCGGAATGAGCGCGGCGACGACGACGACGATTGGACTTGCCAGAATCTCAAAACCGAAAATGATGAGCAAGAGTCCTGCGACGAGCAGCACGCCGAACGCCGTCAAGTAGCCGAGTCCCGCGAGCGCGTCGGCGCCTTTGACGCCGACGACGATTTGATACGCCGCGAGCAAGCCAGTGATCAGCAACAGCGCGCGGTCGAATTGTTTCATCAGAATGCCTCCGCGGCGAGGAGCAACATCGAACCCAGCATGTAGACCGACGCGTACTTGAACAACCCAAGATTCAATCGCTCCGACGGTCGCCACATACTTGCCGCCGCAAGCGCGAGCAAGCCGCCGCTCAGCACGACGAGCAAACGCAGCAAGCCCCAATCCATTCCGATGCCGATTGCCGCGAGCATCACCGCAATCGCCGCGCCGACGGACGATAGAGTGATGATGACGCGCGTCGCGCGAATGCCATACACCGACGGAAATGTCGGCACGCCCGCGCGCGCGTAATCGTCGACGTATTTGATGTTGTACGTCATGATGTGCGTCGGAATCCAAAGCAACACGGCGAGCGCGAGCAAGATGCCCAGCGGATCAATTGCGCCGACCGCGAGCGCGCGTCCCGCGAGCGCGGGCATCCCGCCCGCCCATCCGCCGATGATGATTGAGTACGGCGTGCGGCGTTTGAGCCAAATCGTGTACACGACCACGTCGAAGAACAAGCCCGCGAACACGACCGCGCCGTAGAGCGGATTCATCAACAACGCGCCGCCGATACCCGCGATGGAAAGAACGAGTCCGAGCGCTAACGCTTCGCGCGCCGACGCTTTGCCCGCGGGCAGCGGACGCATGCACGCGCGTTTCATCTTCGCGTCGATGTCGCGGTCGTACACCATGTTCAGCACCGTGCTGCCGCTGATCGCGAGAAACAAGGTCGCGGTGACAGCAAGCAACGTCTCCCACGTCGTCACGGGACAGCGTGCGCTCATGTACGCCGCCAAGCCCGTGATGAGCAGTAATCCCGTTTGCAGACTTTTGATGAGTGTCCAGTATGCGCGTAACCGCGTTTTCAGACTTGACATCCCTTCCTCCTACTCCTCGTGAAGCGTGATGCGTGATTTTCACGCATCACGTATCACGTTTCACGCTTCACCTCACACACCGAAACCCCACATCCACATCGTAGTAATCGGGTCGCGCGTTGTTCCGCGACCACACGCGCAAATCGTAATCGTAACTTGCTTTGCTGCCGCCGCGCAGATAGCGATAGTGCTGACCTTCGTACACGTCGGCGGTCCACTGCCACACATTGCCCGCCATATCGTACGCGCCGTACGGACTGCGCGCGTCGAGTGTCTGATAACCGTCGTGCGCCTTGCCGTAGTAGCCGACGGGCGTTGTATCGCCTTGCTTGCCCGCGTTCTTCTCGAACGGATCGCGGCTGTCGTAATAGTTCGCGTGGTTGCGCGCGATTTTTTCGCCCCAGGGGAACGGGCGCGCGTCAACGCCGCGCGCGGCTTTTTCCCATTCGACTTCAGTTGGCAGACGCCCGCCGTAGTAATCGCAGTACGCTTTCGCGCCGAACCAGGTCACCATCGTGACGGGATGATTTTCGTAACCTGGTTTGACGCCGAATGTTTTGCCGTCGAACATCAATCGCAAATTTACGTCCTTGAGCGGCAAGTGCAAATAATCGCCCGCGTTGATTTTTTCTTCGTGGCGCACGCCGTGAAACTTGTCGCCCGCGTAGTAGCCGACGATTTTGTCGTCCGCGATTTTGATTTTGCCTGCCGCGAGCGCGTCGTCGAGATAGCGCGCGTACTGCGCGTTTGTTACGTCGTTGATCATGATCGCGTAATCGTACTCAATCGTCGTTTCGTGATTGTGCTGCCCCAGCAAAAACTCGCCCGCAGGGACGCGCGCCCAGCCGTCGGCGGAAACGTTTGGCGTGATGGCAGGCGCAGGCGCGGCTTGCGCGGTCGCGCAGCCCGTTGCCAGCACGACGAGCGCCGCAAGCAGAAAGATCAGTGGTTGTCCACGAAGAACACGAAGGAACACGAAAAAATCCTTTGTGAAACTTCGTGTTCTTCGTGGACAAATATTTTGATTGCGTTTCAAGGTGATCCCACTCATCGCGTCACCTCCCGCGCAGCGACGTCTTTCTTCCAATGTCCATCGCTTTTGAACAGGTCAACCAATCGCCACACCATAAAGACCGCGAGCGCGAGCATCACCGCGCCTAAACCCAGGTCGGCGAAGAGCATCGTCCAATCGACGAGCGGCTGCTGCGCGGCTTGACTGACGAACAGCCGCTTCAATTCGAAAATGTCCACCGCCGCGAACGCGACATTCGATCCGAGGAGGAGCGTCCAGCCGAATAGTTGGCGCGCTTTGCCTTTCAGCCCGACGCGATCCGCAAAGTAAAATAGGATGATCGTCGCGATGACGGCGGAGAGCGTATGCCAGTGTCCCGTGAGGATGATGCGCTCGTCGCGGAATTGCCACTTGCGGATGATCTTGTCGAGCGTGATCGCCATAAAAATCCCAGGACCGCTCGTCGTGAAATTCATGTACACCATCTGCCACAGCGCGCCGAACTTGAGCGGATCGCGCACGAGCGCGCGCAGCTTGTCGCCGAAACTTGCTTTCGTGTTGCCGCGTTCCGCCAATCCTTCGCCGACGAGTTTGCGAAAGCCGAAGATGACGAGGAAGAGCGCGGCAAGCATCACCATCGTCGAGCCGACATAGATGATGTAATGCGCGATCGTTTCGAACGGGACGACGAGCCACGCGCCGAGCGTGATGATGAACGTGCCCCAAATCGTCAGCGGCATCGCGAGTTTGTGCCAGATGCCTTTGAAATCGAACCAGCGCGCGATGACGAGAAAAATGGCAACCGCGATCAAGACGAGCATGATGTGCAAGTGACCGATGACCGCGAGTTGCAGATCGGTCTTGTGCGGCTCGCGGATGACGTTTTCGGCGAGGAAACTTTCAAAGCCGTTGCCAAAGTACGCCCCAGGAATCGCGCCAACGATGACCGAGCCGAGCGTACACAACGCCATGACGAAGAACGCCATCCGCGCTTGATCCACGCCGCCAGGTCCGTGCGCGTAGGACTTGTCTTTGACGTGGTACTCTTTGCGAAACGGGAACAGCGCGACGCTCAACAAGATGCCCGCGAAAAATATCAGCGACAGTCCGACAAGATAAAGCCCGTGAAAAATCCAGTTGTGTCCAAAGTAACCAAACCACAAACCAAAGATCAGCGCGAACAAATAGCCGAACGTTATCGTCGTGTTGATCGTGACGCGCTGACTGTCCTTCATCGGCACGATCGCGGTGATGAAATACACTTCAATCGCGATGACTGCCATCGCAATCGAATGGTACAGCAAAACGATGCGCCCCTCGCGTTCGGCTTCGACGAGTTCCATTCCGAGCACGCGCACGCTGAGGTCTTTGATGCCCCACTCCGCCATCGGTCCCGACAGCGTGCTAAAGATCGCGGTCGTCAGCGCGATCATCGCCATCGCCACGAGCGCGAGTCCCTGGGTCGAGCGGAAGAGGTAGGTGAAGCGGTTGGTGAGTGCCTGCATGTGTCATTCTCGTGTTGCGTATTGCGTGGTGCGTGAAACGGAATACGCAACACGCAACACGCATCATATCTAATGCACAACCCCAACCGTCTGCCGCGCGTCCACCGCGCGCGCGGGTGCGTTCGCCGTTTCCTTGCCGCTTGCCCAATCCGCCAGCAATTTGCGCGCGTAGGGCAACATCAAAAAGATGACGAGCGCGGTGCTGAGCAATGGCGCAGGCAAAAAGAGCGAAAAGCGTTTCACTTCGAGCATGTTCAGAATCCCGACGGGATAACCGCCCCAACATTCGAGCAGTCCCGCGCCGATGCCGACGACGCGCGCCCACGGTTTACGCGCAACCAGCGCGAAGATAAAGATCGCCCACGCCGCGCTCGCCCACCAGTTGATCTGCTGCGCGAACAAGTACAACGCGTTGACCGCGCCGTGTCCGAGCGTCTCGTGAAATTTGGCAATCGGCGCGACGCCATCCATAAACGAAAGCGTGAACGCGATACCCGCGAACAGCGCGAGCGTCACGATGCGCCAATCGGTCTTGCGAACGAAGAGCAACAGCGCGAGCCACAAGAGCAGGTTCGGCACAAAGCTCGCGATGGTCAGCGGCGGCGTCTTGGCATCCATCGCGGGGATCGCAGGGAAAAAGCCCGCGAGAATGGAGAGCGTGCTGGCGATAACGCCGAGCATCCACGCCCAGCGCTCCTTCGTCACAAAGCCATAGAGCGCGAGCGTCCAGAGCGCGCCCGCGGCAATCGTGAGCCATCCGAGCACCGCAAATGTGTAACGAACAGATTCGCCTTCGTGTGGGCGATTGAGATTGATCAGCGTCGTCATCAGCGGATTGTAGATTTGCGCGAACACGTAGAATCCGATCATCCCGACGATAATGCCAATCACCGCGAGAACTGCACCGAGCACGAAATTGTCTTTCATTTCATACCTCCGCGTCAATGATTCGAGATTTCCAAGCACAGAGAATATCACTTTTCGTCTGCGCTGTCTTTGCGAAAAGTTAAATTGTCGTTGTGGCGGGTACAATCAAGAGCAAGTAGATTGGATCAAAAGCGAATAACATGTGACACCTCACCAGACCTGTCAGGTCTCCGAGACCTGACAGGTCTGTGAACTTTACATCGCCAGCGCGAGTTCCTCCACGCGTTTCTTCGATGGTTGCGTTTCTCTGAGAATCGCGGCGACCTCGCTGCCGTCCACCGTCTCGCGCTCGCGCAGGCGCGCGGCAAGCGCGTCCAGCGCGGCGCGGTGCGCGTCGAGCAAGTCCCACGCGCGATCCACCGCGTCCTCGACAATGCGCCGTGTTTCCGCGTCCACCTGCGCGGCAGTCTGCGGACTCACGCGCGCATCCAAGCCCATCTGCATTCCCAGGTACGCCGCCTGCGGATCGGACGCGAGGCGCACGGGACCCAACGCGGGACTCATTCCGAACTCGGTCACCATTCGCCGCGCGAGATCGGTCGCGCGCGCCAGATCGTCTGCCGCGCCTGTCGAGACGCCGTTGAACGTCAGCGCCTCCGCGACGCGTCCGCCCAGCAAGACAGCGAGCCGCGCCCGCAGTTCGTCCTCGCACAACAAGTAGCGATCTTCAGCGGGGCGTTGCCACGTGATGCCGAGCGCGCGTCCGCGCGGCACAATCGAAACTTTGTGAACGGGATCAGTCCCAGGCAAGAGCGTCGCGACGAGCGCGTGTCCCGCTTCGTGCGCGGCGACGACTGCCTTCTCGTGTTCATTCATCGCGCGCGTGCGCCGTTCCGAACCCGCAACCACGCGCTCGATCGCCGCGTCGAAATCGGACATTTCGACGGCTGACTTGTCGCGCCGCGCAGCGTGCAGCGCGGCTTCGTTCACGACGTTCGCCAAGTCCGCGCCCGAAAACCCAGGCGTGATGCGCGCAATCGTTTCGATGTTCATTCCGTCGGCGAGAACGATGCCGCGCGTGTGAATTCGCAGAATTTGTTCGCACCCGACGACATCGGGCAAGTCAACCGTGATTTGACGATCAAAGCGCCCAGGGCGCAACAGCGCGGGATCGAGCACTTCGGGACGATTGGTCGCCGCCATCACGACGACGCTCTGCGATGATTCAAAGCCGTCCATCTCCGCGAGGAGTTGGTTCAGCGTTTGCTCGCGCTCTTCGTGCACGCTGATCGCGCCCGCGCCCGCGCGGCGCGCGCCGATCGCGTCGATCTCGTCAATGAAGATGATCGCGGGCGCGGTCTTTTTCGCTTGCTCGAAGAGATCGCGCACGCGCGACGCGCCGACGCCGACGAACATCTCGACGAACTCGGACGCGCTGAGCGAGAAGAACGGCACGCCCGCTTCGCCCGCCGTCGCTTTGGCAAGCAAGGTCTTGCCCGTGCCAGGCGGTCCGACGAGCAGCACGCCTTTCGGCATTTTGCCGCCGAGTCGCTTGAAACGCGCGGGGTTTTTCAGGAACTCGATCACCTCTTGCAGTTCGATGGCGGCTTCGCCGACGCCGCCGACATCTTTGAACGTGACGCCCGTTTGCTGCCCTTGAATCGCGCGCGCTTTGCTCTTGCCCAACGAAAAGATGCCGCCAATTCCGCCCGCGCCGCCTTTCATTCGATTCATCATCATGTAGTACAGACCGAACATCAGCGCGAGCGGCATCACCCAACCCAGGATCGCGCCGAGCGCGCCGCCGTCGCTCGCGACCTCGCCGCGAATTTCCACTTTCTTCTCTTCGAGTTCTATGAGCAGATTCGGATCGTCCACGCGAATCGCGTAGAAGGTTTTGCCGTCGCTCAGTTTGCCCGCGATTTTTTGTTCATCGATGCTGACGCTCGTGACCTTGCCCGCGCGCAGCGACGTTTTGAAATCGCTGTACGCGATCGCCTGTCCCTGCTTGAGCAAGGGCGCGACGACGAACGATTGGAGCAGCGTGATGATGAGAAACGCGACGAAGACGTACCCAATCGAGAATTTGACTCGTTTGTCGGAAAGTTTCTTGTCCATTTTCATTTCCTCCTTGATTCTCATTGTTCATCCCACCGACCGAAAGAAACACGGACATTTCAATGAATTGCCGCCCGTTTTTTCCGTGTTCTTTTCTATCGGTGGGAATGAGGGTTTTTGGCGAACACGATTTGGAATGGCAGTTGGATCGCGCCGCGCGGACAAAGCGTTTCGCACTGTATTTCACACGCGCACGGTTCGTCCGCGACGACGACTGCTTTGCCGTCGCGCGGCACGAGCGCGCCGCTGGGACACAATCGCACGCACAAGCCTTGTCCTGAGCGAAGTCGAAGGACGCAGCCATCGCAGCGCTTTGGATCGATGATCGGCATAGCCGATTCATTTCGTTTCATCTTGTCGCTTCCAAAAGAAATCGCTCAGGTTTCTGCGTTTAGCATACCACCTGAGCGATTGGAACTCCACGACTTGAGTCGGTTTTCGATTTTTTTATGAACCCACCGTCGCCTTCGCCTCCAGCCCCTTGCGGTCGAGAATCCGAATCTGATGCCGATCCACCTGAATCAAATTCTCATCGCTGAAACTCCGCAGCGCGCGATTGAGCACGTCGGGCACGGTGCCGCGCCGCGCCGCCATTTCCGCTTGCGTCGTCCAACGGCGGCGGCGCACCGCACCCTCTTTCGCTTGCTCCAGCGACAAGCGCGCGAGCCGCGCTTCGACCGAACGCAGCGACAAATCTTCGACCAAGCCGATGAGATGCAGGGTGCGCTTGGCGAGATTCTGAATGACAAAGCGCGCCAGGCGCGGATTCTGGTCAATCAACGCGAAGAGCGTATCGCGCTGGACGACCCACACCGCGGCGGGCTCAAGCGCGATGATGCTCACGAGATTGGGCGAGCCGACGAGAACGCCGACTTCGTTGAACGCATCGCCTGGTCCGACAAAGCGGATGACTTGTTCGCGTCCTGCCGGCGAAACCTTGACCGATTTGAGCCAGCCGCTTTCGACGACGAACAGTCCCGCGCACGGTTCGCCTTCGCCAAAAACCATTTCGCCCGCTTCGTACTCGCGCCGAACCGCCGTGCGCGCGACCACCTCCAGCGATTTCGCGTCGAGCGCGGCAAAGTACGGGACGGTGGACAGAATTTTCGTTGCGGCAGAAGATACGTCAGTCATTTTCGTCCAATTTGTTTCTCCAAATATGCTTTGAGCGCGACCGCGTTGTTGTGTTCTGTGTCGCGCGCGCCATAAACCAATATGACATTACCGCGCCGCGCGGCTTGCAGGATCGGCTGCCATGCGTCTGGATGCGCGTCCAGTTCCGCGAAATATCGTCGTTTGAACTCGTCCCACTTTGCTGGATCGTGATGAAATTGTTTTCGCAGCGCGTTGCTGGGCGCGACATCTTTCAGCCAATCGTCCAAGCGCAATTTCGCTTTGGTCATCCCGCGCGGCCACAGACGATCGACAAGAAAGCGTTTGCCGTCGCCGCGCGCGGGCGGATCATACGCGCGTTTGATCTTGATCATCGCTTACAACTCCATCGGAAAATCGGTGAGCGGCACAACTCCTTGCGTTGATCATTGGACTCTCGAAATTTGATGCTTCGGAGGGATCAATGCGCGTCCCGCAAAAACCCGCTTCGCTGTCCGCGTGCACGCGCTGGCGCACCTCTTCTGCGATCTTGTTCGCGTTTTCAATCGGTTTCCCACGTTCGACGACGATGTGCATGCCCGCATGGATGATCCCAGGTTCGTCCGCATCCAATTCCTATTTCTTCGTGCGCTTCTGCGCGACGCGCTTGACTGGCTTGCGCGCGGGCGTAGGCGTGAGCACGCGCGGATAATTCGTCAGCGTGATCGGACCATCCGCGCCGACCACGTTCGTGTCCTCGACGCGCACGCCCCACGCGCCGACGTACAATCCGCAGTTGCCGACCGAGATGACGACGTTCGCGGGGAGCGGCGGCGGCTCTTTCTCGCCGTGAAAGAACGCGTGACCAGGCGGCAGTGGCGCTTCCTCGAACTCGATGCCGACGCCGTGAATTGGCGGACCGAAAATGTGATTACCGTGTCCCGCGTCTTTGAGGATGCCGTGAATCGTTTGCTCCAATTCCATGATGCCGACGCCCGCTTTGATTTTTGCAATCGTCGCTTGCTGCGCGCGCAGATACAAATCGTACGCGGCTTGCTGTTCGGCAGTCGGCTTGCCCGCGCACGCGGTGCGGCAGATGTCCGCGCTGTAGCCGTTGACGATGGGATGCGCGTCGATCATCACCAGATCGCCTTTGGCGATTTTGCGCGTCGTCGGCAAGCCGTGCGCGATGTTCGTGCGCGGTCCCGACGCGACGTACGTGCGCCAGAATTCTTCCGCGCCCGCGTTTCGCATCGCGAATTCCGCCGCCGCGACCTGGCTTGCGGTCACGCCTGGCTTGACGGCGACAATCGCGGCTTTCATTCCAATGTCCGCCACCTTCGCCGCCGCGCGGATGCGCTCGATTTCCTCTGGCTCTTTCACCATCCGCATTTCAGACAAGATGTGCGTGCAATCTTTCGCGACAACATCTTTGGGCTTGGCGTGCGGATGCGTCATCATCGCCAGCATGGATTGCGTGAGGAAAGTGTACTCCAAGCCGACCGTGCCTTGCTTGACGCCGAAATGCTCAAAGTAATGCGCGATGGAGTGGATCATGCCAATTCAAAGCCGACGATGTGATCGAAATACGCGAGCGCGGTCACGTCTTCGACATCGGTGGACGGCACGCCGATGGCGACCTGCGCGTCTTGGGTGATCATCGCGTACGCGCACAGTCGCCCGTCGCCCGTGAGATAAAACATGTTCGACGGTTTGGTGAGCAGGAGAACGTCGAGCCCATGTTCTTTCATCATGCGGTTGCA
This sequence comes from Candidatus Aquidulcis sp., assembly GCA_020723345.1. Classification (GTDB taxonomy): domain Bacteria; phylum Chloroflexota; class Anaerolineae; order UBA4142; family UBA4142; genus VGOB01. Next base: position 39,131 of record DYJA01000044.1, on the reverse strand, counting down.
TTTCTCCAGTCGTCGCTGACAGATTGATGTTTCGCGACAAGATGAGGCGTGAAGCAACTCAATTATACTCCACCCAGCCGAGTTCTCACTGCTCTACCATGCCAGCCACCCGCCGTCTACAGCCACATCTGCCCCGTGCATATAGTCCGAAGCAGTAGACGCAAGAAAGACCGCTGCGCCCTGCAAGTCTTCGGGCGTGCCCCAGCGACCAGCCGGTATGCGCGCCTCGATATTAAACTCTGGTTTGCCCACCAACGGGTCGGTCAAATCCGTGCGCATATAGCCCGGCGTGATGCAGTTGACATTCACGTGCTTGGGCGCGAGTTCATTTGCCATGGCGCGTGTGAGACCCAAGACGCCGTGCTTGGCGGCAGTATATCCCGGCACGATCACACCGCCCTGGTGCGAGAGCAGCGACGCCACATTGATGATTTTGCCTCTGCCTTGCTCGACCATCTGGCGCGCGATGATTTGCGAAAGGAACCACACGCTATGCAAGTTGGTCTGCAAGGTATCGAGCCAGTACTGTTCCGGGTATTCCAGCGTCGGACTGCGTGGGCAGATGCCGGCATTGTTGACCAAAATATCAACGTGTCCAAACGCGGCAATGACTTTATCTACTGCACGCTGCAAATCGCCAGGTGTTGCCTTGAGCAAGTCCACCGGCAGCCAGCAATAGCGGCGTCCTAACGCTTCGATCGCTTGTCGTGTTTCTGCGGGATCGGTGCGGTCGAATCCGACCACATCTGCGCCCGCTTCCGCCAGCGCAACTGACATACCGCGCCCCAACCCTCGGCGGCTGCCGGTAACGATGGCAACCTTGTCGTTGAGCGTAAACTTGTCGAGGATCATGGTCACAACTCCTTTGTCAATGAATGTGAATCATGCTTTTGATATTGGTGCTCGGATCGGCAAGGATCGCTTCCATCACCTGGGGCAGCTCGTCTAGTGGCGCGCGGCGCGTGATGAGCGGCTCAGTCTGCACCTGCCCGCTAGCGATCAGGTCGCGCGCCTTTACGAAATCGCGGCGCATGTACATCAGCGTGCCCAGCACGTCAAGCTCGCGATCTTGCACCGCGCTCAGGCGCACGGGCGCATCCTGCTCAAACACGCCGACCACGACGATCTGCCCGCCCTTTTTGCAAGCTTCGACGCACTGTCGCATCGTCTGTTCGACGCCGACACATTCGAGAGCCACGTCTACGGCAGACGACTTGCCAAACTGCGCGCGCAAAAAATCAGAAAGCGATTGCGTGCGCGAATTGATCGTGTACGTCGCGCCAAGCTGCCGCGCCAGTTCGAGTTTCTTTTCGACGACGTCGGTGACGATCGTCGTGGACGCGCCCAATGCGCGCGCGACCTGCAAGACCTGCAAGCCAATCGTGCCCGCGCCGGCAATCAGCACCCGATCGGCTTGGTGAATTGGCGCGCGCCGCAGCGCGTGAACAGCCACCGCCGTCGGCTCGACTAGCGCACCTTGCTCAAACGTCATCCCGTCGTGCATCGGGATGATTTTGGCTGCGGGCACCGTGATATATTCCGCTTGCGCGCCCGTTGCCTGACAACCGAGCACGCGCAGACTGTCGCAGATGTTGTAACGTCCGGTGCGGCATGGCTCGCACTTGCCGCACGTGAGACTCGGTTCGACGACGACGGGCATTCCCACGCGCAGATCACTCGCATCTGCATCCGCGCCTAACGCGTCTATGACCCCGCTGAATTCGTGACCCGGCACGATTGGACAAACGATGAGCGGATGTTTGCCCAGATAGGCATGAATGTCGGTGCCGCAGACGCCGCACGCACGAACGGCGATGCGTACTTCGCCGGGCGTGGGCGCGGGAATTGGCGCTTGCTCGATCACCAAATGCCGGGGCTGTAAGAGATTCGCGCGTTTCATGTTTGCACCTCGTATGGCATGTGATTGGGAGACCTGTCAGGTTTCCGGAAACCTGACAGGTCTGGAGGTACCAGACCCACCCGCAATGTGTGGGAAAACGATCACGGCATCATCGGCGGCGAGAGGGCGATTGGGCTGCCACTGACCCAGACCACGATTGTTCAGAACGACAATGTTTTTTTCTGAATCTAGGTCAAGTCCTAACGCACGGAGACGAGGTTCCAAATCGCCAACGGTAGCGTCATCAGGCATGGATAGCGATGTTTGGGCTGTGCCCATCTCTTGGCGCAAGCCGCCTAGGAACTTGACGGTTATTGCAATCACGCTGTCTCCAGCACCCTCGTCAACTCAAGTTTCTCCAACGTCTCAGTCCGTGGCATGCCCTGGTCGTCCCAGCCGCGCACGGCGTAATACTCGTCAAGCATCACGCTCAACATCTGATCGCTGATCAAATGCCCGGCGGTCGGACCATCGGGGATGGCTTCTTTCATCCGCGGCGGCAAGTCGTCGTCGCTGCGACGGACGCCCTCGCGCACGAGGATCATGCGTTCGAGATTCGAGATGCGTTCGCCAATCGTCATCAGATGCGGAGCAAAGTCGTACCCCGTGATCGCCAACAGTGTCTCGGGCGTCGGACTGGTGCTGAACTTGTACGCGCTGCGCACGACGGTGCACAATCCCAGACTGTCAATGTACGCGCGATTGTCCTGGACCGTCTTGACCAACTTGCCTTTGCCTTCGACCGCATAGCGATCATACTTTGTCCCCAGCAATTCTTCGCTGACGGTGTACCCGCCGACGTTGTGACATGCGCCGCGTGCCGATGTGGCGTACGCCAACCCCATGCCGTGAAAGCCCCGCGGGTCATAAGCGGCAAACGTCATGCCCTTGGAATGCAGAATGAAGGGTTTCCATTCAGGTCGCGCCTGAATGATGCCCTTTGCCCCATCGGCAACGATCGCGCCCAATCCGCGCCGCTGCGCGATGAGCTTGAGCATTTCTAACAGTGCTCTGCTGTCACCGAAACGAACCTCAAGCCCTTCGTTCTCCTTGGCGGTGACCAATTCGCGCTCGAACAACTCCATGACCATCGCGACGAGATTGCCGGCAGTCATCGTATCCATACCCAGGTTATCGCACAACTCGTTCGCGGCGATGACGGCTGCCATGTCGGTGATCCCACACGACGGTCCCAGCAAACCGATGCTCTCGTACTCGGGTCGGGCGGTTGCGCCGGCGAACTCACCCTCTTTCACCGCGCCCACCTGACCACACGCGACCGAGCAACGATAGCACGCATAGTTGCGAACGTAGTACTTGTCGCGCAAGGTCTGAGCATAGACGCCTTGCACCTTGTCTGGCGCATCCCAGGAAGTCTGAAAGTTGCGCGTGGGCATGCATCCCAATTCGTTGATGATTTCCACCAACTGCGCCGTGCCCAACTGCCGATGCTTGGCGCGCGAGGTCTTCAAGTCCGTGCGCGCGTTGTTGGCGATCTCTTTGCACTTGTTCGCGTCCGCCACTGGTACTTGCTGATCGCCGCGCACGGCGAATGCCTTGACCTTCTTGGATGCCATCACCGCGCCGCCGCCGCCTCGCCCAAACGCGCGTCCGTCGTCTACAAATATTGACGAAAAAGCAACCCGGTTTTCTGCCGCGGGACCGATGCTCATCGTTGCCCACTTGGTTTTGCGCTCGGGCACCTGACTGAGTAGTTTGCCACGCGCTTGCATCGGCGACAGCCCTTGCCATCCTTCGTCGTCAACGAATTGCACCGCGTCGTTCTCGATGACGATCGCCGTCCAGCGCTCCGAGACACCTTCGATGATCAATCCATCGAAACCCGCCTCGCGCAGACGTGGACCAAAGTTGCCGCTCGAATTGGAGCAGAGGTAGCGCCCGGTCTCTGGTCCCTTAGTCGTCAACTCGAACTTGGTCGTCGAAACGAGCGGCATGCCTGTCATGGGACCGGTGAAAAAAAACAGTTTGTTCTCGGCGTCCAGCGGCTTGATCTCCGGTCCAATTTCACGCCAATACCACAAAGCACCCAATCCTCGCGCGCCCAAGAAGAGACGAAACTCCTCCGGCTCAATTGTTTCAATAAAGGACTGGCGAGTGCTCAGATTGACTCTGAGCAATTTGCCCATATACCCACCTTGGAACATTCTCATCTCCTCAATCTGATGTGCTTCTCACAATACGGTCTAGTCGCCAAGCAATCTCCGTTTCAACAATATCGGAATCTCACAAGGCGTGTTGGCGATGGATACGCCTGCCTTGCATAGTGCTTCGATCTTTTGCTGCGCTCCGCCGGTGCCAGCGCGAATGATTGCCCCCGCGTGACCAAAACGGCGTCCCGGCGGCGCGGCTCGCCCGGCGATGAGCGCAACGACCGGCTTGCTCATCTTGGAAATGAATTCGGCTGCCCGTTCTTCTGCCGAGCCGCCGATCTCACCGACGAGGACTATGCCGCGCGTTACCGGGTCTGCTTCGAATAGTTTCAGCACCTCGGTGAACTCGGTACACACGACCGGATCGCCGCCGATGCCGACTGCTGCCGTCTGCCCCAATCCCGCATCGGTTAGGTTGGCGATCACTTCGTATGAAAGCGTCGCGCTGCGACCCACGATGCCAATATTTCCTTTCTGAAAAATGCTGGTGGGCATAATGCCCAACTTGCCGATGCCGGGCACGAAAATGCCGGGACAGTTGGGTCCGATCACCGTCGCGCCGGCGATGCGTGCGCGCGCTTTGATCTCCATCGTGTCGCGTATCGGAATATGCTCGGTCACGATGACGATGAGCCGCAGCCCGGCGGCGATCGCTTCAAACGCCGCATCGCGGGCAACCATCGCCGGGACAAAAATGACTGAGGCGTTCGCGTTTTCATTCTGGACTGCTTCCGCGACGGTGTTGTACACCGGCAGTCCTTCAACCTGCCCACTGCCGCGCCCTGGCGTAACACCCGCAACCAACTTGGTGCCGGCTCTGAGCATCCAGTGAGTTTGCGCTTGCCCCACTTTGCCCGTAATGCCCTGAACAATCGCGCGCGTGTCCTGATCGAGCAATCGCGTCGTCATCAGTTACGCACCAACTCTGCCAATCTGGCGACGGCGGCTTCGGTCTGAACCACGCGAATCACGTGAATGTTCGGCTCAGATGCGAGCATGTTCCACGCTTCTTCTTGCTGATTACCCAGAATCTTGACCACGATGGGACGATTGCCTTGAATGTTCTCAAGCGCAGCGACAATGCCTTTGGCGGCTTCCAACATGCGATTGATGCCGCCGTACAGATTGACGATTGCCCCGCGCACCTGGGACGGCTCCATAATCAACTCGAGCGCGCCCTCGACCAACGATTCCGAAATGCCGCCGCCGGTGTCCAGAAAATTTGCCGGCGAAAGACCTTGTTGCTTCAGCAGGTCGAGCGTTCCCATGCCCAAACCCGCGCCGCTGGTGATGACGCCAATGTCGCCATCGAGCGGCACAAACGATACGCCTAGTTCGCGCGCGCGTTGCTCCCGGTCAGACAGCGACACGCGGTACAGTTCGGCTAGTTCCGGCTGACGCGCTAGACCGTTGTCGTCAATTTCCAATTTGCAATCGAGCAAAACGAGCGAGCCATCCTGCAGAACTGCCAGCGGGTTGATTTCGAGCAGCATCGCATCCAGGTCCGCGGCGGCGCGGTACAATTTGACAAGCACATCAGCTAGCGCGGGTATGTCTATCGTCTGAACGTTCGCTTGACGCAGCCACGCGCGAACACGATGAACCGGCAGCACGTTTCCTGGCTCGACAGCGAGGTGCAGCACAGCCCGGCTATGCTGAACTGTGTCCTCGATTTCCACACCGCCGGACAGCGAAACGATCAAGTCAATCATGTCGGTGGCGGAATTTGCGACAATGCCCACGTACATTTCGCGCGCAATCGGCATGGCTTTTTCGATGAGCACGCGCGTCACAGCATGTCCCAGCAACTCGCGACCCAGCAGCGAACCGGCTGCCTCGCGCGCCGCCTCGACGGACGCACATACTTGTACACCGCCCGCTTTGCCTCGACCGCCGGATGGAATCAACGCCTTGACCACACTCGCGCCGCCCAACTCACTCGCGATGGCAGCCGCTTCATCCGGCGTCTGTGCCACGCGACCCGGCGGGATATTCAAGCCGTAACGCGCCACGAACTTTTTGGCGAAATCTTCAGAGACAATCATGCGCCGAATGTCTCTGCTCGGCTTTGGTACACTTCTGGATTGACCAAGCCAACCGGCTTTTCTCCGCGCAGCGCTTGCGCAATGTTTTGCGCTGCCAGGATGCTCATCTTTTGCACCGCCTCGTGCGTCTGCGCGCCCAGGTGTGGGGTACAAATAATTTTGTCACCTAATTTTAAGAGTGGATTGTCTTTGGGCGGCTCGTCCGCAAACGCATCAATCGCCGCGCCCGCCAAACGATTTTCGGCTAACGCGCGATACAGCGCATTCTCGTCCACCAAGCCGCCGCGCGCGGTGTTGATCAGGAACGCGCTCGGCTTCATGCGCGCCAACTCCTTGTCGCCGATGAAGCTCTGGTTCTCCGTGGTGAGCGTGGCGTGCAGCGTGACGACATCGGACTGGGTCAGCAATTCCTCCAGCGATGTGAAACGCAAGTCGTGCTCAGTCGCAAAAGCCGCGTCCTGGTAAACATCGTAAACGAGGAATCTGACGCCGAACCCTTTTAGCCGCAGCACAACCTCTTTGCCGATGCGACCCAAGCCGACAACACCGACGGTCTTGCCTGCCAGTTCAGTTCCGACAACGCGACTCCACGCGCCCGATTTGACCACCGCATCGTGGTGCGGAATCTTGCGAGCGAGCGACAGGATCAACCCAACTGTCAGTTCGGCGACGGCAACCTGATTAGTGCCTGGCGTGTTGGTCACGATCACACCCGCGCGCGTAGCAGCCGGGACATCAATGTTGTCCAGACCGACACCATAGCGCGACACGACCCTAAGATTGGGCGCAGCCGCAATGACGTTGGCTGTGACCGCGTCATTGCCAACAAGCAAGGCGTCCATTTCGCAGACGAGCAGCAGCATGTCCGCTTCTTTGCGAGGATTGTCATCCTGCGGAGCAATGATCTCGCAGTGTGCCTCTTCCAAGATGCGCCAGTGCTCGCCTTGCATTTTGCGGAACGAGCGCGCGGTCACAAGTACCTTCGGCATGGGTGCTGTCTCCTGCTACATCTGATTACGGCAACGTGCTGTACCGATTGAATGGTTCTTGCATCCGGTCGTGCGTGTCCTTGAACAGATCGAACAGATAATCGTACCGGGTTTTGTGGGCGAGATTCGGCTCAAACACCGGGCCCAAGCGGATCGCGCGCTCGGCGCCGGTGCGCTCGTCGGGGTAACAGCCCGCGCCGACCCCAGCCAGGATTGCCGCGCCGAGAACGCTGCCCTCAAAAACTTCAAATGTCACCACCGGCTTTTGATAGATGTCGGCTTTGATCTGCGACCAGAGCGCGCTCTGCGCGCCACCGCCGGTCGTGCGGACTTGTACCACGCGATTGCCCGCCGCCTCGATGACCTCCAGCGTCCGCTTGAGTTCGAACGTCACGCCTTCCATGATCGCGCGCGTGATCGCACCTTTGCCCGTGCGTAGACTCAGACCAAAGAACACGCCGCGCGCATACGGTGTGCCGAACGTCCGCTCGCCCATCATGTAAGGGAAGTAAAGTAGCCCTTCGCTGCCCGGCTCAACCTGGGTCGCGGATTGATCGAGGAAGGTATAAGGCGAGCGCCCCGTCTGCTTCCCTAGCGCGATTTCTTCCTGGCAGAATGTGTCCTTGAACCACTTGAGCGCGCCACCCGCCGAATCAATGATGCCGAATGGAATCCAGCCGGGCATGACGTGATGCAGATTCATCAGTCGCTCATCGCGCACAGGCGCGTTGGCATAGACGGACAGGTGCGACGCGGTGCCGGTGATGTCGCAGGCGCGTCCAGGTTGCGAGATGCCCGCCGCCAGCAGCGCGCACAACATGTCGCCGCCGCCTGCGACGACGGGTGTGCCTTGCGCCAATCCCGTCGCGCGGGCGGCGTCGGCAGTCACTTGCCCAATGACGCGAGATGATGGATAGGGCGGCGGCAATTTGTCCAGATCGAGTCCGAGACACGCGACCATTTCTTCCGACCAAACCTCGCGCCGCGCGTCCAAGAGAAACGAGCCGGACGCTTCGGAAAAATCAATCGCGGTGACGCCGGTCAACTGAAAATTGATATAGTCTTTGGGGACGACAAATTTCCACGTTCGCCGGTATAAATCCGGCTCATTCACTTGCACCCACTTGATTTTGAAACCGAACCAGGCAGCCGCCGGCGGTGACCCGGAAATCAGATGTGCGGACGACGCATCAGGACGCTGCTTGAACTCGTCCACCAGACCGGCGCTGCGCTTGTCGCACCAGAGTTGGACGCCGTGCGAAAGCAGTTCGCCCTTCGATCCGAGTGGCACCGTGCCGTGCATCTGACCGCTCACGCCCACACCCAGGATCGCGTGGGGCGAAATGCTGCTCTGTTGCAAAATCGTCTGGATGTTTTCTGCCGTGGTCCTCCACCAAACCGCAGGGTCTTGCTCTGCCCATCCGGCGCGCGGCGTGTTCAACGCCAGCTCGGCGCTGTGACTGGCGATGACCCGACCCTCCAGGTCAATCAACGCCGCGCGGCTACTTTGGGTACCGATGTCTATTCCGAGCAGATACTCGTGTGCCATCGTTATTCTTCCGTTTTCATGGGAAAGGGGAACCTGGTAGGGGCGAAGCATTTTTTTCGCTTCTTGTTTTCTCTGTACTCATGCGAACCATGCGAAAAAAATGCTTCGCCCCTACGGAATTTGTCGGTTTAGTAGCGGTGTACGATCTTGCCGAGCGGAAGATTCATTTCGATGATGCCGTAATACCCGGCAATCACGCGCTCCGGTTGCAGAATATGCAGCGGGTCAATGTCCGGGTGTTCAAATGCGATCGAGCCGCGTCCTTTGAAAAATTTTCCCGGCAATGCATCCACCGTGCCTGCGGTCAAGACCAATTGACGCAGCGCTGGCTCACCTTCCTCAGCCGCCGGAATGTTCTTGAGCGAAAAGACGCCGGCATCGCCCCAGGGCAAATCGGAAAAGTTCGCCGGTTCATCAATCGTCGTCTGAATCGTTAGAATCTTGGTGCCAACGCGCTCGACCTCGCCGCGCGCGATTTCCTTGTCCAGGCGTACGTTGATGTTCGCCAGTTTCTTGCAAAAGCCCCAAATCTCTCGACCCGCTGCAAGCGGAATCTCGGTGGTCACGTACAGGTACGGCTCGTAGGTCCCAACATAGTTCTTGAATTTGGCTTGAACATAGATGCATGCTTCGCCGCACGCGCCTTGCGTACCAATCGGCGTCCACGAAACCCAAGCGATCACCTTGTTGCCCCAAGGTTCCATCGGCTCTGGCAGCACGGAGCGGATGCGCTCCAGATTGGCTTCGTACAACACGAGCACGACTTGCGTATCGCGCCAGATCAGCGGTGGTTTGGAGTACAACGGCGCGATGACGGGATTGGTGTATCCCATTTGTTCGACTTTCATGGCGGTCTCCTCCGAAAATAGGACACAGATAAACACTGATGACACTGAATAATAAATCTGTGCGCGAAGCGTCTGTGTTGATCAGTGTCCAATTATTTTCATTTTTAGTTACTTTTTTTGGATCGTGATCCAAAAGAATTCAAGTGGGATAGTACTGGGATTGCGAGTCGTGTGGAAGGGACCGAAGGGCACATAGAACGTATCCCCCGCGGCGACTTTATAGTCCTTGCCCTCCACACCCATGATGCCATTGCCCCGGACGAAAAAGTAAATTTCCTCGCGATCTGGGTGCGCGTGCCCCTTGGTTTTGCAGCCGGGATAGACGATGGTATAGCCCGCGTGCAGCACGCCTCCCTCGGTTTCTTGAGGCAACACGAGGTTGAACACATCGCGGCGAATTTCGTCGCCTTGCTGGCGCAACAGCGCAGCAAAACTGCTTACGCCGGTTTCCACTGGGACATTGAGGAACTGTACGTTTTTTTCCATCCGGGCTTCCTCCGTGAGAGAATCGGGAGTGCTCATGGTTTCTTGGTCTCCACATGATCGTAGCCGACGCTCTCGATGATCAACCGCAGGCGATCTCCCCGATGGCGCGCCTTGAAATAATCGAAGGGACGACCATCTTCCAAGTACACCGTGCTCTCGATCAAGAGCAAGGGCGAGCCAAGCTCGATTTCCAACTGTTGCGCTTCCTGATCGTTGGCAGCCACTGCCTCCACAAAGCGCTTGGCGCGACCCATTTTGTAACCACAGTGTTCGCGCATGTAGGTGTACAGCCCTATGTTGGTCAAATCGACCTGCAATAAGTTGGGGCACAACTTGTGCGGCAAGTACGAAGTAACCGTCAAGACCGGCTCGTTTTGGATGTAGCGAACCCGGTCAATTACGATGGCGGTTTCATCGGGTCCCAACTCTAGCTCGCGCGCGATCTTCGGCGATGGCTGAGTCTCCCGGAATTCCAAGACGTGGCTCACGACATGAATTCCGCGTTCAGCCATATCGTCAAAGAAACCTACCGGGCGATTGACCAGTCCTTCCACGAGTTTGGGCTCTGAGACGAACGTCCCGCGCCCTTGTTCCCGGTGCAGCAAACCAGTGCTGACCAAAGCGTCCAGCGCCTTGCGGACGGTCGTCCGGCTGAGCGAAAAGTGCGCGCACAGATCTTCTTCCACCGGAATTTGTTCCCCAACTTTCCAGCGTCCCGCTTCGATCTCTTGGTTCAAGAGTTCCGACAGTTGATAGTGGAGCGGAATGGGAACATTGCGCCGGATTGACTTGGGGTCAAGCGATTCTAACAAAGTCATAGTTCTAATTCCCCCTCATTGTGAGATGTGCTTTTGTCGCGCTCGACGGACGGTCTCGGCATATTTGTTCTGGCTTTTTCATGGTTTACCTCTGGATTTTCGTTTGGACGTTCTTGACTTGCGATTCAAGTTCAGCCGGTGTGACCCAGGTATAATCGCCGGGCACCGAATGTTTGATGGCGGATAGCCCGTCGCCATAAGCGATTGCCTTTTGGACATCGCCCGTGAGATAGCCGTAGAGAAAACCCGCGTCGTACGAATCGCCGGAGCCCATGCGGTCAATCAATTCCAGGTCGATCGTACGCCCAGTATACACCGTACCGTTTGCAAACGCCATACTCCGCCAGACATTTCGCAGCACGCTCGGCGCGTCGCGGAGTGTGATGGCTACCACCGGCACGCGCCACTTGTCGGCGATTGCGCGCGCCACCTCTTCCGGTCCGGCGTTCAAGCCAAAGACCGTGCTCGCTTCGTCCAACGTCGTAAACAAGATGGTCACATCTGGCAACATCGCGGTGATGCACTCGCGGGCGGCTTCTTTCGACCAGAGCCGCGCGCGATAGTTGACGTCCATGCTGACGACGCAGCCGAATCGCTTGGCTGCTCTCACTGCTTCTTTCGATGCCTCCGCGCAACTCGCGCTGAGCGCAGGCGTGATGCCGCTGATGTGAAAAGCGCGCGCGCCGTTTAGGATCGTCGCCCAATCAATCTCGCCTGGCTTGAGCTGGCTGATCGCGGAATTCACCCGGTCGTAGATCACCTGGCTCGCACGCGTCGAAGCGCCCATCTCGTAATAATACAGTCCCACGCGTCCATCTTTCGCCCAGAGAATGTGCGAGGTGTCCACACCCTGTTCGCGCGCTTTATTGGCAATCATTCGTCCCAATGGACTGTCCACGAGGCGCGAGACCCATGCCGTACGCAAACCCAGGCGCGCCAGCCCGGTCGCTGTATTCAACTCAGCGCCGCTCGCGCCAACGTCAAAAGAGTGGGTCTGCTCAAGCCGCTGAAAGTTCGGCGGCGTGAGTCGCAGCATAGTTTCGCCAAAAGTCACAACATCGTACATCATGGTCTCCAAAATATGAGCGGAGGAACTGACCCATTGGTCGAGATTCTCTCAATCCAACGCGACAGACGACGCGGTTCCCGTTTCCATCTCGATCCCTAATTCGTCAAACCCTTTCTTCACGAAAGTTCTGATCTCCTTGTATTTGGGATTGTCAAAGGCGGGCAAGCGCATGGGCTTTCGTGGAAAGCCGGCGTCAAAACCTCGCGCATACAGTCCCATGTGGGAAACAATCGTGCTGTCAGTAAAGTGCATTTTCTTGCTCAGGTCCAACATCACCACGTACGCTTTCTCTGACTTGGCGCAATCGCCCTCAAAAGTCCATTTCATCATCGCGGTGATAATTTCAGGCGCCCAGTTGTTCATGCCCGCAATCGCCGCTTGAAGACCCATGTAATAGTACGGCAGCCACCCTTTCGACGTTCCCAAAATCATTTCGAAATTCTTCTGATTGAGTTTGACGTCGTAGTAAACTGTGCTCAAAAAGCCGACATCCACCGGGCTATCCTTGAGACCAGCCAGCCCGATCTTTTGAAGCTTTAGCACTGTGTCCGGCGTAAAAGTGAATCTCGAGGTCTCTGGATTATTGTACGCATACACCGGCGTCTTGACGCTTTCTACAATTTCCTTGTAGTAGCCGAGAATCAGATCCTCACTGTGCTTGTAGTAGAAAGGAGGCACCGCGCTGATTCCATCTACGCCGATCGCGTCGGCGGCTTTTGCAAGCTCCAAAGTAGATTTGGTGTCGATGCAACCAACGTGCGTAAGCACAATCTTGCCTTTGAACGCGGCGACGACTTGCTTTGCCGCTTTGAACACCTGAATGCGTTCCTCATTGGTCATCAGAGGACCTGATCCGTACGAGCCGGTCAAGAAGAGTCCGTCCACGCCTTTTTCGAACATCCAGCGCATGTGCCATTTTGTCTTTTCGATGTCCAAATTGCCATCGGCATCGAAAAAGGTAATGTTTGGAACGAGAGATCCTTTTATCATCGTTGCCCTCCGCAGGTCTTAATGGGTTCTCGAAAAATCGAGTAGTTCTTTGAATGTTTGGTATTGTGCCTGATAAAAAGTGTGAACTTTCTCCCTGGGTTGCACGCGTTTTTGGACCGTGATCGAGTCAGCAAAATCTCGGATGTTGGATCTCAGCCCCAATGCGACCATCGCCAACATCGCGGCTCCTCGCGCAGAACCCTCCACACTCTCCGGCACGACAATCGGGACTCCGAACATATCGGCGGCGATCTGCTCCCACAAGGGAGAAGACGCAAGCCCACCGGTCACGCGTATTTCGCTAAACTCGCTATTGAACGTAGACTTGATGCTCTCCGCGATCATGTAGATCGAACGCGTAATCCCTTCCAGAACTGCTCTGATCAAATGACCTCTATTGTGTCTAAGATCAAGACCGAAAAAACTGCCCCGGGTGTCAGGACGCCAACCGGGACACTGTTCTCCTCCCAGGTAGGGAACGAAGATTAGGTTCTCCGCTCCCGGCGGAACAACCGAAGCGAGTCTCTCGGCATATTCATGAACGTCGTGAGCGAGAATCTCGTCCTCAGTTGCTTTTGTCCCTGAAAAGAAATTCTTACAAGCCCATTCGTAAACGATGCCCCCGCTGCTGACGATTCCGCCGATGACCCACAAATCTTCATCCAATACGTAGGTCCACAGTCTGCCTTCAGGATCAACTTTCGCTTCAGAAATTATTAGGCGGGCAGCCGCGCTTGTTCCAACATTTACTGTCGGCGTACTGGAACCGTACGCTCCCACACCGACACTGGACAGTTGGGCATCTCCTGCACCGATGATGAGCGGAGTATCCGGCGCGAGTCCTATGCGCTCCGCAATTTCTTTGTTCCACTTGTTAAAGATACGTCGTGGGGATACCAATTCAGAGAAATTAGCCGAGGTAAGACCGAGCAACGCGAGCGCAGTGTCATCCCAACGATGCTCTTTGATGTCGAACAAACCCGTCGCCGAGGCGATGGACCAGTCAGCCACCCATTCGCCGATCAGCCGGAAGATCACATACTCTTTGATCGAGACGAACTTGACATTCTCGGGTAATTCGATATTTTCCTTGATCCACCGGATCTTGGCGAGGGGATATATCGCATCAATCGGGCACCCGGTTCTCTGGTAAATTCCGCGTGCTTCCGGGTTCTGCCGGATCGATTGAGCGATTTCTGCACTGCGCGTGTCGGACCAGGTCAGGGAATTTGTGAGCGCATTGCCGTCCGCATCAACTGCAAGAATGCTGTATAGTTGACAACTGAATGTAACACCCAGTATTCGACCACCCGCCGGGACAGATGGTACTATCTCGCAAAGCGCATCCAACACTGCTTCAAAAATAACTTCCGGCTCTTGTTCGCTCCAACCTTTATGCGGAGCGTGGATCGGATAATGTTTTCTTACGATGGCGATCTGATGCAGGTCGGTATCAAAAAAGACTGCCTTCGTAGCACTCGTCCCAATATCAACAGACAAAACAAGGTCGCGGCACTCATTCGATGGCATGGGCTATCCGTTGTGATACAGATAAGATTTTACGTCGTCCCCCACGAACGCTTTCCACACAATCAGGTTGTACTCATTGTCCCAATCCAGGTCGCCGCCGAAGAGTTCGTGCAACCGATTGTTGTTGAACACGAGATGACCGTGGTTGTCGAATGTCATGCCATCGACCCAGATCATTCGCTCATCCGTCACGAATGGTTTGAACGTTTTCTCCGTTGGATTGTAGATGCCGATCCCTTGTCCTTCGAGCATTGTGTAATAGATATTCCCCTTGTTGTCCGCTCCCAGACCATCCGAGTTGGTGCCGCCTTTGTCGCCCAGGTCAACGACTGCCTTTTCGATTCTTCCGTGCGGCGTGGTCATGTCTTGCAAGAGCGACGTGGCGACGCAGTACAAGTTCCGCCCGGTCAACGGGCACCAGTACAAGGTCTTTCGATCTGCCGCGAGCGCGATGCCATCGGCTCCGGTGCGCATCGCTCTGTCCTTCCACACCGGTTTTCCGGCGATCTTGAACCAGTAACCGGGAACATCTTGCGTGCTTGTGTGCTGGTGCAAAACCCTTCTCAGTTCCTTGGTGCGCATGTTGTAAACGATCAAGCCGCCCTCGAGTGGATCAGTAAAGATCCCCGAGTCGGCGATATAGATAAAGCCGTTCTTGTTGTCAACCATGAGATCGTTCAGAAACGAGGCATTGTACGAAGCAATCGCGTCTGGAATCTTGACGGACTTGACCAATTCGTTGCGGGTGAGATCCCAGCACACAATTTTCTGCGCGCCGTCTATGCAAGGTGCTCCTTCGATATGACCCTGATCCAAGAACCACGCCCGGTTGTTTTCGTCTATTTCCCATCCGAGCACCGATTGAAGCGCATTCGGATCGCCGATCTTGTTCATTCCCCAGTTCGGATAAGCCGACAATAGTGGCTTGCCATCCACGATTTCGATCTTGTTGACCGTGGCAGGAATTCCAGGCGACCAACGCGGGACGGAAACGTAATAGTTCCCAGCGCGATCAACTTTGACCCCGGCTGGCATAGCCCCTTTCCAATATTCCTTTGCGTAGAAATCGGCTTTTATTTTCTGATCTTGGAACAGCCAATCTAGACGACTCCAGTGGAAGAGTACTTCATAGTCGCCGATTTTTTTGCTCATGCTGGTATCACCTCATCAACGAATGACGGAACGAATAAACGAACGTCGTGTGCAGGGGGATTTCATTTGTTTATTCGTTTATTCGTTGGACATTCGTTGACACCTGGATCGCTTTGCCCGTTGACTTGTCAAAGAACCGCATAAACGTTGGATCGAACTTGAGGGAAACGGGTTGGTGGCGATTGGCGCTGAAAGAAGGCGGCGTCACCGCCTGGAACCGCACATCAGCCATATCGACCGTCACAACGCTATAGTCGCACATGTTTTCGCAGACAAAGACCTCGCCCTTGGCGTCGCAGGGCGCGCTGCTATCCAGACTCACACTGACATCGTAGGGGCGGATGCCCATCTTGAGCGCGGCGGGCAACTTGTCTCCGTGCGATTGCAGCCAGTTCGGGAACGGGAATTGCCGGTCGCCGGAGCGGAACATCCACGCCCCATCGCAGAGATTGGGAGCGCCTTCAAGAAAGTTCATGGGCGGCTCACCCACAAAGCCCGCGACAAAATCATCCGCCGGGTCGCGATAGATCTCGGTCGACGCGCCGATCTGCCGAATTACACCTTCGTGCATCACCACGATCCGATCCGCCATCGCCATGGCTTCCTCTTGGTCGTGGGTCACATAGATCATCGTGTACCCTTTTTCAAGGTGCAGCCGCTTGATGATCTGGCGCATTCGAAAGCGCTGGCGCGTATCCAGGTGCGAGATCGGCTCATCCAGCAAAAAGACCGCCGGCTCGCGAACGAGCGCGCGCGCCAAGCCGATGCGTTGTGCCTGACCGCCGCTCAACTCGCCCGGCATCCGGTGGAGCAAGCGAGTGAGCTCAAGCAGTCGGGCAAACTCCTGGACTTTGGCATCCACCTGGGCTTGTGACCAGCCAGCCGACCGGAGCGGGAAAGCCAGGTTTTCATAGACGGTCAATGTCGGATACAAGGCATACGTTTCAAAAGCCATCGCCACTTTGCGATCACGCGGACGAAGTCTATTCACCGGCTTGCCGTCAAAGTAAATCGTGCCGCCGGTAATTTCCTCCAGCCCGGCGATCATCCGCATCGTCGAGGATTTGCCGCAGCCAGACGGACCCAGCAGGGCGACAAACTCGCCGTTCTTGACCTCGAAATTGATGTTGCGGACCGCTTCGACGTTACCCGCATAAGTCTTGGAGACGTTTTCCAAAGTGATCGTTGCCACTTTTACCTCGCATTCATCCCGGCGGCATTTGCTCTTCCCTCGTCCACAAAGCGAGTGGGATGACAGATGGCTTTGTGCTGATAGAATAGATGCATGTGCTCCGCATCCAGAGAAAGCCAGATCGTTTCGTTCCGCTTTGCCGTGACGGTCGAGTCGGTTACGACTCTGACCAAGCCATTCCCGACTTTGGCGGAGATAATGTTGCAGTACCCCATCTGCTCGATGATAAAGACCTGCCCAGGAACGCAATGCCCAGCATCTTGCTGTTGAGCGACGGTTATCTCAGAAGCCCGGACGCCGAGCCGGTAACCGGCGGTTTCCCCATTGAGGTGTTGCGCCAGTTGCGGCGGCACGCGCAAACGGGAGGCGCAGTCTTGCATATTAAAATACAGCTGCCCGTTTTCGCTGGTTGGCTCGATGCCTAGAAAGCTCATCGGCGGCTCTCCGACAAACGAGGCGACAAACTCGTTCGCCGGCTGATAATAGACTTCGTTGGGCGTGCCGATCTGTTGCAGGTGACCTTCCCGGAGAATGGCGATGCGATCGCCCAGTGCCAGCGCCTCGCGGGAAGCCGTCGTTACGAGCACGATCGTTGCCCGTAAGTCAACGGACATGGCTTTGAGTTCGCCGCGCATCCGGTGACGCAGCTTGGCATCCAGGTGACCAATCGGCTCATCGAGCAGGTAGAGACTGGCGGGGCGAATGATCGCGCGACCCAGCGCGACGCGCTGACGTTGCCCGCCGCTCAGGAACCCAGGTCGCCGATCCAACAGATCGCTGATCTGTAACATCCGCGCCGTTCGTTGCACCCGCTCGTCGATCTCTTGCTTGGTCATCTTTTTGGCGCGCAGCGGAAACGCCAGGTTCTCGTAGACCGACATGTGGGAATAGAGGGCATAATTTTCAAACGCCATCGCCATATCGCGGCTTTCCGGGGCGACCTTGAGCAGCGACTCGCCATCGCGCACCAGATCCCCCGCAGTCGGCTGGATGATGCCGGCGAGGAGTTTGAGCGTGGTGCTCTTGCCAGCGCCCGAGGGTCCATAGATCACGAGGAATTCTTGGTCGCGCACCTCAAAGTTGAGATCTCTGACCCCGAAAGTCGAAAGACCATAGCGTTTAGTGACGTTGCGTAGTTCGATCATGCTATCTCACCTTCGTATTCAACGGCGGCTGACTCGCTCGCGGTTATCTGCTTTTGAGCAGTATCCCACTCTCGGCGAACCTTGCTCAAGCCCAGGTAAAAGCTGAGCGCCGCTGCCGCGATGGCGACGATGATCATCAGTGTGACCGACAGATCCCTGGATGGGATATGCGGCTCGATAAAGAGCATCCAGATGATCCCGACACCGACAAACATTTGAAAAGCCGAAAAACTGAGATCCCAAATGATAGGAAAGGTCAGCATAGTGACTCCTTCTGATTATCCTCGGACCGCGCCAAAGGTCAGCCCGCGCACCATGTACCGCTGCAAGATCAGGACAAAGACCAGCATCGGCGCAACGCTGATCGTCGCGGCAGCCGCCACCGGGCCCCACAGAATTCCGCGCAGGGTAAAGAAGGACTCGACGCCAACGGTGATGGTGCGGGCGGCATCTCGGGTCAGGATGTAGGCAAACAGGAACTCGTTCCAGGAAAAGAGCAGGCAAAAGATGGCCGTGACGGCGATGCCGGGGGCGGCTAACGGCAACACCACCCGCCACAGCACCTGCAGTCGGTTATAACCATCCAGCCGAGCCGAGTCCTCCAGTTCGCGCGGGATGTCCTGGAAAAAGGACACCATCAACCAAATCGCAAACGGCAAGTTGAACATGGTGTAACTGACGATTAACGCGCCCGGTCGATCCAGACCGATACCGAGGGCTTTGCCAACGGCAGTGTCGCCGATCTCTTTGAAGATGAGAAAGTAGGGCAGGACAACTGCGATCGCCGGGAACATTTTCGTCGTCAGGATAAAGAACAGGATGTTGCCGCCGCCGGGGTTGTAGCGGGCAAAGCTATAAGAGGCGAGAGAGCTCAACACAATCACGAACACCGTAGACACCACAGCCACGTACAGCGTGTTTTGGATAAAGTGCATAAAGTTGGCTTTGTGGAGCGCATAAGTATAGTTGTCCAACGTCGGCGTGAAAATGAACCGGGGCGGCGATACCATGATATCGTCGGCGGGCTTGAAGGACGTGATGATCAGCCAGGCAATCGGAAAGAGCGACGCCGTCAAGATGACCACGATGAGGGCGTACCGCAAAATCTCGATGGGGGTTGAACTTCGTTGTTGAAGCATGTTCGGATCTCCTTATCGTTGACCCGCGCGCATGGCGAGCCGGGCAAGCAATGGTCGCAGCGCATAGCCGCTGGCGAGGATCACGGCGTACATGAACAATAGTGCCATGGTCGAGGCATAGTCCATGCGGAAGAACACCAGACCCTGGCGATAGAGAAAATAAGTCACGGTTTCTGTGACCGATCCAGGTCCACCTCGTGTTAACGTGGCTACACTATCATACAGACGTAGACAGTCAATCGTCCGCAGGACAAAGACCAGCATGAGCACTGGCGTTAGCATCGGGAACGTGAGCGTGCGCAAGACCCGAAAATTGGACGCGCCATCTAGTTCGGCGGCTTCGAACGGCTCCTTGGGCAGCGATTGCAGACCCGCCAAAACGATCAAGGCGACAAAGGGCATCCACAACCAGACATCAAAGATGATCACACTCCACAAGCCGAGTTTAATGTCACCCAGCCAGTTGGGTTGCCAAGGTAATCCCAACACACTCAAGAAATAGTTGTAGAGCCCAAACTGGGTGTCATACAGGTATCTCCAAAAAAGCCCGGTGACGGATGGCGCAGTCGCCAACGGCAGAATCACCAAGCTTCGAATCAATCCCTTGCCCACGGTGGCGCCGTGGATCAGAAACGCAACAAAGATACCTAGACCCATCTCGATCACAATCGCAAAAAAGGTGAACACGACCGTCGTCCCAACGGACTGCCAAAAGTACGGCTCGTGCAGCACCGTTCGATAGTTTCTCAGTCCCACAAACCCTTGTATGCCCCCCATCGTCAGGTCCGCCTGGCGGAACGAGACATCAATCGCATAAAAGAGCGGCACGAGGGCAAAGAACAGGATAATGATCATCGCCGGGGCAATGAGCAGTATCGAGTACCATGTATCGGACATGGTTCTCCGGGCTTGTACGGGACCTGGGTTCTTGATCGCTGCTGTTTCCATCTTTTTCTCCCTACGGGGCAGACTGCATTGCAGCAACATGGAGGGTTGGGGCCTAGCCAGCCAAGCCCCAACCGACTCAGAACGTCATTCCTACTTGTTCACAGCGCACTTGGGCCCGCCGCAGATCTTGACAAACTCGTCGTACAGGGTTTGGAGCGCCTGCTCCGGGGTCTTTTCCTTCGCGGCGGCAGTGTGGTAGATTGGGCCCATCGCGTTGTAGAGCTTGGCGCCATAAGGGCTGTAGAACAGGTTCGATTTCTTGGTCTTCATGTTGTCAAAGACTTGCAGCAGGAAGGCAAATTGGGCAGTTTTGGTGCGGCTCTCAGGCGTGTTGAATTGGGGATCTTTCAAGACGCTGATGCGGGTTGTCGAGCCGCCCAGGGACGCGAACTTGGTCTGCGCTTCCTTTCCACCCATATAAGCGACAAAGTCCATAGCTTCCTTGGGGTGCTTGGAGCTGGAGGAAACACCCATCAGGAACGCGCCGATGTAGGTGGTTTTTTCGATGCCGACGCCGATTGCCATTTTGGCGCCAGGGCACTTTTTCTCGGTGTTGGCTGCGTTCGGCCACTGATCCAGGAAGAAATTGGCGGTCATGGCGATCTGGCAGTCTTGCATCTGGTTCATCACGCCGTCATAGGTGACGGTCAGCGCCGCCGGAGGGGCGTAGGGGAGCAACTTTTCAACATAGAACTTGAGCGCCCACAAGTTGCCATCGTCCTTGACGGCAATCGTGCCATCGTCCTTGAGCCAATCGGTACCCTTGGACAAGATCATGCCCGAAAGCTCATCCTGGATTTCTTGGAAACGACCTGCCATCAAGCCGATGCCGTAAAAGTCCTTGTCCAGCGGCTTGCCCTTGAGCATCTCGCCCTTTTTGCGGGTAAAGAATTGGGCAACATCTTTCATCTGATCCCAGGTCGTAGGCGGCTTGAGGTCATAGCCGAACTTGGTCTTGAAGGCAGCCATCTCGGTCGCATCCTCAAACAGGTCGGCGCGATAGAATTGCCCCTGGGTGTAGGTGTAGTACGGCAAGCCCCAGGTCTTGCCCTTGTACTTGGTGGTCACGTCAGCCAAAATCGGCGCGATGTCATCGTACTGAACTTTGTCGGCGTTGGCTTTGATATAATCATCCATCGGGAGAATGTAGCCATTTTCGGCAAAGCCAGCTTTTTCGGCTGTTTCGATGTTGTACACGTCATACGCGCCGGTCTTGCCAACCGCTTCGATGATTTGCTTGTCGTAGAGTTGCGCGTTGTCAATACCGACGATAGTAACCTTGACGCAGTTCTTTGATTCGAAATCTTTGATGATCGAGGTCATCGCGTCGGTATAGAACCCTGCGATGGTTGACCAGGAAATCGGCACGCGATCCGAATCTTTGCAGCCGCCTGCGGCGGGCGGTTGGGTCGGTTGTACAGCTGCGGGGGCTTGCGTTGGCGCAGGCGCCTGTGTTGGCGTCGTGCATGCCGCCAAGACAGAGAACAAGATGAGCATTGCTATGATGCTCAACATTTTTCTTCTCATGCTTCTCCTCCTTGAAAAGTTGGTGACAGTTGATTCACAATAGTTATGCAGCGAGCACATTGAGTAATCTGTTTTGGCTGCACCTCCTTCTTCAGCCCTCCTCCGCGCGCAGAGGATGACATGCTTCACAAGCGATTTGCAAAGTCAATTCGCGGCAAGACTCATTGCTTGACTGCGCCCAGACGAAAGTGGGTTATCCAGAATGACCCGACTTTGACCTTGCTCAATCTGCCCAACGTGTCAAAGTTTAGACATTATCGGAAATAAACCCAATCCAGAATTTTGACACAGATTAACACTGATTAACACTGATCTCTAGGTTTTCAATCTGTGTGCATCTGTGTTTATCAGTGTCCAAAATTATTGTCGAAAGTCTTTTATATCTCGTGGTTTTCCGCGCACCTCCCCAATGGCTGTCACTGTACACGTCAATAAATAGGTCGTGTTGTAGTGTTGTAATTACATTACTACTTATAAATATAACACAATTTTTGCCTTTGTCAAGATCAATTTTGGTCAATTTCACTGTTTTGCTCACCCAATTTGTAGCGAATTACGTTTTCATCGGCGATTGCCTGAATGAGATTCAGGTATGCCTGTCTGCCTTCCGCCTCAAAGAGGTGACGGAAGCGCCTTTGGAGTCGTAGATACTCGACAACTGGCACGCGCTTGGGTAACTTGCGGACTTGGAGTGGCTGGTCTTCGCTGACTTCGTAAAGCGGCACGAGACCCGTCTGGACGGCAAGCCGGGCGATCTCGATAGTCTGCGCCGCGTCGAAGCCCCACCCGATCGGGCATGGACTGTGTACCTCGATGTATTTCGGACCTTTGATCGCCAGGGCTTGTTTCACCTTGCGGGTCAGGTCTTTCGGAAACGCAATCGAAGCCGTCGCAACATAAGGGATGCCGTGCGCCAATGCGATGGCGGGCAGATTTTTCTTGGGCTGCTCCTTGCCCCAAGCCAGCGTGCCTGCCGGGCTGGTCATCGTTGATGCGCCCATCGGCGTGGCGCTGGAACGTTGCACGCCCGTGTTCATGTATGCTTCGTTGTCGTAACAGATATAGGTTACGTTGTGACCGCGCTCCATCATCCCGGAGAGTGCGCCCAAGCCAATGTCGTGCGTGCCGCCATCGCCGCCAATGACGATGACCTTGACTTTGTCGGCTAGACCGCGCTTTTTGAGCGCTGCTTCGACGCCCGACGCGACCGCGGCGGCATTCTCGAACAGAACGTGCAACCACGGCACGCCCCAAGGCGAGTAGGGATATTGGGCGGTAAAAGTTTCCACACATCCCGTCGGACTGACCACGATCACATCCGGTCCCGTCGCTTCCAAGATTGCGCGCACCGCAATCGAAGCGCCGCAACCTGGGCAGGCGCGGTGCCCCGGCGTGAACAACATTTCATCGTACTTGCTTATGATGCTTTCATCCATGACATACCTCATACGAAAACTTGCGGCAGCGTCTCGGTCTTCAAGCCGATGAATTCCGCCTCGTGCGGAACGCGACCGGCGTCTAACGCGCGCCGAGCGCGCTGAACGATTTCGCGCACCGTGTCCAGGTTGACTTCGCGCCCGCCAAAGCCAGCCATCAAACCCAACACCAGCGGACGATGTGGCGCGTCGTAGAGCGCCGTCTTGACGTCGGTCGCAAGCACACCTTGAAATCCGAATGAGAGCGCGCGATCGAAGACTGCCACTGCGCCCGCGCGACCGACGGCTTGTTTCAGCGCTTCGGTTGGGAACGGGCGGAAGCTGCGTACTTTGATCAAGCCCACCTTGACGCCTTCGCCACGCAAGATATCTACTGCTTCGCGCAGTGTGCCGATCACAGAACCCATCGCCACGAGGATCACTTCTGCATCCTCGGTGGCGTACGTGTCAATCAAGCCGCCGTGATAATGACCGAACATCGCTTCATACTCGCGCGCCACCGCTTCGATCTTGTCCCTGGCGCGCAACACTGCCTGATGATTCATGTAATGAAATTCCATCGTGTTCAAGTCGTCGGTGCCGGAACCGAACACCATCGGCTTTTCAGGCGTCATATAATGCGCAGGATCGTACGGTGGCAGGAACGCATCCACATCGGCTTGCTCGAAAGTTTTGACTGGTTCGTACACATGCGTCAGGACAAAGCCATCCACGCACACCATGACCGGCAACAGAACATCGTGATCCTCGGCGATTTTGAATGCTTGCAAATGCGTATCGTATGCCTCTTGCACATCTTCGACATACAACTCGATGATGCCCGCATCACGAAAACTCATCGTATCCTGATGATCGGGCTGCAAACCGATTGGCGCGGTGACCTGACGATTCGCCCCGGTGAACACGACCGGCAATCGAGTGCGCGCGAGATAATAGATCACCTCGGTCATCAAGAGTAATCCTTGCGACGACGATGCCGTGTAAGCGCGCACCCCGGTCGCGCTTGCGCCAGCCAAAATCGAAGCCGCCGAAAATTCGGAATCCGCGCGAATATATTCGGCATCCAGTTCGCCATTGGCGACCATCTGCGCGAGGGACTCGATAATGTGCGTCTGGGGTGTAATGGGGTAAGCCGAGACGACGTCGGGGCGGCACGCCTTGATCGCCTGGGCGATTGCCATCGATCCTTCCATGACGGAAAGTTTGCCATGCGCCATATCTCACGCCTCCTCGATCACCATCTGAATCGCGTTGCGCGCGCACTCTTCCGCGCAGATGCCGCAGCCCTTACAGAATCCATAGTCCACGATCGCTTGCTTGTCCACGATCATCAGACTGCTGTCCGGGCAAAACGTCTCGCATACGCCGCAGCCGTTGCACGCCGCGGGATCAACCACCGGGCGACTATATCGCCAACTGCCAGTGGGGTATGCCAACGAGGTGCGCGCCGCGACGACGGATGCAAAGTGGAGTGGCTGCCCCGGCACGCCGGCGACTTCCTCCCTATTCCATTTAATCACACCACCCGGCGTCTGCTCAGATTTCTTGACCTGCACCGGGGTTGCTCCGGCGCGAATAAAATCATAGCCCTTCTGCGCGGCTCGACTATTTTTTTCACCCAGGGAACCTGGGAAGCGATGTTGGTACGCGCGTTGGATTGCCTCCAAACTGACCTCGCGCGTGACTGCCGCCCACGCGCCCAACATCGCCGGGTTGACGAACGGCTGACCGAACACCTCAAGCGCGATGCGTGTAGCTGGAACGGCATACACTGGAGCGTCCACAGACCAGAGCAGAGTCGCCGGAGATTTTTCGCTGTCCATAAACGCGAGTCCATCCGGCTTGAGACCCGATAACACATCCACCGTATTCGGCAACATTCGATCAAGGATGATGACGTGGTCCGGCTGATTGACGCGATAGCGCACGCGCACCGGGCGCGCATCCAAACGTACGAACGCCTGCACCGGTGCGCCCCGACGCTCGCCGCCGAACGCGGGAAACGCTTGCCCATACTTGCCGTCTTCAAATGCGGCAACAACCATCAATTCAGCAGCCAGCACCGCGCCCTGACCACCGCGTCCATGAAGCCGTATCTCTTTCAATGTGACTCTCCCTAAACTCCAATCGGATCTGATAATCCCCGGCAGACTGCTAGAATCACCTACAAGCCAACAATGCCCTTTTCACCAATGTCTTGGCGATTGGTATTTTGTATCGGCTCTTCAGCGCCGGGCAAACATCAGTGACAGCAGCGTTGCCGGCTGTTTCGGCAGTTGATTCGTCGATCACCTTGCCAGCAATCATCTCCTCAGCTTTGGTCGCTCGATAAGGATTGTTGTACACCGAATTAAGACAGATGCGCGCTGACTTGACACTGCCGCCCGTGATCTCCGCGACCAGAGCGCAGTTGACGATCGGAAAATCTATTGACTTTCTCAGCGCATATTTGATGAAGACGCTCTTCGCATCCGCGCTCGGCTTGGGAATTTGAATCTCGGTCACGATCTCATCATCGTCGAGAACGGTCGTCCGGTCTTGACCCACCATGAAAAAATCATCTGCTGCAATCACCCGCTTGGTTGTCTTGATCGTGGCATTCAGGGCGACTAGCGCCGGTGCGACATCCGACGGATTCACGGCTACGCAGCCACAGTTAAAGCACCGGTTTGCCTCTGCTTCCGCGCCCTCAATCTCTATTGATGCAATATCCTCAACGTCGAGAGTGTGGATCCTCTCCTCCACGGAGCGTTCCGGCGATTTCACTCGGTTTGTCTTTTCGAGATAAGCACTGTTGAATGTCTTCAGCGCGCCAACATGCTCAACTTTTTCTTTCTTTGTACCGCCGAGGTACTGGTCTATCGAGCCGGCGGCTTTCCTGCCAGCGGCAATCGCCTCTACCACGGTAGCCGCCCCGGTGACGAAATCACCGCCGGCAAAGACATTCTTCGCCAGGGAATACGTGGCTTGGTCTACCGCTAAACGTCCTTGCTGATCAAGAAATTCGGCTGGAAGACAGGAAGTGTCCGCTCCTTCCCCAATCGCCTTCATAACTGCGTCAAATTCCATGATAAAGTCTGAACCTTCAATCGGTACAGGTCGCGGTCTCCCGGACTCATCAGGAGTACCCAGTTTCATCCTTACGCACTTGAGGGCGACCTGGTTGCCGTTCCGAATTGCTTCCGTAGGCGTTGTCAGGAACTCGATCTTGATATTCTCTTGCTTGACATTCTCGATTTCCTCTCTGATCGCCGGTATTTCTGCCTCGGTTCGGCGGTAGATCATCACCGGCTCAGCGCCCAGTCTCAACAATGTGCGCGCCACATCGACCGCCACGTTGCCGCCTCCGATGACCGCCACTTTTTTGCCGGACATCTCTTTCGCCCGTCCGCAGTTTACTTCCACCAGGAACTGTAAACCGGAGGTCATGGCTTGCTCGCCCTTTGCACCAGCCGCTCTTTCTTTCCACGTGCCGCAGGCAATAAAGACAGCGTCGAAGCTTTGCGCCAGTTCGGCTACAGTGATTTCCTTGCCGAGCGCGGCGTTCAGTTGGAATTTGATCCCCGCCCTTTCGAAAACTTGTATTTGCTTCTTGACCACCGTCTTGGGGAGCCGGTATCCTGGGATACCGTAGGTCAACAAACCTCCGGCTTGTTCCATTCGGTCAAATACAGTCACGTTGTATCCGGTCTTCGTAAGGTAATAGGCAGCGGATAGTCCCGCCGGTCCAGAGCCAACAACCGCCACCGTTTTATCGCCCGCTTTAGGCGCGTGTATGAACTTGTCCACATTCTCAAGAATGTAATCCCCCAGAACACGCTCCACCGATCGGATGGAAATCGCCTCGTCAAGTCCACCCCGATTGCACTCTTCTTCGCAGAAATGCGGACAGATTCTACCCGTTATTGCCGGAATCGGGTTGGAATCGAGAAGAATCTCAGCCGCCCCGGTCATGTCACCTTCCCTGATTTTCTCCATATAGCCGGCAATATCAATATGAGCGGGGCAATCCGAAGAGCAAGGCGTACTGCCTACGTCAGCAGCGCCAAATATAGAATGGTATCTGTCTTCCTGGGCTATCGCATAACAGATCCGACCACCCTTCCGCATACAGTTGAACCGGTTACCCTGCACCCAGTAGAACCAGCACCGATTGTTTTGGCAGATGTTTCCTGAGATCGTGCCCATCTCTCTGATGTGCGGTGATGCCACTCTGCGCGCCGCTTCTGCCAAAGCAGCATATTCTCTCTTGATGGTCTGATCCTTGGCAATATCCTCAAGCCGAGTCATCGCGCCGATTTTGAGACCAGTGCCGTCTGTCTGAATATATTCCAAGCCCGGAATCGTCTTGAGGTTGACGAGTACCTCCGGGTATTGAGGCAATATGTCGTCCTTCATCTCGCCAATCAAGTCCGTGCCGCCGGCAATGACCTTCGCCGTCTCCCCGGATTGTCTAAGGGCTGAAACCGCTTCTTCTATGGTTGAAACATTGACGTGTTTGAACTTTCTCATCTAGTTGCCCTCCAAATATTTTCCTTCGTCGTACTCGATCGCCTAGATCTTACCGAGCGCTTGCAGCACTTTTTCGGGAGTGATCGGAAAATCGTCCACCCATTTGCCAATCGCGTTGTACACCGCAGGACTTAGCAGCGCGGGAATAATCGTTGGGGTTGCTTCGCCGATCCCGCATGTTCCGTACGGTCCATGCCCCAACCCTGTCTCGATGAAGCACGTGTCAATCGGACCGCAGTCGAGGGCGGTGGCATACTTGTAGTCCAGCAAGTTGCCGTTGAGCAGCACGCCCGTCCGCGGATCCCAAACCATCTCTTCGATGAGTCCCCGGCTCACACCCAGGATCGTGCCGCCGTACATTTGCCCTTCGACGGCTTCGGGCGAGACGGCTTTGCCGACGTCGTTGACATTGACCACACGGGTCACGTCCACCTGCCCGGTGTCGGGGTCCACCTCCACTTCCATAAAGTGCGCCTGACGACACAGGCGCGGTCGTCCCGTTTCGTCGGCTTGTCCCCAGATGCCTTGCGCATGCCACGCCCAGGCGAGAACAGGCGGCTGCGTCCAAAATGCGCCCGAGCAGTGCATCGGCATCGCTTTGGTCACGACCTGCCGGATAGTCTTGGTTCGACCGGGATCGGCTTTGACAAAGATCGCGCCGTTTTGAATGTCGAGTTCTTCGGGACAAGCAACCTCGAACACTTCGGCGGCTAATTCGAGCAGCATCCGCCTTGCCTTTTGAGCCGCCTTGCGGACAATGGCGCCGTTCGCGACCAGGTTTGCGGAACCGTCGGGCGACATGAGCGCAAAGCCGGTATCCAACGTCCACGGTTTGATGTGTACGCTTTCAAACGGTACACCGATTTCGTCGGCGACAATCTGGCAGAGCGGCGTCCAGGGATTCGGTCCAATGTCTACGTGTTGCCCGATGATGTTGACCGAGCCGTCGTTTTCAATCATCACCGCGGCGGAACCGGTGCCGCGCGAATCGTCCCAGTTGTGATCCCAGGTGAACGCGATACCGTGCAACTTGCCGTTGGGCAATTTCCTCGCGCCGGGCTGATGCCATTTCTCGTCCCAGCCGATAGCGCGCTTGCCGATCTCAATGCACTCTTTGAGACTATCGCGTTCTGGAAAGCCGTGCTCGCGCATGTATTGCAAGAGATAGCTTACGTCGTGACCGTGGTTGCCGTCGTTCTTGAGTGCCACTTCGATGGGATCCATCCCCAGTTCAGCCGCCACATGATCGAACACCAGCGTCAGGGAAAGGCAACTGGGTAAATGCTCACAGCGCGCCCACCAAGCGGGTCCGATGCTCACGTCCACCGGAATCGCCTCGCAAGACAGGTTGGGGATCTTGGTATTCTCCACCAGATGATCGACGCCCGTCGCAGCCACGTACACCGCGAAAATGTTTTTCATCTGGACGGCTGTGATCGTTCCATCGTTCTTAAAGCCCACCTTAAAGTAGCTGGTCGCGATGTCGCCCGATTCGCCAAAAAACGTGTCGCGCCGGTCATACAGCATTTTGATTGGGCGACCCGTTCTCTTGGATAGCAAGGTCGCCAAAATGTTCATGCCGTTTTCAGAGTGGTTGGCGGGATTTCCGCGCCCCCCGAACGAGCACCCCTGATAGACCGTGTTCATGGTGATTTGATCCATGCCGATGTCGAGCCATTCAGCCAGCAACTGCTTGGCGTGATAGGGCTGCTGCTCATGCACCCACAATTCCATCCTGCCGTCGAGCCAGCGCACCAAGACGCTGGGCATTTCTGCGCCAGCCCACAAGTGCGCCCGCCGTCGGGCTTGGAATTCAATGACCCTGTCGGCTTCCTGAAAGCCCTTCTCCACATCGCCAAACTTGAATGTCTTGCGCGGGTCGTGAATCTCATTGCTGGTTGCCCCAGGTCGCAAAACGGGCGCATCCGGCTTGAGCGCATCTTCTTGGTCGAGAACGAAAGGCAGCTCTTCCCATTCGACGCGGACGAGTCGCAACGCCTGCTCGGCAATGGCTTCCGTGTCGGCGGCGATGACGACTCCCATCGGCTGACCCTCATGCCAGCCCTCGTCCGCCAGGACTAGGTGAACCGGCTTGAGCGCCCAGCCAGCCAGTTTTGGACGCGCCCACCCTTGCGCGAAATAGCTTCCGTTGAGCGCGCGACCCTTGACCTCCGGGTCATCGTAGCGGATGATGGCTCTGACGCCGGGTAACGCCTCGGCACTGCGAGTATCCATCTGCTTGATACGGGCGTGCGCGTACGGACAGCGCATTACCCGCGCGAATAACATGCCCGGCAGCACCATATCGCGCGTGTAAAGCGCTTTGCCGGTTGCCTTCTCGTAACCATCCACGCGCCGCTCACCCCGCTTGCCGATGTGATTGAACGCGATCGTCGTCGGTTCCGCACCAACGCGATATTGTCCGTCCGCTCGCAGACGCTGATAACTTCCTGGTAAATGAGTTTCCGATTCTTGCGCCATGGTCATCACCCTTTCCTGAGGATTTGCGCCGCTTCCCGCACCGCCGTCGGATGCTGAGGATAAGTGCCGCACCGGCATAAGTTGCCCGCCAGAGCTTGCCGGGTTTCCTCGTCAGTCGGGTCTGGGTTGCGGTCGAGCAGTGCCTTGGCAGTCACGATAAAGCCCGGCGTACAATAGCCGCACTGCATCGCGTGATGTTTGACGTAGGTATCAATCAGCGGATGTTGTTTCGCCGCGATCCCTTCGATCGTTTCGACCCGCTTGCCGTCACACTCGATCGCCAGCGTCATACAGGAGAGGACCGGTCGTCCATCCAGAATTACGGTGCAGGACCCACATGCTCCGCGGTCGCAAAACGTCTTGGTGCCGGTCAGTCCCAATCGGTCGTGGATGAGATAATGCAGCGTCCAGTCCGGCTCGACACGGAGTTGGTGGATCTCGTCATTGATGATGAGCCGGATAACGTTGTCGGATAGCGTGAGTGACTCGACCGAATGTGTAGCAACGTCCGTTGCGATGTTGTGCACTTTACCTCCTCAACAAGTTTCTTCGTTGGTGATGACTGTCGACTTGCCCCACTCAACCGCCGCTAATCGCGACAGTGAGCAGAATCCAGTCACCGTCTTTTGCGATATAACTTGGCTGCACAACGTGGTGGTTGACCAGAGCAGAGGTTACCTCGTCAAGTGGTATGCCAAGTCCTTGGACGATCTGATTTAGAGTTTTGCCTGCCCCATCGTCGACTATCAACCCTTTGTCGGGGTCATAATCCGGGCGATATTTCCTTCTCAATATCGGGCTGAGATCAACTCGAACTGACATAATCCAACGGCTCGCTCCGAAACCAAATGTGTTGTCTGATGAGGCAAACACTTGACATAGCCACACAAATTATATAAATGTAATGTTGTAATGTTGTAATTACAATTGTATTATAGCACAATTTTGCGGACTGTCAATGTTCCCCAAACGGCACGGCTTGTCAAAGGTCACGGGAGAAGAAACAAGAGCGTATGTGGGTTGCTGCGTTCCCATTTCACTGTTTGTCATGGTCAGAATGAGCGGGCACGCGACGACGATGGAGATGGAATCAGCAAAGTGCATGTGAACACAATCGAAGGGCTGGACGAGCACGCGGAATTTTCTGCTACCGTTTTGCGGCATGCACGAGAAAATATGCAAAACTATTTGGCGGTAGATACGCCAAATGGAGCATCTGACGGCTTTGGGGTTCCACTGTACGGACTGATGTGTGTTGGAACAGAAACTTTGCCAATGTCGTCAATGTCCTCAAGTTGACACGCTGCAAGTCGTTACGATCAGGCAGATCAACAATCGTAGAGCCGCTTTGTCCGCCAGAAACATCGACTTCGACGTCTACGCGCGCGCCATCGAGACCGACGACCGCGCAACTGGTGACTTTGGCGAGCATGGTTGCCGCTCCGTCGCGCAAAAAGTTGGGGAGAGATTGCGATGTAGGTGTGGCAAGGTTGTGCTCGATTGGGCGCGGCACGTCAAAATCAGGAGAGATAGAGGCGCAGATCGAACTCGTCTGCCCAATCCAGCGCCTCCATGTTGTCGCGCGGTTGAGCAATGGTCCGCACTCCGCAGGCATCCAAAATCGCCGCCGCATCCGGGGCACTGATGTAACCTTTGTCTCCAAACGGACGTGCCCCTTCAGGGAACGCATCGGCTAACTCGTGTAGCGGCGTTAGATCGTGCAAAGACGTAGGCAACAGCGTGAAACGAACAGGTTCGCCCTGTGGCGTGCAGACCAAATGTAAGCGCCACCCAAAGAATTTCTCGTCTTTCGCTGTCAGTCGGATTGAAGCAACTCGTGGCTCCAAGCTCAGTGTCCGTTGTTCAGTGATGCGGTCAATTGCATCGAATCATACTCGTGGAGGACGTACCGCTTCTAGCAACCGCAATTCCTGAGTTTGCCAACAGTAACCTTGAGTGGGGTGCTACCGCAAATTCATTGCTGATGCCCCAACGCTATACGCAGCAAGGGCAAGTCCTCGTCGAAGCGAGTCAGTGCGAAGACCATGCATCGTGTCGGGCAGCGATACGGGCACAGGTATCGCGCCGGATAAATTGGCGCACGTCTTCGATGAATTTTTTCAAGCCGATACCTCCACGCGCCGCGCCCAGGGTGGCGTGGGCTTGGGGTTGACGATCAGCAAAAATTTTGTCGAGGCGCACGGGGGACGAATCTGGGCGGAGAGCGAGGTGGGCATGGGGTCGCGATTTAGTTTTGCGCTGCCCATCGCCTCGACGGCGGCATGGCGTCCCTTGGAGAGACGCGCGTCAGCGGCGGCGCAGCCCAGCGCGGCGCAATTCGATCTCATGCTGATCGATCCCGATCCGGCGATTGGCGCGATGATGGAACGGCATCTGCCCGGTTGCCAGATCGTCCAAATCGCGAACGTCGCGGAGATCAACGAGCATCAAATCGCGCAGCGTCCGCACGGCGGCGTGATTAACGCGCAACAAGAAGAAACTGAATCGCCGACTCTGCCCGGCGGCGCGAACGTGCCGGTCATCCATTGCGCGTTGCCAAGCCGGGCGTAGATCGCCAAAGCATTATCGGTACGCGCGTTGCTCAGCAAACCGATCACGTCGCAGCAACTACTTCAAGAAATCGCCAACAGCGGACCAGTCCAAGATATTTTGATCATTGACGATGATCCTGGGTTCGCCCAATTGGTTGATCGGATGTTGGACACATCCGACCAGAAACTTCAATTACGCAAAGCGTTCGATGGCGCAACAGGTTTGCAAGCACTCCGTTCGCGACCGCCTGATCTCTTGTTGCTTGATCTCCAGTTGCCCGCGCCGGATGGCATGCAAATCCTCGAGCAGATCCGACAGAATCCCAGTTTGTCCAATCTTCCCATCATCCTCCTGACCTCCGCGAGTGCTTCGGATGAATTGTTATTTCAACTCACATCCATTTGCGCAGTCGCGGATCAAGAAAATCGCGGAGGGTGTCGCCGAAGGTGTTGATCGCCAGTACGGTGCCCGCGATCAAGAGCGAGGGCCACACCACGTAGAGCGGCGATTGGTACATGTAGTTGCGCGCTGCGCCAATGATCAAACCCCACGATGGCGTCGGCGGCACGACGCCCAGTCCCAAGAAACTCAACCCTGATTCGAGCAAGATTGTCGCGGCGGCGGTGAGACTGGCTTGCACGATCAATGGCGAAAGAATATTGGGTATGATGTGCCGCCAGATCACCCGTTGATTTCCAACGCCGACCGCGATCGCGACGGTCACGTACTCCATCGCTTTGACCTGCAGCGTCGAGGCATAAGACAAACGCGCGAAGGTCGTGGAATACAAGATGCCGATGATGATAATTAGGTTGGTAACGCCGGGACCGAGGAGTCCGACGACGACCATCGCCAACAAAATCGGCGGAAAGCACAAGAGCGCGTCGACGAGGCGCATGATGATCTGTTCGATCCTGCCGCGAAAATATCCGGCGCTCACGCCGAAGAACACGCCGAGGAGCATTGCCAGTGTGGTCGCGCCTGTTGCCACAATCAGCGAAGGGCGCGCGCCGTACAACAAACGACTGAGCACATCGCGTCCGAACTCGTCGGTGCCGAGGGGGTTTTGCGGGGAGGGCGGTTGCAAAACGCGCAACGCATCGATTGCCAAGGGATCGCGCGAAGTAAGCGCCGGCGCGCAGACACCGGCAAGAACGACGATCAAAATGATCGCGCCGCTGAGCCAGAGCCAAAAGTAGCGTTGAATTTTTCGCGCCATCGCCGCACCATTGCCAGGATTGCGTTTACGAATAACGCACGCGCGGATCGAGAATGCCGTACAGCATATCCACGATCGTGTTGAAAATGATGAAGAGACTTGCCGAAGTCAGGATCACGCCCTGCACCACCGGATAATCGCGCCGTCCTAACGCGGTTACAAGCAGCGTGGACAGCCCGGGCCAATTGAAAATGTACTCCACCAGCACCGAGCCGCCGATGAGCGTCCCCATTTGCAGACCGATGACAGTGACGATGGGGATCAACGCGTTGCTCAGCATGTGCCGCGTCACCACGAGGCGATCCTGCAAACCCTTGGCGCGTGCGGTGCGGATGTAATCTTGGTGAAATACTTCGAGCATACTCGAGCGCGTCATCCGCGTGATGATCGCCATCGGACCGAGTGCCAACGTAATCGCGGGCAAGGTCAGGCGGCGCAGGTGTTCCGTCCAACTTTCGTCGAAGGGCGCGTAACCCGCCGTCGGTAATAAACGCCAGGTGACGCCAAACAGAAGGACGAGCAATGTACCGACGACGTAAACCGGCGACGAAATGCCGATCGCACCCAGGATCGAAAGCGCACGATCGGGCGCGCGATTCCAGCGCAGCGCGGCGACGATTCCCATCGGCACGCCGAGGAGCGTGGCGAGCATCATCGCGACTGTCACCAGTTCGAGCGTGCGCGGCAGTCGTTCGATTACCGTGTCCCACACCGGCGAGCCATCCACGAGCGAAGTTCCCCAATCGCGCTGGACCAATCCGGCAAGCCAGCGCGCGTATTGCGTCGGCAAGGGTTGGTCGAGACCCAGTTGCACGCGCACCGCTTCCACCACCGCCGGGTCCGGCGTGCGTTCCGAACCCAGGATGATCATGACAGGATCGCCGGGGAGGAGATGCACCAAACTGAAGACGATGGTCTCGACGAGGAGAACCAACAGCAAGGAAATTAGCAAACGACGGATCAGAAATTGGCTCATGGTGTTGATTTTTTTGCTACATTCGCGCGGCGCGCGCTTGCCGCGTCTTTTCTTCGTCAATCGCAGTTTCGTTTTCGTTCAGCACCACGCCGAACAACTCGAACGCCGCGCGCACGGTAACCTTGCCTTCGATTATATCACGTAATACCGCTTTTGGATCGCGCAAGATTGCCGCGCCATAACCGCCCGCTGCCGGAGTCTGCACGCTGATCACATCTTCCGCTTTGAGCGGGGTATCCGAAACTCTGGAATTCAGTTTCGACTCCGAGCCATCGGCGCGCCGCAAGAGAAATCGTCCGACCGCGCCTTGCCCCGCGCCGTCGAGTCCCCACGGCGCCATGCGCTGACGATCGGCAAAACCGGAAAACGTGACGCCGTCGTGCAGCGCGCGAATGTCGCGTTGAATGCCCAACCCGCCGCGATATTTTCCCGCGCCGCCGGAATCGGTCCGCAGCGCGTACCGCTCGACGAGCAACGGGTACTCGCGTTCGAGCGCCTCGATCGGCAGATTCGAGGTGTTCGTCATGTGAACTTGCACGCCGCTCAAACCATCGCCCGCCGAGTGTGCGCCTTGCCCGCCCGCAATCGTTTCGAGATAAACATAGAACTGTCCGGTTTCCGGATGAATGCCGGAGAAGGTCGCGGTGGTCACGCTGCTGTTACTCGCCGCGATCACGCGCGCGGGCGCGGCGGATGCCATCGCGCCAAAGAACGTATCCGCGATGCGCTGGCACGTGTCCACGCGTCCGCCGACCGGCGCGGGCGGACGACAGTTGACGACGCTCCCTTCCGGCGCGATCAAACGCAAGGGACGATAGATGCCGTGATTCGATGGAATCGTCGGACCGACCAACGCCTTGAAACAATAGAACACAGTCGCCCAGGTTCCGTTGAGCGTCACGTTGATCGGACCCGCCACCTGCGCGCTCGAGCCGGTGAAATCTACCGCGGCGCGATCGCCGTCAATCGTGACCTTGATCGAAATTGGCACGGGCACACCCAGGTTGACGCCGTCGTCGTCCATGTAATCGGTGAATGAATAAACGCCGGATGGAAGCGTCCTGATGCTCGCGCGCATCATCGCTTCCGCGTGATCGAGCAGCGCGCCGACGGCTTGGTTGTAGCGTTCGATGCCGTAATGCTTGACCACTTCGATCAAGCGGCGAATGCCGACGCGATTCGCGGCAACTTGCGCGCCCAGGTCGCCTTCGCGTTCCTCCGGCGTACGGCTGTTGAGCATCACGAATTCAACGATGTCGTGGAGCAATTCGTCGTTGCGACAAATCCGCACGAGCGGAATCCGCAGACCTTCCTGAAAGATGCTCGTCGCGTCGCCCGACGAACTGCCCGGCACTTTGCCGCCCAGATCCGCATGGTGCGCGATGTTCGCCACAAAGCCGATCAATTGGTTTTCGAGAAACACGGGCGCGACCATCGTAATGTCCGGCAAGTGCGTGCCGCCGCCCGAGTACGGATCGTTCGTCACGAACATATCGCCCGGGCGCAGTTGGTCGGCGGGATATTTTTTCAAGACGGCTTCAACGACGCCCAGCAGCGAACCCAGGTGCATCGGAATTTGTTCCGCTTGCGCAATCATTCGTCCCGCCGCGTCGAACACACAGGTCGAACAATCGCGGCGTTCCTTGATGTTCGTCGAGTAGGATGTGCGAATCAGGGCGACGCTAATTTCTTCGGTGACCGCGAGCAAGCGATTGCTCAGTACTTCGAGCGTCACGGGATCCATCGGCGAATTATGCAAAGAGGACATGCTTCACTCCAAAAATCTTTTCACCGCAAAGACGCGAAGGGCGCCTGGTTTCATTTTTTTCTCTTGGTGTTCTTTGCGTTCCTTCGGCAAGCTCAGGACATGCTTTGCGGTCGATGTTTTCATTTCACGTCAATCATCAAGTTGCCGTACGCGTCAACGCGCAGCGGCATTTGCGGCGGGAGCACCGTCGTCGCATCCATCTGCTCGATGATCGCGGGACCAGTGATGCAATCGCCCGCGCGCAAATCGTCACGCTGGTAAAGCGCGGCGATCACGTATCCGCCCGCTTCCTTGAAGTACACCTCGCGTCGTCCGAACGGCGTCGGCGCGTTGCCGTTGCGCGCGGGACAAAGTGGAATCGGCGCTTTGGGCAGTTCGCCAATCGCGGTCAATCGAAAATTGACGAATTCGACCGGTGCGTCTGGTCGCGCGTAACCATAAAGTCGTTTGTGTTCGGCGTGGAATTTTTCGGCGAGTTGCCCAAGCCCGGCTTCAGTCAAGTCCGCATCCTCAACCGGAATCGGCAATTCAAAATTCTGGCGCTGATAACGCGCTTCGATCCAACGCGTCAAGCGGCGTTGCGCGGCGGGAACATTTTCTTTGTCGAGCGCGCGGCGACCCTCGGCGACGAGTTCGTCGAAAACACGCGCGATTTTTGGTAGCGCGTCGCGCGTCGGTTTGAGCAACAAACTACGCACGAAATCGACGCGGATGTCGGTGACGAGCAGTCCGAGGGAGCAAAGCGTCCCCGGCGCGGGGGGCACGAGGACGCGCGGGATGCCGAGTTCTTGCGCGAGCGCGACCGCGTGAACGGGACCCGCGCCACCGAACGCGACCATCGTAAACTCGCGCGGATCGTACCCGCGTTCGACCGAGACCAAACGCATCGCGCGCACCATATTCGCGTTGATGACATCAATCATTCCATTCGCCGCGTCGAGCAGCGAGAGTTTTGTCGGTTGCGCGATCCGCGACTGAATCGCTTTTTGGGCGAGTTCCGTTTTCAACGTCATCCGCCCACCCAGGATCCGCTGCGGATTCATGCGACCCAGCACGACGTTCGCATCGGTCACCGTCGGCAGTTCGCCGCCAAAACTGTAACACGCGGGACCTGGGTGCGCGCCCGCGCTTGGCGGACCGACCTTGAGCGCGCCTCCGGCATCGAGCCAGGCAATCGAGCCGCCGCCCGCGCCAATCGTCACGATGTCGAGCATCGGAATGCGGACGGGCCATCCTTCGATGGCGCGCTCCATCGAAAGCAAGGGTTGTCCGCGATGGATCAAACTAATGTCCGCGCTCGTGCCGCCGATGTCGAGCGTGATCAAATTGTCGAGACCGACGAGCCGACCGAGTTGCAACGTTGCCATGACGCCCGCGCTCGGACCGGAGACCGCCGTGCGGACTGGCGAGGCGATGCTCTCTTGCAGCGACAAAATCCCGCCGTTCGATTGTGTGATGTACGGGTCTTGGCGAATCCCCGCTTGGCGCACCGAGGTTTGCAGATTGCCCAAATAGCGGCGCATCACCGGACCCAGGTACGCGTTGAGGACGGTCGTACTCAAACGCGCAAACTCGCGGAACTCGGGCACAACCTGGTGCGATGCCGTGACGTATGCCTCAGGAAAAATTTCGCGGACAACCGCGAGCGCGGTCTTTTCGTGATCGGGATTGATGAATGAAAACAGGAAACAAATCGCGATCGATTCGACGCCAGCGGAACGAAGTTCGGTGACGGCTTGCTTGAGCGCGTCGACATCAATCGGCTTGCGCACGCTGCCGTTGTGATATACGCGTTCCGGGATTTCTTTGCAGAGATGACCTGGAACGAGCGGCGACGGTTTTTCTTTTTGGAGATCGTAAAGCGCAGGCCGTGTTTGGCGTCCAATCTCCAACAAATCTTTGAACCCCGCCGTTACGAGCAAACCGGTTTTCGATCCTTTACGCTCGATGAGCGCGTTCGTCGCGACGGTAGTGCCGTGCCCAAAATAATCCACCTGCCCGAAAACCACTTTTTCGCGTGCGAGCAATTCCGTAACGCCGGTCATAATCGCGCGCGATGGGTCCGCGGGCGTCGAAAGCACTTTGTGGATCGCAGCGCGCTGCGCCGCGACATCCACGAGCGTCAAGTCGGTGAACGTGCCGCCGACATCAACGCCAATCATATATTGCATAAAGTCGTTCTCCTCGAAGAATCCGACCGCCGACGGCAGACCGCCGACTCATTTACACGGTCGGTCGTCGGCGGTCAGCGGTCTATTGTTTGATGCGCGGGTCGGTCATATCAACCGCGTGCGCGTAGCCGAACGCGCCGTAGTGCTCGCACACCTTTGCCGCGCGCGCCGCGCCAGCGGACAACGCCGCGTCAACCGCGCCGGTCTTGAGGTATTCGACGATGAAACCGGCTTGGAACGCGTCGCCCGCGCCGAGCGTGTCCACGACTTGCGCCGGTACCGCCGGCTGACGATATTCGCGCGCGCCGTCGAACGCGATGCTCCCGTTTTCGCCGAACGTCATCACGACGACGCGCGCGCCTTGTCGTTGATACGCGATAACGTGTTCGCGCGCGTCCGCCGGTTCAATGTGTTGTCCAGAAAAAAATGCGACGGTGACGTACGGCAAGAGCGCGATTTGTTCCGGCTTGGCGCGGTGACTGAAATCGTACGAAATCTTGCGCCCGGCGCGATGCCA